>JAGVKB010000005.1 GCA_020050835.1 Candidatus Obscuribacterales bacterium | reverse complement strand
TGTGTTTGATTACGACCATTGCCTAGCCTGCCTGCTACTGCGCCTTTACGGTCCTCTTCATTGCTGCTACTAGATCCTTTTCGTCTTTCTCTACCGATTTAGCCATTTTCTGCTTAGCCGCTGTCAGTGCCGATTGAAAAGCTTCTTTGCCCTCATCTGTTTGACTCATGCTTGAATACGTCAGCTCAAACATTGTCGCCACTAATCGCCCTTGCCTGGCTAGCATGGCGCAAATACGGTTTGTCATGCCGTTTATAGATTCGGCTATTACCGTATCTCTTGCCTCATTTTTCAGCTCATCTCTATGAGCCAAATACCACAGCACAGCCGTTCTTACTATCTCTGACTTTGTCACTCCGTCCTCTTTTGCTAGCTCTCCCACTCTTTTGGAATCTGCTTGAGTTAGCTTGGTCTCTACCGTTGGCTTAAATTCGCGTTTTTTCGCTTCTTTCATCGAGTCGGCTCCCACTATCCTTCTACCTTATATATCCATATCATTAGGCGGTATTTTTTGCATAATTAAGTTTGTTAGTCGGAGCGTATACGCTCCAGTTTAGAGCACTCACAAAAGTGAGTCGGCTCTTTCATCTTGCCTTACGTTTGTACCGGTGCAAGGGACAAATCGTGCCCTGCATGGTCCTATTGGTGGGCGTATACGCTCCTACCACATTTGGATTATACGATGCTCCATCAAGAGCACGCAAACAACTACAATCCCGTAGGAGCCCGCTAGTGGCACCTATACACATTCACTACTTGTGCTCTATGGCAACAAATGGCAAGAACACGCAAAAACAGAAAAGCCACAACGGCTTACAGAACAGGCGTATACAGCTTCATCCCCAAAAAACCGGTAAACGTATACGCTCACCGGCTCTAGGACTATGCTACTTTTAGCGCTATTTTGAGCCCATTTGGGACCGTAATGGCTCACCTGTTGGACGTATACGTTTTTATGCCTTGCCCTTTTTTGCGGGCTTGTCGTCACTGCCGAATTTCGCCATAAGCAGCTTGTTCTGGTCTTTTAGCGCCTCTGTCAGCCCTTTTAATTCGGCGGCGGCTTTCATGGCAGTATCTCGATCTGACTGCAGCGCTTTCAGCTGGTCCCTAAGTTCGTCGGCTCGCGCCCGCTCCGTTGCCGCTTCTGTCTCTAGCTTGGCGTTCTCGGCTTTCTGTTCAGCGGCGATTTTCTGTAGACCTTCGATTAGTTCAGCGTCTGCTTCTCGCTCTGCCTCAAGTTTCGCTATCGCTTCTAGCGCTCCGTGAAACTGTTTCATTGCTGCGTTTATCTCGTCGGCGGCTTTCTCCCGGATCACCATGGTTTCTCGTGCCGCTTCTTCTGCCGCTACTCGCCAGGCTGTCGCAAAAGCTGTCTTTACTAACTCCGGTTGATCAACTTGCACCATTGGCGTCTTTACTGGCTTTGAGTCTTTCCAGGCGTCAAGATATTTGTAAATCGTCGTCAAACTGCCTCGCCCGAGCGCCGCCAACATCGACAAAGCTGTTACTTCTTTGCCTTCCGCTTCAAGCCTGTTGGCAGTTTCAAATACTTCGTCCCGGTCAATTCCCACTGTTCTAGCCATTTTTCGCCCCTCTTTTGCCACCGTGAGTGAATTATAGCACGTAATACTGTAATAATATTACGTAATTACATATATTATTATTACACTTCGCCGGAAAATATATACGCGCTTAAACGCCCGGCAAGGCTTAAAAACACCCCCAGCCGCTCCGACCACCCTCGGCAAACCCCAAAAACGCCTTAAAACGCCTCCCAGGGATGTCTAACTTTGCTCTTTGACTGGGAGCACCATTTTCAACTTCGCCCACCGGAACCTCCTGGTTCGGTGTTTTTGATGGTTGCCGTTAGATTGCGAACCCGAGCTCCATAAAAAAATCCGCCGAGGAATACCGGAACGTAGCGAAGCGAAGTGAGGATATGCCGCAGGCGTTCAGCTATTCATGCGGTTGCGCAGCAACTGCGCCAGTGTTTGACCCCGAAGCTAAACTTGGAGTGAGAGGCGGCGACAAAGCACTCAGGGACTTGGTTGCTGTTGAGTTGTTCGCCGTCGCTCCGGAAAGTTTAAAAGCGTAGGGAGTCAAACACCAAAAAAGATGCCCGTTTGACGAAGGCAAACGTACCTGTTTTGTATGCTCTTAATTGCTCTAATATAGCTCTAGGGCGCCCGAAAAACCACACCCACCAAAGGCTGCACCGGTTTCCAAGGGGGGTTCCTCCGACATCATTTCCGGGGTTCCTCCGACATCATTTCCGGGGTTCCTCCGACATCAT
Source organism: Candidatus Obscuribacterales bacterium (assembly GCA_020050835.1). Classification (GTDB taxonomy): domain Bacteria; phylum Cyanobacteriota; class Vampirovibrionia; order Obscuribacterales; family Obscuribacteraceae; genus JAGVKB01. The sequence continues at coordinate 7,687 of JAGVKB010000005.1, read as the reverse complement.
TCCGGGGTTCCTCCGACATCACCCAAAAATCATCACCTGACAATCGATATATACAGGAGGCGTAATTGACACCAAACATTGAGCCTGTCATTCTCACAGCGGTTTGCAGGAGATTGGAAGCGGAATGAAGCCAGTCGGACAAGTGACTGAAAGCAATGATGTAGAAGGCTTTGATGGACTTTTTGCCCATGTAAAAGCGGAGCTTAACTTTCTTCGTCTTCCTTATTTTTCTACGTGTAAATCAGCTCAGAATCGCTTTCTTGAGTTAATCGAAAATGTTGACCGCGACGGCATAAAGAAAAAAATCGAATGGCGTGTAGTGCCAGATCCAAGGCTAGGGCTGCCTGGAACCATCGAGCGCAATGTTATGTTCTGGATTTTTCGCTGTGCTGACAAGGCTCGAACAGGTCCAAACTCTCCTATTCCTCAATGGATCGACATCGGATCTATCTATCAGATCGCTAACGAAATCGGCTTGCAGTACAACGGTCAGAATGCAAGCCGCATCAAGCTTTCACTAAAAAAATTAGGCTGTACAAACTGTATTAGCGTAGGCGCCTTTTACAACAAAGGCACCAGAAGCTATGTTGAATCTGGCGAGGTATTTACCTTTCTGAGCAGTTGGCGCTTAAAAGGTGAAATGTATGAGGGCAAAATCTGGGAAACCAATGAGGTTTCACTGCATCCACTTGTTCGGCAGAACCTTGATGCCTTCTACGTTAAGAGCCTCGATTGGGAGTTGCTGCGCTCCCTCGAAATAGAGATATCAGCGCTACTATATCCGCACTTGTCTTGCGTCTTTCATGGCAAACGTAAAGAACAAGAATACATTGAACTTAGCTATTCATGGCTCGCTCAGCGACTTGGCATCAAAGTATGGGACGAACTTAAAGAAGCGAAAAAACAGCTAAAAGCAGCCCATAAAGAGCTCTGCGATAAAGGATATCTTGCCAAAGTCGAATGGTCTAATGACAGGCTGCGCTATTTTCCAGGTCTGAGAGCCAGCTTCGAAATAGTTGCTCAAAAACGTCGAAAACGAGCCGCTACTGTTAAACGCCCACAAGCTAGACAGCTTGTCATTCCTTCTCTTGAACCACTAACGCAAGAAATTGACATGAGGCAGAGTGAGGTAGCAAGGCAAGCAGCCCGCCTGAATCTCGGCAAGTCTATCTCACCTGATCGCCTCGCCATGTTTGAGATTACTGAGGATGAGGTCTTGCGCTTTGCAACGGCTCAAAAGGTTCCTGTATGAGCTATACAAGATCTGAGGCTCATACTCTTTCCGACCACGAATCAGCGGTCGAAATTGAAGGTATTGAAATTTTCGAGTCAGAGAGCCAGGCTGACACCCTAGTAACCGGTCATTACCAGCCTGTTAACAACCCCCTAGTAGGTTTGTCAATCAAGGAAGCATGCGCCTTTTACAAAACCTCTGAATCTACCATTAGAGGAAGACTCAAGCGCAACGAGCTAGCAGCTACCAAGGTCAGAACCCCAAGCGGTGAGCAATGGCGGATTTTTCCTGATGGGTCGTTACCAGGTCATTACCAACCTGTTAACAGGCTAGTAACTACCCCCTCAGCGCCTTCTCATGACAATGCACTGATCGACCTCTTAGACCGTAAGACTGAGCGTCTTGAGGCTGCCATGCTTGAAATTGGATCACTTAAGGCACAATTGCAAGCGAGCCAAGAAAAAACGAAGTTACTAGAGGATCGCTCGAAAGTGTCATGGTGGCGGCGTTTTCTGAACTACCTAAAACAATGAGTGCCTGATACCATCGTTTATGTTTTATTTGATGACACCATTACCGGTGGCAGCGGGCGCGCAAGTCTAGATAGCTGTTCTGCCAGATTTAATGGGCTAAATGGTTTTTCGATAACACCAATCACACTCAGCTTTTTGTATGTTTCAATTTCTTCTTTTTGTACACTAGCCGTCATAAATATTACTGGAATGTTGGCTGTGAGCGGATTTCGCTTAAGCTCTAGGAGAGTTTCTGGTCCGTTCATACCCGGCATTCGCACATCGAGCAAGATTATATCTGGCTTTTCCGCCTCTGCAAGAACAATGCCTTCTGGACCAGATGAGGCTAGGAACACTTTAAAATGGCTTTCAAGTCCTATCCTAACTATCAATCTAATTGTGTCGTTGTCATCGATTAATAGAACCTTTTCAATGTCCATAACGTCACACTTTTTGGAGTCATATTTTTGCATTCTACTGCATATCGCTACAAATCGCTCTTTTTCTTTTTTGGCTGATTGCGCTGCTTTAATTCGCCCGCTTCTTGTTTTATAACTTCTTTTGCGGCAAGCTCACTTTCTTCAACTGATTGCTTATCTTCGGTTACAGCCTGCGTTTCTTCCGTGTTTGTCATGCTATTTTCTGTCGTTGTCACCTTGTTTGATACACGGTCTTTAAGATCTCGCGAGGCTACAACGCTAGCGCCTTCGACAGTAGCAGCCGAATGCAACCGAGTTATTTCTTTTAATAACAATTCTAAGTCTCTCTGTAAGCCGTCTAGGTACTCTTGCATTTCGGGTGTCCAGTCTTGCCCCTGGAGTAGCTGACGAAGCTTCTGAAGCTCTTCTCGCTGCCTCTCAATCACTAATCTCTGTTGTTGAATATCCTTGCGAGACTCTTCTGTAAAACATCTTTCCATGATGCGCCGTAGTTCTGCGTCTGGATCTTGATAGACATTGCAGGAGTGTTCTGCTAGATACATCCAAGCCCCAAGCGCTCTGGTGCTGTGTTCTAAGCTCTCGTGCATAACGCGAGACATTTGAGTTGCGCGTGTGCTAAAACAGATAATGGGCTTACCAGCGTTCTTTCTGCTTTTCTTGACTTCGCGGATAAACTCAAACATCTGTGAGTCATCAAAGTGCAAACCGGCAATAATCAGATCGTAAACTTCGGCTTCAAGCCGCTGTTCTGCCTCTCTGAGTGTTGTTACAACAACACACTCATGCCCTTTCAAAATACGCTGAAGGGCTACGGCACCTTCCGGCGTATCGGCGATCAAAATATGGCTCAAAGCAGAATCCTCGCTACAACCTCAACAGGATAGCGCATGTGCGGGTTTATACATCGAAACTAGAGGATAGCTCAAAAAGCGCATGGTGGCGGCGTTTGCTCAACTACGTAAAACGGTGAGTGTCTGATACTGCCCGTTATGTTTCATATTCACTTTATTTAGAACGGCTGTTTATCAGGGTTTTAAGAGGTCGATAGTTTTTACCAACCCTTTTGGGGTACTCCAATTGCTTGGATCTCGCCTCAAAAAATCCTAATCCTAAGCGCCTCTGACTGTTTTTGGTTTCTCATTTTGAATCAGTGCTTGATCAGCACCTTTAGCGTCAATGTACTCATATTTGCGAGATTTTGGTCGGACCGGTCTCTGCGCGCTTAGCCATACTTCACTACCGATTGGTACATCTTCGACCTTTAATCCGCTGATACCTAAGCAGAATTCGATCTCATGTCCCAGTGATTCAATACTTTTAGCAAAGTGAACGGCGCCGCTCTGGTAATTCATCGGCTCAAAACCAGGGCGCCGCAATTGAATGATCTCGTTAGTTCGATAGTCACCACTATCAAATTTGTCTGTCACCAAGATCAAATAATCATTCATCATGTAAGTCTCAATGACTTTGCAAAATGGCTTGTATGTGGCTTTTTCCATTAGCGTATCCACCTCAATCCCTTTTGAGCAGCTTTCTCAATCTCACCTTCTTTCAATGCTTCCAGAACCTTAACATCATTGTTGCTGAGCCCAAGAAGCTTGCGATGGCGAACCATAAAGTCCTTAACGTCTATCTCTAAAATAACATCTTCTATTTTTGCCAAGGTTGGTAATTTCCGCTGTGTGCCATGCAAAAACTCTTCGAGAGCGGCTATTTTAGGTCCATTTTCAATGAGGAAAATATCGTCATTCATGGCAGATCCAGCCAGCTCGTGACGTTGCAAACGCGAATAGTGAAAAGACCCAGGCTTAGCAACTTCGATAGTTCTACCTTTAGCTTGCATAGCGGAAATCAGCTCTGGTTCTGCTCTGGACAGCTCCAGATGTCTTAACTCTTTTGGTACTTCTGGCATGTAAAGCTCTTTAGGTCGGGGCATCAACTCGTCTAACATCCGACCAATAAGCTTACCTGCTTTGTTTCTTGGACCTTCACCCAACTGGCAAGCTTCGGCTCCGAGCGCTTCCAATGCCTCGGTTATCTTTACGCTCTTTGCCAACTTATCAGCGCCAAAGCCCACAGCGAGCCCGCCAAGGTTCTCTACTGATAGCTTTGTTACTAGCTTTGTTTTCTCCTCTGGGCTCATAGACTCCCAGCGGCTGTTCATTTGCTGTCCTAGCCAGGCAACATCTCTAAGCGCCTTACCGTAGTCGCCAATGTTAGTAGCAGCTCCTACGGACTCAAGGTAGCCCTCTGCTGCGCTATAAACTCGGATGCCACCGACCAGGAGCTTACCGAGCGATTCACCGGCTTTGCCTGCCGTCTCTACTGCTGCGGGACTGTTCGACATCACATCCCGGCTAAATTGCGCTACGCCTATTACTGCCTTGCCCAGACTTTCGACTCCCTGAGCCAGTCCTACAATACCGTCGCCTAATCCAGTTATCGCGCCTACGCCTATTCTGAATTGCTGATGGCTCAGCTCTCCGCTGTATGCCTTAATTCCAGCGCCTATTACTTGTGCTTGTTGGTCCAGGGGCAATGCGCCAATTTTCTCAAATAGCCCTTGTGCTGTAATTTCTGGCTTCTTTCCTGCTTGATACTCTAAGCCAGTCTCGATTACTTTGTCCTGTCCATGCTGCTTTGCTTGCCATCCATAGTCTTTGATCGGACGGTTATCTACTTCTGATAGCTCTTGCACTAGTGCCTGAGATGCGCTCTTTGTCTCGGCTCCGGCAAACATCTGCCGGGCTGCTATTACTACTTCTTTGCCGGATGGCTCATGGTCCACAAGCTCTAAACTGTGGTCTTGTCCGGTCTTTTCGACATGGGCAAACTTCTCAGCTTGTGACATCATCGCCCAATTTTTTACCGATCCATCGCTAACATTGGGATTGGCTGCCTTAATAGCCTCGACCTGTTCGCCGCTTGCGTTTCTTACTTGCTGCCCTTCTGGTGTGGTCAGGGTTCCTTTTTCTGGCTGCTGTCCTTGCTGCCGGTCGCCCTGGTCCTTCGCTTTTAATTCCGACATTGGCGAAGTCCCCACTAAACCGACTTTGCCTATTGTTCCCTTCTCAGTCAGATAATTATCAGCTCCGATCCCTGCTCCGCTTCCGCCATATAGGCTTTCAAGGTTTCCGAACATATAACCCTGACTGAACATTTCCTGCTCTCTTGATTTAGTCGAGCCTGCTAGCTTCAGGTTCTGCCAGAACGCCGCCAGGTCTTGCTGACTCGGCATCAAGCTTACAGCCTCACTCCCAGTTGGTCTTACTGTTCTTGCTTCTGCGTTGTCTTTCAGTTCGCTTCTCATAGAATCTCGCCGCAAGTGAGGTGTAATCTAGTTCTACGCCTGCCAGTTGGCTAAGTCTTGGCATTTCTGCTCTGCCTCACAGGTTCACGGTTTTAGGGTGGCGGGCGGGTAGCCTCAGCCGCAGGCGTCTACTTTTCTGCCGGCACATTTGCATTTAGCGCCCTCCACCATGCTTCTTGTGCCACCTGTACAGAAGCACTCCCGAACTTGGCTAGCAGAGCCTCTTTAGCTGCTTTGTCGATCACCTTTCCCTCAATCATCAAGCTCTGCATGTCCATCGCGTAACTAGTCATAAGCTCGCTGTAGTAGCGGGCTCTAGTTGATTCCGTATGCAGCGACGCAAGCACGGCGCCGAATCCTTCCAGATACTCAACTATTACCCCATTGTCAGCTGGACTGCCTTTCAGCCCTTGCATGATCAGTTCTCTCGCTACGTCCGATACTTTTTGCTGTCGCTCCTGGGCAAGCTTCTCTAGCTCGGCATGCGCTTCTTCCGGTATGCGTATGCTCAGATTCTTAAACGCCATGCTTTACCACCTTCCCCACGGGTCACGCTCAAACGGGCTCCTGTCTTTCTCTCGGTTACGCTCGCGCTCTTTTTCCTTCTCTTTTGCCTTGCGCTCCTTGTTCTCTTCTATCGCTTTTTCTATCTTCTCTCTTGCCTCTAGTTCCTTGTTCCTGTCTTGATTTTTCGTATAATTGCGCCCAAATCGCTCGCCTAATAATTCGTCTAATCCGTCCCGTTCCCCTTTGTCTTTTTCGCGCTCATCGAGGTTCTTTTTAGCGTCTTCTAGTCCGTCCCGCTGCTCTTTTACGTAGTCTCGGTTTCTGTCATCAAGTGTTATCGACCGTACTATTTCTGACGCTATCGCCGCCTCTGTCATGAATAGCCCGACTATCGGATTTCGCATTAGGGCGTCTTGCATCGGGTTAATTACCCTGCCGCCTTCTTGCGCCTTCAGGTCTGATGGGGTTTTGCTTCGCTCAAACTTCTTATGCGTTATTTCTATCTGCTTCTCTAATGCTCCGCTCCATCGCTCCCTGTCTTTGTTTTCTATCCATCCTCTGAGCTTCTGGTAGTCGTCATAAGGTAGCCGCTCACTCTTTTCTCTCAGCTCCTTAGCCAATCCGGTGAGCTTCTCGTAGCTGTCTTCTTTCTTGTACTTGTTGCCGTCATGCTCAATTAAGTCGCGTCGTTTCTTGTCTTTCGGCTCTTTTGCTTCCGCCTTCGTGTCGCCACTTCTCTCTTTGTCCTTTATCCAACCCGACAGCCTGGCAAAGTCTTTCTTGTCTATCCGCTCGTCATAGTTGTCCCAAAGGTATTCATTTAAATCTCTCAGCTCTTTAGCTGTGTTAGCTTTCGACCATTCTTTGCCTGCCGCTTTTATCGTGTCCTGGTGGTATGGTCGCTCCCCTTCGTCCTTTTTTCTGTCTCTCTCAAGCTCCTTCTGGTCCTGGGTTTTGCGCCAATCTTTGTACGGCTCTAATTGCTCTCTGATGATTTTCTTGTGCATCCAAGGAAGCTCAAGACCGTCTCTGATTCTCTCTGCTTTGGCTATCTCTCGCTCTTTTGTTCGCTCGTCTCGGCGTTCTTTTTCTCTTTCTCTTCGTTCTTCTCTTGCGCGCTCAAGCTCGCGAGGATGCCACCTTTCCAGGTATCGCTCCCCGTGCTCTTTTGCTTTGTCTATGTCCTTTAGCCCTATCCTAACCTCGGTCCCGTTGCGGTCCTTGCCTAGTACAACAACATGAATATGGTGGTGATCCGTGTTGTCGTGCTCGACTCCGAACCACTTCAAATCCCGCCCCATGTCTTGCCCTAGCTTGTCCATGACCTCGCGGGTAAATGCCTTTTTGTCCTCCGGGTTTATCTCTGGCGCGAGCGTCAACTTATGCACCACTACTCGGTCATTGCCTGCTTCTCGGATAGCTTGTCGCATTTCTTTTGCATCTATCCTGTCGCCTTTCTCGTTAAAAAACTCCCGCCCCTCTCGCTCTTTGTCCGGTCCTGGGCGGTGTTGGATGTATTTGATGTGCGCCAGAGCTTTACCGATCGATACGACATTTCCGCCTCGATTTCTTCCTGGTATGTATTTGTGTTTGATTACGACCATTGCCTAGCCTGCCTGCTACTGCGCCTTTACGGTCCTCTTCATTGCTGCTACTAGATCCTTTTCGTCTTTCTCTACCGATT
>JAGVKB010000074.1 GCA_020050835.1 Candidatus Obscuribacterales bacterium | reverse complement strand
TGAAGATCGTCAGTACCACCTCGGATAACGAAAATCATGGCCACCAATGTGATGCCGACCGTAGTGACGGCCCCAGTGCAATCCCTCTTGGCCCGTCCAATGCAGCTTTTTATGTGGTCCATAGTGGTGGCGGCCGTCGTTATAGTAGGAGTAAGGAACCCCTGAATAACTGAAGCCACCATAATAGAGGTCGGAATAACCCGAATAAGGCACTCCACCGTAAGGATTGACGTAGATCTGCGCTTGAGCTTGCGCCGAGTTAGGCACAGCAAACAGGGCAACAGACAGCGCTGCCCCAGTGACAAGCGATTTTAGTGTAATCATACTTATGGCCTCCGTGATTCCAGCTCAGAAAGCCGTCGACAACTTACATGTGATGATCATGCTGATGATGTTTCATCTTGCCGTGATCGCTTGGCTTATAGGACTGCGCTAAAGCCGCAGTCGGACAAAGCACCGTCAGTGCCACATCAATTGCCGTCAGCAATCGCAATACTGTCATCTATATTCCTCCTGGGTTTCCAGGTTTACAGATAAACAGACGCGTTAAAAGCCGCGTAGTGCCGCCCTGAGTAAAATCTTTAGGTGCCTTTCCCCTTTGCTGAAAGGCACTCTAAACCTGGCAAACGTGTTTGATACGGCAATAGCAGAGTCAACCTATATGCTATTTGAATGTAACAAAGCATCGAACAGCCGCAGGCCAAGTACGTTCCACATGATGACAAACAGCCTCATGCTTTCGCACAACGCACAAGTCTATTGAAATCATGTGCCTGACGCTCCTTGATGCCTGACGCTCCTTGATGAGTCTAATGGGAGTCCATCCTACCATCCTATGAAGAATCACCCTACGAGCCACGAGAAGCAGCTAGTGGGACCCCTGCTACATTTTGTGCTTACTATGATCCATGCCAGGCATGTCCATTTTGCTGTGGTCCTTCACGGGTGCTTGCTCTTTTGTTCTTGCCGCCGGAGCTTTCTGGCTCATGCCGGAGCTTTTCTTCGTCCTCCCCGGCGCAGTGCGTGTTTCAGGGCTCTTCTTTCTGCTCTTAGCCGGAGAGTTCTTCTGGGTCCGCACTGCGCCAGACTTTTTGCTTCTGCTTGCGGGACCTGGCTTCATTTGCATTTTGCTGTGGTCAGCCGGGGCCGTTTCAGCTTTTCCTGGGACTGCCGGCTTTGATTGCATCTTAGAATGATCCATCCCCGGCATGTCCATATTACTGTGATTCATGCCCGGCATTTTCATATGATCCATCCCCGGCATGCTGGACCGGAGTTGGGCAGGGTCTACGTGTTTTGCTTGAATGTCACGCATCAGTTGATCATATTTGGCAGGTGGCAATACCCGAACAAGATTCATCATGCCGGCTAAAGCGCCGGACCATCCGGGAGCCAGATAGTTGTTTTCTGGTTTGGCAACTGCAGCATCCATCGGCATCATCATCAGATCATCTTGGGGATACCCCGGACCTTTTTCGCTATTCTTATCAGCTCCTAGAGCTGTGTTTGATGTTCGTTGAGGAGACTTGTCCGTCTGTCCGATGCTGTGAGAGGTTGCCTGATCACGATCAACGGTATTGCCCATACCCCTGCCCATTGCGGGACCAAGATCTTCATCAGTAGCGCTATTTTGATTCACGATACCCATGCCTTCTTCCATTCCGCCACCGGTATGCATACCCTGTCCGACGTGGGCCATTGGTCCCACCATCGACACCATATTATTCATCATGTGGTGCGGTAAGTGACAATGCAGCATCCAATCACCCACATACTTCGCGTCGAATTCAACGTCGCGCGCCTGGGCAACGCCGACCAAAACAGTGTTTCCAGGAAACCAGGCAGATTGTGGAATTCTTCCGCCTTCAGTGCCTGTTACGTAAAATTGATTCCCGTGAATGTGAATAGGGTGGTGATCCATGCCTAGATTGACGAGTCGAATTCTCACCCGGTCGCCTTGGCGCACGATTAGCGGCGTCGTTGCCGGTGCTGCTTTGCCATTGAAAGTTAGCCAGTTAAATTCCATCGCCATTGAGTTTGGAACCGGGTTATTTTGCAACGCGGCAAATTCTTGTAGCACTATGCCGAAGTCTTTTTGCACCGCTGGATAATGCGGCTTCTTCGGATGAATGATAAATAGACCGATGGCACCCATCATCTCTTGCATAGCGCCATGCGAGTGATAAAAGAAAGTGCCGTTTTGGTGCAGAGTGAAGTCGTAGACAAATGTATCGCCCGGCTTCACAGGCGGCTGACTGATGAATGGCATGCCATCCATAGCGACCGGAATTTCCAGTCCGTGCCAATGTATTGTGGTAGGTTCAGGCAGTTGGTTGTGAAAAATGACCCGGACGTGGTCACCTTCGTTTACTTCAATGGTTGGTCCAGGAACGCTACCACTGTATCCCCATAGGGTCAAAACTTTTGCTGGTCCCATGCTAGATCCGGGCAATACTTCGCGCTTCACTATCTCTGCGGTGAGATGAAATACTTTCACACCGTTTTCCATTTCCCATGGCAAGTGCGGGACATCTGGTGTTACTACGGGCACCGATTGTAGTGGCGCACTGCCAAAAGGTTTCTTTATAGGAGGAGCGCTGTGGTCCATCGCAGGCATTTTCATCTTGCTGTGATCCATTGCAGGCGCCTGTTTATTGCTCTGCTTTTTTACAGGCATTTGCATCTTACTGTGATCCATGCCAGGCATGCTCATCTTACTGTGATCCATCTTGCTGTGGTCTTGTCCAAGTCCTGCTGGGACTGACGTCAGCGACCAAACAAGTATGCAGGTAATGACATTCGTTGTTCTCATGAATCGCTCCACAGTTTGAAATTTCATTCCGATAAAGGTTCTTCTGTTAGTAATGATCGACATTGTGAGCTTCATCGAGCGAGCTAATGTCTGCCTCTTCCGATGTGTACCGCCCGCCTGGTAAGCCCGGCATGCCGCGATGCTCCATAGGTGCATCGAATTGGGTACGTGGCACATCTAATCCGCCCGATAGCAAGAAGCCTTCTATTTGCGTAGCATCTTGCTGTAGGCTCACTAACGCATTGATGTATTTCTGGCGCACTTGAAACTTGGTGCGCTGCGCAATAAGCACTTGCGGGTATGACGCCGACATTTGTTCAAACTTGGTTTTCTGGAGCTGGTATGCCTCGTCGGCGCTCGGCAAAATGATGTTCCGGTAGCGGGTTATAGCATCTAGTGCGGTGTTGTACTCGCGTATAATCGCCGCCACTTGCATGCGTAAGGTCATTTTTAGTCTCTCTACGTCCCGTTCCGCGAATAGCAATTCAGCGCGAGCAGAGGCAATGCCGCCTTGATTACGATTGAAAATAGGCAATGTCATTCCCACCTGTGCATTGGCTAAAACACCAGTACGCGGGACAGGTCCTTCTTCTCCCGTGTCTAGAAATTCCGTGCTGTATCCGATGGCACCACGAACGTACAAATCCGGATAGGGCTCGGCTTTGGCTCTGATCAGTACTGCCCGCGCCCTCTTGATCTGCAGTTGCGCCGCTTTCATTTGCGGACTTTCTTCTAGCATTCGGCGGTATAGTTCTTCTTCATCCAGTTTACCGATGCGTTCTTCCAGGTTGCCTTGCAGGCGCACCGGCGCCATCTGTGGGTTACCCAGGAGTGTTGCCAGCGCACGCCAGCTCTGCAAGTAGCTGTTTTGTGCGGCCACTAAATCATGTTCTACTTGCTCTTTTTCTATTTTGGATTCCAGGTAATCCGGCTTGTCAGCTGCTCCGACATTGAAAAGTTCAGATGTGGTTGTGGTGGCATCTCTTGCGATGACAGCTAATTCCGTTTGTAAATCAAGGGTCTGCTGCGCACCTAAGACGTTATAGAAGACATTGCGTATAGTGTTCAGAACTCTCTGACGCTGCATAGATGCTTCAAGTTCAGCCTGAGTGACCTGCACGTTGTAGATGGCGCGCATTTTTCTGAGCTTGCCGCCAAGTGGTATAGTCTGAACTCCAAAGCCAAAGTAAGCCGGTTTTTTGTCTAAAAAGCGAAATGCAAAATTCTCTACCTCACCGCCCAGGACCGGATTCGGCAAGAGCCCGGCTTGGTAACGCATGGCCTTTGATGACGGAATGCTGGATTCTGCTTGAGCTAAAGTCGGGTTGGACTGAACGGCCAGTTGTTCAATCTGTAAAAGGGTCATTGGCGAGGCGCTAGAAACTTGACTTGTTGGCGCCTTTAGGCTTGGGAGTCCTTGCGTTTGAGCCGGCGGCACGCCGCGCAATTGTGGAGCTTGATCCTGAGTCTGAGCTGGTTGCAGAGCGGTCAGGATTAACAATAAAGCAATCGAGTTTGCTCGGACGAGTTTCATGTGAAGTCGACCTTTGGAAGAATTACTCTTCGGCATCTTTTTTTCGTTTATCAGTAAGCAGAGACACAAGCACGCCTATAGCTCCAAGACCGGCAAGCGACAAAGGAGCCAAGAGAGGCGGGTTTGTCTCTTTGTCTTCATTGGAGATTTTTACATGACCTGGTTGTTCGAGATCGGTTGCTATGACATGCGAGACGGCTTGTATAGGCTTGTCTTTGGAATGAAACCAGAATCCTAAAGTGCCAACGACTGTCAAGCCAGAGAAAAGGACTATGAGCAAGTTTCGTCCAAAGCGGCGGAAAAATACCATGGCGATTGGTACCAGCACGAGCAGAGTTGTTAGGTAGATCACCGGTATCCAGGCTTGCCATTTTTCTCCCATCACTACCGAATGTTGGAAGCGAATTTCTACGAGCAAGATAAGAAATCCGCCAGTGAGTGTCAGCAGAAGAAGCCGTTGGATCAATTGAATTCTCTGGCAGGAAGAATGCCCGTCATTCATGGCATTCCTCCTGCTTTCTTCAATGTGAAAGTCATTTGGCTTTCACACTGTGAACATGTATGGTCTTGCTGTCAGTGTCTATGTGACCAGCGACAGTCACAGATTTGCCGGCGTACTTCTTGACCTTACCGGCGTCGGTGAGCTTGTATACGATCTTGGTTTTGGGATCACACAGAACCAGCTTATTGCCTTCTTTAACACACTTCTGCGTGCAGGTAGCGGCAGTAGTTCCATGTCCGGACTTTATCATGCCGGAGTGGTCGAATTGACACATGCTGTCGCTGATCGTTCCGGATATAGACCCGGAATAGGTTTTTGCTAATGCCGGCAAAGCAGCAGTAGCCATGGTGCCAGCGATTAGCGCAAGCAATAAAAATTTGTTTGTACGCATGAGACATTTCTCCCTAAAACATACTGCTGACTTTTTCATTACACAACTCCTTAGTAATCCTTACCTAAAGTCCACATTTTCCCATCATTACAACTATGTATACAATTCTGGAAAACCAGATATATTGCGGCTTCTCGAGTCTTTCGCTGGAAACCAAATCTCTCGCCTTCTCTTATGCAAAGAGGCGATCAAAATCTGCTTGCCTGTAATCTTTCTCTTGCTTTTTAGTCCCCTCCTAAGAGCCTCTATCAAAACCTGTCTCTGTATGACTAGATTTGCCGCTGATCTTCCTATACTTGCTATCGATCTCCCTCTGCATCGAAGCCAGGTTCTTTCCTTCTTCCATCATCCTCACTGCATCACGTGCAATGTCGATGCACATTGGTCAGGTGAATCCCATGGAATCCCAAATTGGATATCGATCAGTAGTCCAACCTTTTACGAAGCAATCGGTCAGACCCTTATGCTTATATCGCGCGGCACAGCCGCAAAAGCAAGGCAAATGATCGGTTACCTCCGGGTGGTGTGCAGCAAATGCATAAGCTTCTTTCACTTCATTGATTGCTCTAGCGGGCGCACCTGAGCCTGGTAATGTCTTCCATCTATCGTCCCACGCAGTTAGCGGATTTTGAGGAGCAAGCAACGGCGCCAGTACTAAGTACAAGCACACACCACCAACAAGCAAGGCTACACTGACCACCGCTAATGGCGAAACCCGTCTCGCTGTGGCTTCCTTCATCTGTTTTTGTCGTTCTCGCTTCTTTATGATTTTCTTTGACACCATATTCGCTCCTGCCAATTATTCGCGGTCGCGCTGTACACCGGATTTACCGAGTCCGAGAAATCCGTAAAAACTATCAATTGCCGTCAAAGCAGCATTGATAGTTCTGCACTTCACTCCTCTCTGTCGCTTCAAAAAGACCTTGTATTGCGCAACAACTGCATCTCTTGCCTCTGGCTCGGCGAGCCCATAATCAGCCATTTGTGAATGATGCAACCAAGACAGGAAATGTGACACTTGATACTTGTATGCAATGCGAGTATTCACTGAAAGATCAAGCGTCGACAGAAAGACGCAGTAAGTCGGCAAATACCTGCTGGTAAAGCTTCCCTTGCGCACTGACTCTATCTGTTTCACCACAGTCACAAGTACACCTCCTACAGCAGGTATGCTTTCAACGCATACTGCTGCAGCATTCTCTGCGTATTGAAGAACGAGCCGTTGAGCGCAATTGCGTGTTTCATCGTGTCGACGAATGCTTCGCGATCACAATAAAATCTCGGCAGAACAACCTTCTCCAACTTGTCGTAGAGCGATAACGCATCTCTGCGCGACCGCTCGCTTTCACTGGGCGCACCATCCACCTCACCAATCGCCCAGCCCGTAATGCCTTCTATACAACCCTCAATCCACCAGCCATCCAGAACACTCAAGCTCGGCACACCATTCATGGCCGCCTTCATTCCACTGGTGCCAGACGCCTCCAGCGGTGGCATCGGTGTGTTTAGCCATACATCAACGCCAGATACCAGGAGTCTCGACATATCTATGTCATAGTCTTGCAGATACGCGACCTTCAGACCGTCTTTCAACTCCTCCTTTGCTGCGTAGATACGTCTTATTAGACCTTTGCCAGCCAAGTCATGCGGATGCGCCTTTCCGGCAAAAATGATCTGAATCGGACCGCCGTCTTTGACTATCTTTCTCAATCGCTCAATGTCTTGGAACAACAAATCTGCTCGCTTGTAGCCGGTGGCTCTTCGAGCAAAACCAATCGTCAAAATGCCTTCTTCAAATCCAGCGAATCCTCTTAGCCTAAGATATTCCAGCAATTGACCTTTCGCCTTGGCGTGGGCAGCCTCTATCCTTTCCTTCGGAATTTTGAGCGCGTACCTCAAATTGAAGTTGTCCTCTCTCCAGCCAGCAATAAACTCATCAAACAAACAAGCCAAATGACTGCTAACCCAGGTCGCCGCATGGACCCCATTTGTGATCGCGTCGATGGGATATTTAGCGAACATCAACCGAGAAATCTCGCCATGCTTTTTAGCGACGCCGTTAACGAAGTGGCTTAAGTTCAGCGCCAGATATGTCATGTTGAGCACGCCTTCACAGCAAAACACCTCTTTCATGTTGAATATGTCTGAACGTCCGGTAACCTGCTTCACCAGATCGAGAGGGAATTGGTCGTGACCAGCCGCTACGGGTGTATGAGTAGTAAACACGCATTTCTTCCGTACTAACTCTACTTCCTCATGCGTAAAGCAATCGCGTCCGGCCTTGCCCGCCTCCTCATCCAACAGCTCCAGGGCCAGCAAACTTGAGTGACCTTCATTCATGTGGAAACGGCCCAACCTGTCGTATCCAAGACTTCTCAGCAGCCGAATACCACCGCAACCAAGCACCACTTCCTGACACAGCCTGTAGTGCTTGTCACCACCGTACAATGAATCAGTGATTCTACGGTCCCATTCCGAATTAACATCAAGTCCCGTATCCAATAAATACACCGGCACCCAATGGCCAGTCGCTCCTTTGACGTCATACTGCCATGCTCGCAACGCGACCGTACGACCGTCAAGGCTGACTGAGACCCGAGCAGATACTTCTTTCAGGTTCAGATACTCGTCAACTGGCCAGGGAGTCGGTGCCTCATGCTGAGTTCCAACAGAATCAAGAGTTTGAGAAAAATATCCTTTCCGGTGCAACAGCGTGACTGCCACCATTGGAAATTTCATGTCTGCGGCAGCCCGGATCGTGTCGCCAGCCAACACACCAAGACCGCCACTATAGGTCGGTATACTCGACTCAAGTGCAATCTCCATCGAGAAGTAGGCAATTGATCTATCGCTCGCCACCGTCACTTCCTCCTCCTCTCCTGGTAGACAGCGCGACAGTCCACACTACAAAAGCGAAGCACTCGACCATCTTCTTCTAGCGTATATGGAGAACTAGAAGGCACACGCATCCCGCAAATTGGATCGATGTCCTTTGGCGCAATGGCAAAATACTTGTCCTTGCAATGAGAGCTGCAAAAGAATATGCGCTTATGGCATTCTTCAACTACGTAATCACTGTCAGCACCGACTGTCATTCCACAGACAGGATCGATGCTGCTTGATCTTTCATTCAATGGATTTGCTTGCTCCTTGGTCATCGCACCCCTTCTACAACTGCCGCACGTTTAGCATTCTGAAAAACTCGGAATTGATACAGCAATGCTCCAGTCATGATCGCCGTCGTCCTGAACAGTCACACAATGCCTCCATATCACTTAGCTGCTATTGAGTGAACATGGATCGCTTTCTCTTTCGGATCGATGTGTCCTTCGATCGACACGGGCTTTCCAGCTAACCCTTTTGCCTGACTCGTATCTGTCAGCCGATAGACATCTCCGCTGTCGCTGACCAATACGTATTTTGCTCCTTGCTCAACGCACTTGGTTGTGCAAGCCACTGGATCTTTTCCAAGCTCACCCATGCCGGAGTGATCCTTGCCGCACATACTGTCGCTTATGACACCAGAAATGGTGCCTTCATAAGCCTTGTTACTACTGCCGTCATTACCTGTAGTGGTGCTAGTAGCGGTCTCTGTTGGTGTGTTGGTCTGTTGTCCACTTGATTCGATTTTCTGTTCGGCTTGTCCACAACCTGCAAGGGCAAATACGCACGCAGGCACTAAAATACTGTTAATCCTATTCATCGTTCATTCCTCCCTGTTTGTTTAGATACTGCCGCTGGCCCAGGTCAGACGTGCCTGAGCCAACCGATACTGATAAATTGCCTCCAATAGAGCCAAGCGAGCCTGAAACAGTTTCACGCCTGCTTCAAACGCTTCAAGCGCGATTGACTTGCCCACCTCGTATCTCTTCTGAAAGAGCCTGCGATCCTCCTCGGCAGAGGTCACCTGGCTCTTCGCCAGCTCGACGTTCCGGCGCGCCAGATCAAGGTCGATCCAAGCCTGCCAAACATCTTGATGGATCTTCAGCTTAGTGTCTTTCTTAGCCACTTCTGCTTGCGTTATGGCTACGCCTGCCGCTCTAATCAAGTTCATGTGTACGCCAGATTCAAAGACTGTCCAACTACCAATCACACTGACGAAGCCGCCCAAGCGCCCGCCCACGGTACCGTCCACGCCGGGCGTCGTTCCTGTGCCGTTGCTTCCCAGTCCATAGAGATTGACTTGTGGCAATATCTGGCTCCAGGCAACAATGCGCCTGGATCTCATCTCTTTGATCCTTTCATTGGCCTGCTCGATTTCAGGTCGGTTTCTCATGGCATCAGCCAGATAAGTACTGACCTCATGCGGCGTTTCTTTATATTCAAGCGGGTCCTT
>JAGVKB010000111.1 GCA_020050835.1 Candidatus Obscuribacterales bacterium | reverse complement strand
TTGCACCTGCCTGCCAAGCACCGTTGCCAGAGAGCACTATTTGGACTCTCGAAAGGATAGCAGTATTGTCCGCGCTCGAGCGACTTTGATCAACCGGTTGTGAGGCCTAGAGACTGGTCTTCCTTGGTGATCTTCCCAGGTCAAGCGACTCCTTTTGACGGACAGCGCCCTCAAGGCTCGATCGGAAATTGCGTTTTCAACAATTGCAAGACATCCCGCAAGCCAATTTCCATCTGTGCCACCATCGCTTTAGGGTCGATAGCACAGCCGGTGAGCCAGCCAGCAAAAAGGTAATCAGAACAACAGATAGCTTTTAATAGTTACGAATCGGCAGCAAGGAAGATGGCTTAAGGGATGCAAACAGGCATTGAGCTCCCTTATTGTATGACAATTCGATTCCGGCATACAGCCCGCCTAAGTTTGCTAGAAAGGCCCAGATTCAAGCGGTTAGCTTGGTCCGAAAGCTATAATTGCCGATTAACGATTCCTGAAGGCTCGAAACCAGAGGACAGTTCGTATGTTTTGCAGCAGTTTGGTGCGCTTTGATTTGAATCTCTTGGGCAGATTTGCTCAACTGTCGATGCTTCTCTTCGTAAGTCTGTCCGTTGGCGGCGGTCCGTGTCAGAGCGCCGACAAGAGCGCACAGCCGGCAAAGTTCGTTAGCATACCGGTTCTCTACTTGACCGACAGAGAACAGACCGGCACGACCTATGGTGCACATCGCCGGTATCCATCTAATTGCCAGCATCATCTTTTTTACGGCACCGCAACCGTCAATCAACCTAATACCCGAAAAGAAACTGCCGGCGAAAAATGGACTCAGCTTGGCTGGAAAGCATCAGAGGCTCGCACCCAAAAGGTCGCCTCGAAAGAAGCGATCGATCCAACCAATCCGGCAGTATGTAAGGAAGAGTTTTTCACCCGCCTGAGCAAGACTCTGGATCAATCCGGAAAATCCGAACTCTGCATATTTGTGCACGGCGCTGCCGATGCCTTTGAAGACTGCCTTTTAGATGCCGCCGAGCTGGCCTACAATATCCAAAAACCGGTAGTTCTGTACTCATGGCCGTCTGATCCCAAACGAAGAGGCTATTTCATCGATGGTACTAACATCGAGTGGTCGCAAGCGCATTTTAATCAGTTCTGCAAAGACTTGCTCGCATTTCAATCGAAACATCCGTTGCAAGTAGTCCTTGTCTCGCACAGCATGGGAAACCGGCTTGTCATTCGCGCCCTGCCCGTGCTGTACAGCAAAGGTCTGGTAACGGACTGGGAGCTGGTGTCACCTGATATCGACTCGGATACTTGCCGCCACTACGTAATGGATTATCCGGACGTCCGCGGAAAGATCCGCATTTATGTGTCCAACCGGGACAAGATGCTGCCATTAGCTCAAATGTTATCGGGAGGCTATTATCGACTCGGTGAAGCCGCTAATCCAACGCTTCAGCCACCAGCGGCCAAGGCACGCCTGATCGAGCGAATCGACTTCACCGCCATCGACACAGGACTGACCGGACATAGCATTCCGTTTGAGCTGGTAGCCAATATGGTGCATGATGACAAACCGGGAGCCGGACTGGATTTAGTCGGTGAATCAAGCGTTCGGGCCAGTCGATTCGCCCGTTTAGCCGGGCGCTCCCAGGACATGAAAGCGACTTCAAGCGAATCGGATGTTTGCAAACGGATCGTTCGAGTTAAGTAACGCGCCTCTACCTGCGCGGTCTGTCCTTTAACTTGAGCAACCGGCTGTGGGCCTCTTTGAGCGTTTCGTTCTTGCGAGCGAAGCAGAATCTGACGTGTTTCTTGCCGAGCTCCGAATTTCGGTAGAAGCTAGAGCCGGGAACTACCGCCACTCCAATCTCCTTGACCAGGTGCTCGGTAAACTCGACATCATTAGCGAATCCGAACTCGCTGATATCGCTCAACATGTAATAAGCGCCTTTCGGCATGTAATAGTGAATACCCACCTCATCAAGAGCATCAGTCAGCAATGCCCGCTTCTCCGCATACTCTAAGGCCAGTTGCTGATAGTACTCCGGTGGCAGCTGGAGCGCGGTCACTCCGGCTCTCTGAAGTGGCGCCGGCGCTCCGACTGTTAGAAAGTCGTGAACTTTGCGAATCGACGACTGCAATTCCGCGCAAGCAATGATATAGCCTAGTCGCCAGCCGGTAATACCGTAAGTCTTTGACAAACTGTTCATCGTCACGGTCAAATCTTCCATCCCTGGCAAAGAGCCGACCGCGACATGCTCAGCGCCATCATAGAGTATGTGCTCGTAGATCTCGTCGGTGAAAGCCAATACTCCGAATTTTTGACAGAGGTCGGCGATCACTTGCAGCTCCTGCCGGCTAAAAACCTTTCCCGTCGGGTTGTTTGGAGTATTGATGATGATCGCTCTGGTGCGATCGTTAAATGCCCGCTTGAGCTCATCCTCGTCGAAATTCCAATCCGGCGGAGATAGCGAGACGAAACGCGGCGTGGCGCCGGCCAAAATTGCATCGGGCCCATAATTCTCGTAATAGGGCTCGAACACTATTACTTCATCACCAGGGTCAACCGTGGCCAGCATCGTGGCGATCATCGCTTCCGTCGCTCCACACGTGACTGTGACTTCCAGCTCAGGATCTACCTTCATGCCGAGATACTGCGAAGCCTTAACTGCAATCGCTTCGCGCAACGGCTTGTCACCCCAGGTAATCGCGTACTGATTTATGTCGTCCTGAATTGCTTTACAAGCCGCATCTTTCAAGGCGGCAGGAGCGGCAAAGTCAGGCAACCCCTGCGCCAGATTGACAGCTTTGTGCTGGGCCGCCAGCCGGCTCATCTCCCGAATCACAGACTCGGTAAACTGGCTAGCCTTGAGAGATGTCCTCTTGCGAACTTTCATGCTCATTAAGCTCTCTCCTGTTTCAGCGCGGGCGATGACTCTTTCTATTTCGAACGGCGACAGATCTGTCGGACGAGCATCTTAGCACGCGTCAGACCGCCTGAGGCGCCACCGCACCAGGTTGCGAACTATCAGCAATCTCTCTCAGACCGCGACCAGGGAAAGCTCGGCGGCCAATTCCGGCATCGTTTGAAAGCGTTGGCCGCGATCTTTCTGCAACGCTCGAAAGACAATCTGCTCTAATCGTGGAGAGATCTCGATGCCCAGATTGGCGAAGCGCGGAGGCAGCTCAGCGATGTGCTTAGCCATCGTCGCCAGAACGTTCTTTCCCAGCAAAGGCACCTGCCCAGCCAACGCCTCATACATCATGCACCCCATTGCATAGACGTCGGAACGTGCATCCAGCTCTTCGCCCTGACACTGCTCTGGGCTCATATAAAGTGGGCTGCCGAAAATTTCGCCGGCTTGAGTCAGCTGTTGCACATTGTCTTCGACTTCCGGCAATAACTTGGCAATTCCGAAATCGAGTATTTTCACATGGTCCTTTCCTGTTTCGCTGGCAAGAAGCATGACATTTGATGGCTTGAGGTCTCTATGCAAAATGCCGTTCTCGTGAGCATAGCCGACTCCATCACATACTTGCTTGAAAATATTGGCTGCCTGCTCCTGCGGCAGTCGTCCGGTCGCTTGAATCCGCTCAGACAAACTAACCCCATCGATGTAATCGAGCACGAGGTAGGGCTCCCCTGTATCGAGAATGCCAAAGGAATACATATTGATGATGTTCGGATGGAAAAGGCTGTTGACTAACTTCGCCTCGCGCTTGAAGCGCTCCAGGTTAACTCCTTGATCGGCATATGATTTCTGCAGGAATTTGATCGCCACCGTCCGGTCTACTTGGCGATGCTGCGCCTTGTAGACTACAGCCATCCCTCCCCGTCCCACGAATGAAACTACTTCAAAGCGATTTTCGACCACCAGGCCTATAAATGGATCGGATTGATTCATACGATGAGCGCTCTTCCGTTCATACCCGCGCCGAACATTGATCTCCAACAGTCTTATGATACCGCAGACAAAATTACTCTAACTGGCACTCATCTCTCAAGTGACCACAGGCAAGTGATTCAGCGAGCGGGCGGCAATCAATAATCTGCTCCGGGCTTTCCGCGGCAGAGAATACCGTCAGCAAGTCGGCTACAGAGATCAGCTTGACCAGCAAATTACTACGCTCCCACGAATCCGCCCGACAGTCGGGCGCCTCGATTTTGTAGCAATTTTTCAAACAGCTGTCAAGAAACCGAGGCTGCGGCAAGCGTATTAGCGACAGCCCGCTTTAGCCCCACCAGTACATCAGCGAATCGCTCTGCCGCCGGCGGATGCATCGTAAAGAACAGGCTGGGCTCAACCAACTCCAGCTCAATTAGCTTCGGACAACCGACATCGTCGCGAACCAGATCCACTCTTGCGAACAGCGGCATCCGCTCGAGTGTATTAATGATACCGTATGCGATATCAATCTCCTCCGGAAGCGCTTTGGCTGGAGCCTCACCGGCCCGTCCGGCTGGCATCAATGCCTGAAACGGACTCTTGCGCACGCAGTGCGTAAACTCGCCGTTGACGAAAGTCAGCGCTCGCTCGCCATAGGACACCACTGACGAGAAATAAGGTTGAATCAACACGTCGCAGGTGCGAACGAGTGCATCGAGGTGAGCTTGCCCCTCGCGCATTCGCCCAGGTGTATTGAGAACCCGACGCACACCGTAGGTCGCCAGTCCAACCGCCGGTTTGATAATTACTTCAGCCCAGGCATTATCTCGCATAACAGATGCCAGTTCAGCCGAGCCACCCTTGCGCACCCAGACAGTCGGAACGACCGGTGCGCCGTTGCGAGTGAGATCTTTCAAATACGACTTATGACTGTTCCATTTCACGAGCTGCAAATCATTCTTGAGGACAGTCACGGAATTTACTCGCTCCGCCCATTGGAGAAACTTATCGTAATGCAGGTGGTAATCCCAGGTTGATCGAATCAGGCAGATACCGCCCTTTGCCCAGTCGACAGTTGAATCATTCCATACCGCTGCCTGCGTTCGGAGGCCTCTCTTTTCGAGCGCCTGCACGACCAATGTGTCATCCGCATCTAGCTCCGGCAGCTCAGAGTACGTGGCGAAAGTAAAGTCATATCCGTTGTTTGTCATGTTTTTCATAAACCTCGCCCGTCGATTATAACGTGCATGGTCGGCTGAAGGTCCGGCTCCGACAGTCAACTTCCAAAAACTTCGTATAAGCGATTGCAGTCCGGCTGGCGATTATCTGGCAGCCTTGTGCCCACTGTGAGGGATGGAGCGCTGGACCGCGACTTTTACCGGTTTAACTTTGGACAAGGCAGTTGAAGCGTGAGCCGTCGCGCCGCCGCCCCAGGTGTTATGCAGATGGGCGGCAAACGCTGAAAGTTCGGACTTGAACAGGAAGGATACCAGGCACGAACAGACGATCAGGAAGAGCATGAAGGCATCACCTTGGCCGGACTTCAATTCGGCGTGCTTCCGCCTCATTTGAATTACGGCGTTCAGCGCTTCTTGGTTCTGTCTCAATTGATTGTCATAGTTGTAGATTGCCATTGCCCATACTCCTTAAAGTCACGCCAGCTGGTCGACCGAGCTGCTTGTGCGTCCCGCCCGTCATCCGTTCCGTTAACCGCCTTTCGATGTTTTTCAGTATAAGCAGACAATGTTCTCGCCTTGTTGGCGAGATGTGGCAACTTTGTGACAGACCAGACTATGTAGCGCCAGTTTGCTTAACTGCCAATTCGACCAGCAATTCCACCGCCAACAGTTAGCAAGTCGCTAAAAAGGTATGCACTTCCAACCAGCCCACCAACCGATAGAGGGCACCGCCCGTAATACTATTCCCCGGACTCCGCCTCAACCGTGAACAGCTGGTCGGCAAATCCGACCCGATCTCCGCTCACGAGCTTGCGCCCGCGGCGAGTCTCCACCTGACCGTTGACTAGAACCTCGCCGTTCTGAATGCGGTGCTTCGCTTCGCCACCAGAGTTGACAGCACCGACGAGCTTCAAGTATTGATCGAGCCGTATCGTTTCTAATTCCATCAGACTAGCAGCCGTTTCCAATCGAGCACTATCCCTGTTCAAACTCACCAATGATCGGCGAAGCTCCTTATTGAGTAACGCTGCCACCGAGATCGGCAATATCCTCTTCCAGGTCTTTCATCTTCATCCGATCGTCTTTACCGTGGTTGAGCAACCATCCAGCAATTGCATCAATAGTCTGAGCGCGCATAAAAATCGTCTCCAGCTGCAAGTGCCCAAACTTACCTCGCCACGCCAGATTTTGGTCGACTGAAGGCATATTGTTCATCAAGTCTGTGACATGCTTCGGCGAGACACAGCCATCCTTGCTTCCCTGGAGAATCAAGACCGCCAGGTTCCGATCCGTATCTTTCCCCCATTTTGCCGTCTTGTCTACAAACTCATCAGTTGAGATCAGGGAACCGAGCGTCAGCTTCTTCAAGACCATCGGATCATCGAGCATTTCGTCTTGAATCTCTTTGCGCTCGGATACCAACTCGGCAAAGAAATCTTTCATATCCATCTCGTGGTGAGGGGTCACGATCGCCTTAAGCCCCTGCTTGATCTGCCCCCTACCAGCGAACATATCGGCATTCACTTTTACAGCCGGCGCCGAAAGCACTATTCCTTGCAAGAGCTCCGGATGTTCGGCAGCAAGCTTGACACAGAATGTGCACCCCAAGCTTTCACCAAGCGCAATAACCTTCGCGTTCGGAAACCGCTTCTTGACCATTTGGGTCAGCTGCACGATCGACTCGTAGCTCTTCTCGTGATTGACTTTGGTTTTGTCGTCTTTGTCGGTGCTGAACTGTTTCTTGTCATCGAACTTGCAGCGGCCAAAACCTCTCATATCCAGCGCGACAAAGCCAATTCCGTTGACAGCCAGGCTGCGCGCCAACACCCTGAATCGGCGACCGTGCAATGTTAAGCCGTGCACTCCGACGACGACTGCTTTTACTTCGCCTTCAGCCGGCATCCACTCGTACGTCGGCATTCCTAAACTTTTGCTATAATCCCCGTCTTCTGAGTAGATGTACTTGGAGGCGCGCTCCGGATCGAGATTCTCAACGTACTTCGCAGGCATGGTGCTTTCGCCGGCCCAGACTGCTCCAGAAACTGCCAGGCAGATCAACCCTCCCAGAATCATGGCCGAAACTCTGCCAGCTAACGAAATTCTCATAAGATCGATGGACCTCCCGAAGAGACCGAACAAACAACCGGCGCGCAGGTTGCTAAGAAGTATAAGATAGCACAGCCGAACGCTCCGCGATCGGCGGTGGGCAACGACCAAACGTTTTCGGAAGTGGCAGGCTGGTACAGCAGTCCCAGCCACCGCAATTTAGCGTTTGGCGTGGCAATAAATTGGGTTGACTCGTTTGTTGCGTGGACTGTAACACCGAATCGTCAGCCCTCGGTCCGATTGCTCTAATTGATATCCGTGCCCGGGAAGTAATATTTCAAAATCTCCCGATAGCTTTTGCCCAGCCTTGCTTGTCCGGCCGCTCCCCATTGGCACATTCCGACTCCGTGCCCGGCTCCGGTTGAAGACAGCTCAATTGAGCCATCAACAGCTTCAGCGAAGTTAAAGCGTGTTCCCGGAGCCTTGTCCCAGCCAAAATTCTTGCCGAGTTTTATCCAGAAATCATAGCCACGCATGCGATTTCCATTTCCAAGCGCAATTTCGAGCGGACGTCCGGCACTATCAACGGTGCCGACCCGTGGCAATCCAGGACCGAACACCCGAGAGAATTGCTTCCTATGAATCACGCTTCTCGTCACCTTCATGAACGGTGAATCCTTGCAGAAAGTACAATCCTTGGACTCAAGATAAACCATGTTCTTGGCCTTCTTGCCGAACATCTGATCGCCAGCGCTGATGCGGCCGGCGCAGGTGGAATGGTAAAACGGCTGAATCGGTCTGTGATCGTAGGCGAGCATCTGCCCCCAAACAGTTTGCACGGCCGATCTCACGTCCGGGCGATCGTAATCACTGCCTAGATACGCTTCTTGCTGGGTCGTGTCCCCTAACTCATCGTCGGCCTTGTAACGAAACAATCTTGTTTGCGTAAGCACCGCCTGCGCCTTCAAAGCTTCGTTTGCCCAGCCCGGGAACGTCTCACTACCGACCACGGAAACCACATACTCCATGATCGGCAATTGATTTCGAATGCGCATCGTACCGTCGGGATTGACTGACAGCTCCACCACTCCACGATAATGCCGTTTCGCCATTCCGGCATGGTGCCTGAGTGCTAGTCCGTGCCGTCCGAGTCCGGTCAGAATGAAGCGCTTGGCCGTTACAATGCGGTCTCGTTCTGCCGGACGGACCGGACGAAGAACAATCTGCCCACTTTCTGTGACTGCTTCACACAATCCGACTGACCAACCACGCTTGAACGGAAGCCGAAGCTCAAACGGTCCCTCTACGAAGATCCGCCTGGCCGGAGGAAACGCTTCGAACAGATTGACCGAAACCACTTTCGGCTGTGCACCAGCACCGGTGCACAGCCAGAAGCAGGCGACTAACGGGAGCAGAATTGACCGGATTGCACCGGGGCGCATCGAGCCGCCAAATCTCCACCTAGCCATTCTTTCAGGAGCTGCTCTTGCCGTCCTTGGCTGCCGCAGCCTTCGCCTTGACCAGCTCAACATCCAACGTGATGCCGACTTCCTCGCCGATCACCACGCCCCCGGTCTCGAGCGCCGCATTGTAACTGAGCCCGAATTCCTTCCGATTAATCTTGGTGGTGGCAGTGGCTCCCAAACGCTCCATGCCACGCGGATCCTTGATCGGCTTGCCCAATCCATCGACATCGAGCGTCACTTCCTTTGTGACACCATGAAGCGTGAGATTGCCGGTCATCTTGTATTTGCCGGCTGCGATTTTCTTAATCTTCTTCGAGACAAACCTGATCGACGGATACTTCGCCGCATCAAAGAAGTCTGCTCCTTTCAGATGCTCGTCTCTCTTCGGCTCTCGTGTGTTGATGGAATTGACGTCGATGGTGGCATCGACTTTTGCCTTCGTCGGATCCTTACCGTCGAAATCAACCGTTCCACTTGTATTGGCAAACTCGCCGCGAACATTCGAAATCATCATATGCCTTACAGCAAACTGGGCACTGGTATGCGCTGTGTCAATCTTCCAACCCACACTCTGCGCGAACGCTGGAGCTGTCAGTAAAGTGGTTGCCGCTAACGAGCACAAAATACGGAGCATTTTTGCCTCCCAATTCAGACGGGTAATACTGGCCAAGACCTGAGAATCTATCACAGTTACATCCGGGCGATCGCGCCTTTAACAGCGCAAATCCAAGCACACTGCCACGGAGAGTCAATGATCGTACTCTCCGTGGCAGCTCTCACTTAGCAGCAGCTCGAACCCTTTGTCGTCGAACAACTACTTGCGCTCTGATTGACCTTATCCTCTTGCGGAAAGTCTTTCGCCTTCCATTCATCAAATCCACCAACCAGCTCCTTCACGTTGAAGCCGTTCTGCGCGAGCAATAGTGCCGCTCGAGTGGCCAGACTGCAGAGCAGATCATAGCAATAGACAACCGTCGGTATCTCCTTATTGAGTTTGCTAAGGTGCTTGCCGAGATCTTCGTAAAGGATGTTTTGCGCGCCAGGAATGTGCGCCTTGGCATAAAGCTCGGGCGTTCTTAAATCAATGATCTGGACCGGCAGCTTATCTTGAAGCTGCTTGTTCAAACTGAACGGACCCCATTCGAACTGAAGCTTGTCTTCGAAGTGTTGGACAGCTCTGAGCGCGTCCTTGCTCAATGTTTCAGTACTCATATCTAGTCTCCTGTTGCCTGCATCATTACTACAGTCGTGATTTGAAATCACCTGATACGATCGTAGATCTCCTCGGTATTAAATTACAAGTAGGCACCAAAAAGTACTGTAGTATCCCATTGAATACCATCAACAGAGTGAACTTACTGCCCTTTCAAGCTGGAGGCAATTTCATCGACAATTGCTTCCAGCGACTGCGTTGCATCCACCTGGATTGCTACCTCAGGCTCCTCCAAAGAATCGAACTGGCTCTTAAGAAGCTCCTTTTTCATGAAATGATTGCGGCGGTTGGCAAGCCGTTCGGCGATCGCTAAGTAATCAGCCTTCAGATAAATGAATTGAATCCGCCCGGGAGCATGGCTGCACAATCTCGCGCGAAAGGCTGCTTTCAAGGCCGAACACGCCAAGATGACATCGCGCTCTTCAGCTAGCCACTGCTCAACCGCCAGCTCCAACGAAAGCAACCATGGCGCTCGATCTGAATCGTCGAGCGGGATGCCGCGACTCATTTTGGCTACATTGGCTGGTGGATGATAATTGTCGGCGTCCGCGAACTCCCAGTGCAATCCGTCGGCAAGCCTTTTGCCGACCGTAGACTTTCCAACCCCCGACACTCCCATCACTACGACGATCATCTTGGCCGCATCTTCGCTTGGCGCATTCGCAGTCCGCATCAAATCTCGATCTTATTAGCATTTTGATAAGAATGCGATCCATAGTATAGACAGATCGCCCAAATATTGCGAAAATCTCAGACAATCTGGAAATCTTCTAGAAGCCACTCCAAAATCGCCCCAGGGACGATTTTGTGAGGCTATTAACGTATCAGCCGTGTCTCCAACCTGAACGAGCTGAACCGCATGTGAAAAGGAGTTTGATGATGTGGGAAGAAGTGATGGAACGCGCCACCGGACGCTGGGGATTGATCGCAGTAGTCCTTCTGGCAATGCCAGGCAGTCGTAAGTTTTTGCGCACAGCAGCGAAGGAAGTTATTCGCGCCGGATTGGTTGTAAGCGATCGCGTCAAGGATATGGCCGCCGAGATTCGGGAAGAAGCCAGCGATGTAGTCGCTGAGATTCAAGCCGAGCGCAAGGACCATCAAAAAAAGCACGCCCATAAGTCGGAAGCGTAAGCTTTATGTTCCAATGATTTGTGATACCCGGCCCAAACGGGCTGGGTGTCCATTCCAATTTTACCGGCACAAAATAACGGGGAAGCTTGAATGTCCGGACGTCTGCATGCAAAGTCCAAAGGCATAGCACACCACCTACCAGGCAGGACCAGGCTGCGTGTGCCGCAACAACATCGCACGAAAGACAAGCTGGAGAGCGTGGCCGATGCGCTCCGAAACACTCCGGGCGTAAAGAGTGTAGACGTCAACCAGAGGACCGGGAGCATCCTGGTTCATCATCACGAGCATCCTTCGATTCTGCAGACGTTCGAAAAGACGCTCGAAGAATCCTCCGGAGAGCTTTTCGAAGCATTAGTTGAAGGTGGCAGCCTTCAGTTTGCCGGATTGACATTTGTCGGACATTTTATCCACAACTTCGTTTCGTCCGCCAACGATCAAGTGCAGCAAGCCACTAACAACACGGTAAGCCTCAGAACAATCGCTCCGGCAGCGATGCTAGCGCTCGGAGTGATGAGACTGAAACGCGGGCGCGGAGAGGACCTGCTGATGTCCGTCTCGCCAATTGTGCTTTTCTTTTACGCCTTTGATCTTTACTGGAGATTTAACGTAGCCGAGAAGCCCGAGCCTCTGCAAACTACTGCCCGAGTGGAGGACTGCCAGCCAGCTCAAGCAACGTAGCCTCGAGACGTCCCTTCAGAAAAGCAGTACCCAGAACGCATGGTCGCAAGAGATCCTCAGAAAACAGTCGACAGCAAGCGCTCTCAGAATGCCAAAGAGCTTTCAGCACTCAGCACAATCACACCAACGCCGAGCTCGACCAAGCCGGTAAACGCCGAAAGCATTCGCTATGAGCTCCTCCACGTTGTACCCGGACGAGTTCGTCTCAAGATCGAAGCGCTCCGCCATGAAGCTGATTTCGCCCAGCGTTTTCGGGCTCTATTAATGGCACAAGCAGGTGTGCAGCGAGTACGAGTAAACGATTGGTGCGCAAGCGCAATCATCGAATACTGTCCGGAAAAATGCACTGTCGGCAGTATTTTAGACCGTCTTGACCAAGGGGGTGTTTGGTCAGTCGAACCGTACGTCGAGCCGTGCGCGAGCACGGAAAAGAGCCAGTCCAAACTGGTGAAATGGCTGACGAAGTTTATAGAAACCATCGAGCGCCTGGCGCCCGCAATCGTTCAACTGTCCGTCGCTGGAGCAGCCTTTGTAGCCGCTTTGCTTGAAATGCCGCTGGCGGTAACCAACACACTGGTAGCGGCATCGGTGGCACCAATCATCGCTCGCGCCTTGGACACCGCCGTCGAAGAGCGACGCGTCGGAGTCGACGCGTTGGACGGAATCGCCGCCGTACTCATGCTAGCCAGCGGCAAGACGGTCGCAGCCGGATTCATGACCATGCTGATCGGGCTTGGCGAGTTTATCAGAGAGCTTACTGCTCAGCGCTGCAAGAAGATCATCGCGGATCTGCTCGGGCTTGCCGGGCGTTCCGCCTGGATAGTACGCGGCAAGAATCGAATATGCGTACCAGCGGAGCAGGTTTGCATCGCAGATGTAGTCGTTGTCTATCCCGGCGATATGATTCCAGTCGACGGTGTGGTGATTAGCGGCGAAGCAGAGGTGAATCAATCCAGCCTCACCGGTGAATCGAGCGCGGTCGAAGTTGGACCAGGGAGCAATGTTTTCGCAGCTACGGTTGTGCTAGAAGGTAAAATCTACCTGCGCTGTGAGGCCACCGGCCGTAATACCAGAGCCGGACGGGTGATCGAAATGGTGCAAAGCGCGCCAATCCATGAAACGAAGGTGCAAAATTATGCGGCATTGATGGCAGACAAGCTTGTAATGCCGGTCTTGCTCGGAGCCGTCGGCTGCCTCGCCTTCACCCAAAACGTCCAGCGTGCGATGAGCATCGTCATATTCGATTTTGCAACCGGCGTGAGGATAGCCGCCCCCACCGCTATTCTAGCCTCCATGCAACGGGCCGGACATCACGGGATTTTGATCAAAAGTGGCGGAGCGCTCGAAAAGCTCGCGACGGTCGACGCCATACTATTCGACAAGACTGGCACTCTGACGGCCGGTCGTCCGCACGTAACCGATGTAATAGCGCTCAACCAGGTTCCTAAAGAACGCATGCTCGAACTGGCAGCAGCAGTCGAACAGCGGCTGCAACATCCCGCCGCCCGCGCAATCGTTCACTACGCCGGGCACCACAATCTCAACGTCCTGGATAGAACTGACTCGGAACACATGCGCGGACTCGGTGTGCGCGCTCAAGTAGATGGCGAGGATGTCATGGTCGGAAGCCGCCGCATGATGGAATCCGAATCAATAGACATGCGTCCGGCCCAGTCGGCCGAAGCAGAAACCCTTCGGCGCGGTCAGTCGCTGGCATATGTCGCTATCAACGGCGAGCTGGCCGGACTGATAGCCTATGCCGACCAATTGCGTCCCGAAGCTGCGCGCGTAATCGAGACGCTGAGAAAGCAAGGCGTAAAAGAGATAGTGATGGCTACCGGCGACAATGAAGCGCCGGCGCGAGCGATGGCTCATGCATCCGGTATTACCAACGTACTTTCCGGCGCCTTCCCGGAGCAGAAGGCAGAGCTGGTAATGAAGCTAAAGGAACGCGGCTTCACCGTAGGCGTGATTGGAGACGGTATCAACGATTCGCCGGCCCTCGCTCACGCCGATGTAGCGATCTCCCTGCACGGTGGAACTGACGTTGCTCGCGAACATGCCGATGTGATCTTGACGGATGATGACTTGCGCCGGCTGCCGGAAGCAATTGATATCGCCCGCGGTGCAATGGGGCTGGTCAAACAGAATCTTACCTTTATCGCCGTGCCAAACGGGGTAGGACTCGGGCTGGCTGCCTGCGGACTGATCGGTCCGGCTGGAGCCACGTTGCTCAACAACGGCTCGGCCATACTGGCGGCTATCAACAGCTTGCGCCCTCTCTACAGCGACCAATGGGTTCATGCGGATCAAGAGAGAGCGAGATAAAGCATTGCTTCCTTCAAAAGAGGCGAGGAAATTGACTCCAGATAAAGACGAAATAGCACGCAGATTCGGCCAGGCATCTGCGGCTTACGCCAGCAGTCCAGGACACGCGTACGGAGCGGACCTCCGTCTTTTGATCGAGCTTATCCGGCCGCAGCCGCATATGACTGCAATTGACATTGCAACTGGCGCAGGGCATACAGCGGCTGCATTGGCTCCGCTGGTTAAAAGCGTAATCGCCACAGACCTCTCCCGGGCAATGATCGGCGAGACTGAACGTCTCTTGAAAGCAAGAGCAATTACCAATTGCAAGGTTGCACTAATGGACGGGGAATCGCTTGAATTTCCGGACGCCACATTCGATCTTGCCACCTGCCGCATCGCCGCGCACCATTTTCTCAATCCCACCAAAGCTACAAAGGAGATCGCGCGAGTTTTAAAATCTGGTGGCGTGTTTGGTTTAGAAGACAGCTGCTCGCCGGCCGACTCCGAACTCGACAGATTTATAAACAACGTCGAGGTGCTAAGAGATAAAACGCACGTGCGAGCCTATACCGAATTGCAATGGCAAGCGATGCTGGAGGCGGCAGGATTTAAGCTGGCAGCCACGAAGTATTACCGCAAGTCACATGATGTCGAGGAGTGGTTGAGCCGGCTTTCATCTACCAGCCAAGACAAAGAGGCTGTGCATGATGCATTTCGAACGGCCAGCGAGTCAGCCCGGAAGTATTTTGAAATCAAATTCGAAAACGGTCGCGCGGACTGCTACACAGACGACAAGATTCTGATCAGAGCAGAGAAGTATTAACGCTCTGCAAGTCGGGCGGCTGGGAATTTTCTGACTGCTAAAGGCCCGGTCGCTTGTTCATAAACGCCTGAGCCGCTGGATTGCAGCAACTGATGCATTTGGCTTGCTCCGAGACGAACATATGCTTCCTGGCGATCGCCAGAGCCAGGACAAACTTGCTGCCGTTCACCGGCTCCGTGCAGATAGAGCTGATATTGGTCACGACGATGCCGCTGACGCCGGTTCCCTCCTTGCATCGGCACGGTTGCATCGCTCTTTGAACCCAGGCCTCAACATCGTACGAGATCGGCATATCACCGGGATCGCAGACATAGCAAACAAGCGCGCGCGTAACTCTCCACAACCCAGAGCGGCAGATATTCCTGGGTGCACCCACCTCTTGCTCCGTGAAAATCAGGTTGTAACCCATCTCCTTGCAGAAAGCGTTGATCTTCTGGGCCTGCCTCGAGTAGCGCAAGTCAGTGGAGCGCTGCTCCAAAACGTATCCGACGACGAATTGGACATTAGCTTGTGATGGCCTCTCGGTGCTCATGAAAGTTCCTGCGCTCGGTCAATTTTAGGGTCGCGGCGACGAATCACCAGGGTGCTAACTCAGCTGGACTTCAACGCCATCCCCGCTCTGTAAAATCCACGAAACAATATTAACCAGAATTTTACGAGCAAAATTCCCTTTACGGCCACTCGGTCGAAAACAGATAGCTCTTGGCTAATGGTACTGCAGCGGATTGACTCGTCCCAACCTGAGCGCGGGCGCAAAAGGCATGCCTTGGTGCATCGGCCGGAAAAAATCCGGTAATCCATGATTGGAAAGTGGCCCCATGCGGGGCTGTGCCGGTCTTGACAGCCAAATGGAGTTTGTTTTCGACATCGAGCTCGCGAGCAGTTCCCATCCGTCCGGCCAGCTGCATCCCCTGTTTGAGCGTCTCCCAGACCGGTCCATCCAGAGTCAGCTAGACCGGCGCCTCCGCCGAGTCAGGGTCTTGTGCGCTGAAAAGAGCGGGCGGTTTTCCCCTGCTGCCGATCACCGCACTCAACTGCAGGATTTGCAGCGCCTGAGGCTGCAAATCCTCCGCCAGCCCGAGCACGTACAGTTGCGATTCGCCCTGAGCAGAACTCGGAAATGGCCCGGAGGCATATCCGGAAACAGAGCGGTCCAAACCAAATTTGCGCGCATACGCAACGAACATGGCGGCGCTCAGTGCTTGCGCCGCCTGAACGAAGAACACGTTGCACGAATGCCCGATCGCCTGGATCAGATCAAGCCGCCCGTGTGCAATCTGGCATGAATATCTGCGTTTATGAATGAGGATGCTGCCCTTACACTCAAACGTTTCGTTAGCTGGAAGTAAATTCTCCTGCCGAATCGCCGCCGCGCAGACCAGTTTCATCAGCGATCCAGGTAACCCTGGCTTAACAGAAGTGCCAGTCGGGAAGCCAACTTGGCCTGTTCTCAAATCAGCCCAAACGAAGGATCCGAGCGGAATTCCGCCTGCTTCTGCGCGCTTGGTTTCAACCATGGCGCTCAGTCCGAAAAATGACTTCAGAAATTGCCTGCGGCCTGTAGAATGAGCCTTAGTATGTTTGGAATCGCCCGAATCGGCACCCATCGTTTGTAGCCCCGCTAAAGTCTTACTAGTGTACCGGGTATAGAGTGAACGTGAAGGGGACAGTGCGCTCTGTGTTGCAATCAGCCTGGCTAATCACCTGGTTGATTCTACTTTCATCTTTGCTCGCCAGTCAGAGCCTGGCATACAAAACACCGGCGCTCACCGAAGTAGCGCGCCGCACGCTTGAATATTACTTTGATACAGAAAGATTGAAGACAGGGTCGCTGGCGAAACTGGCCGAGCAGTTTCCAGCGGACCAATCCGGGATCAGACCAGCCGGTGTTTTCGTCACGCTTAGCAAAGATGGAAAGTCCAGAGCTTGTTGGGGCTCGCTCACACCGGATAAAGATCTGATCAAGTCAACCATTTATGCCACCATCGGGGCCTTAACCAGAGAATACCGTTTCACCCCTGTGCGCTCCGATGAATGGCGGCAACTCAAAGTGCAAGTAACGCTCGTTCGCTCACTCGAGCCAATCCGGAGAATCTCAGATCAAAACCCGATGTTGGACGGACTGCTCGTGCGCGCGGGCGGAAAGTCCGGGCTGCTCTTACCGGGCGAGGCAAGCGACGCTCACTATCAATTAGTCCAATGCAAACTTAAAGCCGGGATAAAACCGGGCGAGCCCTGCCAGCTATACAGGATTAGAGCCGATGTCTACCAGTGAGACCAAACAACTTGTGAAAGACGATAAGAATGCTTTCCTGTCGGTGCATCTTACGCTACTGAAGTTGGTTTTGCTGGCGGTCTTGAGCATCAGCCTCACCAAGCCTACCGGTTCTGTGTCCGGACACATAGCGCTGCAGCAAAAGGGTTTTCATCTTTATTCATATGACATGAAGCAAAATAGGGTCTATGCGCTCGCGCAAGGGCCTCGCGGC
This sequence comes from Candidatus Obscuribacterales bacterium, assembly GCA_020050835.1. Taxonomy (GTDB): domain Bacteria; phylum Cyanobacteriota; class Vampirovibrionia; order Obscuribacterales; family Obscuribacteraceae; genus JAGVKB01. Next base: position 6,862 of record JAGVKB010000111.1, on the reverse strand, counting down.
GACGAGTCGATCGAACGCGGCGTCTGGGTCCAGCCGGACGGCACGTTTCGAATCGATCAACTGCCGGTCGGCGAGTACAGCTTAAAGGTTCACGCCCAGGGCTATTCGACGGTGCATGAAAGCGGCGTCTTTATTGACGACGGAAAGGTTACAGACTTTCCCGACATGATCAAGATGAGCGTGCTCAGCCCCTCGGTGAGCGTGGCATCAAATACTCGCGTTTTCACATCGAAAGAGAAGCCGAGCTTCTGGATGAGCGCCTCCGGCGGAACACACGCCAAAGTCAATCTGTACCGTAAAGATTTCCTATCGCTCTTCAAGAACAAGAAGGATTGGACAGCAGACCAGCTCGACTTGAGTTCGGAGCTGCAGATCTATCACGCCGCCGAAGAAGTTTTGGACTTCATTTCAACCGGTCAACCGGTGCAATCTTTTACGCGCGAACTCCACCTCGACGATAACGATTCCGCGCGAGTAGACTTCAAACTCGACAAACCGCTGCCAGCCGGCGACTATTTCGCCGTGGCCGAATTGGCAAACGTCGAAGGCAAGACCGACCGCAACTTCATGTGGTTCAGCGTCACCGACATCGGGCTGGTGATCAAGCAAGGTCCCGACCGCACACTCGTGCGCGCAGTCGACTTCGACACGCTAAAACCGCGAGCAGGCGTAGACGTTCAGTTATATTTCTTGACGGCAGCCAAGATTGGTAAGTCCCTTACCAGCGGAAAGACCGGCGCAGACGGGTTCGTTTCGCTGGCAAGCCCGCAAGGCGTATCGAGTCAAAACCTGATTACAGTAGGCACTCAAGGCGCAGAGCATGCCTACGGTGCATCCTGGTATTACTCCAACGACAATGCGAAATATACTTCTTACTTTTATACGGACAGACCGATCTATCGCTTAGGGCAGACAGTCTGCTTCAAATCAATCATCAGGCATTCAGAGCCCGGTGGATACAAGACTCCCAGGGAAGGGCTTAAGGTACTTGCAGTGGCAGAAGATCCCGATAACAACAAGCTCTGGGAGAAGCAATTAAGAACCAACGATCACGGGACGGTAAACGGAACAGTCGATCTACCGGAGGAAGGCAAGACCGGTGCTTATCAAATCACCTTCACATTCCCTGACGGAACTAAAGACTACGAACGATTCGAGGTCAATCAGTACCGCAAACCGGAATACAAAGTAGAGGTGAGCCCGGTCCAGCCGCGAGTGGTGGCAGGCTCCAAAGTAAAAGCGCGGGTTAAGGCCACCTATTACTTTGGAGCACCAGTGCGCGATGCTCGCGTCAAGTACTCGGTTTATTCGTCCACTGATTGGTCCTCGCGCTACCGCCTAATGTCTCGCCCCAGCTTCTACAGCTACTTCGACGACTGGGGAGACGAAGACTCCAGCGACTCGGGCTACTACTATGACAGTTATGGAGGCAGCTACGTAACGCAAGGATATGTGCAAACAGATGAGAACGGCGAGGCGATTGTCGAATTCGACTCCAATCCAATCGAGCGGAGCAGCTCACATCCATTCGGATCTCAGTATCGAGACATGCGCTACAAAGTCGAAGCGGAAGTAACCGACATCAGCAGGATGAGCGTCGTCAGCAGCGGCTATTGTTCGGTGACTGCCGGCGATTTTGCGCTCTTCGTTCAGCCACAGAATTATGTTTGCCGGGCCGGCGAACCGATCTCAGTCGACTTCAACGCCGTCGACTACGACCGCAAGCCGGTCGCCAATCAGAAAGTTACAGTCCGGCTGGTGCGCTGGCCCTACGACCGCGTAGAGCATAGTTACAAGCCGCAGGAGCTCGAGCAGGAGTTTACGGTCTCCACCGACCAGAGCGGTCAAGGGCGCGTATCCTTCCGCACCAAGAATGCTCTTCCCACCGACACCTACTATGTCACCGCCGAGGCAAGCGACAAAGGGGGCCACGTAGTCTATGACGAAGGCAGCATCTGGATCGCCAACTCCAGCTCACCTTACATTTTATCTCAAGAAGACGCTCAACAGGAGCCGCTGCAAGTCAAGCTCGACAAGACAATTTTCAAACCGGGTGACACCGCCAAAGTAATGGTGAGCGGCCCTTTCAGCGGCAGCGAAGGGGCCGAAGCGATCGTTTCAATCGAAGGGCAGCGCATCTATAACTACAAGATCGTTCCCATGACATCAACCGCTCAACTAATCGAAGTGCCGATCAAAGCGGAGTATGAGCCGAATGTCTTTGTGAGCGTGGCGGTAGTCGGGCCGAAACGTCAATTCCTGACCCAATCAAAGATCATCAAAGTCTCTCCACAAGAGCATTTCTTGGCTCTAGCGGTAACAACCGACAAAGCCAAGTACAGGCCGGGCGAAAATGTCACCTACACCATCCATGCCACTTTCCCGGACGGCAAACCTGCTCCCAATACGGAGCTCTCGCTTGGTGTTGTCGACGAGAGCATCTATGCGATTAGACCGGAAGTAGCTCAGGACATTCAAAGGTTCTTCTACAGCCGCAGCTCCAATAATGTCACGACTCTCTGCTCCTTCCCGGAGCAATACTCGGGCGGTCCCGATAAGACCGAACCGCGAGTCCGCAAGGACTTCCGAGACACCGCCGCCTGGCTGCCCAATTTAAAGACCGACAGCGACGGCGTAGCAGTTGCGACTATCAGGCTGCCGGACAACCTGACCACCTGGCGCGCCACCGTTCGCGGTATCAACCTGGCAGTCGATGTCGGCTCGACGATAAACAAGATAATCTGCACGCAAGACCTGATCCTGCGCCTTGCGCTTCCTCGTTTCTTTACGGAGGGCGACGTAGGAGTCGTCAGCGCAGTCGTTCAAAACTATACTGACAAGGCGCAGACAATCAAGATTTCGCTCGAGCCACCTGCTCAATTCCAAATTTCGAATCCGCTGGTACTCGACCGCCAGGTAGCCGCCGAAAAGTCCGAGCGGATAGACTGGCCGGTCAAGATCATCGCCTCGGGACAAGCAAAGATATTCTGCAAAGCGGTGGGACAAACCGCCGGTGATGCGATCGAGCGCAAGATACCGGTGCGCTCGCTGGGCTTGCCGGCCTTCTCGGCCCGCGCCGGCGTTCTTCGTGACAATCCCGATCAAGTGAGCCTGCCGGTTGGGCTCAGCCAAGACGCGGCACCGGAGACAGCCAAATATCAACTTTCTCTGGCTGGTTCTTCAATCGGTCCGGTGCTCGGCAACTTCAGCAAACTAATCGACTACCCGTACGGATGCACCGAGCAGACGATGAGCCGCTTGATGCCATCGGTGGTGGCAATGCGGCTGAACCAGGCGCTCGGCGTACCGCTCAGCCCGGGCATGAAAGAAGTCTTCCGGAAAGTCTACGAGAAATCGATGAAGAAGCTCGACGGTTATCAGCACAGCGACGGCGGCTGGGGGTGGTGGGAGAACGACGACAGCAATATCTACCTGACCGCACACGTGCTAGAAGGGTATTACCTACTCAGGCAATGCGGCTATGAGATCGATCCAGCTCGCACGAAGAAGGCATTAGAGTGGTTGGCGAAGAGTCTCCCGGGGCTGCACAAGCAGTTGAGCGATCCCAAGCTGGTGCACGATCATTATGGCGATCTCGAAGTCTATATAGACATCGCCAAAGCAGTCAACTCGATGACGCTTTTCGGGCACAAACCGACTGATGCGGTCACGAAGTTTCTCGTAAGCAAGCAGTTGTCCTTGACGCCCGAAGCTCTCTCTTATCTGACTGTCGCTTATGCCAGGACGGGACAGAGAGATTATGCCTCCCAGTTCTACCAGCGGTTGGTTTCGATCGGCAATGTCAACGACAATCTGATGGATTGGGACCATCGCGAGTCCCTCCTGAAATTGTTCGGACCGCCGGCAGACAACAAGAGATGGCTGTCGCAGGGCGATTACACCTATCGCTTCACCGGCACGGAAACTACTGCTCTGGCCCTGAGAGCGGTGCTGGTAATGGACCCGAACAACCACGACCGTCTCGAATCGATCAAGACCTGGCTCTTGCTGCAGCGCGACAGAGATGGCTGGGATAATACAAAGACCACCGCCCAGGTCTTCATATCCCTTCTAGAAGAAGAGCTTGTGGCACGGAAGCAATCTCCGCCGGACTTCGCTCTCGCGGCTAGTCTTGCCCAAACAGCGCTCGCCAATCTCAACTTCAATTCGAGCAACATCTACCAACCGGAGCAGACTTTCTCGGTTCCCGTCTCATTGACCAGTGCAAATCTCGACCTCAAGAAAACCGGACCGGGAAGGCTGTATTACAACAGCATGGTGACCTATATGCGCCATCTCAAGCCAGGCGATCGCGTCGCCGAGAAATCCATCCCGAGCGGCATCGCCATGGGGCGTCAGTTCTTCCGGTTGGAACCTGACGTAGTCAGCGCTGATGGCAGCATTCACTACAGCACGCACCAGATCAAAGATCACACCATTCACGCCGGTGAGACAGTCTTGATGAAAGTCACCCTCAACTCGCCGATCGCTCTGCCCTATGTCATCGTCGAAGCTGCCCTTCCCAGCGGAGCGGAAGTAGTGGACAACGATCCCCGACGCAATATGGTAAGCGGCGAAAGCAGCGATGATTCCGGAGTTAGCGGTGACTGGGGACAATGGTGGTGGACACATCAAGATGTCCTCGATGACAAGATAGTGTTCTTCGTAACCAGCCTGCCTGCCGGCCAGCATGAATTCTGGACGATGGTGCGCCTGGAGATGCCTGGCACGTTCCAGATAAATCCGATGTCCATGCAAGGCATGTACACGAAGAAAGTGCGAGCATACTCGCAACTCGATTATCTGAAGGTGGTGGAATGACGGTGCCCAGCCACGCAGTTTGGCTCATGCCGCTGACGCTGGCAGCCAGCGCCTGGCTGCTCAATCCTTTTGCCCAACCGCTGGTGTCGCAGGCGGTGTCGTTGAATGATCTCAATCCGGCCCAGAGAGCCAACATTCAGCTGGCCGCTCGCGTCGTCAACGGCACCGTTCTTCCTCCCGGTGCGGAGTTTTCCTTCAACAAGAAGGTCGGTCCCCGCACATTCAAGCGCGGCTACCGGATGGCCCGCTCCTACATCGGCAACGACAGCCCGGTCACCGCGGGTGGTGGCATCTGCTGCCTTTCTTCGCTCCTCTATCAGACCGCGCTTGCCGCCGGCTTGAAAATTGAAGAGCGCGTACCGCACCTGAGAACCTTGCAGACTATTGCCCCCGGGCTGGACGCCACAGTTTGGTATGGCAGCTCCGACCTTCGCTTTCGCAACGACACTACTGAACCGGTCATGATCGACTGCCAGGCCAGTCGCACTCAACTGAAGGTCCAATTGCTCTCAAATCGCTTCGCCAACCGGTCTGCCTTGCCGACCGTCCGCACGGCCGCGAGCAGGCGCAATCACAGCCAGTTGTTGGTAGAAGTATTTCGCAACTTAAGCGGCAAAGAGCTGCTAGTTTCCCGAGACCTCTACAGGCTTTCGCCCTGACCGCGCAAAAAGCCAATACAAGAGCATCGAAATGACCAGAACCACGGCCGCACAATAAAGCAAGATTTTGATCTTAGCTTCGCCCGTTCCTTCATTGCCAAGACCGATCAGCCCGCTGCTTAGCAGAGCAAATGTGGTCATCTGAGTCGGCACCAGCAAGACATTTTCGTGCCCGGGCACCAGCTGCCGGTAAAGCACCGGTCCAAGCGTCACAAACACCAGCGCTGCCACAGTCGCCGAGACAAGCAAGCTACCGGTCGGCTCTTCGTGCAGAAAGAAATTTGAGAACAGTGGAGTCAACGCGCTTGCGGCCAAGAAGATAGTGATCAGCCAACGACGGTCCGTCAAGTCTCTAATCGAGACGCTGATTACGGCCGGAATCAGGAAACCGGCGAAGAGGGCAGCGGCTGTGTAAGCATGCATGATATTGATACCGGTGACATTCGGCACGAAGTTGTACACGTACCCCTGCAAGAGCGCTCTTGTCACCAGGAACAATGCAGCCGCATGAGCGTAGCTCGATGTTCGTCCTACCAACATGGTTGGAGCCAGAATCAAGAGTCCATAATTGCCGAACAGCCTGGATGCCACCAAGGTCATAATGCCAACAATCACCAGGGCGCTAATCGCTTCCATCGGTCCGTAGCTCCTTTCGTCCGAACTATGCATTGCATCGAACAGATAAGCGACAAAGATGCCGGCCCCGACCAATACAGCCATAGAACTCAACTGAGGCGCCACAAGCAATTTTGTAATCACGATCAACAGCCCGAGCCCACCGGTAGCCGCAAGCATGAAACGTTTAATGTAAAGCTTGTCGTTGGGAAGAAGCGGTGTCTGCAACACTCTCAACAACATGACCACAGCCAAAGTGCCGAGCAGAAGCCCTTCCCTCGACTCGTAATGGGCCTGCGGTAGAACCGTCCTTATCCAGTTCAATCCGACCAGCCAAATGCTTGCCGGCAAGATATCCTCGAGATTGGACTCTGCTTTCAACAACAAGTTCTCTGCAGATTTCCAGACGGTCAGACCAGCCAACAAAGCGAAGCAAGCCGGCGCCGCACCGGCATCCTTAAAGAACCAGGAAAGCAGCACCATCACCGCAAGCACGAGCACGCCAATCAGGCGAGCAGGAATGCTGAGCCTGGTCAAAACAAACGGCACTGCAGCACCGACAGCTAAGTAACACAAGCTGTCGCCAGCACCGATCTTCAAAACCTGACCGGCACCAAGCAAGATCAAGAACGGCAAGATGACAGCAGCGAATCCACCGAAAGCAGCTCTGTCCGGTCGCCAGGTCAGTTGTTTGTAAATCCCTTCCTTGAAGAAGGGAAAGGCGAAGGACACTACCGCCGCTACCGCAAACAACACCAAAACACCTG
>JAGVKB010000018.1 GCA_020050835.1 Candidatus Obscuribacterales bacterium | reverse complement strand
TCCGCTCAGATTAACGAAAGATCCGGGCTCAGCGATGCTAAACTTGGGTCGGATTGTGCATTTTATGTAGAGCCTTACCTTGCTCGCGCTGCCCGCCAGACGAATTTTGGGAATCGACCCCGGTACCGCGACAGTCGGCTACGGTGTACTTGATTGCCCGGACAAGAATTCGTTGCAGTTTGTGGCCGCCGGCGTCATTCAGACTCCCAGAACGCTCGATGCCGGCAGCCGGTTGAAAATGATCCGTGAGGACCTCGCCAGTATCATCAGCGAGTATTCGCCGGACATAGCGGTAGTTGAGGCTCTCTTTTTCTTCAAGAACGCAAAAACAGTCATTCCGGTAGCCCAGGCTCGCGGTGTAATTCTCGAATGCGCCGCCAGCCTGGGCGTGCCGGCGGCAGAGTACACACCGATGCAAGTCAAGCTCACCTTGACCGGTTATGGAAAGGCCGACAAAAAAGAAGTTCAGCACATTCTGTCCAAAGTGCTCCAGCTGGATACAATCATCAAGCCGGACGATGCAGCTGATGCGCTGGCACTGGCAATCTGCTACGCTCGCATGACGGCGCTTACCGCCAAAGCCGAAACCGCCGAGCTAAAGCTCAGCTGAAGCGCCCGCTCTAATCAAAGCAGCCGGCGGCTCCGCCTCCAACTCTCCGCGTGCAAGCGTCCACAAATAGGCGGCTCCAGCCAATCCGCAAACGAGCGCGCAGAGCGCCACCGTCAGCGGTGCTCCTAATCGGCCGGCGATCCAACCGATCAACAAGCTTCCAAACGGTGCCGCCCCCATCGAGATCATCAAGTATATGCTCACCATCTTTCCCCGCAACTCGTCAGGCACGGACAGCTGAACGAAGGAGTGACTGGATATGAGCTGAGCGGCACCGAAGAATGCCACGACCATTACCAGCAGGAAGGAGATCAGGAACTGGCAAGACAAGGAAAAGCAGATAAGTGCCGCAAAAAATCCGAGCGTAGCCAGTCCGATTATTCGCTCCAGAGCGTCGCTCCGAACTTTGTTTGCAATCACCAGCGCAGCAGAAAACGATCCCACTCCGACCGCTGAGTAGAGCGCACCATAGGTGGTGGACTGTCCATGCAAAATCTCGGTAGCGAACATCGGCAATAGCATCAAGTACTGCATGCCAGAGACTCCCAGGACAAGCGCCAGGACCAGCACACTGCGCAAGCGCGGCGTAGAAAGAGCCAGGCTGAGAGTTCGCTTCACCGAATCATCGGTAGCCAGAGCTCTTCTTTCATCAGTCAGTTGATCGTCATCGATCAGCGCGACCGCGCTTAGACTGGCCAAGTAACTAAAGGCATTCAAGACGAAGCAAAGCCCTTCCCCCCAAAAGCTTACCAGAAGCCCAGCAACAGCCGGCGCGATCGTGCGGGCACCATTGAAGATGAAAGCATTCAGGCTGACCGCATTGACCAGATCGTCTCGGTGCACCATGTTTGCTACGAATGCTTGCTGCGCCGGAAGCTCGAAAGCGCTCACGACCCCAACCAGGAATGTAATTGCGATAGCGTGCCAGACCTCGACTCGTCCGGTGAAAGTCAGATAAGCCAAGCAAGCCGCTGAAGTCATCGCAATAGTTTGAGCAATCAGAATTATCCGCTTGCGATTAAATCGGTCTGCAACATAGCCGCCAGCCAGCCCAAACAAAAGAATTGGGACGAGCCTGGCAAAACCGACCAAACCGAGCATCAGCGCAGAGTTGGTCAAACTATAAACAAGCCAACTGACCGCCAATTGCTGCATCCAATTGCCAGAAAGTGAGACTAGCTCTCCTGAAAAGTAGAGTCGATAGTTTCGATTGCGAAATGCTCTAAAAGTTCTAAAGACCTGGCTCTTAACCCGCAAAGGGAAACTCCCCTCGCCCTCAATTAGCTCTACCGCCATTTAGAACCCCTTGACAATAAAAATTTGCCTCGCATGCACTCAGAACTCACACGAACGAGGCAGCACACTGCCGCCAGATTCGTCTGATTGAGGCACTCACCAATCCTGCTAGTATTCTGCCCCGACCATTGCTGGACTAATCTTGCCGCTGTTGAGCTTGAGCCTGGCAGGCAGCAAGCGCCGTCCAGCCCAGCAACGCAGGCACTTAGATGCCTTCACCGGCACTGACCGTGATGCCTTAGCCAGCGGTTCCACCGTCAAGTCAAGCACTTACTTTCACCCAACCGCTCCCCTCATGACCGAAGGAGAATGAATCCGGATGGACTAACTCTGCCAGTATCTGCAGAGATTCCAAAAGTCTCGGTCCGGGTCGATTGAAGTATTGATTGCCGTCAGCGACAAAGACCCGGTCATTGCGAACAGCGCTTAACTCATGCCAGCCGTCCCTACCCAGAAGCAGATCAGTCTCCTTTCTAGTCCTGGCGATGTCGAATCCGCACGGAGCAATCACAATCACTTCTGGATCGGCCGCCAAAAGCTCATCCCACTTCAACCAGGGTGAATGCTTGCCGTCTTGCCCAAACAAACTTCGCCCACCGGCCATTTTCACCAGCTCCGGCATCCAGTTTCCGCCGGCCATCAACGGGTCTATCCATTCGACGTAAGCGACGCGCGGTCGAGAGCCTAGATTCGCAGACGTCTGGCTAATTTTGTCCATTTCGCGTTGCAAGCTAGAGATGAGCTCCTCAGCGCGCGCACTGACACCAAGAGCGGTGCCAATCTTTCTGATATCAGACCAAACATCGCAAAGAGCATTCGGCTCGAGCGAAACGATTACCGGTCTGGTGCTCGTGATTTCACAAACAGCCTGTTCGACCTCGTTAATACTGACTGCGCAGACTTCGCATTGTGACTGAGTAATGATGTGCGTGGGTTTCAACTCTTCGAGCATCTGTGCATCGACCCGATAAACGCTGAGCGCTTCTTGCACGAGCGCTTTCACTCTCTGGTCGATCTCATAGCTCGTTCCATCCAGCTTGAATTTCGGTCCAGTGCATTGCGGTAGCGCCTTAACCGACTCGGGAAAGTCACATTCATGCGAACGACCGACCAGTTTGTCCATTAGTCCGAGCGCACAGACAATCTCAGTGGAGCTGGCTATCAATGAGACTATCCGCTGTTGAGTCATGGCTTGCCGTCCTGTCTGCCGCCGCACAATTATAGCGAACCAATCAAGTCGCCTCCGTCGCTGCCGGTAGAGCCGGCAAGATCGCTCAGAGCCGGCTTAGACCAGTCAACGGCCGTCGGCAGCTTACAGAATGGGAATTCTACCCTTGCCCTGCGGTCAGCCCAAAACTAAACTTCATTTATTAGTCGTCAATTAATCAGAGTTCGATCAGATGCCTGAACAGTTCGACCGAGAACGCGGGCACCAGTTTGACACTGAAGCTGAGAGTCGCGGGCTGACCGAGCTGAGGCGCCAGATTGATGCACATCAAAGACATGATTCACGCCAGAGTTATCTGAGCCAGGCCGTCGGACTGCTCTGGCGCGATGATTCACGGAGCTTGAGGCAGCTTCAGGCTCTGGAGCGGGAAGCTGCCGGTGTAAGCCAGGTAAAGCCCTCCGGCCGGGCAGCCGAAGCGCCAGGAGAATCCAAACTCTCCAAAGAGCTGACTGAGAGAATCGAAGAAGCAATCAATCTGGATCGCCAAGCGCTCGGTCGTTCCGATACCATAAAGCAATACGCGACCGGGGCGCTCAAGAGCGCGGCCCTCTTTTTCCCCGGACGAATCGGGCTGGCCGGCACGATTGCTACCCACGGATTGGATCAGACCAGGCACTCTGATGGTCTGTCGACACAGTTTCTAGACGGCGCTTTGGGAAGCGCAAAAGGCGGGCTGTTGAGAGCTGCCTTCCATCACTTCGGTTCGGCTGAAATCGGAATTGCCGCTCGTGGAGTTTCGTTGGGTGTAAGCTCGAGAATTTTGGACACGGCCCTTTCACGGCAAAGCTACAGCGACAGCTCCGGCAATTTCAAGCTGTCAACCTTAGTTGAGCGCATGGATACCCAGGCCATAAATCGCAGCGCCCTTTTCAGCGATGTTGTCACATTTGCCGCATCGCACGCGCTATTTACGAAATTGGACAGTGCCAGCGCCGGGCGGCTGAAAGGCAGCCGCTTCTTCTCCACCGTTTTAAGCAGCTCCACTTTTGGCTTCTCGTCAGGAGCAGCAGCCGAAATAATCCGCCAGCAAAGCGACAGTGAGACTTTCTGTCCCTTGAAGGTTCTAAAATCAGCTGCGCTTCAAGGTGGTTTGGACACGCTGGCTGCAATTCCCGGAGGGCTACGAGCCAGGTCGCTTTCGCTGCCCGCCGCTAGTGATAGTCACCAGTCAGCCAATCGAACAGTGAGAATCAGTCATGAGTTAGATGCCGGATTCAAGCGAAGTTTGACCGCTGAACCGCTCGATTCCAACCGACGGTTTGAAATTGTTTCCGGTCCGGATGGGCAGCGGTCAAAAGCAGGCACCAATACCTGGCTGGACGAAGGTGGAAGACTGGTACTTCCCAGGTTTGCAGATCTGCCGCGGACAGCGGCAACCGCAGGCGAATCCTCGGCGCTGCGTACGCCACTACAACCGGTGCACAAAACACCAATCGACTCCACCAACATGCATCCGCCCCAAAAAGACGCCGGAATTGAAATTCTGAACACTGCTCTGGACTTCATCCCGCTTTCCAGGAAGCTTAAGAAGTATTCCGTTCTACCGGAATGGTTTCAATGTCCGGATCCGGCTGCAGTCGGTCCGTTCGAAAGCTACGCGGATTTCAGCAAATCCGGTATCATCCTCCACTGCCGGCCGACACGCGTCTACGATATTGATGGCCACAAGACCAAACTTCTGCTGCCTGAAGATTATGCATTAGAGCTGGATGCGGTACGCCGGCTTCGCCACAACGCAGCCGACCTCCGCAACCAATTCAACGAACGCATCTACGATCAAGGTCGAGAAGCAGGAAGAGAGCGCTGGCTCGAGGCCGAGAAGAGGCTCGCCGACCACCCGCTAAAAGATCATCCGGTGCCCGAGGACTTCGTCGCCATGCTCGAGCGACTGCCTGATTCAACTCTGGTCAAACAGATTGTTGTGCGCAATGAATCAGATCCTCACAAGCTATACAATCAACAAGTCTACGGCAAGAATTTTGAAGCAGCCGCAACCGCATCACAGGAAGGTGTAATCACCTTCTACCAACCTCGCCGCGGCCATTTTCTGGCAGAGACAATCGCGCATGAATGGTCGCATCTAATCGACTTTGCAATGCCTGAGACTCACTACTTGTTCAAGACGGCCGCCGAAATCGAGCGCAACGGTCACTATGCAAGACACTATGGACGATTCAACGATGCGGAGAATTATGCAGTTCAGCTCGGCGAAGAGCTGCTGAATCCTGAGCCTGCTCGCTTCACGACCGCTGCTATGTCGGCGCCGTTGCGTACGACAGTACTGATGCTGCACGGGCTTGATCCAGTTTTGAAGATGATTCCAGAGAACCAGCGCAGCCCATATCACCAACAGTTTTCGGACAGGGTCGAATGGGTGCGAAAGCACGTCCTACCAGCCGCCGAGGAGCAACTGCTCGTCAATATCGCGGGCGCATCACCGCCTTCCCGCAGAGCGTCGGCCGAGCTCTTAATCGCTCTATCTGAGTCGCCTGGGCGATGGCTCGACCAGATCGGTCGAATTAGAGCGCTGCCAGAGCTGGATCTCATGCGCGCTCAAATTGGCGACGAACATACCGAACAGCTGAGCAAATTGAATCAACTCGAATCACTCAGGAAGCTCTCGCTTGCCCGCAATGAAGTGGGAGACAAGACCTTGGAAGCTGTCAGCAAGTTGACGAATCTGCAAGAGCTGGACCTCGCCTTCACGAAGGTAACCGACGCCGGCTTGGAGCGCCTGCAAAGCCTGGAGAAGCTCGCCACGCTCAATTTGCAATTCACATCAGTCGGCGACGCCGGAGTGGCCCACCTGGCAAAGCTGCCTGGACTTTATGATCTGAGCTTGCCTAACTACGGCGCGGTGACCGATCTTTCCGCGCAACATCTGTCCGCTCTCACGCGATTGCAGTCCCTCAAGATTGGCGGCAAAGGGATCACCGACGGCGGCTTGGCCCATTTAGCAAAGCTTCAAAACCTGATCGAGTTAAGGCTCAACTACTCGAAGATCACCGACTACGGATTGATTCATCTGCTGGAACTGAACCAACTGTACAAGCTTTCACTAAGGGGTACCGGGTTAACAGATGAAGGCTTGCGGCTTCTGTCCGAAAAGAGCGGAATGCATACACTCGATCTGAGCGCCACCAAAGTAACCAACAACGGCTTAGCTGCATTGAAAACGATGAAGTACTTGGCTGTTCTGGAGCTTGAAGGAAATGACATCTCGAATCCCGGTATCCAGAATCTGTCCGGATTAGAAGCGCTCGGCCGGCTCAATCTGCGCGATACAAAAATTACCGACGACGCGCTCAAAAGCGTAAATTCCCATCATCCAAATTTGCAAGAGCTAGACCTGTCCTCGACCTGGATCACTGGCTCCGGGTTGCGTCATCTCACCGCGCATGCCGGTCTCAAATCACTCAATCTGTCATGCAATCAATACCTCAGTAATCACTTTCTAGCCCCGCTCGGCAAGATGCCGGCGCTTCAAGAATTGAACTTGAGCTTCGGCCCGGTCGGAGACGCTGCGGTTGCTTCGCTTGCGCAGCAATACAATCTGCGCAAGCTCAACCTGCCCAGCACAAAGATTACCGATGCAGCGGTGGCTAGTCTCAAGGAAATGCACTGGCTTGCGGAGCTCAATTTGAATCATTGCAAACTGTCGTACAAAGCGGTAGCCGATCTCCGCCTGGCGCTGCCTGATGTTCGAATAACATTCGATCGCCCTTAACACCATGCCCAGGTGACCGGTGGTTCAATTAGAACTCACCCATGCCGGCGCCGGCTGGCATGGCGTTCTTTTTTTCGGGCACATCCCACTACCAGAGCTTCGGTGGTGAGGGACATGGCGGCGATTGAGGCAGTCTCAATTGCGGTACAGATATTCGTCGCGAAGGATCGAGAATTCGTCCTGCAAAATGTCGGCGATGAGTTGGCAATCATCCGCCGAATCGAATCGGATCTTCACAAATTCGATTACGACTGAAAGTTGCTACGAGAAAACAACCACTTAGGCAAGGAAGCAGACTCATTCGGCCGAATGTGAAAGCGTCCGCGCGCTCCTGTTGCAATGTGGAGCGCTGCCGCAGTCTTAAGAAGCTTCTCTCGTTCATTGCGTTCAATAGACGCTGTTGGATGCAGAAGGGCCTTTAAATAAGGAACTTTGTTGATCATTGAGACAATGGAGAAATCGGTCATTACGACATTCTTGGCGCCCGCTAAATAGACGCTCACCTGCCGCCTGGCTATTCCATCTCGGGGAGACAGGTCGTCCTTATCAGGCTTGCGGTCAGTTATGAACATTTCAGTTCCAGATGTCAGATTTACAGATGAGTTACCGAGCTGCACGTTCACACCGTTGTCCGCAGAACAGGCACGAATGCGTGTGCCAAGCTTGGACACCTCGACTGTTGCAAGTTCACCTTTGTCAATCATAATCTTCAAACCGTCCACGTTGACAGTCGTGCGAGAGGACGGATCTATGAACAGACCTCCAACAACTAGTGAGAGCACTCCCGGAATGTCTTCGTAGAAGACCGTTCTGTCCGCAGCTATGATGTGGGTTGCATTGGGTCTGGTGCCACAGTGCAGACTTTCACCGAGAACGACTTTAGCTGTCCTTTGCAGGACGGACGACCGACCATCAACCGGGGCATCGAATAGCATCCCGTCTCGATTCGCCCTGGCAAGTGCATCTTTGACCGAGAAAGAACCCCGCACGATTCTTCTACCGGCTTCACGATTACCCTTTTCAGTCTTCGGATTGAGCGCAATTATAACTGACTCCCCTGCTTGAATGGTCAATTCCTGTGTCCGGTTCGCGCCGCCCGAGCACAGTATGTATTGCTCCACCGAACTACTTGACAGCGGGGTCGCCAGAAAACTTACCTTGGCTGAGCCGGCAATTGCCGCTATGCGTGCTAGATTTCCGGACGCTGTCACAGCAACTGAAGAGCTAGGCAGTACAGTCAACTGTCCGGACAATACACCTATCTTCACCGGAAACTTAGGCACGTCAATCAGAACAGCTCCTGTATGAAGCACGGACTGGGACTGATCCACTGTCATGGTTGTATTGGACTTGCCGGAAATCAAGCTGCCAGGAGAAGCAACGATTGCACCACTGACCGACTGAGAGCCAGTGAACTGAATTACGTCCTGTCTATTAGTAGAGAACTTGACGGCTGGTGACCTGAATACTATAGGAGCACCTTGTAGCAGCGCAGTGGCCGCACTTTGAACTGCCGTTGCCTCTGCTTTGCCTGTTGAAGGCTGTCGCCCACGTTCTTGTATACCATTGGAAGCGACAGTACGATCTCCTTGTCTGGTCTGCAAATCAACTACCGGCGCGGCCTTCGCATCAACTCCGGACGCCTTTGGCGTTCCGACTCGCACCTCCGCCCCGTCAGCGAAGTCATACGCCCACGTCCCATCTTTAAGTTGCCCAGCACTATTAACACGACCGTGCTGCTTCACCAACTCTCCCAAGGTTGCCGTGCTGTATTCGACCTTCCGTGCACCTTTGTCGTCTTTGAACACCACTTTTGTTCCGTCTGTAAAGATAACGACCCGCGTCCCACTTACTCGCGATTTGGAGGCAAAGGGTCCGTGCTTCGCTTCAAGCTCCTGCACAGCTTGGTCACTGTATAACGGCAGCGCCTCCTTTCCTGTACCTGCAGATAGTTGCATTGGAATGGGGGTTACGCTACTTTCCAAATTTGTTAAAGCAGGTGTGCCACCGGAGCTGGCGCGCGACGCTTCAGTTCTGGTTGGAGCACCTAGCTGCTGCATAAGCAAACCTCCAGATGACAATCCGCCTATGCCTCCAATTCCAGGCACTACCTTCGCCTTTCTGGATGGCTCTAAAAGCTGCTGCATA
>JAGVKB010000038.1 GCA_020050835.1 Candidatus Obscuribacterales bacterium | reverse complement strand
GAAAAACGGCGGCGGACCAGCAATCGGAGGGCCACCCGGCGGCACCACCGGCGGCGGAAAAAATGGCGGCGGACCACCAGGTGGCACGACCGGCGGCGGGAAAAATGGCGGTGGACCGCCACCGGGTGGGAAAAACGGCGGCACCGGCGGTCCAAACGGCGGTGGGAATCCAGGAATCGGCGTGCCTGGAGGCGGGAAGCCGGGCGGTGGATTCTCGGGCGGTGGAAAGTTTGGTGGCGGAGGATTTCCAGGCGGCGGAAATTCAGGCGGTGGAAATCCCGGCGGCGGAAATCCCGGCGGTGGAAAGTTTGGTGGAGGGAAATCTGGTGGCGGATTGCCCGGCGGCGGAAATCCAGGCGGTGGAAATCCCGGTGGCGGGCACCCGCCCGGTGGTGGGCAGAAGGGCACCGGCGTGCAGTCATACGGCGGGCATGGCACACAAATTGGATAACTCGGCTGAAAGCATACTGGCGGACACGGCTGACACACCATTGGTGGCCTTTCAGGTAGACAGGGTCTGCAACAACAACCGCAGCCACAGCCAGCTACATGGATAATATTGATGTTTATCTGGCGATTGTCCTGAATATTGATGCTGTTATTTACGCGATTCTCGATCGTGTTGTGGCAACCGTTGACGTTGTTTACCACATTGCGCTCGTTGCCGTAGATGTCGCAAAGATTCAGGTTCTGCTTGGGCGCACAACCATCCTTCTCAATCGGATGCTCCGGCTTGACTGGAGGATGAACTTCAGTTTTCTTCGGTGGAGGTTGAGGTAGGTCGCACATTGTGCCGCCGTCTGAGTCGGGTAAAGTCCCGGGATAGTGCCAATCCTACGCATATAAAGGATCCGAAACAAGCCCTTGCATGGGAGTCTTCCCATGCTTGAGCCAGATAAGTTTGTTTTCGACCGATCTCCATACCCAGCATTTTGAGCTGGAGATTAAATTGAGTCCGCTGTTGCATCGGTCAGACCAGCTCAGCAGCGCAATCGGCAAACTCGATAACAGCCCAATCCCAGATCACCCAAAAGACCCGCAAGGCAGAGCCTTTAAGCATTTTGGGGTTTCTTATGGATTCATACAGCTGCTAAACTAATAGGAAGGAAGCATGGATTTACTAGCTGGATTTCGCGTAAACTCTGCCTGTTCGGTCAAGAAGAGTGTACGCGGCTAAATTAGTCTTCGGCCATTCGTTCGGGGGTGTGCAGGGATGAAAGTTAGGAAATGGCTGTCAGCGTTGTCAGCTTGTTTGTTGGTCTTCTGCACAAGCGCGAGAGCCTGGGCGGAAGAGCCAGTCGCAGCTGTGGCACCACAACCGGTGATGTGCTGCGACGCGACCACCGGCATATGCGTTCCAGCTGCATCCGCCACCAATATCACGGCAGCAGCCGGCGGGCATGTCGATCTGGATCTGTCGTCCACCAGTCAAACAATTCAAGTCACCATGTCCACCCCTGTCTCGGTCCAGGTCGCCGGAGCGGCACACATCGTCAATCCAGGAGACATCATTACTCCGGCAGTCTACGTAGCAGTCACTCAGGCTCTTGCCAGCCCCGCTCAGAATCATGCCATCGAGCTAGGAGCGCTCGGCAATGCAATTGGCGGGACTCTAGCCATCAACAACGTCATCGCGCAGCAGCTGTCCAACCTCGTCATTCCGCAAGGAGTAACCGCCGTGAGAGACTTCGGTGCTGCCGCGGCCCTGACCTTAACCGGCAATCTGGTGAACTCCGGCACATTCTATGCGCTATCAACCGATTCAGCGGTAACGTCAGCAGCCATTAACGCAGCCAACATCACTAACTCGCAAGGAGCTCTCCTATCGTCAATTCTGCCAGCCGGTGGCATCAATGGTTTCGACAATCTGGTATCACAATTGAGTCTGACTTTGACTGCGGTAAACAGCATAATCAATCAGGGTGTAATCTCCAGCTCTGGCAATCTCTCCCTCAATGCCGGTGCAGCGATCACCAATCAGATGCAAGCCACGATGAGCGCTGCCAACAACTTAGCCTTAACCTCGATGGCCGGACTGGTCAACAACGCCGGGCTGCTGGCAGCATACACCGGAGATATCAGCGTCGCATCTACGACCGCTGCCAATCTGACAGTCAACAACAGTGGACTGATGCAAGCGCTGGCCGGAAACATCAACATCGCGAGCTTGGGCAATCTGCTCAATGTCAACGGTGCGCTCGGATCGATGCAAGCCAGCAATCAAATCTCGTTCCAAACGCTTCAGACGATTCTAAACGCGTCAGATTTCAACGCTCCGCAAGCGGCGCTGAGAGTCCTGTCCGGAACATACGTGGCACCAGTTATCACCTTCGACAGTCCCAAAGGATTGATCTCAGTAAATGCTGAACGATTGACTGGAGCGGTGGACGTCAGCGGGTGCCTGGCAGAAGTTGGAGCCGTCAACGGTGATGTGCACATCAATAGCTTGTCGCTGACAGGCGATCCGATCTTCTTCGCTCAAAATGACAATCTGTTGCTCTCCGAAAACACGCTTGCGGAGTTGCAAAGCTTCGGAGACTTTGTCGCACTAGCATCAGGTGATATCACCACCGACGCGCTCGAGCCGACAGAGATCAACACCGGTGGTGCAAGGATCATCATCAGAGCAGGTGTTAGCTTCCTGACTGCGGCAAACCTCACCAGCGGAACAGACTGCCCTGACGGCAACTGCCTGGGACAATTTCTCGTGACTGGAATCAGCGAAAGCGGCGGCTCTGTCCTATTGCCACTAATCAATCTCCGCAGCGCGGGAGGCACCGTTCTGATAACCGCCAACAGAGGTCAAAATGACGGTGACATCACAATCGGCAATATTGACGTATCCGGTCTAAACGGTCTGGGTGGATCCGGAAACCTTTGCTCAGTCTGTCCCGGAAATAGCGGTCAAAACGGACTGGCCGCCGGCACAATTACGATTCTGGCTACCGACAATATCACAACCGGCGAGCTCTCCGCCTACGGTGGCGGCGGTGGCGGCGGAGAGTCGCCACTCGGCGCCGGTGGCAATGGTGGAGCAGGCGGTCAAATTACCGTCACGAGCCTCTTGGGAGATGTCGATATCCAGGGAGTGGTGAACGCCTCCGGCGGCGGTGGCGGCGGTGGCAGCAACGGCACCGTGCCTTTGGATCTCGACTTCATTCCAGTCGGCTTTGCCGGTGGTGGTGGCGGCGGCGGCGGAAGCTTTGGCGGTGGCGGGGGTGGTGGCGAAGGAGCGGTGTTCTCCACCGGACCATTTGTCGGCTTCGGTGGCGGCGGCGGTAACGGAGGCAATGCCGGTACCATTTCAATTAATGCATCTAAGACAGTCTCGATCGGCGGTCCGGTCTTGAATGCTACCGGCGGCGGTGGCGGCGGCGGCGGTTCGGCATTTTCCGGTGAAAACGAAGGTCCAGCCGGTACCCCCGGCTACGGCGGCGGCGGATTCTTCGGTGGCGGCGGCGGTGGCGGAGATGACAACCAGAACGCCGGTGGCGTGGGCGGCGACGAAGTGTTTGGACTCGGCGGAGCAGGAGGAATCGGCGCCAATGAAGATCCAGCCAATCCCGGTGGCAGCGGTGGTGGCGTCGGGTTAGCAGGCGCCACCGGAGCAGCTGGCTCGAGCGGTCTTATCGTCCTGCCGATTTCGGGCGGAACCGGCGGTCAGGCAGGAGGCGGCGGCAGCGTTACGATCGCCGGCAGCACCGTAGCGCTTAACAGCACGATCGCCAGCGTAGATGAAGAAACTACATTTGCCGAACAGTCACTCAATGCAATCGGCTCGCTTGTCACGATCAGAACCACCGACACTGCGTTTGTAATTGGCGATCCCAGCCCAGGCGGATCTGTCGGCTCATTGCAAGCAGCCAGCATCAACATAAATGGTCTGAACGTCGACGGCGCTGTTGCCGATGGTATATTTCCGAAATTTGTACCACCGCCGCCGGCGTTCGCACCGGCGCCAAACCTGAACTTAAACGTTCAAACTCCTCCAAGCTTCACCCCCAACATCGCCCCCAATCCTTCTATCACGACGACAACGACAGCCGATGTCGCCAGCTCCAATGCCCAGCAGGGCATTCTCAATGCCCAGGTCAGCACAAAGATTTCGACCGATGTCACCCAGCTCGGGACAAACCCGCAGGGACAGACCAATGTTGTGATGCAAACGACATTGCCCACCAGCTCTAATTCCTCCAACACATTTGAGATTCCAAACAGCACCGGCAGCGGCTGGAAAGAATCGGGCGGAATCTGGTCATGTGACGGCTGCATAGCTTCTGCTGACGAAGGCGGTCAAATCCAGCCCGCCCTCAGACTGATACAACGCCTGGCTGCCGCACCCCAAACAGAAGAATCAGATCCGATTCTTCTGGCGGATTCATCGATTCCAGACCCGGCACCGGTAAAGTCAAAGGCCGAGCCACCGGCCGGCCGCTCCCAGGACAATCATTTCGATCCAGCGGGCTCTAACAGTAAAGACTACGATTTTTACAGGCTAGCCAAAGGTGTCGCCGTGTTCGGTTCGAAAAATCCGGTCGTGGTCGGAACACAAGAGGGAAACGTGCACCTGGCAAAGGGCTCTCTTGCCTGCGTTGTCGAGACCGGTCATGACGTCGCTATCTACAACCTGCACGACAGACGCAACGGCAGCGTTCAAGTAGTTGTCGGCAAATCAATGGTGACAATTCCTCCTGGTAAACAGCTGGTATTGACTCGAAAGGACAGCAAAGATTTTGACCGGCTCAATCCCGGTCCCAAAATCGCCTATCGAAATCCCAAGCCGATTGAGATCTCAGATGACGTTAAGGGCTTCATCGCCGATTTTTCGATCCCGTCGGCGATCTTCAGTCTGCCACCGTTGCGAAGTATGCTCAATTCTCCGCAGCCGAGTCAGCGCAAGATTGCTTATCAGCTCTTGAAAAACGCCGTGATTATGGCGGATGTATTCGGTGCAGCCGGTCCTTACAAAGCGATGAAGTAATCGAGCTGGCAGTCAACTTTTCTGAGCTGCGCCCGAGCCCACCTGCTGGACGGTTGTAGTAAGTGACTAGAGCGATGCATCGCATCGTTCTAGTCGGGAAGAGTACTGACTGGCTGCTCTCACACGGCTAAGCCTGGTATTAAAGAAGTCCGTTCTCCTTCTGGTGCCTTACACGCGATAACAACCGACAAACTGCCTTTCTGGATCGATTGTCAGGGCCACTTCCGGTCGTTTCTTCCGATCGATTCGTCGCGCGTTTGAAGACTCTTCCTTGAGATAAGGATTGAGCGCTTTCTGTAAGCGCCTTCTCGCTCTCGAAATTCGTGATTTGACTGTGCCGAGATCGGTATCAGTAAGCTCACCAATCTCTTGATAGCTCAAACCCTGGAGCTCACGCAAAACAATCGCAACTCTAAATTGGTGCGGAAGCTTTGCCATCGCCGAGCGAATTGTCGATGCAAGCTCGGAATTTTGAAACGCCTCATCCGGACGTGTGTGATGATCCATCACGTCTCTGCTCAGACCGTCGCCGGAATCATCATAATCCATCGGTTGGTCCAAAGAGATGATGTACGTGTTCTGTGGACGTCTCCTTAACTCATCAAAAAAGAGGTGAGTGACAATCCGTCTCAACCAGCTTCGAAACCTCGAGGGATCTTGAAGATGTCCAATTGAACGCCACAGGCGAATGAGGACTTCCTGCAATAGATCAGACACATCACGCCAATCAGGAGCCAACTGATACAGTAAGCCGTAGACGTCGCGTTCATACCTCCTAACCACCTCTTCAAATGCCAGATGGTCTTTGATCTTACAGCGCCGCACCAAGTCACAATCACTCAAATTACGATACAACTCGCGTGTAGCCCCAATCCCCCCCCGAGACTCAACTTGCTGAGTATGGTAGTTATTCATTTGCCTTCCAATGTTACCAGGATTAGGTGCTCGCACTAGATCTTGTTGCCCGCGCACCGGGCGAACATTTCTAGTTTCCTTGTTCAGCGTGCAATCAGTGTGCAAGCTGCTGAAGACGAAATCAGGAATTTGGATTAAATCGCGGAAACCAATTGTCATACTGATGACGGTCTGTCCAGAGCCACTACCAACAGTGCGCAGATTGCACCAGTTACAGTGCCAACTGCCAAACACCAGCACATCAGCGACTTCTCACTTTCAGCCACTGGAGAGGCCTACAACAGGCCAGACGCAGCACGAACATTTTCTGCACTGGATTCCAATCGACCGGGCAGCTTTCGATTCTGCGCTTTGCAGTCTAATGCAAGAGCGGCTCTGTTATTCACAAAACCGCTTCTCGCAATTGCCGCTTTGACTGGGTTAACGCGGGGGGCTGGCGTCAAGACCACTGGCGGCACAACTTAGGCCAATTAGAACGGCCGGCGCAAGCGCCATGTCAACTGATCCTTCCTCTTGAGCAAGATGTACTGGCTGTCGGGAATCTGCTGCATCGCGTCTGTGAGCTCGGCAACTGACTGACCCATATCGTTTCGATCTTCACGAATATCGGCGATCAAGAGATAGGGTTCCGGATTGTCTGGCTGCAGAAGAGCTGCTTCTCTATACTGTTTGACCGCATCGACTTTCCGTCCTTTGGTTTCGAAGGCTTGTCCGAGAGCGAGGTGCACCATTGCATAGTCCGGGTCCTGCCAACGAGCCATTTGAAATTCTTCGATTGCGGCGTCTACTTTGCCGACTTGCATCAGAGCCAAACCCAAACCATAGTGGGCCTTTGAGTTATCGAAGGACAGCGCTAGCGCCTTTCTAAATTGATCGGCTGCGGCAACCGGGTCGGTGCCGAGCAAGCGCATGCCGTCTGTAGTGATTGAATCCGAACAAACAAGTCCGGGTGGAACGCCTTCACGGAAGTCCGCGGCAGCATGATTGAGCCGAGCGGCTTCCAGACGAGCACGCCTGTACTGTACGAATGGCTGAATATAATCACCATCCAGAGACGCCACGTATGCATTAATCTTTACTTGGTCGGACAGCGCTTTGCGCAGCCCTTCAGCCCAGGAATCAGCGAGCGCCTCCATCGATGTTCCAGCCAACCTTGCACACTCTGAATCAGCTGTCACAACATGGTATCCGCCCAGACGTACTACTGGAATATTATTGATATGAATAATCGAAACAGCCGCCGAGCTTCGATCGACTGATGCCTTCAGGGCATTGTTGATGTTTCTTTCCACTATCAATGCCCGCTCGAGCGCAGTGAAGCCACCGGCAGGCATCGGGATAGAAAACACTTCTTCACCAGCCAGATGAACGGAATCTGGTGAAGTCGACACTTGACCGTAGAATCTGTCCTCTGCTACCGCTGCCGGTGCATTGAGAAGAAGACCAAATACTAATGCCAATGCCGAGTTTCTCAAAGTAACTGATTCGAACAATCTCATTTCGACCTCCTTGCTAGCGACTTTGACATTCCTCGGTTCGTAAAATTCCCTGCCGGGAGCCTACGACAAGACAGGCTTGGGGACTCCGAAACGTCAAGCTAGTGAACTGGAACCAAGTACTCCGCTTACCAGATTTGATTCCCCGAGCACATGCCTCCCTGCCGCGATTTGAAACTAGTTGTCCCATCTCCGACTACTTGCAACAGAGTACCGACACCCTCGTGCAAATCATGTGCAAGAAACACGAGTGTTAATTAGAGTTGATCCCTCTAAATCTCACTTGCGGTGAAACTCTTATCATATGGACCGGGTGAGCCTGGCTTAGACGCTTCAACGTTCTAAAAGCACGCGCTGAAATGTATGGATTTTCATCTGTCGACAGTATGCTGAGGACTTCCGTCGGTACATGCGGGTTTTCAGCTATGCTGTAGCGTACGTCAACATCCTCGTCCTGAGCAAGCTTGCATATCAGCCAGACCAGACACTTCGGATTGCAACCCACTGCCGATTTCACAGCAGCCTCCGGATGCGAAGAAAGCTTGATGAGTACGCCGGCAGGCGTTCTCGGATTCTCGGCCAGACGCTCAAGAACACAAGTATCCTTCGTTCGCGACAACCAGGCCAATACCATCGGTGGTGTTGATGGATGTATCGCGAGGTGTATTAGACCTCTATGGATGATGACCGAAGCCTTATCTTGTAAATTTCCTCTCACAATCAATTGACTCCTTGGACTCTCACCGGTTGAAAGATCGACTAGCAGTATTCAGGCATTGAATTACTTGCTAAATGCTTTCAGGTCGAATCCTGAAATGACTCCAGACATTCACAACAACTGGGACTGTCCGCTGTATTGCAAAGACGTTGGACGCGGCGTTGTCATGATAGCCTGAAATTCCTCCATTACCGTCGAAGTTCGTTCTCGCTCTGTCGGCTCATCGACATGAACCGCAATCACTATCTTATGCTCGAGGAGAAGAGCTTCGTAGACCATAGCCTCGTATTCGGGAACGTTGAAACGAACCAACGTGTCGGTAATCGTGATACCACCACCTTCAGTCGGAAGATTAAAGGTGGACTTTAATGGACCGGCAACGACGAAGGATCCTACTGATGGAATACAGAGGATACCCGCTCCTATCAGCCTACCAACAAGCGCATCCAGAGCCGCTGTTCCAATTGCAGCCCCGGTAGAAAACCCGTCTTGATTGAAAGCGGTGCCCAGACACAGGGGGCATGGGTAACATCCGATTACGGAGATTTTCTGGGGATCGATCGACGCACTCAACAGCTCGGCTATGACATCCCTGCACTGCCCGTAGTTTTCAAAAGCTCCTACCAAAACCTTCACTGACATGTCAGGTTGCCCCTGAATTAGCCACCGCCTGTGAGCTGGTTAACCATGCTCCAACAGTCACCAATCTACATCCGTCGGTGTGCAAATCGTGTGCAAAGCTCTGCTAGTCTATTTCCAGCCTGTAGCCTGCTCCATGGATGGTGCTTATAATCGACGGCCGACCATCGACGTCAATTTTCCTTCTAAGCATTCTTATAAAGGAGCGAATCGTGTCCAGCGACGTCAATCCATCGGATTTCCAGACTCTTTCCAGGAGAGCTTCCGCTGTAAACACTTGCTTTGGGTGTCGCATGAAGAATTCGAGCAGTGACAATTCCGTCGGGCTTAAATGCAAAGGTTTGCCTTCGCGAGTGACTTCATGGGTGGTCAAGTCCAACTGCAACGGCCCGGCGCTGAGAACGTTGGAAGTGAGCAACGAAACACGTCTCAGCAGCGCCCTTATGCGAGCAGACAGCTCCTTAAAATCTACCGGTTTGACCAGATAATCATCGGCCCCGGTATCGAGGCCAGCTTCTTTGTCGTCGCTGGTGTCGCGTCCGGTAATCATAAGAATAGGAGTGGTGCCCCCGCGCGATCGAAACTGCCTGCAAACGTCAATTCCCGATACACCAGGAAGAATCCAATCCAGAATTACAACATCATATTTATAGACACGCAGGAGATCAAGAGCATTGTTACCGCTGCCAACAGTCTCAACCTGATGGCTCTCCTGCTCCAACCAATCAGCAATTGCCTCACTCATCGGCGGATAGTCTTCAACAACGAGAATCTTAGCCATGGGCACCATCCTTGTCGTGGCCTATATAAGACTCGACTTGCTCAACAAACCCCCTAGGCGCAATCGGCTTCGAAATGTAGCCGTTGAACCCAGCTTCAAGGACTCTTTCGCGGTCACCGACCATAGCCTGCGCAGTTACGGCCACTAACGGAATACTACTTAGCAGCGGGTCATTCTTCAATTGCCGACATACAGCAAATCCACTCATGCCAGGCAATTGCAAATCGCAGATAATCAAATCCGGTCGCTGCAAACTTACGACTTTCAAACCCTGCTCGCCGTCACACGCTGTAAATGTCGTGTGTCCGAAAGCTTCCAGCAAGCAAGTCATTACCTCGAGGCTTTCGGCATTGTCTTCAATTACTAGAATACGGGCTGCCATCTCCTCCTCCCGGGCTATGCGGAAGCACGAGAGTAAATCGGCTTCCCTTCTCAAATTCGCTTTCGACTTCGATGCGCCCACCAAGCAACTGCGATAACTTGTTGCTCAGATACAATCCCAATCCTGTTCCTTCCGAGGGTACGCTCTCATCAAGCTGCTCGAACGGCCGGAATAGCTTGAGCTGGTCTTCCGTTTTAATGCCAATTCCCGAATCTACGACGCTGAACTGCGTCACCCATTCGCCGGAAGCGCTGCTACTCATGATGACTAGATTCACGCAGCCTTCAGCAGTGAACTTTATACCATTGCTGATTAAATTGATCAAAATCTGTTTGAGTGATCGTTGATCGGTAACAAGAGTCAAATCTGCATCGAGCCCTCGCACCTCGAAATTCAGACCCTTCTTGTCGGCAAGCGGGCGCAAAGTAGTTGCGACTTCGTCAATAAGCAGATTGCAATTGACCGGCTCGAACTTCAGCTTTACCTTGCCAGATTCAATCCGAGACAGATCGAGCAGGTCGTTGATTAACATATGCAGATGCTGAGCACTCGACTCGATACTCTGAAGTTGCCGCTCTTGCTTGTCTGTGAGCGCACCGGACAGCCTCATCAAGAGAATTCCGGTAAAGCCGATGATAGCGTTGAGCGGTGTTCTCAGCTCATGACTGATAGTCGCCAGGAACCTGTCCTTCGTTCGGATAGCTCGTTCAAGCTCCGCGTTCTTTTCCATCAATTCACGTTCCAAGTGCTTTCTTTCGGTAATGTTGCGGCTAATGAAAGATGCGCCGGTAATGTTTCCAGCCGGATCTCTGACCGGCGAAACCGAAAGCGAAACATCGATCCGATTGCCGCGCTTACCGATAGCCACTGTCTCAAATGGCTTAATCCGCTCACCGATACTGAATCTTGCAATCACATTGGCGAGTTCGTCAACGCGGTCCGGAGGCACCAGAATCGAGCAGGTTCGTCCACTCACCTCTGCTAGCGAATAGCCGAAGATTCTTTCCGCAGCTGGATTCCAACTGATTACGTTACCCTCGAGGTTAGTCACCACAATCGCATCATTGGATGACTCGACGATATCAGCCAGCTGAGAGCGCTCCTCCCAGTGCTTCTGCTCGGTAATATCTTTGGCGAAGCAGTAAAAACCACTAAACTTTCCCTTATCGTCAGACGTCTTGATCAGAACCATTTGATGGTAGCGCACCATACCATCGGCCCGCACAGCCCTGGCTTCTACCTCAGCCTTCTCGGTATTCAACATCTGGCGATAAGCGGCTTCCACCAGCGATCGATCACCGGGATGAATCGTCGACATCCAGGGGCTGCCATTGATCTCCCAGGTACCGCAGCCGATCATTTTCGCAAAGGCGCTGTTGACAGACAGATACCGCTGATCCGCATCCAAATGCGAAATTCCTTCGACAGCGTTCTTGAGCACTTCATGCAATTCTAGTAAATCGTCTTCCTGCTTCTTGAGCTTTCCCGTCATCCGGTAGAGATTCACGAATACATTGACTTTCGCTCGCAAGATGTCCGCATCGAAAGGCTTGAAGATATAATCGACCGCCCCCACCCCGTAACCGCGTGCTACATCGTTTTTTTCAGCGTGGAATGCCGTGAGAAATATAATCGGAGTATATTTCGACTTGTCTCGCTCTCTAATCAAGGCAGCAGTTTCGTAGCCATCGATATCCGGCATTCTCACGTCCAGAAGGATCAGGGCAACCTCGTGTTGCAGCAAGCACCGCAATGCATCCTTGCCGGAATGAGCAACAATCAATGTCAAATCTAGCGGCTCCAATACCGCCTGCAGTGCAAAGAGATTCGCGGGCTCGTCGTCCACCAGCAAGATTTTCGTAGCGATCTCCTCAGACATGATTCCGCACTCCTCAGACCAGTTTGGTTGCGCCCAGCTTCGACTTGACAACTTTGAGGATAAAAGCCTTTACGTTTTGAAATGCCAGTTTCAGAGCTTGACGAGTCTGATCGATGCGCTTCCAGTCTTCGATTTCCAGAAGCTCTTCCAGCTGCCGGCTCAAATGCGCCATCTGATCGGCTCCCATTGACGCCGATGCTCCTCTGATTTCGTGCGCCACCTTCTTCAATCTGAGTGAGTCATGGTCGCAGACAGCAGCGTCCAGTCTGGTCAAGAGCGGTTCGGTGCTCGTAATAAAGAGTGTAACCAACTTATCTAACTCATGATCTGTAAAATTGAGACCAGATCTCGATAGATCCAGCGGCGGCTCGAAGCTATCTACGAAACTTCGCTCGGGTTTGACCGGCGCGGGCTCAAGCGGCGGGGCGACGGCACCGGTCGAGCCGGCAGTAGTTCTGCCTACCCACTTTGACAGGATTGAGTTGAGCTTCCTGAGCGTGACCGGCTTACCTATGTAATCGTCCATGCCGGCCTTGATACAGCGATCGCGGTCGCCCTGAATAGCGTGCGCAGTTAGAGCAATGATAGGTACATGCCTGCCTGTACCGGCTTCTAAGTGGCGAATCTCCCGCGTAGCTTGCAGACCGTCTAGACCGGGCATTTGGCAATCCATCAAGACTAACTCGTAGCTGTTTCGTTCAACTGCTTCGATCGCTTCACGCCCACTAGCTACGATGTGTGTGATAAATCCCAACTCTCTTAGTTGGTGCAACGCGACTTTCTGATTGACCGGATTATCCTCGGCTAGCAGGATCGGCTTTCGCATACCGGAAGCTAAGCTATCGGATTCTTCGACAGTGTGTCTTACCTTTTCGTCATTGAGATTGGTCAATAAACTCCGTCCCTGCAAAACAGTCATAATGCAATCGAACAGTCGCGATTGTTTGACTGGCTTTTTGAGGAACGCCGAGTACCCTACTTCCACAGCCCGGCGGCTAACCTCGCCATTACCGCATGTGCTTACCAGGATTAATTTGGTGTCGCGCAGGAGCGGGCTGTTGCTGACTTGCTGCGCCAGACTAAAAGCATCGAACTGTGAATCGGCCTGATCGATAATTGCCAACTGATACGGATCACCGGCGGCTGCTTTCGCTCTCAGGGCCTCTAGCGCTTCCTGCTCGCCGGCGATCGTGTCGCAGTGGAGATTCCAGGATTCACCGTAAGCTCTAACAATTTCCAAGGTTCCCGGCAAACCATCGACAATCAGGAGCTTGATGTTCTCCAGCTCAATCGTTGATGCAATCGGCTCGACCGCCTGGGGAGACCGCTCGAGCGAGACTGAGAACCAGAAAGTCGAGCCGACGTTCTCCGCGCTCTCCAGCCCGATTTCCCCGTTCATCAGCTCAACGATATGCTTGGAAATGGCCAGACCGAGACCGGTTCCACCGTACTTGCGGGTGACGGAGTTGTCAGCTTGCGAAAACGGTCTGAACAGATGCTGCAACGCAGTCGACGAAATACCAATTCCGGTGTCTTTCACCAGGAATTGTATAGTGGCATGCTCGTCGTCCGAGCCGAGCAGCTCTACTTTTAAGGTAACTTCGCCTTTTTCAGTAAATTTGATGGCATTGACGGTGAGATTGAGCAAGACCTGTCGCAAGCGCGACGGATCGCCCCTCAACACACGTGGTATCTCCGGCGCCACATAGGTCATGAGCGAAAGATGCTTGCCTTGCGCTCTGGCAGCCAGCAAGTCAACGGTATCTTCCACCACTTGCACCACGTCGAAATCAACAATCTCCAGCTCCAGCCTTCCCGCCTCAATCTTGGAAAAGTCCAGGATGTCACTGATAATATCCATCAGCAGCTCAGCTGAATCCTGAATAATCCGAGCGAACTCTCTTTGCAGCGAATTGAGCGGTGTACGCAACAGGCTATCGATCATGCCAATCACACCGTTCATCGGCGTGCGAATCTCATGACTCATATTAGCCAAGAAGGTCGACTTGAAATTAGAAGCGTCGATTGCCTGGTCCCGAGCTTGAATCAGCTCCTCGGTCAGTAATGAGAGCTCCTGATTGGCCACATTGAGCTCAAATACCCTCGATTCCAATTCTTGATTTAGCAGCTGGATCAGCTCCGATTGCTTACGAGTTTTCTCGCTCATCTTGTAGAGATCGACAAAGACCGAAACCTTTGAACTGAGAACGTTTGGATCAAACGGTTTCATAATGTAGTCGACTGCACCGGCGGAATAACCACGCGAGACATAATCGTTAGTCTCGTACATTGCAGTCAGGAAAATGATTGGAGTATGTCGCGATCTTTCGCGTTCGCGGATGCGTTTTGCTGTCTCAAAACCATCCATATCCGGCAGCATCACATCCAAAAGTATGACGGCGAAGTCCTGCTGAAGCACACAGCGAAGGGTCTCTGCTCCACTGCTAGCATGCACCAGAGACTGACCGAGCGGCTCCAAAATTGCATCTAGCGCCAGTAGATTAGCTGGCTCATCGTCTACCAGTAGAATGCTGGCTGTCTGCTCGTCAACCATTTTCGCGGAACTCCCTTTCCAATCAGACGCATTTCCTTTACATCAGTTCCTGTCGCTCAACTCTCTATCGTTGATGGTCAGCAAGACGTTGGTCAAGCGCGAAATCGTTTTTATTCGAATCAAATTAGCGATACAACCAAACTCTCAACAGTGAAAGCAATTGGTCTATATCGAGCGGTTTAGCTATGTAGTCGGATGCACCGGCATCGACACATTTTTCGCGATCTCCTTTCATCGCTTTGGCAGTAACAGCAATAATCGGCAAGCTGCTGAATCTCTCCATCTCCCTGATTGCGGACATAGTCTCATAGCCGTCCATTCCGGGCATCATGATGTCCATCAAGACAACATCTATCTCTGGATTGGAGTCGAGCAGGTTGAGCGCGTCTCGGCCGTTCTCTGCGTAAAGAACGTCCATGTCATGTCTTTCCAGAGCGCTGGCCATCGAGAAGATATTGCGCATATCATCGTCAACAATCAACACCTTTCGTCCAGCCAGAACAGGATCGCTCTGGCGAATCCTCTCCAGGATCTGTTGCTGAGGATTAGGTAGGCTTGCCTGCACTCTGTGTAGAAAGAGAGCCGTTTCATCCAGCAGCCGTTCTAGTGAGCGAACCTCTTTGATGATCAATCCTTCCGACGCCTTATTCAGCGCTGTCTTTTCTTCTTGCGAGATATCCCTGGTCGAATACAAGATGACAGGCAGATCTTTAATACCGAGCTCGTGCGTAATCTCGTTCATCAGCTCTGGCCACGTCAAATCGGGCAGGGACTGGTCCAATACCAGACAATCAAATCGTTTCTTCTTCAGCTCTGCTAGAGCTTCCTCACCGGATGAAACCTCGACAGTCTCGATATCCTCGGCTCCCACTATCTCCACCATGCGCCTGCGCTGCTCCTCATCCGCAACGACCAGCAGAAGACTATTTGGCTTGCTTTCGATATGCGCTTTGATCTGCTCGATCGCCTCTTCGAGGCTCTCCTTGCTGGTCGATTTCTCCAGACAGGCAAAGGCGCCCATACTCCTGGCTCGGTACTCCTGCGCAAGAACGGAGATGACATGAATCGGTATATGGCGAGTCTCGGCATCATGTTTCAATCTGTCCAGCACTGTCCAACCGTCTATTCCCGGCAATCTAAGATCCAGCGTAATCGCCTGTGGTTTGAACTTTCTAGCCAGAGCTAGCGCTTGTTCACCTTGCAGGGCAACGACTACCTTAAAGTCCTTGGAATGAGCAAGCTCTGCCAACAGGTGAGCAAAACCGATGTCGTCCTCGATTACGAGCAAGACACGGTCTCCCGGCTCGATATTGTGGCGATCGTCCTTCACTTCGCTTTGAGCCAACAGAAGCGGATCGCTTTCGAAGCGAGTAGCGCTGACAGGATAATGAACTTTGCTTTGTGATTGCGCAATCGGCGACCAGCCCTCCTTGGGCACCGCTTTAGGTGGCACTACATAGGACAACGGCAGGTACAACACGAATGTGCTGCCATCGCCGGGCGTACTGGTCAAACCGAGGTCTCCGCCCAACAAGCGCGCTATCTCGCGACTAATGGACAGACCGAGCCCTGTGCCACCATACCGGCGGCTGGTTGTGCCGTCAGCCTGGTGGAAGGCTTCGAAGATTATCTTCTGCTTCTCTTCAGGAATTCCGATGCCGGTGTCGCTAACGCTGAACGACAGCACCGTCTGAGCTTGATTCAGGATCTGATTGTCCTTGTTCCAACCAGACTCTGCCTTCTGGATGCTCAACTTCACTTGACCCCGCTCAGTAAATTTGAACGCATTCGACAGCAGATTTTTCAATACCTGTTTCAGTCGGACCGGATCGGTCAAGAGCGCATACGGAGCCTCTTCGTCAATTTCGAAACTGAAGGTCAGCCCCTTACTCTCAGCGACCTGACGGAAGCTCTGCTGTGCGAACTCCTTGATCTCGGAGAGCACTACCTCGTTAATCTCGACCGAAACCGTGCCCGACTCAATCTTGGAGAGATCCAGAATGTCATTGATTAATGACAGAAGATCAGCTCCGGATGAATGAATGGTTTTGGCAAACTCAACTTGTTTGGAGCTGAGATTACCATCCGGATTTTCAGCCATCATCTTGGTGAGAATCAGCATGCTATTGAGCGGAGTTCTCAGTTCGTGGGACATATTGGCTAGAAACTCAGACTTGTACTTGGATGTAAGCGCCAGCTGTCCGGCCTTTTCTTCCAGAGACACGCGAGCAAGCTCGACCTCGCGATTCTTGCCTTCGACTTGTCTCTTTTGATCTGCCAGCAACTGAGCCTTATCTTGCAACTCTTCATTAGTGCTTTGAAGCTCCTCTTGTTGTTTCTTGAGGAGCTCTTCTGATCGTCTGAGTGTGGCTGCCTGTTGTTCCAGCCGATCGTTGCTCTCTCTCAGCTCTTCTTGCTGAGTTTGCAGCTCATGGGCTAGAGATTGAGACTGCTTGAGCAACTCTTCCGTTCTCATTGTGGCTGACAGCGTATTGAGCACGATTCCGATACTGTCCGTAAGCTGGTCGAGGAAGCTCAAGTGGATTTCGCTAAACCGGTTAAAAGTAGCCAGCTCGACTACTGCTTTGACCTGCCCTTCAAACAGAACCGGCAAGACAATGATATCGAGTGGTCGATATTCTCCCAGCCCGGAGCTAATCTGAATGTAGTCGACCGGTGCTTCGCGAACCAGTATCCGTTGTTTCTCGAGCGCACACTGACCAACTAACCCTTCTCCCTGCTTGAAGCTGTTGGCGAGACTCTTCCGTTCCTTATATGCATAGCTGGCTAACAGCTTGAGCACTCCTTCCCCTTCCTGGCCGTCATACATATAAAAGACACCATGTTGCGCTGACACCAGCGGCGCGAGCTCGGATAGGATCAGCCTGGACACTGCCATCAGGTCCTTTTGACCTTGCAGCATTCGCGAGAATTTTGCCAGGTTCGTCTTGAGCCAGTCTTGCTCGCTGTTCTTTAACGTCGTCTCTTTCAGGTTACGAATCATCTCGTTGATGTTGTCTTTGAGTGATGCCACTTCCCCTTGTACTTCGACCGTAATCGACCGCGTCAAATCGCCTTTGGTCACGGCAGTCGCAACATCGGCGATCGCTCGTACCTGAGTGGAAAGATTTGCCGCCAGTCTGTTCACATTGTCGGTCAAGTCCCGCCATGTGCCTGCCGCGCCGGGCACCTTCGCTTGTCCGCCCAATTTACCTTCGACACCCACTTCACGTGCGACGGTAGTTACCTGATCCGCAAATATAGCGAGCGTGTCGATCATTCCATTAATAGTGTCTGCCAGAGCAGCGATTTCACCTTTCGCTTCCAGCAAGAGTTTTTGTTTCAGGTCGCCGTTTGCGACCCCGGTTACTACTTTGGCTATTCCTCTAACCTGAGCGGTGAGGTTGTTCGCCATCAAATTCACATTGTCTGTCAAATCCTTCCAGGTTCCAGCTACTCCCTTCACCTGGGCTTGACCGCCGAGCTTACCTTCGGTACCCACTTCCCGGGCAACCCGGGTAACTTCAGATGCAAATGAGCTGAGCTGGTCCACCATTGTATTGATTGTGTCTTTCAGCTCGAGAATCTCTCCTTTGACGTCCACTGTAATCTTCTTGGACAGGTCGCCGGTCGCCACCGCGGTGGTGACTTCAGCTATGTTTCTCACCTGGGAGGTAAGGTTACTAGCCATTGAATTCACGTTGTCCGTCAGATCTCGCCAGACCCCGGATACACCGCGCACCTCCGCTTGACCGCCCAGTTTTCCGTCGGTTCCTACCTCCTTGGCGACCCGGGTTACTTCTGACGCGAAAGAGTTGAGTTGATCCACCATGGTGTTAATCGTGTTTTTCAATTCGAGGATTTCGCCCTTAACATCGACTGTAATTTTCTTCGAAAGGTCGCCGGTCGCAACCGCGGTAGTTACTTCGGCGATGTTTCTCACCTGCCAGGTGAGGTTACTTGCCATCAAGTTCACGTTGTCCGTCAGGTCCTTCCAGGTGCCGGCTACACCCTGCACCTGGGCTTGACCGCCGAGCTTACCTTCGGTGCCCACTTCCCGGGCAACCCGGGTGACTTCACTGGAGAACGTATTGAGGTTAACCACCATTTTGTTGATCGTTTGTTTGAGCTCGAGGAACTCGCCCTTAACGTCTACCGAAATGGCTTGACTCAAGTCGCCGTTTGCCACCGCGGTGGCAACTTTCGCAATATCTCGCACCTGACCGGTCAGGTTGCTGGCCATTGAGTTCACACTATCCGTCAGGTCTTTCCAGGTTCCGGCGATGCCAGGCACCTTAGCCTGTCCGCCCAGAATCCCTTCAGTTCCCACTTCTCGCGCCATCCGAGTAACTTCTCCACCGAATGTGTTGAGGTCATCGACCAGCTGATTGATTGTTTCAGCCATGGCCTTGATATCGCCGGCAGCCTTGATCTCCATTTTCTGTTGAGCGGGATCACCGCGCGAGACAGCAAGTTCGTTCTTCCACCTAAACGGCATCTTCTGGCTCAGGTCGCCTTGCGAGATCGCCGTTACAACTCGACCAATTTCAGTCACAGGCATGGCGATTGAATCAAGCAGGAAGTTGAGTGTATCGACGATGTTCTTCCAGGCGCCGGTCGCGCCCTCCACATATGCTCTCGAGGTTTGTTCGGTTAGCTTTCCTTCCTCCCCGGCTGTTCTCGTCACTCGGCCGACTTCGTTGGCTAGCTGATTAAGGTAGTCCACCATCTTGTTGATCGTGTTCTTCAGCTGCAGGATTTCGCCTTTTGATTCGACCGTAATCTTTCTGGATAGATCGCCGTTGGCTACGGCGGTTGTCACTTCAGCGATGTTTCTCACCTGCGCTGTCAGGTTGCCTGCCATCGAGTTCACACTGTCGGTCAGATCCTTCCAGGTTCCAGAGACTCCTTTCACCTCCGCTTGTCCGCCTAACTTTCCTTCAGTTCCTACTTCACGAGCCACCCTGGTTACTTCTGCCCCGAATGAGCTGAGCTGGTCCACCATGGTATTGATTGTGTTTTTCAGTTCGAGGATTTCGCCTTTGACGTCTACGGTAATCTTTCTGGAGAGGTCGCCGTTGGCTACGGCGGTCGTCACGTCAGCGATGTTTCTTACCTGACCGGTCAGGTTACTAGCCATCGAGTTCACATTGTCCGTCAGGTCCTTCCAGGTGCCAGATACACCCTTCACAAAAGCTTGACCGCCTAGTTTCCCTTCCGTTCCTACCTCCCGGGCGACCCGCGTCACTTCCGATGCAAACGAGCTGAGCTGATCCACCATGGTATTTATGGTGTCTTTCAGGTCAAGGATTTCACCTTTGACGTCTACTGTAATCTTCTTGGACAGATCGCCTGATGCCACCGCTTTTGTTACGCCAGCAATGTTACGCACCTGGGCGGTAAGGTTGGCAGCCATTGAGTTCACACTGTCCGTCAGGTCTTTCCAGGTACCGGATACCCCCTTCACTTCAGCTTGCCCGCCCAACTTTCCTTCGGTTCCTACTTCCCGAGCCACCCGTGTGACTTCCGAAGCAAACGATCCAAGCTGGTCCACCATGGTATTGACTGTATTTTTGAGCTCTAAGATTTCACCTTTGACGTCGACTGTAATCTTCTTGGACAGGTCACCTTGCGCCACAGCTTTGGTAACTTCGGCGATGTTTCTTACCTGCGAGGTAAGATTGCTCGCCATCATATTCACGTTATCGGTAAGCGCTTTCCAGGTGCCGGCTACCCCTTTTACCTCTGCCTGCCCACCCAGCTTTCCTTCGATACCAACTTCGCGAGCGACCCGTGTCACTTCCCCGGAGAACGTATTCAGGTTGTCCACCATCTTGTTGATTGTCTGTTTCAACTCCAGGAATTCGCCCTTTACGTCTACAACAATCTTCTGACTCAAGTCACCGTTTGCAACTGAAGTCGACACCCGCGAGATGTCTCTAACCTGCGCTGTCAAATTGCTCGCCATCAGGTTTACGTTGTCAGTGAGATCTTTCCAAAAACCGGAAGCGCCTTTCACCTGCGCTTGCCCACCGAGCTTTCCTTCCAGACCCACTTCACGGGCAACCCGAATAACTTCAGAAGCGAATGCGCCCAGCTGGTCTACCATCGTGTTGACCGTTCGCACAGTTCTCAGGAATTCACCTTTGAGCGGCTTTCCTTCAATTTCCAACGCCATCGTCTGCGAGAGGTCACCGCGGGCAACAGCGGTAATCACTCTAGTCATTTCAGTCATCGGTTGACCGAGGTCGGTAATCAACATATTGACCGAATCTACACAGACAGCCCAGGATCCTTCGACCTGTCCGAGCGAAGCTCTCTGAGCGATCTTTCCTTCCTTACCAACAACCTTTCCGATGCGCTCCAGCTCGCGCGCCATCTTTTCATTCATCTCGACGACGTCATTGAACGCTTCGAAAATTTCACCACCAAGCCCGTCTTGATCTGACGGCAGGCGGACGCCGAAGTCCCCCTTCCGCATCGCCCTAAGCGCTCTCAATAACTGCCGGGAATCGAGCAGTTCTGAATTCGGGCGATTTCTCGTCATCACAGTCATGGCATACTCCTTATGCAGATAACGCCGCTCTGCAAAAATGCAGAGCGCCGCTGAACGGATGCGGACAGGTAGAGTTCTCGGAAATCACTTATGCATCTCTTAACCTTGATCAAATAGCGAAGCACACAAATGTGCAAGCAATGTGCAAAACTCGTGCAAAGAGTCAACTTATCCACCTGATGAGAGTTGTATCACCAGCTCAAATTCGACTTGTGACGAATTGTCGACAAGCGAAACAAATTAACCGCGCAGACGCTATAGACTGAATGCCAACACTTAAGTCCGATCCCGAACGGAGCAGTGAGCTCGGAGCTGCTAGCAAACAGCGGACATTGACCGACACGCCCAAATCAGGTTGAAAGAAACGACCACCACCGCCAGCCCTGATTTAGCAAGGAGAACTCGAGACGGACTCCTCTCTATTCAGCATATCCGCAGAGCAATCAAATGTCTGTTAGGAAGACCAGCAATTTGATACGAGATTTCCCTGATCTTTTACTGGTTTAACTCAAACTTTCAAAAATCAAACTTAGGAGCGTCGACTAATATCGTCTAACTGCTACCTGCCTGCCCGTATTGTCGACCATAGCCTGCGAAACAGCTTCCCGGCTGGTAATTCTCAACAGTTCTGCATAATTGTCGGCGATACTCTTCAAGGTTGACTGTTGCTCGACGCTGCCGTTTTCCTTCAAGATGATGATCGCCCGCTTGTACAAAGGCTCAGCATCCCGGAATTTTCTCTGGGCCTGATATACGAGCGCCAGATTGTTCAGCGACCTGGACAGATTCGCACTATGTTGATTGCCAGCTCTTTCATAAATAGCGATCGAACGCCTAAAAAGTGGCTCTGCATCGGAGAGTCTTCCCTGGCCGCGATAGAGTTCAGCCAAATTGTTCAACGTCCCTGCCAACTCAAGGCTATCAGGGCCAGCCTTTTTCTCGAATACGTCAACCGACCATTTAAGCAACGGTTCAGCTTGAGCGTATCTGTTATCGGCCAGATATAAGCTGGCAAGATTGTTGCGCACATTAGCCGTTTCGGTGCTGTCAACCCCGGCGGCTCTTTCATAATCCTCGAGCGACTCTTTGAAGAGCGCCTCTGCTCCGGCTCGATTTCCGGATTCAAACAGAAACCGCGCCACGCTATTTTCGCTCTCGGCGATCTCAATACTGCCGGCCGGCAAGTTATCTTCTCTAATCGCCAAAGCTTGCTGAAGTAGGTCGCCAGCGGCTACCAGCTTTCCTTGTTCCGTATAGACAGTGCCCAGACCATTTAAACTTCTGGAAAGGGCCAGCAGCTCCGGCTTCATCGCTTCCTTTCTGGCGTCTGTTGCCCGCTTGTAGCTCTGGGCCGCGTCGTTCAACTTGCCTTCTTTGACATAGAGGTCTCCCTGCACGGTCAAGATGCTAGCCAGCTCGGGTCCTTGTTGAGGCTTCTTTCGTTCGGCATTTTGAAGCGCCTGATCGACCATTCTTTCAGCGGCGGCAAAGTTGTTGTTCTTGCACTCGTTTAAAACATCCGAGCTCAACTTTGACGTGTCAGCGCTTCCGCAGCCTGCTAAAGTCAGGGCCAAACATGAAACAGCAGCCAATGCCAGAGCATATCTATGATTCAGCATTTTGCAACTCCTGAGTAATCTGTGATGAGTATTTGAGCGTTCTTACTTCAGACCGTGTTTCAAAAGCCCTACTCCCAAACCAACGGCAGCCCCGACGCCCGCCCCCTGGAATGCTCTTCTGCTCCCGTGGCTCGCCGCCGCACCAATGCCGAGACCCGCCAAAGAACCCATCGCCGTATCCTTGATAATTGGATGTCTCTTCATCGTCCGGCTCGAATGAATTAGCCCGACACCGGCGCCGGTGCCTGCCCCGATTGCAGCGCCACGCACCACGCCGCGGCCGCTGACGAGGCCGGTGATCGCACCGGCAGCGGTGCCCACGCCAGCGCCAACCGTAGCAGCTTTCACCTTGGGATGCCTTTGAAAGAAGGTGCGATTGTCCTGTACGTAAACAGTTCTGGTAACTGGACGCTGCACATATACTTTCTGGGGAGCATGGTAGTCGTACCTAGGTTGTTGAACCTGGAGCGAACGGATAGTAGTTGTCTTGCTGGCCTTTCCGGTCAACACAGTCGTTTGCGCCAGGCCGGGCAACACTAGTTGAGTACAGCACACAACGCTAACAATTGCGGCCGCCATTTGTCGACAGTCGAACATGGGGAACCTCCTGCTAATGTTTCGGATAATTTCCTTGGGACAATGAGGATGCTCCTGGTAAGTTTTTCCAGTAGCCAACATCTTGAGTTTGGAATGCGTGAGCTTGTCGCAATCCTTTTATAAAGTCAACCAATTCAGCGGTCTCATCGCTCAACTCACCACCAAAATGTGCGCTGCGAAGACCGTTCTCCGTCTCCAATGCAACGAATAATCCCGGATTGCCTTTCGCTGGTTTGAACTGGCAATAGTTGCCATCAATTAATCCGCACAGTTCAGACAAGAATCTCAATTCAGCATATTCATCTACAGACATGTCCTTAGACTCGAGATCAAATAAAATCGGCTTGGGAGTGCTACCGTATTCGGCACAATGTACTTTGTTGATCTTCATTTTTCAGAACCTCGTTCAAGAACCTACGCAGATTCTGCGCAGGCTTCCAATCCTCTCCCGGCACTTCGACTCTAGTCTGCAACGCCGGGCGATTTTCGCTTCTAATCAACAACCCAGGTGACGATGAACTCGATCAAATGTTCCCAATTCAGCGTCATCGGCCAACCAATTAATACTGCCAGTGATGCCAGTTTCATTCTGCACACTATTTGCACATGCGGCTTCTAGAATTCCATTCAGAGGCAACCGACATATGAACGTAATTTCTTACCGCGGTCCCGGCAAGGCTGGTGGACTGTCTAGTGCTCTATCGGTGACGTGGGATCAACACGCGACCGCCGATCAGAACTGGTGGCATATTGACGATCATGTATTGTCAATATCACACGATACCATCTCTGGTCCGGAGCCGGTCGTCAGGCTGGATCCTGGGCTGATCGACGATCATTACAACTATTGCAATGAGTTTCTCTGGCCGATCATGCACGATCTTCATGAGCTGGCGGTCTATCGGGAGAACGACCACATGCAATACCGGCGCTTCAATTCGCTGTTCGGCCGAGCGATGTTAGCATCAACCAGCAGCAACCTCGAAGACTGTTTTATTCACGACTATCAGCTTGCCCTTCTTCCTCTATCTTTAAGAAGAGATCCCGGCAGGCAGATGGTGATTTTCTGGCACATCCCCTGGCCCAGAACAGTGCCGGCCGAGTATGTGCCGCCGATTTTGGAGATTGCGCGCGCGCTTGTCAATTGCGACCACATCGGCTTTCATACCGACGAGTACGCTCACAACTTCTTATGCTTCGTCAACAAATATCTGCCAAACTCGCAATGTGACACCAGGCAATTGCACATAACATCAGCAGCCCGCACAGGGCACCGCTGGCACCAGCGCAATGCTGATTCATCCCAGCGGTCTCTGCACCGCAAGCGCTGTCAACTGGTTGTTGCACCACTGGGAATCGACTCTAACTTCTGGGGAAGTCTATCTAATATTCAAGCTAGAAGTATCTATCGCTCCGAAATTCCATTTGTCCTGTCAGTCGACAGAGCTGACTATACAAAAGGCATATTGGCTCGGCTCAAAGCCATCAACTACTTCTTCGAGACCCAGCCGCATTGGCGCGAGCAAGTATCGTTCGTGCAGATTTGCGGTCGTACTCGCGCCGGCATCGCTGCGTTCGATGAATACTGGCAAGAGACGAAAACACTTTCTAAACGCATCAACAACCGCTGGGGTAATAATCTCTGGCAGCCGCTGGTGACGATCGAAGAGTCAGTGTCAAGCGCACAACTGTCCATTCTCTATCGCGATGCAGCGGTAATGCTCGTGACATCACTGCGAGACGGACTCAATCTGACCGCCAAGGAATACATCGCATGCCAGGGAAGCGAACCGGGAGTTTTAGCGCTCTCGCGCGGAGCCGGCGCCTGGAGCGAGCTTGGTCCATATTGCCTGCATGCAGATCCTGAACA
The DNA here is from genome assembly GCA_020050835.1 of Candidatus Obscuribacterales bacterium. Classification (GTDB taxonomy): domain Bacteria; phylum Cyanobacteriota; class Vampirovibrionia; order Obscuribacterales; family Obscuribacteraceae; genus JAGVKB01. Next base: position 61,283 of record JAGVKB010000038.1, on the reverse strand, counting down.
TCCGGAACAGATTGCCGATACAATTCACCGGGCGCTCCTGATGGGTCCACGCGAAAAGGCTCTGCGCGCCGAGCGTCTCAAAAGGCAAGTGCGAAGCAATTCAGCATCGGATTGGTGGCATCAGTTCGAAGGTCTGTTCACGAAACAGGAAACAGCCCGTTCAGCTCAATAACCACCGGCAGTTCAGACGAAGACAAGCAAGGTGCCGGCAGCGACATTGGCAAACTATCGTCGCTTCTATATCCCGCCCAATTCGTAGACAATACACCGCAACTGACAGAGCATCAGTAACACGCCATTGATTATTGGCGCGACTGGCAGGTGATCTGTTCTAATAGAACTCAACATCTCTTAACGAAGAGCTGTCGAGAGCACTATCAGTCCGCGGGGGCCACCACATAGATGGAGCATAAATTCTTGCCTTCAGCAGCGCTTATCGTGAGCGCTTTTCTTTCTCAACTCGATTTTCCACTTTACGCCCATCCTGCGCTAGACCGGTCATATCCGGATCACTTTCAGCAACAAGCCGGCTACTTCCCTACGCATCGAGAATTCAGTCCATACGGGCACAGCTATCAGCGCAGTCTGGTCGAAGCGAACAGCCGCGAGCAGGACTCTTATTCCGAGTACCAGCTTGCAACGCCAGCAGGTAGCTTATCACCTGACTATTTGGATGAAATCGGAGTAGAAGGCATCTTTCGCTGGTCCACAGACAAAATGCCGATCAAAGTCTACATCGACGATGGCAGTGTTATACCTGGCTTTCGCAACCAATTCAGACCGATCCTGGTTCAATCTTTTTACACCTGGATGCAGGCTCTGCAGGGCAAACTGTCCTGGCAGGAGGTTGACTCGAAATCAGAAGCTGACATAGTGTGCCAGTGGACAGCAGATACACAAGAACGCGCTGGTGGAACAGAAGCAGGCAGAACCAAGACTTTTACTCATTTCAATACCGCCACTAATACCGGAACGATTCATCATGCAACTATGGTCTTGGTTACACAGCTCCCGGACAGAGCGCTGAGCGATGCGGAGGTTGAGAAGGCCTATCTTCATGAAGTAGGTCACGCCTTGGGACTGGCCGGTCATTCCTCGACCCGCAGCGATATCATGGCTGCCGCCGTAAACAGATCTCAGAGCTTGGCGCTTTCCGCCCGGGATATTTGCACAATCAACAGGCTTTACGCCGGCTATCAACCGGTCACCGCCTCTACCTTTGCAGGCAATAGCATTCGCCAGTAGCGGCAGTCCATATACCTCAAGCAATTCGATTTCGATTTCTCTTGCCAAACAAAGAGGGACAGCCCTGGTAGCCGTCCCTCCCTGCGCTTCGAGTTTCAATCATCCTTACGTAGGATGCTTTCATCTCTAGAACAGTCCAAGTCGCAAAAGATGCTTGCGATGCTTTTTCTCTATAAACACAGGTCTCTCAATGACCTTCTCTTGGATTACCGGTTTTTCAATCACTCGTTCCTGAATTACAGGTCTTTCAATGATAGTTTGTTGAATGACCGGCTTTTCAATCTCAACTCGTCTTTCAATTACAACTGGTTTTTCAATAAACACCGGTTTCTCGACCACTACAGCCTTCTCGACTACTCGTTCGATCGGTCTGTCCACGAACACTTTCTTCTCAACAAAGACTGGCTTTTGGACGATGCGGGTGGCAACTCGTCTCCGAGCTGATCTCGCCGGCCGGGCGCTGGCGATCTGCCGCTTGCGAATGACACGAGGGGAACGGGCAGCACGTTTGAATGGTGGAGCAATCTCCGGCGTGATCCAGTGTTCCTCTTCTCGTTCCACTACACTTTCGGTAGTAGCAACTGACTTCGGCGCAAGGAAGCTTTCCGTGCCCGCTGCAGAAGTATCCGCAATAGTAGTGCGATATTCAACCACGCCAGGCCCAATCACGGTTTTTTCAGTGGTTGCACCGAGCGATGGAGCTGTAATGGTGGCGACTCCGAACAACGCTACAGTGAGCGCTGTCAGACAACCATTCATCTTAGCTTTCATCTTATCTCCTCCTTCAGATCGGGAGCTGTACCTGCGATTACACACAATTGCAACTCCCCTTTTCAGACCGTGTCAGCCAGAGGCACGTTCGAACGTGCCTCCTAACTGATGAACAAACAGTGTTGCCATTTGTTCGAAGAGCTAGATCTGCTCTCACACGGCTGATCGGCTTAAAGTAGCCCTAGTTTGAAAAGATCAAATACTCCGAGATCGATCAAATGATCGCGCCCGTATTCATGAATGACTACTGGCCGCTCGATTGTTCGCTCGATCGTAACCGGCTTCTCTATAGTTCTTTCGATCACTACCGGCTTTTCACACACACGCTCTACCATGACTGGTTGTTGAACGACTCGCTCGACCATGACAGGACTTTCGATTATCCTAGTTCCCACCGGCATCACAGATGGTGTCGTTACGGTTCTAGTATAAGTGTATGTTCTGTAATAGTCGCCGGCTTCAGCAGCTTGTGGCGCAATGGCACCACAGAGTCCAGCGATAGCGGCGGCTACAAACAGGTAATTTAACTCTCTCATTGGAGCACCTCCTTAGGATTGAAGTGCTGTTCGCCTATCAGCGAGAATAAAGACGTGAAGAGCATTTGAGAGGTTCCACCCGCGCATTTCTTTGTAACAATCAGCCTTAGCAGCACCTTTCAGCCCATTCAATACATCTACAAATCGTGCAAAATGCCAGCAGAAGGTACTTTATGCGGAAGAATCTATCTAAGGAACGCTTCCGGTGGCTGGTTAGACTGCTGTACCTGGCTGCGCAACCCGGCTATCAATTTGAGACCGCCACCTTTGCTTACAACGCGATTGAACCGGTGTTTCAAGTGATCGAGCAAGTCTTTGCCGTTGACATCGAGACTGATGATTTTCAAGTCTCCGCGCAAAGAATGCAAGCGCCAACGCGCATACGTCCTTCTTTTCCCGGATACAACCAAAGTGTTAACCAATATGTCCATGCCAGCCTTGCTTTGAGTAGTCTCGACAATCTTGCCGTCCGCGAACAGCTTCTGCCACCGATCGTAATAGCGTTGCTCCATCAGTCTCTTAACCAAGGCAACATATTCTTTCTTTTTGTTGGAACTCAAACAGTTCCACTCGTAAGGGCCAATTGCATATCTTGCAATATAGTCGAAGTCAACATATTGGGAGATATCTGACAGATTGTCGTTTGAGAGCTGGCGATCTGGCTTCTCAGAGAGAATCTGCACCAAGCCACTGACTACTCCGATACCAGTCCTGGCCTGTGCAACTGTAGTAACAATCAAGAGCGCCGCTAGAACGGCGACAGCTGTAGCTGAAATTCGATAAAGCATAGTTTGGGGACTCCGTCATACTTGCAGCTTCCATTCGCTGACACCGCGGCAGCGAAACAAGTACTAGGCGATTCCCACCTTCAAAATGTTCCGTATATCGCTGGAAAACTGCCCCAATCCAGCCGAAGCGAAAACTACTCCTTGATTCCGAATTCGTGCCCGGAATGAAGGCGAAAGTACACGTCAACATTGTTGACTTGTTTTGTATGTCAGGTGACAATCAACTACGACTGGAGAATCCCATGCGACATAGAGTTATAGTATTGCTGGCACCGCTGCTTCTTTCGTCATGCTCGACCGGAGAAGGCGCCGGCCCCAACTCGAGTGTTTCCGGCAATCATTCAGCGGCACTGGCGCAAGCAAACGCTCCAGCCAAACTGCTGGCACTAAACCCAAAAGAGGGGCAGCAGTGCTTCGATCAAGCAGTCAAGTTGTATCAATCCGACCGCATGGCTGAGTCGATCAATCAGTTCATCCGAGCCGGGGAGCTCGGCGACCCTCGCGGCTTTTCGCAGGTGGGCTTCTTTTATGAGAAGGGCGATGGCGTAAAACAAAACTGGAGCACTGCCGTTCACTGGTACCGCAAGGGGGCCGAAGGCGGCGACACACTTGCGATGAAAAACCTGGGACAGTGCTACGAAGACGGAGCCGGTATCCAAGAGGACTGGGTCGCCGCGGCCAATTGGTATCGCAAGGCGGCGGATAAGGGCTACGTACAAGCTGAGGTGGCACTTGCTCGGGCCTACCAGTTTGGGGTCGGTGTTGCCCAAAATCGCGCCCTATCAATTGAATGGGACAGGAAAGCGCTGGCACATGGGGATCAGGATAGCGCTCACTGGATTAAGTGGCTGCGTAATCCACTTAACAATATCGGCTTTCGTACTACTCAAGAGCAAGAACTCGTCATGGCCGGTCAACTACGAACCAGCGCCGAGCTGCTCGGTGCAGATCCAACTGGCATTCTGTTTCACAACTCAAAAGAGCGTGTTGCCTGGCTTCGCGGGTTGAGAAATCGCGTGGACGCTGATGAAGCGCAACGACAAAGGGAGCGGGAGGTCGAAGCGCAGCAACGCCACGACAACAACGTTAAGCGGTTGGAAAATGAAGGTTACAGCCATAGCGAAGCCGACCGGAGAGCAGGCTGGTAATAAATTCGTTCTCAGCTAGCGGTCTGCATTTGACGGCTTAGACTTCATACTGAGTGAAATCCGTCGTCGGGCGATATCGACTTCGAGCACGGTGACAGTCACTCTTTGTTGAACCTTAACGACATCGGCCGGATTCTTGACGAATCTGTCCGCCAGTTCGCTTACATGAACCAACCCGTCCTGATGGACACCGATATCGACAAAAGCACCAAATGCAGTGACATTCGTCACAATCCCCGGCAGCCTCATTTCTGGTTTGAGATCCTCCAATTTCGTCACACCATCTGCAAATCGCATCGGCTCGTGACGCTGTCTGGGATCGCGGCCCGGCTTTGACAGCTCATTCACAATGTCGGACAGCGTCGGCAGCCCGATCGATTCTGAAACGTATTTCTGTAGATCTATACGACCACGCAGCTCGTCGGACTGAAGCAGGTCGCTCACCGAGCAGCCGAGATCTTTCACCATTTTCTCGACCACATGATAGCTTTCCGGGTGAACAGCGCTGCCATCAAGCGGGTTGACACCATCTCTGATGCGTAAGAATCCGGCCGCCTGCTCGAAGGCTTTCGGACCGAGTCGAGGCACCTTCTTCAATTCAGCTCTCGACTTGAAAGGACCATTGTCGTTTCTTTGCTTGACGATGTTACCTGCCAGCTGCGGTCCCAGCCCGGAGACATAGGCCAGCAGCTGCTTGCTGGCGGTATTGACCTCCACACCGACGCTGTTGACGCAGCTCAGCACGACATCGTCCAGATTGCTCTTCAACAGGGATTGATCGACATCATGCTGGTACTGGCCAACTCCGATTGACTTTGGGTCGATCTTTACCAGCTCTGCCAAGGGATCCATCAATCGCCTTCCAATCGACACCGCACCACGAACGGTGATGTCTTGATCCGGAAACTCCTCGCGAGCGACTTCCGAGGCAGAGTAAATTGAGGCGCCGGATTCGTTGACCAGGATAACCGGAGTCCGGGCGTAGTCCTTTAGATCGTCTGATTTCAAGACATCTCGAACAAACGCTTCAGTCTCACGCCCAGCTGTCCCGTTTCCGACAGCAATTGCGCCGATTTTGTAGCGCCTTAAGAGCTCCCGTAAAGTCTCCTTGGCGGCAACCGAATTTTTGTCAGATTGATGCGGAAAGATCACATCATGCTGCAGGAGCTTGCCCTGCTCGTTCAAACACACGACTTTGCAGCCGGTTCGAAACCCGGGATCGATCGCCAACACGTTTGCAGGATCGAGCGGAGGGGCGAGCAACAACTGCCGCAGGTTATCGGCAAAGACGGCTATTGCAGCGGCATCAGCCTTATCCTTATGCACCGCCCGCAGCTCCGTCTCCATCGACGGAGAAAGCAGGCGCTTATAACTGTCTTTTACGGCCAGCCTTACCTGTTCGGCCGTCTCCCCCGGGCGCTTGACAAAACGCTGCTCGAGCCTGGTCACCAGCTCATCCGGAGCAGGAGTTAGCTTGAGCTCCAAAATACCTTCCTTCTCGCCACGAAACAAAGCCAAAACACGATGCGATGGAGCAGTCGCAGCTAACTCTTGCCAGTCGAAGTAATCCTTGTATTTAGCCCCTTCTGCTTCCTTACCTTTGACGACTTTCGAATTGAAGACACTCTTATCGAGCCAATATCGGCGAACCTCCGACCGGCAACTCCGATCTTCGCTAATCCACTCCGCCATGATATCCCTGGCTCCAGACAGAGCATCAGCAACTGCTGGTACATTTTTTTCGACATTGACAAATGCTTGAGCGGCAGCAACCGGATCGTTAGAGCTAAATCCAAACAGTTTCTCAGCAAGTGGTTCAAGACCTCGATCGCGTGCGATCGAGGCCCTCGTTTGCCGTTTCGGACGAAACGGCAGATAGATATCCTCTAGCTCGACAATCGACTTGGCTGCCTCAATGCGAGCGGCTAGATCGCTCGTGATCAAATTACGTTCGGACAGCGATCGCTTGATCGCCTCACGCCGGTTGTCCAATTCTCGCAACTGCTGATATCGATCGCGAACACCAGCAATCGCCACTTCGTCGAGCGAATTAGTCGCCTCCTTTCGATAGCGAGCAATAAACGGCACTGTTGCTCCATCGGCTAAGAGCGTCAAAGTGGACTGCACTTGCTTAAGGGTCAGTTTGAATTCAGCGGCGATTTGCTCGGCATTCTTTGGATCGATATTGGTTGCAATAGTCATACAAAACTCTTTCAATTCCACTAACAGATCGATTTAACTAGAAAAAGGACGATCACGAACATACCCTGACATCCAGCGAGCATCGCCGTGCTTGCCGGCTCATCCACTGATCCATTTAAATGCCTCGGTATTACTCGATCCTACTATACTAACAATGCTGCTTGCCTTTTCGATTGGAAGAATTCAAAATAGGGCATTACAGGCAAAACAAAATAGGTTGATTAAAATGGTATCTGGAAGATCATTTCAGCGCGCACTGTCCATAGTGGCATTGATTGCCGCGGCCGGAACTGTTTGTCCCTGCCCAACACAAGCAGTAGAGGCACCGGGCAAGCTGCCAGTGCCGGAAGCGAAGACTCCAGACCCAGCCACGCTTCCGCAAGCTACCAACGACGTGGAAGCTAGAATTGTCCAGCTCCTCTTAGACGGAAAGAGCGTCGAGCCGGCAAAGAAGCAGCTGCAAGAAGAGCTGAAGAGCGAGACAAACAGCGCACGTAAGGCAAGGTCGAGTTACTTACTGTCTGCAGTCGAACGAATCGAAGAGAATTATGAGTCGGCGATCAAACATCTGCATGAAGCCGTAAGCAGCACTGCCGATCCCAAGACCCAGGAGGATTATCTGCAGCGAGCGCTGTTGCAAAAGCGCATCGGCGATTGCTATTACAATTTGCGAGACCTGAAGTCAGCGCTAAGCAATTATCAAGCAGCGCTGAGCATTAGCTCTAAACTTCCGAAGGATTCACCGCTGCAAAGTATCTTGCTGGAATCCATCATGGGTGCGCTCGTCCGTGAGAAGCGTTATGCGGAAGCCGAGCCATTCGGGAAGCAACTCGTCGATCTCACCAAGTCACAGGCAACAAGTGGGCGGTTCGACGATCTCGGTGCTTTATTTTGGGCCGATATCCAATTACTGGGCATCTACCGAAATCTCGGCAAAGATACAGAAAGACTTCAGATGCGCGATTCGGTCGCAAGGCTCCTTGATCAACTGATCAATATCCGATTGGAGCTGGAGAAATCAGGACAGCTTCCGCAGCTGGAGGAATTACAAAAGGCCTTTCAAGACGACTATATCAACAAGTTCAAGCCCAGGACTGTCGCAGATTATCTCTGGTTGTCAACGGAATTCAAACTCAGGACTCTGCCAGTCATTGGCTGGAAACCACAGAGCAAGACGCCGAAAGCTGTTATCCTCTGCGTGCACGGGCTCGGTCTTGAGAATAGAGCATTCACGTTCTTTGGCCGGTCGATGGCGGACAGAGGCGTCTTTGTATACGCGATGGATGTGAGAGGATTCGGATCTTGGCTGACAACTCCGGGTCAGGAAGACGTCAATTTCAGTGAGACGATCTCGGATATCGGCGGCATCATAGGACTGCTCAAGGAGAGACATCCGGACAGCCCGATCTTCTTGCTGGGCGAATCAATGGGTGGCGCTATCGCCTTGCGAGCGGCTGCGCGTTACGATGGTACGCTGGCCGGTGTTGTGTCATCGGTGCCATCAGCCGAGCTCTTTCAAGGAAAGCGCATGGCTCTCACCGTCACCGCCCACTTCCTGCAAGGTCCCAACCGGCCATTTAAAATCGGCCAGATTGTCACGGAACGTGCAACTTCAAGTCCGGATTTCAAGCGTGTCTGGGAAGCCGACTCCAAAGCAAAAATGGAGATGTCGCCCAAGGAGTTGGCAAAGTTTGCCGTATTCATGCGCCTGACCAGACGCGAATGTGACAGCATCAAGACAACCCCGGTTTTCTTCGTGCAAGGACTGAAGGACCGGCTCGTCAAACCGCAGGGCACCTTTGACCTTTTCGACTCTGTAGCTGTTGAAGACAAAAATCTGTTCATTGTCGGCTCCGCCGAACACTTGATATTCGAGACCGAACATCAATCGACTCTGGTGCTGGACACACTGTCAACCTGGCTGGACTCGATTCTCGCCAAGCAGACCGGGAGCAAACGATAGAGGCAGCCTGAAACTATCGGTCAAGCACATGCTGACATTCGGCGATTGCCAGTACATGTTTGTCGATCTTTCGCACTTCTACGAAAACTCTGCCACCCGGCGCCGCACCGTCACTTAGAGCCATCAAGTGTAAAGCGACCTGACCCGCTGAGAGATCGATCTCATCAATCTCAATCTTGCTCATCTGGTCCGCCAGCCCGATACCAAGCGCCTTACCGAAAGCCTCTCGCGCGCACCACATTGCAAGATGAGCCTCCGACCGCTCCGGCTCCGGCAATTTCTCAGCCGGCAGTACTGCGCGCCCTTTCAGCCCCAACTCAGCAAAACCGGCAGGCAATTGTCTGAGCTCCTCCAGGTCGACTCCGATTCTTTTGAGCCCAGCAGCACCAGAGGCGACCGCAACCGCTAAATCACCTTTGTGAGCAATCGAGACAGTCGGAGCGCAAGGAACAAGAGAAAGCCAATTTCCAGACAGAACTGGTTGGCCGCTGTCTGACTGCAGTATCTCAATGTCGGCAGGACAAAGCTCCAGACCGTAATCTCTCGCGATCAGCGTTCGCACCGCGTCCTTGGCGGCCATACGTCCGATCAACCATTCTCGCTTGCGCTGATCGGACTTGAGTTCAAATTGGAAAAACTCTCGCTCAGCACCGCTCAGTACGTAGTCTGCCAACCAATCGACGAAGGCCCGATCGAGAGGCACCAGATCACCTGCCAGCTTGAAACATGCAATGTTCTCTCGAGGCGAAAACCCTGCCGTTGCAAGTGGAAGCTCTTGCGCGATCTTCTGTCGGGCCGGCTCGGCAATGAACCTAGACAAGACATCTTCAGTTGCGATTCTGCGGCTCGATATTCCAGCTATTCTGGCGATCAGTGCCGTACCGTTGCCACCGTCCGCATCGGCAATCTCCACATTAGCATGGGTTGTGACGTCGGTGATTGCCAGCAACCTGGCTTGCACGGTTGCTGTACCAGTTTGATTGCGGCTCGCTCCGAAGAACTCGACTGACTCGATAGAGAAAGGCAGGAGCGCCTTGACCGGCATCGCATGCTCGAAGAGATGGAAGAGAACGAGCTGGCTTGCATTATCGAGCAACAAGGGATCAACGATAAATCCTTGCTTACCCTCACAGTTAGGATCAGACGCAAACCAGCCGAACGGACGTCTGACCGCGACAGAGCCGACTATTTCCCGCCTTCCGACTCGAGTCACCGCTCGTACAGCCTGCATGGTCGGTCCGTGAAACATCGCCTGCGGTCCGTACAGTCCTTTCGAGCCAAAGCGCGAAGGTTGTTCCTGTTCCATCTCCAAAATCGGCTCCAGCGCTGCTGCCGGATAGCAGGACTCAAAAACGATATCACAGCAAGCAAGCAGGTAAGAATTGCTGCCGGCACCATCCGGCTCCAGGGACGGACAGGATCTTACTTCCACATTTGCAATTCCGTTTGCAACATCCTTCCAACGCGCTGTAACTTTGATAGTCGTCCCTTGCGCATCTACTCTAATTCGCTTGTAAGCGCGAATATCAATCATTTTGGTTAGAACCAGCTGGCCGGCAAGCAGAGCGGCGGACTCGGCCATTACCTCCAGCGTCACCATCAGCGGTACCAGATATACCTTCTCGTCCAAGCCATAGCTGTTTGCTACGACGCCACCGATTGCATGGTCCTTCAGATACAAGTCTCGATCGAGCGCGAATCTTCGGACAACCTCGATGCAATCAACACCACGGCAGATCGCGGCGCCTTCAAGAAATGGATAGCGCGTAGTCTCGACGCCTGAACACAATTGGACAAAATCATCTCGATCAACTGCTTCAACCTGATTGGACTGCTGGCCCTTCAGGTACTCGGTCATGACTTTCTCCTGGACAGCCATGAGCTGTCCGTGAAAGGAAGACAATCCGCTCAAAAACGTACTGAGCGGATCGGGCACCGGTGCGGACACACCGTCTAATGACTCCAAGGCTGTCACACTTGGCCAGGACTCTGCAATTTCACCGTTGCCCGCTTGAGCGGTCAGTTGATCGCCCGGCTCTGTTCTACCGCCCGCGAAAGTATCCGGAAACGCATCAAGCTTGAACTCCGGAAATGACATCGCCAGCCGTATTCCTTTCGGGCTACTGACGACTGAATCGGTAGCGCTGTCCAGGTCCAGCTTTGTCGGGCTACGGCGACGATAGAGGTAATCGAGATCTAGATTTCGTCCCTGGCAGAACAACGCCGCCAGCAGATGATGAAGCTGGGTAATTGAAGAGACACCTGGTACGTTTGATGCCATCGAAAAATGAGGCCGGTCGCCCAAGATCTCTTTCACCAGTTCAGTCAGATTCCCTTTCGGACCTACCTCTACGAAACAACGAACGCCATCGGCATACATCGCTTCGACCGTGCGGCGCAACTGAATCGGTCGCTCGAACAATTCAGTTGCAATCTCTCGAATCGCTTCGGAGCCAGCGGGATAAGTTCCAGGAATCGAGCACGACCAGGACTTCAAGGACGGTCCTGCAATCGGCAAGCTCAACAGCTCGTTCTCTTGCTTATCCAGTATGTTCGCCACCAGCGGCGTATGATACGGAATGGCGATCGGCAATCTCGTAAAGTCGATTTCAGCAGCTTTCAGCCGCTGGCAAGCCGCCTCAATCGCCAGCTCACTGCCCGAAACGATCGCCTGAGTGTAAGTGAGATCGGCGCTCAAATATACCTTTTCCGGCAGTCCGACCCACAAGTCAGCCAAACTGTCGGAGCTTGCCGCTACCTTGATCGAACGCAGATTCTTCAGTCGCTCTTCAGGCAAGGACCGAGCAAGCGTGGTGCTCAAGCGATAAAAGAGCTCAGCGGCTTCGTTGATATCAATCGCGCCGTTGGCGGCTAGAGCAGCAAACTCACCGGTGCTGCATCCCATTACCGTATCTGGTTTGACACCTAGATTCGACAACAGGGTAAACAGCGCCCACTCAGCCATCAGGACAAGCACCACCGCCGAATCAGCTGTTGCCAACGACAAAACATCCTGAATGCCGGCAGCCGATCCAAAAGATGGTGGTGGAAAGATTCTGCTGCTCGGCAGCACGCTGTCGCCGAGCTTGACCGAGAGCCTGTCCACGAAATCAAAAACGGATCGCACTTCAGGGAAGTGGATGCAAAGGTCAGCCAGCATATTGGGATACGCCGCACCCAAGCCGGGCAACAAAAATGCTAGCTGCCCGTCGGTCTCTAGCCCGCTTACTGCGAGATAGACTCCCTTGCCGGTAGCCTGTGACCCGGACAAACTCTCCCTTAAGGATTCAAGCTTGCTTGCTAGCTCCTGAACTGAGCCAGCCACAATCGCCGCTCTGTACCCGCTTGCGCTCGTGACAGGCTGCCGAGTCCGGCTATTAACGGTCCAGGCAATATCCTTCAAGACCAGACTGTTGCGACCAGCCAGCGAGACGGCCAGCCTTTCCAATTGGCCGGCAAGATCGGCGAGCGATTCACCCTGAAAGGTAAACAGCTCCGTATCCCAAGCAGTATGCAGGTTGCTTCCCTGTGATTCAGGCGCTCCGCCGTACTCCTCGAGCACGGCATGACCGTTGACTCCACCAAAACCAAAGGCGCTTACTGCTGCTCGGCGTGGATGCTCCTGCTCGCAGGCGATCACAGGATGAATCCACGGCCGTGCTCGATTGTTGATATAACAAGGGAAGCGCTCCCAATCAATCTGATCGGTCGGCTGTTTGACATTTAAGGTGGGCGGAAGCAATTTGTAATGAAGCGACAAAGCCGCCTTAATCAACCCGGCTACTCCAGATGCAGCCTGGCAATGACCGATCATCGATTTGACAGATCCAATTGCGCACCATTTGCTGTCTAACTCGAGGGCCGAACCGGAGCCGGCTTCCTTGGAGATGGCAAGGTCCTTTGATTGAAACACCTTTTCAATCGCCCGCAATTCAATGACATCGCCGACGGGCGTGCCGGTTCCATGCGCCTCGAGCAAGGCGATCGTGCGCGGCGAAACATCAGCCATCTCATAGGCTCGCTTGAGGGCCAGCGACTCCCCTTCCAGCGACGGAGCGACGACGCTGCCGCCGTAGCCATCCGAAGATGTACCGACACCGGTTATGACGGCATAGATACGATCGCCGTCTCGCTCGGCATCCTCTCGGCGCTTCAATACGACAATACCGATCCCTTCACCGAGCAATGTTCCATCTGCATCTTGATCGAACGGTCGGATCTGTCCGGATGCCGCCAGCGCTCCCAAACCACAAAACATTTGATAGAAACAGGCAAAAGAATTGACATGCAGCCCGCCGGCCAAGACCATGTCGCAGGCGCCGGAAGCAAGGTCACGCACACCGGTTTCAACCGCGATCAAAGACGATGCACAGGCGGCATCGAGGATCATGCTTCGTCCGCGAATACCCAGGCGACTGGCTATTCTTCCCGCTAGAATGTTCGGCATGACACCAGGAATGGTATCGGCATTGCAGGGGCGCAAAGAATCTTTCAGACTGGCTCTGATCTGGTCCAGACTCGCTCGGTCGAGATCAGGACGCACACGAGCGACTACCGCCAACATTTGCTCGAGCGTTTGGCCGTGTTGAATCATATTCATAGCGCCGGCACCAGGCGCCGAGACCCGACCGAGAATTACCTCCGCGCGCTCGCCGTCAAACGATTTATCGTAATACCCGGCATCAGCCAACGCTTCAGCCGCCACCCGCAAGGACAGGAACTGATCGGCATCTGCCCCCGGCAGCGCATTCGGCATAACGCCGTACTTGAGCGGATCGAAGTAAGCGAGATCGGAGATGAAACCTCCCCGTTTGCAGTAACTTTGCTCGAAGCTTTGCGGCGACCGGGAGAAATAGACTCCTTCATCCCATTCGTCCGGCGAGACGTCACGAATCGAGTCCTTACCGGAGACGACGTTGCGCCAGAACGAGGCGAGGTCTGGCGCATCGGGAAACAAGCAAGACATTCCGACAATGGCAACCTGACGGCCCTTCTTAAGATGGCGCTTGTCGCGATCGTCGAAAGGGCTCATCTTACAGCCTTGGCTGTGCCACCCTGAACACCTAATCGATTGAGAGTCTTACTACCGATCCCGCCCAATCCCTCAAGGACAAGTACGGCCTTGCCATCCGAATTGCAGACCATGAGGTTACACAAGAGCTCATTGTGGCTCATTTTATCGGGTATGAATACTCGGCCCGACAATCGATCATCGCCCGGCTGGCTGACCAGGTGCAAAACTCTAATGCCGGTCGGCAGAACCGTGATGTCCATGTAATTTCTAGCCCAGACACCGGCAAGCTGCATCGCACTGTCCAACAAGATCGGGTCGATGATCCAACTCTCGTGGTTGTAGACAGAGAGACATTGTGAGGGAGTGGATGGAATCACCTCTCCCACTATACCGTTTGCACCCATTGCCTGGATAGAGACGATGCCCTGGAAGATTGGCCCGTGAAACAGCCATTCCCGATAAATGTGCTCCACGCTCGGCAAGCCCTTCTCAGATTGCTCCAAAGGAAGAGAACCGGTACCGGTGAGCGGAAATCTGGCAAATTCAGGGAGCGCATCGATGTTCTGCGGCGATTGGTCTTGCACGAACTCGAAAGTCGCTCTGAAGTGGGTGCGCCGCTGCGCACTACCGGTAGTGACAGCCGCCCGGACAAAAATCTGCTGCTCGGTTCGACTTTCTTCCTGAATGGTGATCGCCATCTGCTTGGATCCGGTATCAAAGACGATGCCAGCCGGTATCTCCAGATTGTGCACACGGGCGAGCTTCAGATCAGGATAGATACTCGCCGCTGCTTGCGCCATCATTTCCAAGGCAAAGGCCATCGGCATCACGGGAATGTCGTCGAATTTGTGATCGTTGAGATAAAGATCGACCTTGGGCTCCAAAGTAATTCGAAAGACATGTTCTCCTGATGGCTCGACAGTGACAGCACTCTGATGCATCCTTGCTCCAGTCGGGCTCGGCAGCTGACCGGTCGACACCGGCTTGCCAACCAAAAGGACCTCAATCTCTCCCTTCCGCCCACAGGCAAGCTCGTCGATGAATGCCTGGCACCCGCGCTCTGGATCGATCATCGCCCAGCCGTGGCTGGCGAAGACCGCCTCCAACTCCGGAGGAGCCATCCCGGCTTGCCATGGTCCCCACATCAGCGAGGCGACGCGTCCCGGGACCAATTTGTCCAACTCCAGTGCGAGCTTATTCACTATTTCGTTAGCGGCGACGTAATCGCATTGACCAGCGTTACCGGTTCTTCCAACCACTGATGAGAACAGGTAAAAGAATCGCAGCTGCTCCAGCTGCAGCTTATTGAGCAACGTCAGGCTAGCCTTGACTTTCGTGTCAATTACTCGCTCAAAAGAAGCCAAACTTTTATCTTTGATCAACGCGTCTTCAATGATACCGGCACCATTGATCACACCATCGATTCGACCGAATGCTTCATAGATAGCATCGACTGTCTCTCCGAAAGCGCGGTCGTCTCGCACATCCACCGAGTAATAGTGAACGCGCGCACCAAGCTCCACCATTTTCGCCAGGTTGGCGCGAATCTCGCGCTCGCGCAGAACCCTCTTATACGATTGCTCTACGAGCGAAACTGAAACTTCCTTGGAGTCCCGTCTTAACTGCTCGATTAAGGCGGCCTTCAGCTCTCTGGGCGAAGTCAGCCCAGCGAAAGCTGGATCTTCAGCTTGCGGACGCGGCAATCTGCCCACTAACACCAGGGTCGGTTTAAACTGCTTGGCGATCGCCAGGCAGATTTGAGCGGTGATACCGCGCGCACCGCCGGTCACCAGAATGATCGAAGATTGATTGATTGGGGTTGCCCCATTCGCTGATTGCTCTAGCTTTCGCTCGGCAATCGGCGCTGCGCTCACTTCCAGAGTAAGGCGTCTCTTGTTGGCGTAGCCAATCTCCACGAAGCTGTCGCCATAGTCCAATTCCTCGAGAACCTGACCGGCGATTTCACCGGAGTCCGCGGCGTAATCGCAATCGACAACTCGACAGAAACAGCCTGGCCACTCTTTGGCGATCGACTTGAGAACACCTACTACTCCCGGCTGGGTGACGGAAGCGCGAGCGCTCTTACCACAGACGCCGTTAGGGCCGGCACCGAATTCACCGCCTAGCGAGGTCACTGCAAACACAGCTGTTCGGCCAGACTTGGCCGAAGCGGACGGCATCCTTTGTAGGTCGCCATTAGCTTCACGAGCTAACAGGAAAAGACTCCTGGTGGCTTCCGCCTCGGCATCAGGGTGCAAACCAAGCAGGTAAATCAAGGCGCCGACCGGTCCAAACTCCGCACGGACAGCCGCGACCAGCTCCTTGACCGCTTGCTCCGCCGAGAGATCTCCACTATAAATCTGGCGATCTGATTGAAATTCCGTTGGGCGATGTCTGACCAGAACGGCGGTCAAACCGCGTTCTTTCAAGCTACGCTCGATCAGCGCGCCGGCGCCGGTCTCATCGTCAATCACCAACACTACCCCGGGCGGGGCAAACGGAAGCACCGGAGCGGTTGGCGGATAAACTACCTTTACCAGCCCGCGGCTTACTGTACTAAGCGCCGCAGCACCTGACTTTTCAGTGGGCAATTCTGCCGGCTCCACAACCGGATCGAAGGAGAGCGTTAAGGGTTGGCTCGCTGCGCTGGTTTGAGCGCTGCCACCATCGAACTCGGAGCGAATCCAATCCATAATCCCTTTAAGAGTCTTGATGCCAGCCAACTTTTCCATGCTGCCTTCGATCTGAGCCTGTTTGCTTTCCGGTAGCAACTTTCGGAAGCCGCTAAGGATTTCAATCCTTTTAATTGAATCAACCCCTAAATCAGCCTCGAGATCGAGATTTGGATCTAGCATTTCGTGAGGATAGCCGGTTCTCTGGCTGACAATGTCGAGCAAACTAGCGATCAGCATCGCTGAGGTTACCGCCGGCTCAACCGGAGTCGAGGTCGGTTGGCTCAGGCTTTCGACCTGGCTTACTGCGGCCGCCGGCTGAACTTCCAGCTTGGCAATCTGATTGGCCGGCACGCTTGCCATTTCAGCCGACGCCATTGCCTTTGGTAAAGCCAATTGGTTCTCCAGTCGAGACGCTTGCTCAAAGCGGAAAGCCTCGACCGGCAGTCGCATCTCCGGACGAAGCTCGGCCGGCGGTGCTGCCAGTCCGGTTGTGGCTCCACCGGACTGCAAGTAAGCCAGCATGACATTCTGCTGAGTGGTTAGAAAGGTTTCGGTCATCTGCAGCATCGAGCGCTGAAATTCGAGCATGACTTGCTCGACTGACCGACTCGCTGGCTGCAAGCGCGGAATTGACGTTGAAGATACCTGGGCTACTGCACTGTAAGCGGGCTCGGGTGCCTGCTGATTGGGAATGCTTGCACCATCATCGTGCACCAGCTGCGCTGGCTTAGACTTTGCATCAGCTCCGGAAAGTCCGGACGGTATCCCGGAATTGACATGTTCAGTCTTCTTTTCGGGCATCTTCACTCCTTTATCTGAACGTTCTGCGCTCACCACAGACAACGCTGAATTGCTCTTATCCCCCGGCGCCCTGACACTCGAGCTGTTGATCATGTAAATCTTTCGCATACCTGGCTTCTGGCCGGCATCGCCATTCGATTCCGACTTTTGCCATTCAATGACGGACAGCTCCGCCCGCTCGTCGAAACGTCCGCGGAACAAACGCCCGATATCGAGAGACACGGCACCGCAGAAGAGCTCAGCTAAGGCATGAAGCAGCTGAACTAGACCGGGTCTGCCATTCCTGTCCATGGATACCGCGGAATGAGGCTTGCCCTTCAGAGTCGCCTCCACCAGCCCGGTCAACACCGAGTTCGGTCCGACTTCGACAAAGGTGCGCGCTCCTTGCTCGTACATCCTTTCAATCTCTTGACAGAATTGAACAGGCTGCACGAGGTGCCGAACCAAGCGCGAGGCTACCGACTCTGCTGATTCCAAATAGCTGTCCGCGTCTGAATTGGAGTAGACCGCAACTGTCGGCGCTTGCATTGGTACTTTGGCCAGGCACCGGCCTAGCGGCTCCTGTGCTGCCACCATCAGTGGTGAATGAAAGGCAGCCGACACGGCAATCTCCCGGCAACGAATTCCCTGCTCGGTAAGCTTGGCGACAGCCGACTCAATCGCCGAAAGCTCCCCGGCGATAATGCACTGATTCGGCGAATTGACATTTGCCAGATGCACTCCGGCCACCGCCGACGTCAGTTGTTCAATCTGATCGCGCCCGGCTGAAACCGCCGCCATCATACCGGGGCGTTGCGAATTCGACTGCGCCAGAATGCGCCCACGCTGTTCGGCAATATCGATCAGATCATTTGCCGAGAAAGCACCGGCAGCACAAAGAGCGACGTACTCTCCGAAGCTGTGCCCGCCCATCATATCCGGCACTATCTGCAAGGAGCTCAGCAGCCGCCAAATTCCGAGGTCGGCAGCGGCGATCGCCGGTTGGGCGACATGGGTATTGTTTAGCTCGGTCTGCTGCCTTTTCTTCTCCGTCTCTTCGAAAGCCGGAGGCGGGAAAATAAAACTGCTCAAGTTTCTGTCGAAGCGCGAAGCGAGCAGTTGGTCGGCCTGTGCTATCGCATCACGCACTTCCGAGAACTGCAAGGAGAGGTCCGCGAGCATGTCCACATGCTGCGAGCCTTGACCAGGGAAGAGAAAGGCCACACGACCGGACGCTTGCGCCGAGACATTAGTCAAATAAATGCCGCGCGGGTCCTTCAGCTCAGCAGCGTTTGCTTGCGAAATGGCAGCAAGCGTCCTGGCTATCTTCTCTTTCAAATCCTCCAAGGACGTAGCGACAATCGCCAGATGCAAATGAGTGCTCGGCGAAACTTCGTCTTTCCGCTTGTCGCTGGGACTGTTTGCAGCCTGGAGATAATTTTGGAAAGCCAGGGTCGCCAGCGACTTTCGTCTCTTACCTTCGGTCGAAGGAGATGCGTATTGCCAGCGGTCAGCCCGGTCTATCGACTCCTGAGCCTGTTTGTTCAGCTCCTCGAGCCGCCGCAACAGCTGCTCCTTGCTCGAGCAGCGCAGGAGAAACAGCTCAGCCGGCCATCTCTGTGAGGCAGGTTTTTCTGCCGGAACAGCGGAATTTTTGTACTCTTCGAGCACTACGTGAAAGTTGGTGCCACCAAACCCGAACGCGCTAACACCGGCCCGTCTTGGCAAGCCCCGATTGAGAGCCGATTTAAACCAAGGTCTGGTCGTCGAGTTGATATAGAGCGGGCCAGTTCCGAATTTACAAGCGGGATTCGGCTTCTCTACTCCAATTGTGGGGGGAAGCACCTGGTGATAAAGCGCCTTCGCCACTTTGACCAATGAAGCCAGACCAGCTGCAGCTTTGGTATGCCCAATCATCGTTTTTACGGAGCCCACCGCACAAGACTGAGGCTCGGCACCAGCATTCTCCAATGTCTCGCCGAGCGCTTCCATCTCGGTCCTGTCACCAACAATGGTGCCGGTCCCATGGGCCTCGATCAATTCAACACTGCGCGGAGAAACCTGGGCGTCTTGATACGCTCTTTCAATCGCCAGAACTTGCCCGGCCTTTCTGGGAGCGGTCAAACTGAGATCTCTTCCGTCACTCGAGCCGCCCACTCCTTTCAATAGCGCGTAGATGCGATCACCGTCGCGCTCGGCATCGCTCAATCGCTTGAGTACCAATACAGCCGCCCCTTCACTGATCACGATACCGTCGGCGGTTGCATCAAAGGTGCGGCATCGCCCGCGTGGAGACAAGGCATGCGTCTTGCTGAAGCTCAAGTAGTCGATCGGCTGATTGTGCGTGTCGATGCCGGCCAGCATCACGACGTCGCTTTTGCCAGAACGCAACTCGTTCATGCCTACGTACAACGCTGCCAGCGAAGAGGCGCAGGCCGCATCGATTGAGAAATTGATACCGCCGAAGTCGAACCGATTGGCGATTCGGCCGGCGGCGACATTGCCGAGCAAACCTGGGAATGAATCCTCCGTCCACTCCGGCAATTTCGAACGATACTTCTCCTTGAGAAGCGGATCGAGGTCCGCCAGTTTCCAGTCGAGCATCGAACGCAAGATGTAGTCAGCCGTAATCGGACCGTGCCCGGCATTGGCGAGCACTACCGACGTGCGTTCTTTCGGCAAGCTCTGACCATCCAGACCAGCATCGGACAATGCCGCTCTGGTAATCTCGAGCAAGAGCAGCTGCATTGGATCTATGAACGGCACACTGCTGGGTGGGATCCCCCAGCGAGCCGGATCGAAGGCGATCTCACCCAGGAATCCGCCCCACTTCGAATAAACCCTATCCCTGGCAAATCGATCGGAATCATACAAGTTCCGCCAATCCCACTGATCGAAAGGAACTTCGCCAATTGCATCGACACGATCGACGATGTTCTGCCAGTATTCGTCGAGATCTCCGGCCTTTGGAAAGAGGCAAGCCATGCCAATCACGGCTACTTCTTCGTTCTTGGGTCGTTCGACCGTAGCGCTCTCTCGTTCAGCAGCCAGCATCCAATCGAGTATATCGGTAGCACCCTGCGAAACTTGCCGGTGCAGATCGGCGATTGACAGCACCTTTTGATGTAAGGCAGCGACCTGTCCGATCATGTACATTCCGTCTGACCATTGCTGCTCGTCCGAAACGATGTTAATCTCTCCGGGCACCGCACTTGCGGCAACGCTGCTGCCACGGCCGGTTCCCTTGCTGGCGATCCGCAGCCGTCCGAGATTCATCAATTCGAGCTCTTCACGAATCTCGTCGCGCGTTCTCTGTTGCTTCTCCAGGTCACGAGCGCGTTGATCGAAAACCGTTCTGTAAGGTGAATCGATGCAGCGAATAGCATGTCCGGGTCCAGTTTCGAAGAGTACGGTACGCTCGCAACCGAGCGCTGCGTCCTGAAACTTCTTAACAATCGCTCCGGATGACACGACTTCGCTGGTGAAAAGATAAGCTGTGCCCATCAGCACTCCTACCTGCACGCCGCGCTCCACCAGCGGTGCCACCATCGCGGCCGCCATCGCCGATGAAAGCCCATTGTGGACTCCTCCCGCCAAAAGCACATGGATATCCGAAGCATCCTGCCCCGGTTTGAGGCAGGAGAGCAGCTCAGCAATCATCGCTTCCCAGAGTATGAAGCTCGAGCGTGGACCGACGTGCCCACCGCATTCCCGGCCTTCGAAGATAAACCGTCTCGAGCCGGCTTCGATAAAGGATCTCAAAAGGAATGGCGAAGGAACGTGAAGATAGGTCTTGATCCCCTGCTCTTCGAGCAGCTTGGCCTGATCCGGCCGGCCGCCGGCGATCAAAGCGAATTGAGGCTTATAGCGCAAGATGACCTCGAGCTGTTCCTGGCGCAATTCGCGCGGAACGAAGCCCAGCACTCCTACTCCCCAGGGCAGCTCCTTCATCTTTTCCCGTGTTTGGGAGAGCAACTTCTCCACTTCGGCGCCGCGCATCAAAGCAAGCGCCAGAAACGGCAATCCGCCATGATCGCCGACGTTGAAGGCGAACTCGGCGCGATCGCTCACGCGCGTCATCGCTCCCTGGACAATTGGATACTTAGTGCCATGGCTTTGGGCAAGGCTGGACCCCGGTGCCAGCGGTCGCAACTTTCCAGCCAGTTTCGGATACTCGTGCGCCGAATTCCGCAACGCCTTGATGATGCCAGCGACAGTTGAGAATCGCTCGGAAAGCTTGGCAGCCAGAGCTACATCTTGCCCGACCAGCCAGATGCTATCTTGATTGAGTCGCTTGCTCGGACTATCTCCTGCCAGCGCTGAGACGGCATTGCACCAGCGATTCCGTACCGCGTCCAATCCCAATTCGTCGAGCTTAGCCTCCAGCTGGCGGACCTCTTTGGAGACTGACTCCAGCACCGGCGATCCGGGCTGGGCAAAGAATCTAAACGATTCACCTAGCCGACTGCCGAAGCAGATGGTTTCGGTGCCGTCCATTCTGGCCACCTTGCTTCGTTCGGCGGCAGATAGTGCCGACTCGCGTGTCAGCAAGAGCTGAGCGTCGAGCACAACGCCAGCCGCCCCGGCCACTCGGCAGGCCGCCGCCGAATACAAACCGATGCCACCCTGCGCCCAGATCGGAATGGTCACTTTGCCGGCACAATGTTGCAACAAGACGAAGGTTGTCTCTTCGCCGACTCGCCCGGCCGACTCGTTGCCTTTGGCAATTACGGCATCGGCTCCACACTGCTGAGCAAGAACGGCTTCATTGACAGCGACAGCCTGGACGAAGACTCGCAGGTTGCGCTTGTGAAGCGCGTCCACCGCATTGCGCAAGCGACTTTCATCAACTTCCGAAGAGCTCAAACTGAGCACGACAAGATTTTGTTGCGCAGGCTGCTCGCCGGCCAAAATGTCAAGCAGCGCCTCAGCCTTTGCGAGCTGGTTAACACTTAGTTTAACCCCATATGGTCCGGCGCAGAGCCGCCGCATCTCCAGCAGAGCACCTATGAGCGACTCCGGCTCTTTGGTAAACTCCAAATCAATACAGCCGATGCCACCGGCTCTGGTGGCAGCTACCGGCACTGCGACATTTGGCGTGAGCCCGCCATCGGTCGTCCTGACCGTAGCCAATGCGACGACTCCCAACCCGAACACTCGCTCCAACATTTAGGCTGCCTTTGAACGTACTAACCCTAATGCGCGCGCAGCTTTGGATTGCAAAAGCGGGAGTTGCCGAACAAGGGATGCCTTGTCACTTCTTGATGGCTGACATCGCAAAAGCAAGCGCCCAGCTCTCCACTATCTGCAGCACTTTTAGCGCAGGTCAATCAGTATATAAAAGAAAATTTGCAGGTCCATTGGAGAGGTTTAAGACGAGTTTTAGACAATTACGGTCTCAGTTGGGCTGCGCAGCTCGTATTCCACACCCCGCCACTGAATTCGGTTGCTGAACAGAGACCAGAGCGTCATCGCCGGCAGAACCGCGTGCGCCAGAGGGATACCCAAACAGGTAGCCAGCAACGAGCGGGAAAGATTGAATTCATAATCGGCCAGAACGCTCTGCCAGAACCTTTGTGCCTGCATGATCAGCCAGACTTCAAAAGGCACGATGATGCCCACCGCAATCTCGCCAGCCAGGACCAGATCTGCCTTTTGAGTAAAGAACCCGACGACCGCACAAGCGGAGACCGCCAGTAGCCAGAGCCACAGCACTCCCGCTCGCCCAATTGCTTTCCACCACAAACTCGGATAATAAACCTTGGTTAATATCATCTGGCGATTCATCCATTCAGAAAATTCGTCGAATGTGGTATCGCCGTGACTGGCCACGAGACATTGCGGCACAAAATACACTCCCAGCCCCAACTTCTTGACGGCGCTGGTCAAAGATAGATCGTCATCAGCTGCATTGCGCCAGGCTTCCACTACCCGAGCCTGGTCGAAAGTCTCTCGGCGAATCGCCATCGCCCCGCCCCATGCGAAGGATTGAGAGGGGCTGGCCAGCTCCCATGCTGACACGCGGTTCCACAAAGAGCGCAGCAAAGATGGATAATTTAATTTGTGCAGCACGTAAAATCGATAGCCGGTCGTCGCCCCGACTGTTTGATCGGACAACCGGGATACCAAGTGCCCCAGAAAGTCCCTTCTGGCAACCACATCCGCGTCAACAAAGACGAACACTTCCACGTCAGCCGAAACATGGCGGAGCGCCTCAAGCTGATTATTTAACTTCTGCGCACGCTCTCGATTGACTCCGGCTACAACCACCTTAGTGTTTACGGCGCGCACATTTTCGGCAAGCTCCTTCAACACCGGATAGGCCGGATCGTCAACTGAGGCGACCGCAAAAATCACTTCGAAGTTGGCTGTTCCACTTGCATCAGGCCGGCTATAGCTTTGATCGAGCAGCTTTTGCACGTTTTCTTTGAAGCCATGATCCAGCCCTTTACAAGGCAGAATTACGGCTGCCTTCGGACGATAGCCGTTCAATCCAACCTTCAATCCGCGCTCGACATGCAAGCGCAGTCTTCTGTACGCGAAGTACTGCGCGGCACAAAGTGCCGCTGTGAAAACGCTGAGCAAAGCAATTATCAACATAGAAGACTGCTAATCCAAACTATTCGGCTGAAGGAAGAACGTATAATGCTATGCTTCGCCATGCCTGAGGCAGGCAGAGCGCCGATAGACCTTGTCATAGTAAGGCCGGTGCGCCGGGACGTCCAGATGCTGAGAAACTTAATCTATAACTTATTCAGACTTTTAGGCGGCTCCGAAGCCCGCGCCCTGGAAGAGGCTACACACCGGCCAGCTCAAGCTCAGCTTGAAAGACTGATTAGTATCATCTCAAGAAATCAAAACACCGCCTTCGGTTCGCAGCACGGATTTTCTTCCGTCAAATCAATTCGGGACTTCCAATCCTGCGTCCCAATCAGGACTTATGACGAGCTGTCGCCTTACATAGAACGCATGACCAGCGGCGAGCGCAATGTTCTGACCGCCGAAAGTCCAATCATGTTT
Organism: Candidatus Obscuribacterales bacterium; assembly: GCA_020050835.1. Taxonomy (GTDB): domain Bacteria; phylum Cyanobacteriota; class Vampirovibrionia; order Obscuribacterales; family Obscuribacteraceae; genus JAGVKB01. The sequence goes on along the minus strand of JAGVKB010000038.1, from coordinate 37,141 downwards.
GCCCGAACCAGCGGCACGACTGCCTCTGCGAAGTACATTCCAGTAACGCCCGAGTATCTGCGCGAATTTCGCCGCGCCTCAGTGGTATCCGGTTATCACACCTTAAGGAGCTTCCCTGGCATCGCCAGCGGTGTCGCACTGTCAGTCGTATCGTCCGCCCGCGAAGGTCTTACAGCGGGAGGGTTGCCCTATGGAGCGATCTCCGGATATCTGTTCGAACGAGAGCCCGCGTTGATCAAGAGATTCGTCTCGCCGATTCCATACAGCGTCTTTCAGATCCCCGACTGGGAAACGCGTTATTACGCCATTCTCAGGCTGGCGATTCAACTGCCGATTAGCTTCATATATACATTGAATCCCAGCACAATCATGCTCTTGTCCAAGCGCCTTTTCGAACATAGAGAAAGTCTCGTGAAGGACATCGTCGACGGTGCAATCAGCACCCCAGATCGACTACCGTCTAAGACGCTTGACGATATGTCAGCTCTCTTGCGCCCGGATAAGCCGCGGGCCAGACGACTGCTCCAGTTAATCAAAGAGAACAGATTCACTCCCGAGCAAATCTGGCCGCAGCTTAAGGTCATCTGCTGCTGGACGAAGGCCGCAGCCTCCTTCTATCTCAATGACTTTCCGGAGCACTTCGGTCAAACACCGATATGCGATATCACCTATGGTGCAAGTGAAGGCAGAGGCAGCGTATTTCTTTCACCACAAGCACAAGTTCTCGCGCTGAGGTCTCACTTCTTCGAATTCATACCGGAAGCCGAGATTGACAGCTCTAACCCGACTATCTTGCTGGCCAATGACTTGGAAGTCGGCAAAAACTACTACATTCTATTTACCACTTCAGGCGGTCTTTACCGCTACAACATAAATGATGTGGTGAAAGTGACCGCTTTCCATAACAATGCCCCGGCGATTGAGTTTCAGCACAAGGGTGGAAACATCTCATCTTTCACCGGTGAGAAGATAAGCGAATCGCAGGTGACAGAGGCTCTGTCCAAAACTCTTTGCGAGACCGGCATCAAGCTCAGATTTTTCACCGTCATACCGGAGTTTAAGCCGGCGCCGCATTATCAGCTCTTAGTCGAGCCGGATCGCTCTCAAAACGGAGACCTTTCCTTGGAGGCCTTTCGCAAGCTCTCCAACCAGTTCGAGCAGAACCTGGGCAGACTCAACGTCGAGTACAAAGGCAAGCGAGAATCGTTGAGGCTGGCACCGGTGGAGATAGCCGTGCTGCCGGCAGGCACTTACGAGCAGTTACGCAAGCGACTTGCATCAGCGGGAGTGGCTGACGCGCAAATCAAGATATCTCATCTCAATCCAAAGGCTGATATTAAATCGTTCTTGATCGGTCAACTAGCGATATCAAATCCGGGCGTAATCGAACCGGTGATTCACTAAAAAGGCTCTCTGCGAAACATTATGCCTCATGCCCAACAGTTACTGCTTTTAGGCACCGGACAGGTTGCTAAAGCCGTCATAGCGGAAGTAGCCGGAACCAGGCGCATTACAGCCACTACCCGCAATCCCGACCGCCTCTTCGAGCTGGCTGCCCTGGCAGTCGATCCGCTGGTAATGCCGCAGCCTTTCGAGGAGATCATCGAGCCGTTTGCGACAGGCTCGGACGTTTTGATCTCGTTTCCGCCGGATGGACAGACTGATGCCATCCTGGCCCCGGCTTGCTCCGGTGCCAGGCGTCTCATTTATATTTCGACCACCGGAGTCTACGGCAAACGAGCTGGCACCATTGACGATACTACAGCGGTCGATCAAGAAGATGAGCGCGCGCAAGTTCGCTTGAAATCAGAAGAGATTTGGCGGGCACACGGAGCTGTCGTCTTGCGAGCACCAGGTATCTACGGACCTGCCAGCGGACTGCATCTGCGTCTGCTGCGTGGAAATTACAAACTGCCCGATACCGGCTCGAATATGATCTCCAGAATTCACGTATGCGATCTGGCAAGAATAATAGCGGCGACTTTCGAGCGCAATCAAATGTCCGCCAACACCTATGTTTTAGGCGACCTTCAACCATGCAGCCAGCTCGAGATAGTCTCCTGGCTCTGCCAGGCGCTCAACTTGCCGCTGCCTGAGTCGGCCCCGCTTAATGAAGTAAGCCCGACACTGAGAGGGAATCGTCAGGTAGATTCAAGCCGAATTCTGACCGAGCTAGACTTGACTCTTAGATATCCCACTTACAAAGATGGCTATTTGCAGTGCCTGGAAGCGCAGCCCAGCTAGCCGCTCACCTGTCTCCATCGGCCGGCTCATCAGAGGCGTTAACCGGAGGCCTTCTTCCCTTCGCCCGGTAATCTGGGCTTGTAGCTCAACTGCGGGTCGAGCTCGTCATTTTTGGCATAAATTTCTTTGCGTTTGCCAGCATCTTCGACATGTTCCCACTTACCGCTGGCCTGATCGAATCGTTCGACCGTGCCGGCAGTTACGAAACCAGGAGTAATTACTCGTACTCTCTCGCCATTATTGAGCTTGAACTCGGTAGTCGATGAACCCATATCACCGCTATAAGTGCGGCGGGCGCGCTCATTTTCATTTTCATCGAAAATCACCGTATAGTTTTTCGGCGGATACTTGCTGTTATCTTCCACCGACTGCCAGACCTTCTTACCATCAGCAAAGTAAGTTTCGTTCGAAACAATGACGGTTCCATTGCTGTTTTTTACTTCGACCAGTTTCCGCCGTTCGGCCGAAAGCCTGCCTGGAATATCAGAGCCTTCTGCCATTGAGTCATCTGTAAGCTCCAGATTCGTTACGAACTGATCGATTCCGGAAGCACGCTGCTTGTTCTGACTCAAATTTTGATACCCGCCTTCAAACAGGTTGGCAGTCAACTGCATCTGTGCAGACGGCAGGTTTTCGGACCGCTCGGGACTTACCTGAATCTGCAAATCTTCGTACATATCAGTCGCTCCTGTTTAACTGGTAATCTGAACTAGTCTGATGTTATTACCGCAACTTGACTGACTTCGGTCACAAGCATGTCCAAATCGGGTCAAAAAATCGGACTCGGCTAAAAGGGGCGGCTGCCGAGTCGTCCCTTTTAGCGGCACCAGCACTACCTTTCCAGCTTTCTGTCTTCACAAAGCAAACAGTATCTACGAAATTTCCTACCTGTGCGGTCCGAATGCTTGCCGGGAGATTGGAAGAGACTATCTCTTATGGTTTACTGAGAAGAACGACAGGCATGTCCTACCGGCTGGAGAACCGATGGCCCGAATTCTAGTTGTTGAAGATGAAAAGCCTCTGTGTAAGCTAATCTCCGACTGGCTAATGAAAGATCACACGGTCGATCAGGTTTATGACGGGGAGCAGGCGCTGCGGGCTCTCGAAACCGGCACCTTCGACGTAATCATTCTTGACTGGATGCTGCCGGAGCTATCAGGCATCGAGGTTTGCAAACGGTACCGGCAGGGCGGGGGCAATGCCGCCGTAATCATGCTTACCGCCAGGCACGATCTGGAGCATAAGGCAACCGGTTTTGATGCAGGCGCCGACGATTATATGACTAAGCCGTTTCAACTTCGCGAACTGGCGATGCGCGTGCGGGCCGTCCTCCGCCGAACGCCGTCCGAGCATCATTTCACATTCAAGTTTCACGATCTGGTGATCGACACGGAAAGACATTTAGTAACAAAGCATGGGCAGGAGATTCATTTATTGCCCAAAGAGTTCAAGCTGCTCGAGTTTCTGCTTCGACATCCACAGCGCGTGTTCAGCGCCGACGAGTTGATCGACAGCGTTTGGGAAGTAGACAGCTCAGCACGGTACGACACCGTTCGCGGACATATTAATAGATTGCGCAAGAAGCTCGACTCCTCCGGGCATAGCTCAATTATTGCTACCGTCCATGGCATCGGCTACAAGCTCGGCGACGAACATGCCCCATCAGATGCGACTTAAACTCGCGCTCTATTTCATGAGTTTGGCTCTGTTGTTACATTTCGTCGGCTCCTCCGTGGGCATTATCTTGCTTAACGCCGGTTTAGAACGTTCGACCGATAACTTTCTCAAAGAGCTGGTGAGCGAGGTGATGCCGGCGATTCAAATTGTCGATAGCCGCCCCACCTTGAAAAACTGGGTTGAGCGCCTGCGTGAGGATAATCTCCGCATTTTGAGCACCATTCAGATCTTCGACAAAGACAGGCAACTTCTGGAACATTACGGGCCGCCTGGTGTTCCTTTGTTTTTCAGCGGCCGGCTGGAAGGAAGCTCGCTCAATGGCCAATTGTCAGTCCGCTCATGCAATCAATTGATTAGAGAAAGTGGAAAGATCTACGGCTATGTGCAGATTCAGGAACCGACCAGACAGAACGACAGCGCTATTCTTCAGGCAATCTACGCCGCTCTATTAGTAATGCCTGTGCTTGGTGTGCTGGTGGCGTTAGCCGGTTACTGGTTCGCAAGTATCGCGCTCAAGCCGGTGGAGCAGACAATGCATCTGCTCAGGCGCTTTATTGCCGACGCCGGTCACGAGCTCAATACTCCGATTGCCATCATCGCCGCCAGCCTGGAGACACTTCAGGAGACGCTACGCGAGCACAGTATCGACGGTCAGGAATTAACCAGCTTGATCGCTGCTGCTACTGCTCGAATGAGCGAACTGGCATCGGATCTCATTTTCTTAGCGAGAGTCGAAGATCCGATGCTCGCCTATCCGTTTACGCCAATCCGGATCGGCCAAATCGTAGAAGATGTGGCACGTGACTATCAAATTCTGGCCGCGCAAAAGCACCTGCAATTGCAAGTTGCTAATGTTGATGAATCCGAGGTAAACGGTAATGCCGAATTCTTACGACGGATGATCGGCAATTTACTTAGCAACAGCTTGAGATATACAGATGCCGGCGGTCGCCTGGAAATTTCCTCTCGCTCGGCCGGCAATCAGGTAGAAATTGCAGTCTCCGACACAGGCATCGGCATTCCGGCAGATTGCCTGGCGATGGTGTTCGACCGCTTCTTTCGGGTAGATAAGGCGCGAGCACGGGCAGAAGGTGGTGCCGGGCTCGGTCTGTCGATTGTAAGAGCCGTGGTCGAGACTCATAAAGGTACCGTAAATGTAACGAGCACGGTCGGTCAAGGCACAACCTTTACTATCTCTCTGCCGCTGATAAAACGCCCTGGTAAAGCATCTTGAGCGCTCCGATCAGCTTACATTAGTGGAATTCCCACGACGATCACATTTTGATCACACGGCGATCACATAACCATTACAAGCGATTGTTAGCATTTCGGAGGTTTTAGAGACCTTCGAACAATCAGTTAAGCAGCCAAGCCGCCCCCTTCGACGGCCGGCTCTGTTGTGGCAACCAGGTAACCATCGAAAATGAAATCTCATACAGCTGCACCGACAACGCTGGACAGGCTGGAAAAGCCGGAGAACGGAATCAAGGGATTGAAACACTGGAAGCAAGATCTGCTTGCCGGTCTGATTGTATCTTTGGTGTCAGTGCCGTTGTCGCTGGGCATCGCTGTCGCTTCAGGCGCCCCACCGATCGCCGGACTGATCTCTTCGATTGTCGCCGGGCTGGTCATTCCATTCCTAGGCGGCGCTTACGTCACGATCAACGGACCAGCCGCAGGTTTGGCGCCAATCATATTTGCGTCGATCATCAACTTGGGTCACAACAATCTGGAGATCGGTTATCGAGCTGTCCTTGCAGCAATCTTCTTCGCCGGACTTCTGCAGATTGCCTTGAGTCATATGAAGGCGGCCCGCTTCAGCGCAATGTTTCCAGCCTCGGCTATCGAAGGAATGCTGGCATCGATCGGTCTGATGATCATCGCCAAGCAACTGCCGAACTTTATCGGTCACAAGTTCCAGAATCACGAATTTTTCGGGATTGTCGCCGAGCTGCCCAAGCAGTTGCTACAGATTCAGCCTGGCGTTGTTGCCGTCTCTACTCTCTGTTTGGCTGCGCTGTTCATCTATCCGCGCTTCCAGATCGGCCGTCTGAAGTATGTTCCAGCTCAACTGCTAGTCGTTCCTTTGGGCATCTTGCTTGGATTTCTGTTTCATCTCGACGCGCAATACTTGATTCATGTCCCTGCGAATCCAATTCAGCACGGACTGGTGTTTCCCGACTTCGGTTATCTTTTTACCTCAGCCAACATGCTCTGGAGCACAATCGCCTGTGTCGTATCGCTGGCGCTAGTGGACGGCTTTGAGTCTCTAGCCACCATCATGGCGGTCGACCGGATGGATCCATTTCACCGCAAGGCCGATCCAGACAGAACCTTGTTTGCAGTGGGATTTTCAAAGATCTGCTCGAGCCTGGTCGGTGGACTGACTATCATCCCTGGCGGCATCAAGAGTACAGTTTGCCTGATGTCGGGTGGACGAACCCTCTGGGCAAATTTCTACAACGCATTGTTCTTGATGTTGTTTCTCTTCCTGGGATCACACGTGATCAACCTGATTCCGCTTGGGGCACTGGCCGCGGTGCTAATTCACATCGGATTCAAACTTTGCCAACCGAAAAAATGGCAGTACATCGCTTCAATCGGAACAGAGCAGCTACTTATCTATGCTTCAACCATTGTGGTAACGCTTTGCAGCGATCTGTTGCTCGGTCTGCTCTTTGGAATGCTCTTGAAGCTCGTACTCCTGTGGTCTATCTCCGTGCAAAATTGCGTCCGGGAGCAACATGCACCGCTTTCAGCGAGGCTTCTATGGCAAACTCTGCTCGAGCTATTTTCCAATCCGGTCTCCTCTCAGCAAACGCGCCATGGCGTTCACGACATTCGCTTCGACAAACCGGTTGTCTCCTTTAACTCAATCCATTTAGCGCGTGCACTGTCCACGATTCCTGGCAATGCCAAAACGGTACGGCTCTACTTTGCTCACTCGGTAAAACTAATTGATCATACGAGCGTCACTAGCTTGCTCGATTTCGAAGAGACTTTCAAGCGGGAGAAGAGAGGCAATCTCGAATTGATCGGGCTCGATCGTATGCGCATGCAATCAAGCAACGAAGCAAGCCTGAGAAGTGTGCGCATTGCACACTAGTACAGCAACTTCGAATCAACCAGATCAATTGCCGGAGAGATCGGAGGCCGAAGCATCCATCCCAGACGGCTGTCCGTCCATACTTTGTGAATCGGGTTGCTCAGAGCCGGTAGCGCCTCCCATCAGGCTTTGCAGCGAGTTTAACGGCGCTCCGAGGGCTGGGCCGGCATTGAGAGCGCCACCACCTTGCAATCCACCAGTGGAAACCGAGCCCATCAACCGGGAAAGACCCTGAAGATTGCCACCGGAGCCGCCGATCAACTTGCTCAATCCTGCCATTCCTCCCGAGCTGCCGAGCAGTCCGGAGAGGCTGGATGCAGCATCACCGCCACCGGCATTGCCGGCAAGCCCGGCGCCTGAGCCGCTCAACAGGTTGGCCAAGCCGGCAGTCTGACCATTTTCGCCGCCGGCGCTCGCCGATTGGCTGCTGATTAACTGCGAGGAGAGCGAACTATACGCATTTTGCAACATCCGGTCGGTGGCCGGATTGTCATTTCCGATCGGATCCAATGAGCTCGGCAATTGATACTGGGCGATGATCGCCAACACCCCTTGATGATAGCTTTCCATAGTTCGATTCAAATACTTCATTGCCGGAGCGATCCGACTTAGCTCTGCCAGCGGATTTTCGCGACTGGGCGCCAGCAAATTTCGAATCGACGACAAGGCCGTGGCTAACTGCTCATGCTGGACTCTCAATTCAGCCGGTGGAATTACTGCCCGAATTTGATCGATCATATCGATCGTCTCGCTTTGAACCTGTCCGACATTCACGTTTTTCATGTTTACGGTCGTGCCGCCGTGAAAGATATCCGAAATAGCCGAGCTTTGATAATTAGCCAGCAGCTCCTTCATTCTGCGCAAGTAATCAGCGACATCATCAGCGGTTTTCGGCACATTGGCCGAGACAGCACCCTTAACCGTTACCGGTCGTCCGCTCCTGAGGTCAGATGGACCGAACATACTTACTCCACCCATGAATGGTTTGTCAGCAAATAGCGAACGCGTCGGTGAAAGCATGCCGGCTTTGAGATTGAACGGCTGAGGTTTAGCCATTCTAGGGACAGTAAGCTGTCCCGACTCGCTTACCTCGCCTTGCAGAATTAAGGACTTTCCTTTCGTCTCCTCGGCATCGGGAGCCGATATAAGTTTGTCTCCGCTGAAAATAATGTCAATCCCCTCTGCACAGCTGCCTGGTCGGGTACAACAGCCGGCTGCCAAAGTAATGGCTGCCGATAGCAAAAATGAGTTCGCCTTGACTAGATTAGTGATCGCCAGAGCACTCGAGCTTTCCTTTCGCTGATTCATAACTTTCAAATCCGTCCCGGAATCGCCAACGCCAAGTTTCTTTACCTGATATACCCAGAGCGCGATCAAGTTAGCGCCCGGCTGCACTCAAGGCAGCGCCGCTGGAGGCTCTCAAGCTGATTGTGCGAAGAATTGTGTTAGCGGATAATCCGAAAGCGATCTGGGTAGGTTGTACGTACCTGCTCCAGAGGAGACGAAGTCATGGCAAGTTTTTATCGGAAATCGGCATTTTTTGCAGCGGCAAGCCTGGCCATGCTTCCGTCTTTGCCGTCGGTTTTGGCCGATGATAACGCTCAGTCCAATCAGAGCGCTCAGCACAGCTCACGCACGGTAATCGAATCCACCCGCTCCTTACCCAATCAGCCTGCCGGAGCGGTGGTCACCGAGAGCTCAGAAACAGCCGATGGCTCGGTGAAAAAACTCTTCGTGCCAAAATTTCAACAACGGCTAAACAATCTCAAGGAACAGCTCGAGCGCGGCATCACAAAGGGCTGGCTGACAACCGAGCAAGCCGAACGGTTCAAACAGCAGCACGAAAAGGCCGCTGCTTTGGAAGCGGATGTTCGAGCAAAGGGCTATCCCAAGGACGCAGTCGACAATTTGGAGAAAGAGGTCACCGCTCTAAACGACACGCTCAGCCAAGCTTTAATCAAGGGCTCGACTCCTGCCCCGGAAAAGCCCGCTGCCAGCCCGGCACCGACCGGTCAATCGGCGAAGTCGCCTGCCAAGGAAGCTGCTTCGAATCCGTCAGCCAAGTCTGGCGGCGGTGCGCGCCCGCAGCCGGCAACTGCCAAGAAACCGGTTGCAGCAAAGAGCGGTCCGGGAAAGGTAAAACGCAAATAGAACCTACAAGAGCCCAGCCTTTCGCAGAGGCTTAGTAATAGTCCAAGAGAGACTGTTGAGTATACCTTTCCTTTGCCGGCGCAGCTGGAGCAGATAGGCTTGCAATTCGGCTTCGTGCGTCCCTACTGCGAGCTCAGGACTTTCATGATTCGAGTCGCCCTTTCTGCTCGGGCTTCGCTCTCCGCCGGCCAACCTGTTATCGCCCGCATTGAGACTGCTGTTCAATTCGTTGCTCGACTTTCGGGCTTTCCTGGTCAAATACTTTCTGGTTCCACGCAATACTTTCGTAGCCAACCATGATCGACTCGATAAGAGAGTCTGCACCTCATGTTCCATCACTTTGATTCTTTCAGCAAGCAGCTTGCGTTGAGCATGCTGATCGACATAAATGCGAGTCGGTCTCCGCAAGGCACGAATCGCCAACTCTCGAAACAGTCCAACATCGATCGGTGCCGGCAGCTCCTTCAACGCGAGCTCTCCAAAGTAAAAGTCGCTGTCAGTCATAATACTTACTGTCTCGGAGACGCTGTCTAATTCGCGCTCCATGAAATCATCCAGACCGCGACCGAGCGCCCCGAGCAGCGCCTCATACTTGCGTCCAAGCCTAATGATATCCGTCGCGAACAACAACCCTCCGATATTACTGGTGGTGGCACTGGCCCCGTGCTGCCGGAACTTGCATAGAATCTTGCTGCTCTGATACAAATCTCCTTTCTGCAAGAGCTGAAACCAAAAGTCCAGATCTCCCAGCTGATAGAAAGCATCATCGAATCCGCTGCCGATAAACCGGCGCGGGATAGTCACTGTACACGGCTCACCGATGCGGTTAACGACCGGGAAGAGACAGGATTCAATTGCGGCGCGACCAGGCACGACCGAATCCAGAGCGATCTTCACGTCAATCGATGCCAGCGGGCTGCTATTGTCTAGCTCAGAACCTCGTTCATCGATCAAACTGCGCTTGGCGACGTACAGAGCTACCTCCGGATGATTGCGAAGCGTAGTGACAGCTTCACTCAAAATTTCGGGCTGCAACAGGTCGTCTTGAGCGAACAATTTGATGAACTGTCCCCGCGAGCGCTCCATACATCTGTTTAAATTGGCAAATATTCCGAGGCGCCTTTCGTTGCTCCAGAAGCGAATTCTGCTGTCACCATTAGCGTAACCTTTAATGATCTCCAATGAAGCGTCATCAGATGAGTCATCTGAGATGAGCAGCTCGAAGTCAGCAAACGACTGATTCAACACACTTTCGATCGCTTCAGGCAAGTATTCTTCGCCGTTCCAAACCGGCAAGCAGATTGATACGGTCGGGCACCGCTGTTCACTGCCACCAGTCACAATTCCTGGTTGAAATCGAGGCTTAGCGCGAGGCACCGAAATCAGCTTGTTGCCCGTCAACTTTTGAAAGTCGTTGAAAGCAAGCTCCTGCAACACCGATGAGATTGCGGAAGCAACCACCGCAACGGAATTGCTGGACTGAATAGTCTTGCGCCCGAGTTGACCCTTCTCTCTGGCTAGTTCTCGATTTTCATAGACAGCCCGCAACATCTCGGCAGCAGCTCTTAGATCGGGCTCGGCCCAGTAATCGTCCCGACTGTAAGGACGGCAATCAGCTCCAACCTTAACTAGCTGGTAAGGAACCAGATAGGAATTGCGCTCCGTCATAAAGTCCATGTTGCCGGACCAGGCGGTCGCAACAACCGGCTTTCCAGCCAGCATGGCTTCCGCGAGCGTCAATCCAAAGCCTTCGGAACGGTGGAGCGATACATAACAATCACAATCCTGCCTCAATGCGTCGAGCTCATCGCGAGACAATTCCGAATTTAAGAGCGTTACGTTCGCCCCGGCAGCAGCATTACACAGCGCTTGCCAGTAGACCGGATCGGAGCCGACATTTCTGACCTTCACTATCAGCTTTACAGACTCCGAAGGTCCAAATGCAGCCTTGAAAGCATTGACCACAGCCAGCGGATTCTTCCGTTGGGCAACACTGTTGAAATCGCAAATGAACAAAAAGACGAACTGGCTGGGATCGCTTCGCAGACTTGCCGGGCTCTTTGTTACGAAACCTTGCTCGACGACCGGCGGAATCAGCCGGACCGGCCCGGCAAACTGCTGCATCAGCGTATTGCGAACGAAACTGCTCCCCGCCCAAAGCTCGTCGACGATCGAAGCGCCCCGCCGCCAGCAGTGCGGCACCGGACCAGAGAGCTCCCACCACCAGCAACCGATGTTGTAAGCATTCCGGAGCGATGAAAAGTCGATCTGCCGCGCCAGATGCAAAATTTCTGAAGGATGCGGATTGGCAACCAACAAATTAACCGGATTGGCTGCACGAGCATTATCGGGCGGCCGTTTTTCTCCCGCTTCATAGCGTGTCGCGTCACTGGAAGCGCTGACATTGCGACAATCGACTGAGACGTTCAGATGCTCCAGAGCAGACGCGTAGCCCCGCGCAATCTGGCCCAATCCGCTGGCTGAGGTCAAGTACCCAATGAGATTGACGCCAGCCAGCGAATGATTGTTAACTCTCTCTTCCATTCTTGGGCGACAACTGGACTAAATCCGGTCCGATTGCCCACCAGCCTCCCGATTTGGCGAAAAGGATAAATCCTCGTCTATGCCCGGATTGGCACTTCATTCCTACAAAGAAGCGGATTATAAGATACGCAAAATACCATTTTCAAGAGGGCAGCTCTCCTTACTAAGCCATGATTAAGGCTGTCTCAAAAATTTACACGATTTTTGAGCGTTGACTGACTAGCCCCGGCCACCCGAGCGACACTACCGGTAGTACCATTTTCGACAAACCGGTAAGGTAGTCGATGCGGCGCTCGCGCAGCCTCATTACCCACTTGCCATCCAACATCGCTTTTGCGGGGAAGCGACTTGCAGGTAAGATGATTAGGCTACGGTTGTCTGTCGGGTTCTCCGGAGAATCGAGCCCGCCTTCCTAAATTTCAAGACAGCTTGGTAGTGACGACAGCGACACGGATACGCCAGAGGCGCCAGTCAGGCAGCCAGCGATTTGGGGGGACAGCGATGCCAGACGAGAAGGAAGTTAGTGAAGCACCGGACCGGTCGAAGGAGAGCTCCGCAAAGTCGGAAGTTCTGTCTCCCGAAGAGAACCAGCAAGTTCAAGAAGAGGCTACCGACAATTCAAGCGACCGGAAGAAATTCCTGGAAGGCAGCTTGGGAAAAGGAAGGTCTCCCAGCACCGAAGTTCTCAAAGATATGGTCGTAAGCATTCTCGACGGCGCAAAGCAGCTGGTCGGAAACAATCCTGATGGCGCCGGCACAGATAAAGCTGACACTTCGTCGATTGACTCAGATATCGCCGGATTAGCCAAGAATGAGTTGAGCCTGGCGCATCCGGTCGACTCAATAATCGAGCTCTATCATCGAATCGCCGGCGACAGCAGCACAGCTCCGGCACCCGCAGATACGCCCACCGCTCCGGCAGACAAGCCTGCTGAGGCGGCCAAACCGGAGGAGAAACCGGAGGAGCTCCTGGCCAAGATCAAAGAAGATCCTCAAACAAAAGCCGAACATGAGCGTTTGGAAAAAATAGCTGATGAAAAGATCAAGAACCCGGAAGAGCTCAAGCGATTCAAGGAAGATATGGAAGCGCTCGAAAAGAGAGCAAGCGAGCAGAAGCCTCCATTGAGCCCGGAAGAGCTTACAAATACTTATAAAGAGATCTCCAAGTTGATGGAAGCCAAAGACAGCGCTGACTCGCCGCTAAAGGAAGCAGATCGCCTCCGCCTGGCCGAGCAAGTCATGCACCAGGCAGCTCATCCGACCGACATCTCACAGGGAGGCTACAACACCTGTAACGTAACCGTCGGAGAAGTTCGCACCTACACCAAGAATCCATCCGAAGCAGCACGGCTTGTAACGGAAGTCGCAACTACCGGAAAGTATCATACAACCGGAAAACCTTCGCTCGAGATTACGATCGACCGCGACAGCCTGCTGCCTCATGGCGAATCGAAAGTCCATCCGCCCGGCGATAATGAGCGCAGCTATGCCAGCCAGATATTCGATGTCACAGCCGTCAATATCCATTACGCCCGAGAACATGCGCGCGGCGGTCCGGACATTCGATACGAGCAGCACGAGCCCAAACCGGGTGGTCCCAACGACAAACCGCCGGCCGACAATGGCGAACGATTGATGAATTACGCCGACAAGAACAAGCCGGTGGAAATGACATACCCGGATGGCACGCCCAAGCGCAGCCCAGGTCTAAAAGCATTCGACTATGTGGAATCCGCCAAGGAGATCAGCCCCGAGCCAAAGGTCAAATTAGCCGATGGTCGAGAGGTTGAAGCGCCGATCGGCATCCAGCGTTATCCGGCAGACAGCCCAGAGAAGGATCCCAAAAACCTTGCCGGAGTCGTCTTCATCGACAACGAGGCCGACTTCGAGAAAACAATTGCTCTAATGAAGGCGGAAGGACGTTTGCCTGTCATGGTCGGAGTTCACACCGGCAGAGAGCCATTTCGATCCGATTCAGGCGAGCACCAAGCTGGCGAGCGCGGAGGCGCTCACGTCGTTCTGGTCACCGACTACGAACCAGGCAATCCGCCCAAAGTCTCCGTCGACAATCAATGGGGTAACTCTGCCGATCACCGCAAAGATCATCGCGATGGCGACAAATCCATTCCGCTGCACGATCTTTTCATGGCAACCAAAGAAAGTCCGTCGATGAAAGAATTGACAGCACTCGAGAAGCAGCACGATCGCGGCGACTTCAAGGGTAAAGAGGAAGAATACAACAAGCAGCTCGAAAAGCTTTACGTCGACAGCATCAAGCGCTGGGACAAGGAGAAAGCTGATGGTACTCTCGATAAGAACGAGCAAACAATGGCTGTCCAAGAATTCCAGGACTACTTGAAGTCGCTGCAACCTTCACCGCAACGTGGCAGAGAGATACTCAAGCATGCAATTGAAACTTACAAGAAAGAGAAGGGTCCATAATCTTTCGGTCAATAATCCAGGCATTTCTCTAGTTATCGGTGTAAGAAAAGGACAAGGTCATGGATAAGTCAGACCAACCCAAAAGATCCAAATTCGGCATCCAACCGATTGCTCGCCGGTCTACAGTTATGGCGGAAGCTGAAATCGATCTCCTCTCCGACGAGCTGGAGACGGCAATTGTGTCGCGCGGAGCTGTTTTGTGCATGAATCTTCCGGAAGGATGGCTCTGGGGGAAACGAAAAAGCCGCGACGAAAGTCAGTTTTCCTTTTTGGAATTCCATCCAGACGGTAAACCAACCGTCATGCTCTGGTTTTTCTATCGCGGGCAGAAGCTGAATGATACCGCCGCTCACAGCTTCCGAAATCTTCTGGCTCAACTGCCACATCTGCTGACACCGCAGGAGATCAGCGCTGTGTCAGCAGTAGTTCGGGAGAAAGGTAAACCTGAGTTCTTCGAGCTGATCTCCGCGCGCACCGAACAACTTAACGGCAAGATGGTGCTTCAATTGCAGGGACGCTACAAAGCAGGGCAGGAAGGTGCCTACTCGCTCTACATCGACTCCGACGGCACAGGCAGCACCGTACAGGAGTTGCATTTCCAGGCGCACAAGGACGAATATCGCCATTACATCAATGAGGCAAGAAAGTCTTTTAGTTCGATCATCTGGAGACCAACCAACGCCTCACCAACATCCAAACCTCTGACATAGGAGTTTGAGTCAAGCGGCGCGACCAGAAAGAGGCTTGGCACTACTTGCTGAGGGCCGCCAGCGCCGCGTAGTAACCGCACATTCCATGCACTCCTCCGCCTGGCGGCGTAGAGGCCGAACAGATGTAGAGCTTGGCAAGCGGTGTCGAAAATGGCACCACCCGCAGCGCCGGTCTGGCCAGGAGCTGCCACCAGTCCAGAGTGCCACCATTGACATCACCGCCGATACAGTTTGGATTGTACGCTTCAAACAGTGCAGGCGGTCTGACTGATTTGTCCAGAATTCTTTCGCGAAAGCCGGGGGCGAATCGCTCGATCTGTGCCTCAATCCGGCTGGTCATATCGTAATTCGAGTTGGGTGGCACATGGCAGTAAGCCCAGACAGTATGCTTGCCGGAAGGCGAGCGGCTCGAATCGAAGAGCGACTGTTGTGCCAAGAGGACAAACGGGCGCTCAGGGTTCCTTCCCTGCCACACCTCCCGTTCCGCCAGAGCGATCTCAGCGGTCGAGCCGCCCAGATGAACTGTACCTGCTCGCAAACAATCCTTTGACCGCCAGGGAATCGGTCCATCGAGAGCAAAGTCTACTTTGAAGGCCGCCGGACCGTAGCGATAAGATTGCAACTGCCGGACATAACCGGACGGAAGATGATGGCCGGCAATGGAGATCAAATGGCGCGGCGAAGTATCGCAAAACACCAGCGGTGCTTTTGGAAGCTCGTCGACTGATGTCACATGCGCGCTGCACAAGACTTCGCCGTTGAGCGACTGAAAGTACGACACGAGCGCATCAGTAAGACTTTGTGCCCCACCGGCCGGAAACGGCCAGCCGACAGCATGACCGGCGATGTTCAATACTATGCCGATCGCCGCCGACGGTGATTGCTCCAGCGGTAAAGTCGAATGTGCGGCAATTCCGGCAAACAATGCCCGCGCGCGATCGGCTACAAAGGTGTTGTTTGTGATCCATCGACTCGAGCGAATCGCCAGCAGTCCAAACCGCACCATCGCACTTGGATAGTGAAGCAAACTAAGCGGATCGAGGAGCGCTTTTGCAACATCATCCCAATTTGGAACCAGCGGCTCCATAAATCTTCGATAGGCCATTTGATCTTGCCCGAGTGAAAGACTGGTATCAGTAATCGATCGCTCCAGCAATGCAGCCGATCCATCATCGAACGGATGCGCCAACGGTGCCGGCGGATGAACCCATCGCAAGCCGTGCTCGCTGAGCGGTAAATCTCTAAATAGCGGCGAACCAGCTCCGAGCGGATGAATGGCAGAACAGATATCGTGCACGAACCCGGGCAATGTAAGCTGGGCGCTGCGGCAGCCACCACCGGCCGTGTCCCGAGACTCCAGGAGTAATACCGTCAGACCGGACCGGGCCAATGTAATCGCCGCTCCAAGCCCGTTTGGCCCAGAACCGATGACGATCGCATCGTAGCTCTGCCTTCTTGTACGGGCCGTAATCGGTGATGGTCCCATGTCCCGCTCGAATTGCGTCGGCTTAAATCAAGACGCTTGCATATTTAAGAGAATGATCCATGCCAAGACTTTTATTACAGCTTACAAGAGTTTGTAAATATTGCCTAACAAGGGGGTAGAAGAGATGCACGCGGGTATAAGGAAAACAGTAACCGCTTGGACGAGCAAAATGCGGCGTTTTTGGGTTTAACTGGCTCGTGTGCGGATTCTCCTTAACGAGCTGCTCCGGAATCTCATTCCGTTAGTGTCCTTTGCGCTTTTTATGGCTGATCAGAAGATAGTTATAGCTGGTGGAGGCTTTGCCGGCGTCAAGTGCGCCAAAACATTGCAGAAGCTGCTGCCGAGCGATCAGATGGTGCTTTTCAATCCCAAGATGCTAAAACAGAACTTACCCTTGGCAGCATCCAGGCTGCTTTTCTTTACCGCGTCGTTAGCGCTAACCACACCAGCGCTTGAGTATCCAGGCGCGGCCGCACAGACAACACCAGCCTCCCAGCCGAAAGCAGCGACCCAGCCGCGACCAGCCGTTGCACCAAAAACACCGCTGCTGGACGTCGCGGACCTTACATCGAATGCGCTCGCCCTGCTCGACGACGGTAAAGCGGAAGAGGCCGTTCAACTCATGGCGCAAGCGCTGGACTCAGCGCTCAAGAAAGACTCCGCAACGCTCGATCCGAAGCTGACAGTCGATGTCACCTCCGGCCTGGCTGCCTGTTACTTAGCCGAGGCGGAGTATGATTCTGCTCAAGACCGGCTTGTTAAGCTGCTTGAATCGATGAAAGACATTCATGGCTCGGGCGTAGGCTATGAGAAGATCTTAGCTCGCAAGCGTCTCGGTGATGCCTACTACATGGGTGGCAAAACAGAACGCGCGGAGGAGCAGTACAGCCAAGCTCTGGCCGAGTCTAAGAAACTGCTGGGCGAAAACGACCAACTTTCGCGAGCCTTATTGGACGCACTGGTAGGCAGCTATCTTGCACAGAAGAAGTTTGCCGAGGCTGAGCCTTACTGCTTGCGTCTGATCACCGCAACGACAGGAATTCCCAGGCAGCCCAATCCTTCCCAGCAGATCGTGCACGCCTGGGCTTATCTCAATCTTTCGAAAATTTATCACGAGACAGGCAAGTCGGATGCTGATGTCGACAAGTGCAAAGAGCAAGCGCTCGACTGCTTTCGAAAGGTAATGCGAGCGCGTCTTTTCATGGTTAGAAATACGCCCGGTGGCAACGAAGAGGTAGAGAAGATCATGCATCGGCGGCCGGACGCCCGCTCGAAAATGATCACAGAGCAGCTCTGGGCTGCGGTACGCCTACCGCATAAGTCGCTTCCCTTGCTTACCTGGCGGAATCTTCGAAACAAATCGTGGGCCAATCTACTTTGTGTTCACGGTTTAGGACTGAGCAGCCTGTCCTTCGACGACTTTGCCACCAGATTGTCTAACCGGGGATTGGCTGTGGTGGCGATTGATGTGCGCGGCTTCGGGTCCTTCGCCGTGGCCGGAGGCAACGATCAGCTCGACTACGAATCAACTCTAGAAGACATCAAGCTGCTTCTGGAACTAATGCACTCGGTCAATCCCGGCACACCAATCTTCCTGGTCGGCGAGTCGATGGGCGGCGGAATCGCCATCCACGCAGCCTCCCAGTATCCGAAGCTGGTAGATGCGCTGATCGCGTCTGCACCGGCAGCAGGCCGCTACGATCAGATGAAAACGACTGGAACAGTGGCGTTCAACTTCATCTGCGGACCACATAAGAGATTTAACATTGGCTCACACGTTATCAATCAGGCCACCGAAGATCCGCAACTCAAGAAAGAATGGAAAACCGATCCCAGAGTTCGCCTTGAATTGTCTCCGGTTGAGCTAATGAAGTTCGAGCTATTTATGAAGCAAAACGTCGAAAAAGCTGAAAAACTTTCGAATGTACCAGTCTTGATGCTGCAAGGTGTCGACGATCGCCTCGTCAAGCCAAACAGCACTTTCGATCTCTTTCAAGCGGTCAAAACCAACGACAAAGATTTTTGGATGATCGGCAAACAGGAGCACCTGATACTGGAGGAAGGACAGTGTCCGGAAGTGGTGCTCAACCGGATAGTTGATTGGTTAAAACAGCATGTACCTCGCGGCAGCGTAACTGCTAATGCGTCTGCAGAAGTAAGGTCAGGGAAATGAATAACTCCAATTGGTCATTCAAAAACGCACACGATAAACCAGTGCTCGCAGCATCGGCGCCAAACAAGACAAAGCTGGTGAGCGCCTCGCGAACGGTCATGGTGCTTGCCCTACTGACACTGCTGTTTACTGGCTCTGTCCCGGCAGCACAATCTACTGACTCGCAATCACATCAAATCGTCTTTATTGAAGATGGTGAAATCTCCCGCAAACTGCACCTACCAATCTACGAATGGTATCCCAAAGATGCCAATCCCGAGTGTTTGGTCCTGGCGGTGCATGGACTAACACTGCACGGCACCAGCTATGAATTGCTCGGAAAGGCGTTTGCCACCGTGGGGTACTATGTAGCTGCTCCGGACATGAGAGGCTTCGGTAAATGCCGGACGGACAAGGACCACCACTATTGCGTAGGCAGAGATTGCAAACACAAAATCGACTATGACAAGAGTTATGACGACATCGTCAATCTTGCGCAATGGATGAAACAGAAGTATCCGAAGACACCGCTGATAGTGCTCGGTGAAAGCCTTGGCGCCACCATGTGTGTGCGTCTGGCAGGTCAGCATCCGGAACTGGTAAACGGGATTATAATATCCGGACCGGCGGTCAGAATTAATCCATTGATGTATCTCCATCCAGCCAGCGTGTGGGCCGGACTGGTCGGTTTCTTCATCAGTCCTCACTTCAAAATTAACCTCAGTCCGTTTATTCGAAATCTGGTGTCAAATGATCCCGACGTATCCACGGAGATGTTGCAGGATCCGCTCGTAGCGAAAGACTTGACCGCCTTCGAGCTCTTAAGAAGTGAATCGTTTGTGGGTAAAACGCTGAAGTATGCACATACGATCGAGAGCAATACACCGGTGTTAATCTTGCAAGGCAGCAAAGATCGCTGCGTGACACCGACGGCGGTGGTAAAGTTGACCAACGAAATAGGATCGTCTGATCAGACGATGAGATGGTTGGGTCACCACGGACACTTGTTGTTGGAGACGCACTACATTCGAGCTGCCACAATTGATGCCGTCGCCGACTGGCTAGATGACCATCGTCCGGAACGTCTGGCAGAGTTAATGGAAATTCAGAAGCAAATCGAGAGCCTGGGTGGAAAGTCAGCATCACGCGACTGATCGGAGTCAGGCAACCGCCGTTGCCAAGCACTGCCAATCGAAAAATCAGGGAATAATGGAATAGATCTGTGCTCAAGTAACCACGGATTCTCGCTGCTTTCCGTCAGACATCAAAGGAGACTGGTCGATGAGCAGTTCGTCAGACAAAAACGAGCGGGCCGAGAAGCGCTCGAATCTCTCTCAGGCAGAAGTAACCAATCGGGAGACAGCAAGCAACGAAGCAACCGCGGCCATGCCCGAGCTGATCAAAGATCGCAAACAACTCGTGCAATTCCTGAAGGATGGCGGGCGAAGTGGAATCTCACTGGATTTCGGCAAACCGAGCATTGAAGAACGGCCACACCAAACTGCTGCCAAGACAGACAATGCCGCTGAATCGGGCAGAGCGAAAGAGTCCGAAAGCAAAGGCGCTTGGACAAGCTTGACGATGGATCGCCAGTCATTGCTGGAAATCCTCAAGACTGGCGGCAAGAGCGGCATCACCGGTGACTTCGGGAAACCGCTCATCCTTGATTCATCACGACCTGGCGACCAAACTCCAGCCGACAGCATCGCCGCCGAACACGCCAGATCTGCTCAGGCGGTAGACTCAAGAGTCAAGATCAAAACCGGAGCCGACGGTCGAGTCGAAGCAGTCTATGAAGACAATTCGGTTTACAGCCGGATGCCCACTAAAGATGGCGGCTATGTGGAAAGACACAGCGGAGTTCGTCCCGATGATACCTTTGTAATCACGAAAACAGCTGATGGTCGCCTTTTGGTATCGGAAAGAGAAGGAGAGAAGCCTTACCAGCCGGTCGACGATCCAGCGATCAAAACCGAACGAGATCGACTCTCCTCTTTAGCGGCAAAGCACATTACGGATCCCGAAGACTACGCTAGATTTCAGGCCAATATGGCGCGCTTTGAAGCGCGCGAGCATGAATTGGAAGAAAGCCTGAGAAAGCAGCATCCGAAGCTGAGCGCCGCAGAGATTACCAAGCAAGCCCACGAAGAACTTCGTAAGACTTATGCCAATATCTCAAGTCTGCTTGAAGCTAAGGATAATCCGAAGGTGCCGCTGGATGGTACCAAGAGAGCCGAGATCGCCGAACAGGTAATGCGCAATGCCGCCAGCCCTACCTTGATCGATCAGGGATTTCATAACACCTGCAATGTCGCCGCTGTCGAGGTTAGGTCATACGCCAGACATCCTGCCGCAGCTACCCAGCTGGTGGTCGACATGGCAACAAAAGGAGAATACATCACAAAGAGTGGAACGCACGTAACCATTAACCGGGACGCTTTCCAGGTCCACGAAACAGACCCTTACGGTAAATACAATCCGCCCTTGCCGCTCGGGCGAGGTCTGGCCAGCCAGATCTTCGAAGTCACGGCTGTAAACATTCATTATGCCAAGAACAATCCAAATATCCACTACGAACAAGTGGCCGCGGATCCCACTGCTACGCCGCCGCACAATGGGGAACAGCTGGTCGATTACTCCGGCGCGAAACCCAAGCCTGTATTAGGTGATGACAAACTGCCGATCCACAGTCCAGCGCTCAACGGCGAGCAGATTGCAGACGTTTCAAACGAAATCACCGGAGATCAACCGAAGGCAGGATACATCAGGTGGGATAAGCACCCTGGCAACAAAGTCGAAACTATCAGCGACGAAGCAAGTTTTATAAAGGTGCTCGCAGAAGCCAAGGCCAAAGGTGAGCTGCCGGTTACAATCGAGGTGCATACCGGCAATGAGCCGTTCTACACTGATTCCGGCTCCGGAGCGGCAGGCGGTTCTGGTGGCTGGCATGTCGTCAATGTCACCGATTTCCAACCAGGACCACCACCGGCGGTATCAGTCGACAATCAATGGGGACCAGATGCCGATCATACCGGCAAGAATCAACTTAGCGTTCAAGACCTTTATTTCTCCATGCGCGAGCCCAGCGATGCCGATCGGGTAACTGAGCGACTGGCTGCCTTGCAAAAGGACTTGGACGCTGACAAGGCAGCCGGCAAGAGCGATTTCTTGAAAGAGATCGAGCTCAACATGCTCAAATACAAAACAGGCAAAGAGAGCTTCGAGGATTGTGAAAGGCAGATCAAGCAAGCGCTCACTTCGGCTGAAAAGGATTGGAAAGCCGGAAACCTGAGCGGTAAAGATTACGAAGCGACCATCTATGCGTTTGAAAGGACTGTACAAACCCTGCCGGTGGAAGACCGCTTCAAGTTGTTGCGCTTCGAAGCAGATACCAATCTGATTAGCAAAGAAGATTACGAAGCGATGTTAGTGAGAACGATGGTCAAGGCTCGTAAGGATCAGCAAAAGGCCATGCTGGAAGGAACCTTCACCGAACAGCAACAAGATCAGTATCTCAAAGCGATTCAAGACTTTCACAACAATCTGCGCCAGTTGCCAGCAAGCGATCAAGCGGCAGTAAAGAAATCAATCTCCGAAATGCTCAAAGCGTAAGAGCCTGAGCGCTTGGGTTCTCCTAAAAAACTGTAGACAGCATCTTTATCAGCCCGGAAAAGAGAGGAAGAGATGGACGACAAGCCTCAACAACCTGAGAAAGTTTCTAAATCAGACGCTTCCCTTCTGTCTTATGAAGAGATGGCAGAAGATCCCTTTTTTAGGGATCTTCTCGATACCAGTTGTAAAACGAGCTCTCAATCAAATAACAGCGTTAGAGACATCGGTCAGATCGCCCGGCTAGATCTCCCGGCCGACTGGCAAGCCGGCCCTACTCAAGAGAATGCCGTTGCAGCCGACCTCTTCAAAGAGTACGACGCGCCAAACGACAACGACGTAAAACTGTGCTTCTACTATCGGGGCATGCGTTGCAGCGCTCTGGCCGGCGAAGCGTTTCACGACTTGCTAAAGGCTCCGGATCACGAGTTGAGCGCCGAAGAGTATCAGTCTCTGCAAGAAATCTTGCGAAACAAGGACGCCGATTACTTCTCAAAGGCGAAAGCCTACACTGAAGCGATCAATGAAAAACGCGTGCTAGTAGTAGAAGGTAGTTACGATCGGACGTCTTCAACACCGATCGTAAACAGAACCATCTACATCGATTCCGACAACACGGGAACAGCCGTTCAGGAAGTTTACTTTCAAGCTCCTGCGATAAAGTTTCAGAAGCATTTAGCCGAGGCTGAGGCAGCGCTCCGGTCGATTCACTGGAAATAGAAGAGAGTTGCTCGCCCAAAGCAACATCAAATCCGGTAGAGAGTCTCCGAAATGACGCACCGCTGTAGAGGCCAGACCTGGCATCGCCCACTTTACGGAATGTCGATTCGGCATCGCTCAACTAGTTTACCCGTGACACTTTCTGCCTAGACTCGCGAATCGCTGCGAGCAACTCCCAGAGAACGCCCTTGTTTCGCACCTCTGAAAACGGTTTGAAGTTTACCAGGTGGTGGCTGGCGCCTTTGGCGACCAGATTGTGATCTAAATCGTCGAATAGCTCTTCGGCTGTGATTGATTCACCCACTTGCAAGAACGTAATGCTAACCTCGCCCGGCTTGCTTATGTTCTTAGATGCTTCGATCAAAACTTCCTGCAACGGTTCACCGGCATTCTGCAATCCATCTGTGAGCACTAGAATTGCAGATCGCTTTGTTTTCTCGTTTCGACGCTTTGCATAGTCGTTAAGCACCGCCCTCAGCGGCGCAGCTAGGTTTTTCTCAGCGCCCTCCGGCTTTACCCGATCAAAGATCTGCTTCAATTCCCAGAGCGTGACACCATTTCTAATCTGAAATGTGTTGTTGAACAGAACCATGTTGAATCCACCGTCCAAAACTCTGTCCGTAGACAAAAAGAGATTATCTATCTGCTGTTTGCACCACATCCATTTGGTCATGTCGCCTGGACAACCAGCGTGAGCATCATCCATGGACGCAGATCTATCAAGGAGGACTGTTACTTCGTATTGATTGAGAGTCTTGAGTTCCTTGTCAAACGGAGAGTCACCAAAGGTAAATGCAATCTTTCTCGATTCAAATTGCGATCGTAAGCCACTTACATCGGTGGCCACACTAGCCTGATAGGTCTTACCTGCTCGCTGGATCTGCAGAACGAGCACATTATCACCGGCAGCTACTCGAAACACCCGATCGCCTTCTTTCAGTCCGGAAAATGAGGCTGCGCTTCCAATCGCCACTTTCGAGACGGTAGCCGGTAAAGACCTGCCGCTCAATTGAATTCCAGCAGCCGAACAAAGCCACGTCATCTCATCGATCTGTCCGTACAATTTGACGGCCGATTTACCGTTAGATTTCGGCTGCTCCTTAGCAACGGTCAAGGTTGGACTGAGACCAGATAGCAAGCAGACTGCGCTGACTGACCAAGCCCAAAGTAAAGCTCGATCACCAAGCGAAGTTAGTCTGGCATTCTTAAACTGCTGACAGGCAGGCACCGACATCACTTAGACCCTGAGCGTTTTGCACTATGTGCCGGCCGCTTCTCCGTCAGCCTTTTGGCAGCGGCTTTCAGAGCCGCCGGATTATCCGCAGGCGTATTTGCCGGTAATGACAGGTCTGGCCTGTCCCCGAAATTCACATAGTTACGAACGTACAGATCGGAGCCCAAAGGCACCAACTGGATCGTTCCGCTCGGGTGCTTCAGCTGAGTATTGATCTGACCGACTTGTGCCACCATTCCGCCGACCTTCTCCTTCGCTCCGGCCAGAGCCGAATCAACGTCTCTATAGTAACTGTCTTGCAACTCCTTGACTCGTCTCTTCGCCATGTCCACCATTTGCGAAACGTCCTGCTCTGTCTGCGTCAAGTTGTTGTAGTTATCCGCTCGCGGAACCCGAGCCGTCGAGGCATGATACTGAGCCGTCATGTGCTTGTACATTGCAACACTGGGATTCTCGCTGGCGAGCAGATTGACTATATCCTTAATCAAGTTTGCTCTGGTCTGATACAGCTGTTGATCCAACTGATCCTGTTTGCTTTCGATGTTGTCTTTCAACTGAAGGAAGACTTGTTTAGCCATCTTGCGCGCTGCAGGTTGATAGGTGCTCAGCTCGCCAAAGACATCTTTGACGGTCATGAATTTAGCAGTCACTTCTGGAGTAATATCGGCTCCGAACGGATCGAACGGCTTTTCAGCCTTGAAATACTCTATCAATGAGCCGAGCGCTGCCTTAGCATCGTCCGGTCGTTCTTGCGGCATTTGCGGAATCGCGCGCGCGTCAATCTTTGTGGGTGCAAGCAGCCGGCATTCCATCCGCAGCTGGCGAGTCTGAAGATCAGCGACGGTATTTTCAGCTTCCCTTCTAACTCTTTCCATTTCGGTTGCGTAGTTTGGTGTGTTCTTCGGACTCATTGACTGAAGCTCATCTTGCATGTGTTGCCAGACATTATCAATTCTGACTTGCAGTGACTGCCGATGACTCTTGATCTGTTTGACTGCCAGGTTGAATTTCTTGTCCAACGCTTCGGTAGACATCAAGGCATCCTTAGCAGCATCGACGGCGCCCGGCTCAATCTGCACCAGGTTCGGCGTGCCCTCCTCAGCACCACCACGACTTGTTGCCGACAGACTTTCTAGCGCGCTCAAAGCATACTTGCCAGCCTGGCTGCTCGGCGACAATCGCACGCAAGCCGAGTACATATGAGCAGCCTTGTCTGTCTGCTTACTGTGCAAATAGCAATTCCCCAAGTAGTAAAAAACGATTGGATCCTCTGGTGACAAGCACGCGCGCTGCTCCAGAAGCTTAATTGCATCGAGGTAAGCAGCCCGATTGTAAGCAGCGATTCCGTCCTTCGTCAGGCTGGAGGCGTCCATTGCCGTCACGCTTCCAGCCCACGCAATCGCCGCACTGGCAGCCGCGAATAGAATCGTTAGCAAAAACGCTTTGACCATTGATCCGGGACCGTTGTCGAACGGATTCATAAGTACGCTGTACCACGTTTTCGCCCTTGCTAATCCCGGTCTCTATTAGCCGGCGGCGACCAGGTTGCTGAGCCGCCGCTCCAGTTTTGCTAAATGCCGGTCTTCGCCTTGAAGACAAAACCGACCAACGCCAAAAGTACGGTGATCGTAATCAGTTGCCAGCGTCTCAGCTGCTGTACTTTCTCGAGACCAACAATGTTCAGATAGACCCCATAGACAAGCGAGGCGATCCCTCCAATCGGAATTGGTCCAAGCGCCAGCCAGGCAAAAAGCAAGGTAGCCTTGCTATATGCCAGAACTCTAAATGTGCCTTGGAAGTTTCCCTTGCCACCGAGACCACGGCAGACCAAAGTAATAATGCCTGATGCAGCCAGAACACCGGCAATGCTGCTCAAGCAAGCGGTGATCAAGATAAACGGGCTGAGTTTTGAGATCGCCTGCAAGAGCGCAAACACCGAAGCAGACAAGAGCAGAAAGATTCCCGGCTGAACATAACCGCCTTCGACCGGCATAGCGCTGAAGAAGATGCCGGGGGTAAATAGAACTGATTTCGCCAGGCAAAGGTACGATTTGACCATGCCGACTTTCATGCTGGGACTGCCCTTAGCGCTGTCTACCGCCCCGGAAACTGCGCTTTCTTGGTTGTCTAGATTTAAATCAGATTCTTGCATGATTGCTCTCTTTCAGCCAATTTGTACTAGCGAATGCGCTTTCAATCAGCTTATCTCAAAAACGGCCCGGTCTTTCAAAATGTTCTCTGCAAAAGGGCGATCGGCTCCCCGTTCGGTCCAGTCAAAATAGATATCATCCCGCCCGGAGCCGGCAGTTGCTCGTTTCTCTTCCAACCAAGCGGCTCCAGCCTGGCAGTTGATTCAGCCAGGTCTTCGACTGAAAACACTGGACACCAGCCTGGTTCTAAACTTTCATAGAGCAATAATAATGGTCCCGACCCAAAATTCAACGATGCCGCTCGTTGTCCTGGCGCGCCAAAAGACCAGGACTGCCGAGCCTTGAATGCCTCCAGATAAAGACTTAACTCCTGGTCAAAATCAGAACATCCAGCAGCAAGGTGCTCAAAGCGCATTTTACTGACGGTGGCAGCTGAAACTGGCGCAGCAATTGGGACTGGCGGCGGCGCCTGCCTTCCTCTGGCCGACATGCTCAATTTGAGAAGCAATGCACAAGTGCGCTGCTTGAATTCGAAAGCCTCTTCGACTCTGCCTTCCGACTCTATCTCCTTGGCCAGACGAGACAACTCGGCGGCGATCTCCTTTTGCCCATCGCCAACTAGCAGCCGGACCTCATCAACCAATTTGTCATAAAGAAATGCAGCTTGGTCTCCATCTTTTTCTCTGATCGCTCTGTCGGCAGCTTGCCGCAAAGAATTGTTACCCATCACGCTGTTCTCTCTTTTCAAGTCGCTATTCCCCTGCCATTATTCCTTGAACATTGTGATTTTGCCTTAGCTTCAAAACGAAACAGTCATTGCCAAGCGGACTGTCTTTGCAGGCAGTTCGAATGATTCAAAAGGCTGGTCTGCCCTGACTGAGGCCTCGGAAAGGATGGCTTCGGACTCAAACTGACAACCTTCTGAATGATTTACGTGAAAACTCACCTATTAATTTCAGCCGGTCCGTAAAGAGATCACCAGGGCAAAACGGTCTTTGAACCGGCTAATCGGCGAGGAAGGAGAACAGAGATGCTCAAGATAGGAAAAGGTCCACAGATTCAAGCACCGGCATTTCAGCCCCGCAAGACTCAAGTTACCTTGACCGACCTCTATCAACTTTGCGCGCAAGTGTCACGTTGTCCCGAGCAGCCAGCCCAGCTAGTCTGGAACTCCGCCCAGGGTGATTTTACTATCGTGGCCAAAGCTGATGCGAAATTAGGCGCGATCTGGCAGCTGATTCAAAAGACTCGCTTCGAAAGTATCACGCTCTGGACCGTTTCAACCGGCAATGTTCCGGACATCCACAAGAAAATCATGCTCCAGGCCGGCTAAACTCCTTGCCTTCCCTGTGTCAAGATGGAGCAGGGAGACTTCCGGAGCGGCACTTTGAGCGGAAACGGCTATCAGATCATTCATAGTTTGCCTGGCAGGATTAGACTGCGCTTTCAGGCCATTTATCAAGATGCTCCTCTGGCGATTGGACTGCGGGACCTTCTAAACGCCCAAGACGGCGTTCGGCTGGCCCGGACCAACCCTGATTGCGCGGCAGTGGTGATCTCTTTCAATCCCGAGGCGTTCGACCCGCTCAGCTGGCTCGACCAATTGAGGCTGGAGGATATAAAACGCCCGCTGCCCGCATCAAATAACGCCGGACGTTTTACCAATCCGTCGGCAGCGCTCAGCAAAGCGACCTTTGCTTTCGAGGCGCTGCTCTCGCCCGGACTGCAGCTCCTGCTCGGTCTGGCTTCACTGGCCTCGACGTTGGGCGGCGCACCAGCGTCGGTGGCACGCTCAATCCTGTATGCAGCGGTAGTGCCGATCCTCAATCGGGCGTTGCAAACCGTTCTCGAGGACAAACGACTGGGAGCGGATGCGCTCGACGGTGCCTCTTGCCTCTTTTTGATCCGGGCAGGCAGCTTGTTGCCGGCAGCAGTGATGACCTCACTGATCGGCATGGGCGAGCTGATGCGCGACCTGGTTACCAGACGTTGCCAGACGATGATCAGCCACCAGCTTGCGCTTTCCCATCGTTCGGCTTGGCTGATCAGCGACAATCATCGCGTTCGCGTGCCTGTGCTGGAGTTAAGAGCAGGCGATCGCCTGGTAGTTTATCCAGGCGAACTAATCACCTGCGATGGCACAGTTGAGTCTGGGGTCGGAACCATCATTCCAGCCAGCCCGGAAACGGAGTTCGCCCCACAGTCAGTCAGCACCGGTGACTGCGTCAGCGCCGATACTCTCCTTTTGGAAGGCAAACTCTATATTCGCAATGAGCAGGGGCCAAAGCTCAAACCGGCCGATCCGGTTCGAGCGAAAGAGAAAAAGCGCTGGCTTCAACGCACGAAGCTGCATCGTTTTGCATTGCACCATGCCTATGAAAGGGTCTGGCCGGTTTTGTCTATGGCTGCGCTGCTCTTCGCAGTCACCAAGAACATTCACCGCGCCGTCACTATTGTCTGCTTCGACTTCATCACCGGAATCAGAATTGCAATACCAACTGCGGTGCTCGCCTCAATGTTCAAGGCTGGCAGGCGGGGGATTGTAATTCGAAACGCCACAGCGCTCGAGCGTCTGGCTGAGATTGACACAGTCATATTTGCGAGAAGCGGCACACTGACAGCACCTGTCCCGGAGATAACTGAGATCTTTACGTGTGGCAGCTATTCGATGGAGGACCTCACCCGCCTTGCCTCGGCCGTCGAACAGCGCTACAGCCACCTCGGCTCCTTTGCAATCTACAACTATGCGCATCTCAATTCGATCCCGGTTCCGGAGCGCACCAGCTCGCATGTCATTAGCGGGCTCGGCGTTTCAGGCGATGTCGAAGGGAAAAGCATTCTGGTCGGAAGCACGCGCTTGATGGAGCTGCGAGATGTAAGCCTAGCGCCTGCCCAGGACTTTCTCTACCAGTGCACGCAAAGGGGCGATTCACGTGTTTGCGTAGCGATCGACCGGGAGCTGGCCGGGGTAATCTCATTTAAGGATCCGCTTCGCAAAGAGATCAAGCGTGTAATCCGTGCTTTAGGTAAAATCGGTATCTCGGAGATCGCAATGATGACCGGCGGCAGCAAGCAAGCAGCCGAAGAGCTGGCCAGGCAGGCCGGCATTGAGACGATTTACGCCCGGACACTGCCTGCCGACAAAGCCAAGATAGTGCAAGACTACAAACTGCGCGGTCGCAAAGTAGCCGTGGTGGGTTATGACACAGCTGACTCGCTGGCGCTCGAGCAGGCGGACATTGCCATCACCCTCGGTACCGGAGCAGATGTCGCGCGCCATCGAGCCGACGTCGTGTTAACCTCAAAGAGCATGCGCAGTCTAGTAGAAGGGATTCAGATCGCGCGCTCCGGCATGGCTTTGGCGAAGGAAAACCTCGTCCTGGTCTCAGCACCTAACTGGCTGGGACTGTTCCTGGCAGTAACCAATCAAGCAGACTTCCTCTCGGCCACCCTCTTAAACAACGGTTCGGTAATAATCGGTGCCGCCAATGGTCTGCGCCCGCTGCTGGACAAAGGCAGATCGCTTCGGTAGAAGGACGCCACAGCCGTGCCAGACACCTGCTGAAAAGAGTCGTCTTAGCCGGCAACCCGGTTAATTCGCCGGTGCGCCGACTGCCGGTTGCGGGGTCAACTTGTTTTTCACCATGTCTTGCAAGCCTTGCTTGAGCAATCCACCCAGCCCGCCCTGCTGCTGCGGATAGCCGAGCTGTCCTTGGCCGATTCCTGGTTGGCCGATGCCAACTTGCCCGATTCCGGTCTGTCCTTGTCCGGTTTGAACCACAAATTGCAGCACTCTTGGATCTTGAGCATAAACTCGCCCAGACTGGTCAATCACAATATAAAGAGCCTGACCGGTATTCAGATTGGTCATCATGTATTGGCCGGGAGTGAGATTAGACGACCCAGCTGGCACCAACGCTTGCTGAGCGTCAGATGGAACAGCGCACAATGCCGCCAGGCAAAGCGAAAGAAGCCATCCATTTATTTTCATACAAAACTCTCCTCGGCAAAATCACCACTCGCTTGACAAACCACTCGGGTCGATCGCCAAGCTGCACGCAGAACCATTAGACATGCTGGACATTTTACATCGAGGAATGAGTGTCTATTCCTTTAGCTTGACTAGTATTTTGAGATGACTTTGCGACTTTCGTCACGCTCGGCCTTGTTCCGGTCATCTACGCAATCGCTGTGCTGGATCTCAAGGTGATCAACTGGGAAGGCTAACTCCGGATTTCACGACTTTTTCACAGGCTGAACCTAAGGTGTGCATCAAGCGTGTGCAGCGAAGAAATCGGAGATTACTATGACCAACCACAGTTGTGGCGGAAAGACTTGTGCTTTCTGCAGAGCCCTCGACAGGCATTGGGAGAAGCGTTCTGGAGACGTCCGTATTAAACCCGACGAGCAGCTAGTCAAGCGATCCTGGGAAGTACAAAGCGCAAATCAGCTCGAATTTACTAAAGCATCGCTAGCATCGAGAAACCTCGAAGAGATGGAGGTCTATGTTCTGCTCGATAAACTCACCGGTCTGTACAATTCAAGATCGCTCGAACGAGAGTTGAGACAGGAAGTACAAAGAGCGCAGCGGACCAAGAAGCCTTTGACTCTGTGCATGATTGCAATCAAAGGTCTGGATGATTACTCGAAGACCAACGGGAGCCTGGCAGGCGACAGCTTGCTCGCCTTAGTTGCCTCTACTTTGAAAAGAACAATTCGCGAGATCGACATTGGCTGCAAGTATTCGTCAGAGAGATTTGCCGTCATACTTCCGGAGACGAATCAAGATGGTGCGCACATTGCAGCCGCGCGTTATCGCCGAACTATTTACGCCAGCCTTAGCAACGCTTATGGAACAAACCATCCGTTTACGGTCTCGATCGCGCTGGCGTCCTACCCGGTCAATGCGCGCAAAGCCGAAGAGCTCCTCGATCAAGCCTCGAAGGCACTTAGCTACACGATGCTGCAAGACGGGAGTTTCATCGGACAAGCAGCAGCTGTCGTCTAAACATACAGCACAAGCCGCTGCCACCGGAAGATTGAGTCGTCTCTGGCGATTACACACTCAGCCGTTCAGCTGGAACAACCCGGTCAAGCATTAGCAACGGCATGCTGCCGACCACCACCGGCGATACTATACGGGCCAGCGGTCGCCCACCGATTGGCCGGGCAGACTCTCCAGACGGCTACCTCGACTCACAACCAAGTTACACCAACCCTTGGTGCTCGGCAAAGCAATCGACTAAACAATCGCCAGCTCAAGAAGGCAGCGAAAACTCGCCCGTGTCCCGGCTATTGAACTTGCTTATTTTAGAATAACTTGGAGCATTCTTAACCAGCCAGTCATAGATTAGATAAAGACGGCTATCCTCCACTCTAAACAAAAGCGGCACCACAGTCAGCCCTGGGAAAAGCGACTCAATTCTGCCTGACTCCTCGACTACGAAATCCAGCTCATTGCCGATCTCGCGACTCAATGAGTGATTATCGAAGAACTCCACGGCCCGATCGGCGTCCCAGTTGAAGCCCTTGGTCAAGACATTGATGAACTGTTCTCGGTGCTCGGCGGTATTGGCCATCGCACAATTATTATGAGCGATCAAAGCCATATAGCGAACACCCTTGCTTAACGCCAGCGCGACCGCAAATTCGGCTTCGGCCATGTTGGCACCTTCCCGGCGAATGATATAAGCCCAGTCCCTGGGAATGCTCAAAGCATTGCGAAAGTCGATGCACATCCCGATCATCAATGCCGCACCATGAGCTTGGTGCTCGTCTATCAAGCCAAGATTCTGGCC
This sequence comes from Candidatus Obscuribacterales bacterium, assembly GCA_020050835.1. Classification (GTDB taxonomy): domain Bacteria; phylum Cyanobacteriota; class Vampirovibrionia; order Obscuribacterales; family Obscuribacteraceae; genus JAGVKB01. The sequence goes on along the minus strand of JAGVKB010000038.1, from coordinate 5,118 downwards.
CCTCAGGAGAGTTTCCAGCGGGGTTCCACGTAGCGTTTCAGGCACATCTTCATTGCTCAGTACAGGAAATAGCCACTCCAAACCTGATTTGTTTTGCGGAACGGTCTTACCGCGAGCTGCTTCAATCAACCTTGCCATCGGGCTCGATTCATCCAGCAGGGCATTGTGCAACCGGCAATCTTTCGGTGCATAACCGCCTTTGTCCTCGCAGCCCTGGCAAGAGCTACTAAGCAGCTGCTCGTTGACACTGACCACCGCGCTATGATAGCTGTGATAGACATTCTCGCGGCCAATCTTTTCAAGCGCCCCACTCCTTTCCAGGAGCTGGAGCGGTTGCTGGGGAAGCTCGGCGATTACCAGCTTGCCGCCCTGCCTCTCCAGCTGATGCTTGATCGAAAGCAATGTTTCGACGCCGGTCAAGTCCATAACCCGAGCCGCTTTCATGTGCAGAATTACCACTTTGACGTCAGCGACGATCAAGATATTTTCAATGAACCGCTCGGCAGCCCCAAAGAAAAGCGGCCCGTCGACTACATAGGTACGGACGAACTTGCAGACCGGAATTGTCGCTTCCACACTGTTTGCTTCCTGCTCGCCCTGCGGAACGATTTTCACATCGGCGATCTGTCTTATAAACAGTGCACAGGCAAAGACGAGACCGGTAAACACACCGGCGGTCAGGTCGACCGCTACCGAGGACAAAGTTGTGACGAATGCAACAATGCTCTCCATTCTTGAGCTACGCCACATTTGAGCCATGGCATCCCATTCGATCAACCTGATACCGGTCAGCATCAAGATCGAGGCCAACGCTGCCAGCGGTATCTGCTCGGCATACTTGGCCAGGAAGAAAATCAAGCAGGCCAGAGCCAATGAATGAACCAGACCCGAAAGCCTCGTGCAGGCGCCGGCTCGTATATTGACAGCAGTTCGGGCAATTACACCGGTGACCGGAATGCCCCCGAAAAATGGCACAACCAGATTTGCCAAACCCTGGCCGATCAACTCCTGATTTGAATGATGCCGAGCTGAGCCTGTCATACCGTCCGCGACCGAAGCCGACAGCAACGACTCGATCGAGCCCAGCATGAAAACCGTAATTGCCGTCGGGAAGAGCACACCAAAATCATTCCAGGCTAATTCGGGAATCCCAGGCAGCGGCAATACATTGGGTATGGTGGCAATGTCCCTGACTACCGGCACCTTAAACTGCAGCAAAGAACAAAGCAAGGTAGCTGTAAAAATGGCCACCAGCTGTCCCGGAACAGCCTTTGTGACCTTCGGTGTCAGATAAGCAATCAGGAGACCAACAGTACCAATTATGATGGCGTAAAAGTTCATCTCTTGATGCACCAAACATCTGCGCCAGATATCAAACATGTCGACGAAGAATTCGGGAATAAAAGGAAGACCTGCCAGTTGCGGCTGCCCGGCATGGGCAACCTGTTTGGCCGGCAATCCCAGGAAATCGTCCAACGCATTAAAGAAGACCAGCACACCGATTGCATTGGCAAAACCGACAATGACCGGCATCGGCAGGAAGGAGATAAATCGACCGAGCTTGAAAACACCGGCCAATAGTTGAAGTAAACCGGCGATTAAGCAAACCAGCCAGATTGCGTCGATACCATAATTCCGGGCGATTTCAATCAGCACGACTGCCATGGCCGCTGCCGGTCCGGTGATAGCAACCCGCTGCCCGCCGAAAAGCGCAGCGACCACACCGGCAATAATTCCGGTAGTAACACCGACTCCTGGCTCCACTCCGGCGGCAATTGCCAGCGCCAGGTTAAGCGGGAGAGCGACCAGGGCCACTGTCAGACCGGCCCAGATGTCCTTAGGAATAGTCTCCTTGCCAAACATCTGCTTCCATTCGGAGAGCAGATAGCCGAACTCTATTCCAATAAATGTTTTGCTGGCAAAAGATTTTGTTTGATTCATAGAATTTCTCAAGAGCCCAGCTGCCGGCTAAATCCTTGGATTGCAGCAAATTGTCGACTCTCTGGGTTCCCGCGCACGTGCCAGTCATTACACGGAGAAGCTCCTTAGATAGATTAGCATGCAATTGCAGTCACCGGTCAATCCGGATCGATCAGCACACTTGTCGCAAGCTTAGTATCCGGACTTGCGATTCAATCAGCCCCTAACTATACCTTTCAATTCATTGTCCGCTGGCCGATAACCAGGAAATACCTCTTGCATGCCGGCTTTTGAGACCTTCATATGCTCGGCCAGCACAGTTGATAGGACACTTCTGAAATCGGTTGTGACCGGCAGATCTCGACCCTCGTAGAGTTGACCGGATGCAAGACCGCGCCAATTCCCGTAAACCTTACCGCCGACAATGCCTCCCCCCAGGAGCAGCATCATGTTGCCGTGTCCGTGGTCGGTGCCGTTGTTGCCATTTTCCTTGACCGTTCGACCGAACTCTGACATTACAACTATTAGCGTGTTTTTGTACTGGTCACCAAGAGCGGTGACTAATTGCGCCAGGCCTGCGCCAAGTGTATTGAGCTTATTTGCGAGTTGACCTTTAGAGCCGCCCTGATTGACGTGCGTGTCCCAACCGCCGATCGCCAGGAATCCCATTTGAACATGGGGCGAGTTGGCGAAGAGCCGGCCGATCTGCGAGCCAAAACCCTTGAAATTTCTCGCGTCCGGCGCTCCTTGATTGGCAGCGGTCATCTCCCCCTCCAAATCTTTCTTGAGCGTCTTGTGAGCGCTCATACCTTCGTTGAACGCCTTGCCAAGACTGTCGGTGCGCGAGCCGTACATACTGCCGAAATATTGCGCTACCACCGGATAATCCAGCGGCTTTCTGACCGCAGCGAAGCGGCCGGCCGGAGCATAACTGGCGATGGAGGCTGGTCCCTGCAGAATGCGTGGTAAGACTTCGCCGACGTTGACGGCGCGCACCGGCGATTTTGAATTCGGCAATTGCATAAGCAACCGATTCATCCAACCAGACGAAGTAACCTTTACTCCAGGCGTACCGCTCTCCATGAAGTCCTGAGCATCGAAATGAGACCTGGTCGGATCCGGCGAACCGGTAGCCTGCACTATAGCCAAGCTGCCGTTCTTCCAGTGCTCCAGCAGCGGCTCCAAGGCCGGATTGAGTCCAAAATGACCGTCGAGATCCAGCAAACCGAGCTCCTGTCCCGGTCGAGCAATCGAGACCGAAGGACGCAGAGAGTAATAGAGCGAATCGCCGTAAGGGGCAACGACATTCAGCCCATCAACGGCTCCACGCAAGAAAATCACGATCAGTCTCGTGCCGTTCGGCTCGCTCTGTTGGTAGCCGGCAGCCCAGCCGCTCAGGTTCGGACATAAGTAAGACAGCGTGCACAGTCCGGCCGTTTTCAAGAAATCTCGCCGCTTGATCATCGCTCACTAATACCTCATGAATTCCGGGCTGCCCAGCAATAGGCTGAGCCTCATCTCCTCGGGCGCTTGCTTGATAACACGCAGGGTAGATGCTGAAGGTTGCGTGCCGAGCAGCGGCTCGACTTCGCTGTATTGGAAAGTACTCGTCTGCAAGTTGGGTAACTTGCCAAGTCCAAGCGCAGTAGCGAAGTTGAGTCGATTCAATAGCGCATCTGAATTCAACCAGGCCGCTTCAGTGTTCTTGTAACCGTCCGGAGTAAGGCACTGATAGAGCGGCATTCCTTGTTGTCGCAGAAATTGAATTACCGGTAGAAAGCTCACTACTTCCACATCAGAGGCTCTTAGTGCCGATAACACATAACGATAAGGCGACTTGAACTTGCTTTCACGATATTGGCTGTCCCAGAACTCCGGACTCTGAAAGATCTCCTTAAGCACCGCTTTGATATCACCATCGCTGGTATTGAATGTCCGGCACAATCGTTTAATCAGCGCATCGGGCGGGTGGTCACAAACAAAAGCTTGAGCAAGCTTATAGCTCAGATGATGAGCCGTCGACGGATGTTTCGCCAGCAGATCGAGCGCCTCTTCGATCTCCCGTTCACCGCTACCAACGACAGTCTTGCCCAGCAAGACCTTCTGCGAAAAATCGTGCCGGCGAGCCTCGAAACGAGAGCCGAACTTACTTTGCAGCGCATCCATACTGGCTCCTCTTCTAGGCTGCAAGCCAAGACCGGTCAAAATGCGAGCGAGCGCGACTACATCAGACTGGCTGTAGCCGCCATCGACGCCCAGAGTGTGCAGCTCCATCAACTCTCGAGCATAATTCTCGTTGAGCCCCTTGAATCGTCCGCCACCGTTGGCGTTAACGCGGGCAACCGAGTTCTGCCAATTATCAAGATAGAACAGCATCGCAGCATGGTGAGCGGTTGCGCCCAGAAGATCTCGAAATCGCCCGAGCGCATATGGTCGAATCGCCACTTCCTCGAAAGATCCCACCCAGATATGATCCAGCCCTTTGTCGCTGGATATATTGAAATGATTGAACCAAAATTCGGTCATCAACTCTTCAAGCTGGCGTGGGCTGTACAGAGCCCTGTTCAGTCGCAGCTCTGATTGCTCCAGATAAAGCTTCTTGTATGTTTCGTTAATCAGCTTGAACGCATCCTTCTTTTGCTGCCCGGTCTGATCGTTCTTGTCAACAAGGGTTCTTAACGCTGGCCGCCCATAGTTCACAAAAAGCTGGCCCGGTGTCATCGCCACCGACGGACTGCGGTCAATCCGTTCCTGCAGACGCTTGGGAATTGGCAAAGACTCCGGATGCAGCTGCTGTTCGATGAATCGCTCTACCCCCAACTTTTCTAGCATTGCGACATCACCCGGTCTGGGACCATAGGTCAACCGATTGAGCGCGTGTTGAGCACGCTCAGTCGACTCGTCGGTCGACTGAGCAGCCAAAGGGAAGCTGAAACACACGGTCGCTGTAAGAAAGGCTATAAGTCCGGACAGTGCATGTTTCATTTTTGTTAGGTGGGCTCAAGATCCTTATATTTTAAGTAAACGTACTTTGCGGTCGAAAAGTTCAATCGGATTGGACTATTTAATCTTTGCCTCAAAATCGCAATATTTATCAGGCGCCAAGTCAGAAATCGGTTTACGCGGGCACAAAAATCCTGAGGACAAAGAGGAGCAAGACATGACTTGGGACCTGCCGAACGACAACTCGCCTGCCGG
>JAGVKB010000109.1 GCA_020050835.1 Candidatus Obscuribacterales bacterium | reverse complement strand
TGCTGCCGGTACCACCATCAATATCTCAAGCCCTGGTACTCTCCTCTGGACCAACACCTCCGGCTCCAGCGGCACTCTGAATCCTGGCGCAGGCAAGACCGCCAACATCGGGGCCGGGACAATGCTGACTCTGGCCGATGGTCTAAATCAGAATGTAGTGACCGGAAATCTAACTATTCAATCCGGTAAGATTGCTGGGGTTGGCGCTGGTTCGGCTGCGGGAGCGGCAACTGTCTCCGTGACGTCTGGTACTGCAACTCTGGGCGTAGGGAGCCAAAACCTTCAGTTTGTCATAAACACTTCTTTGAACCCATCAACACCATCAACAGTAATTAGCATCAATGCCAGTTCCGTAAGTACTCCAGTCTCCATTGCTGACTTGATTGTGGATCCAAATGTGACCCTACAATCAACAGGAATAATGACATTTAACATGGGGGCAGATGCTGATATCGCAAATCAAGGCACCATCAAGTATACCGGCACTGATAGTAATACCAACACGATCAACATCCTTGGATCTAGCACTCTAAACTGGACAGGTGGAGTATGGTTTGCAGGAAGCCAGGTTGGAGATACTTTCGTTATCAGCGCCCCGGTCTCGTTGACGTTGGTAGACGGATTGGACGAGACAATAAGCACCGGCAACCTCGCAATTCAGACACCCCTTCTCTTGGGAGTCGGCACTGGTAGCAACCCTGGGCTAGCCACCATATCGGTTACCTCCGGAACTGCCACACTCGGCATCGCCGGCAGTAGCCTGCAACTAGCCATTGATACAACCCTCAATCCGGACACTACCGCTACAACCATGGTAATCAATGCTTCATTGGTGAGGACGCCAACCTCTGTTAATGGCTTCACAGTTGACGGCGGTGTTACGCTGCAATCGAATGGCGCGATCACAGTAGATTCATCTAGCAATGTCACAATAAATGGGAATGTCGACGCTACTGGAGCCCTCACTTATGTAACGGGCGCAGGCGCCTCGAATTTATTCACGCAAGCGGCAGGCGGTACTTCGAGCGGTTCATCAGTTTCGATCACAACACCAACAGTAACCAATAATGGTACCGTCACTGCCGATAGCGGCAACCTGAGTATTCAATCGAATGGTTCAGACTCTGGATTGACTATCAATCTGGGCAGCAGTTCCACTTTGTCTGCGAACAATGATGCAGCAGGTGTATTCTTCAATCCGACAAACGCTGGAGCGATTACGGTCTCCGGTAGCCTCGCAAATGGAGTCATATCCGCGTCGGGAGCAGGTGGTACTGTCAACTTCAACGTCGGTGCAGCCGGAACACCAGGCAACGTAATGGCAACGCTGCGCAGCATAGTAGGACAAATCAACGTTACTGGTGCTCACGTAGAGATATTCACCGGTAGCGGCGATGATACACTCGGACCGGCTACGGCAACAAATGGCTTTATCATAGGCGTAACTAACGGCAATTTGAACCTGGCTGGAAACGTGACAACAACGGGTGGAACGCCGATTGTATTGTTGGCTGACGGCGATGTAAGAACAACGGTTGATGGACTAAAGTTCAGGACTAACTCTTCAACCGGCAATGCGGGCAACATTTTGATTTCAGCCGGAGCTGTATTCACAAACAACGTCCCAGACAGCACTCACATTTCTGGAACTCCAGTAGGAGCAACGGGCGGAGACATCGATTTTAGCACTCATCCAATTGATTCTGTTGATGGCTTGAATACTAGAAGCACATTTACTGGCGGAAGCGGCGGACATGTTGTGATGGCCGCGTACCACATTGCCGGCGACCCAACAGATGGTGGGAGAGTAACTCTTCCTAGCAATTCACTAATAAGGACTGGTGGCACTGGCTCCGGTAACAATGGCGATGCGAGAATTCTGGGCAATCATCTAGGTGGCACTGGAATTACGGTAGGTGAGATCAACACCACCGGCGGCAACACTAATACAGGCATCATACTCATTGCTGCAGCAGATCCAACCACTACTCCAATCACAATAGACAAACAAACAGGTATAGTCTCCGGCGGACTCATCGGAACAGTTCCTACCGCTGCAGACGTGATACTTGGTGGAGACCTCACTGGACGCAGAGTACAAGCATACTCCGGTGCCAATCTCTTTGCAAATGGAAACGCTACTACCCAGCTACTCTTGTATATGGGATTAGGCTCTGTTCGTCTGGCTGCGTCGACTACCCACTCAGTCATTGCTAATTTCCCGCTAGCGCTAGATACTCCAAATTTGATCTTAGGTGCCGATACCCTAGTCAGTAGCGTAGTGACAACGGGTACTGCAATCACAGTATTATCAACGAATAACACCGCCATCAATATAATGACACCAGATGACGCCACATCGACCTTTTCTACCGGAGGCGGCTCCGTGAGCATTAGTGTCGCTTCGGGACAAGGACTTACTTTCAGCAAATCCGCAGGTACTAACGAAGCGAATCTTCAAGTGACTGGTGGAAACTTGACCACTACCACCACCAACGCTGATACCACAATTGATGAACTCGTGCACATTACCGGGAGCAATCAAGTAGACATCCATGTTAACACCGGAACTCTCGGCAACTCCGGAACTATAGAATCCACTGCAACGACTGAATTTCCTTTACTCATCAGCAGCACCGGCAATTTGACGATCAATGGCAGCGGCACCTTTGTTGCTACTGCCAGCGGCGGTCAGACAGTTGTTATCCAGACGCCCGGTAGTGGAGTGCTCAACATGCTAGGTTCCAGTACATTCAATGTCGGGACTAGTGGCACAGCTGCACTTCAAACAACACCAGCACCTGCAACCGGAAGTATTCATTTCGGCTCAGGGACACAGACAGTTACCAGTCGATTTACTGTCCGGACACAGAATGTACAGCTGGATGATGGCGCCTCTCTTGTTTCACAAGCAACCACCGGCAATGGTGTTGTTTTCGACACACCGAGCACAGCCGCAGGCCCACTGACAATTACATTGCCTGACGACGGACTTGCAGCAATCACCACCTCCGGCGCAGGAATCGTATTCCAACCAACTGATTCTGGTAGAAGTCTGACATTCACGAAGTCTGCCGGCACCAATACTGCGACCTTAAGCATGTCCGGCGGTACGGTGAGCACATCTGTCACCGGCGCCACGACAACCATCGATTCGCTCGTAACCCTAGCCTCCGACAGCACTGTGAGCGTCGGTTTCGTAACCGGCGGTGCTCTAGTAAACAACGGGCGCCTGCAATCCACCGCTTCAACACAAACAACCACAATTGGCGTTTCATCTACTGGGGCTCTCACCCTGAGCGGTACCACTGGAAAATTCGACCCCGGGGCTGGTCACTCAGCCAGTATTGGCGCAACAGCTCTAACATTAAGCGCTGGCGTTAGCCAGGAAGTACAGACCGGCAATCTAATCCTGGCAACTCCTCACATTCTTGGTGTTGGAACCGGCAGTTCACCCGGTGCTGCCACTCTGACCGTCTCGGCCGGCACTGCCAATGTTGGAATCGCAGGGAACAACTTGCAGTTCTCGATTAACTCAAACCTCAATCCGAGCACACCTTCAACAGTCATAACCATCAATGCAACTTCACTCACGACTCCAGTCTCTGTCGGTGACCTAATAGTCGATCAAAACGTCACACTGCAATCCTCCGGTCTGATGACTTTCAACCTCGGCTCCAACGCCAGCATCGCCAATCATGGCACAGTCAAGTACCTCGGTTCTGCAACCAACACAAATACAATCAGCGTGCTGGGAGTCGACTGCCTGAGGTGGACAGGCGGTATCTGGTTTGCAGGCACTCAGGTTGGTGATACTTTCCTGATAAGCGCTCCAACCTCACTTACGCTGGTTGACGGGCTAGTCGAAACCATTAGCACCGGCAACCTGGCAATCCAGACACCATTGCTACTCGGCGTGGGTACAGGCTCAAACCCCGGCACCGCCACTATCACCGTGACTTCAGGCACCGCCACCCTCGGTTCAATCGGCAGTGACCTCCGACTCGGGATTGACACTACTTTGAATCCCGATACGACGGCTACGACGATGTCCATTAACGCCTCATTGGTTACAACACCAACTTCTGTCACTAACTTCACCGTCGACAGTGGTGTCACATTGCAATCTACCGGAGCCATCACTGCCGATGCCTCCAACAACATTTCTGTTAACGGCAATGTCAATGCTACTGGCATTCTGACCTACGTTTCTGGTTCGGGAGTTTCGCACTCATTGACTCAAAGTGCAGGTGGTACGTCTAGCGGTTCCTCCGTCTCAATTACCAGTCCGAGCGTAACCAATAACGGCACAATCACAGCAAACAGTGGCAATCTAAGTATTCAATCTAATGCATCCGGTTCTGGATTAACTGTAGCAATGGGCAGTAGTTCTACTCTCAATGCCAATTCTTCCGGCGCCGGTATCTTCCTCAACCCGATCACAGCAGGTGCGGTGACAGTCACTGGTGGTCTCGCTAATGGCACATTCTCAGCCTCCGGAGAAGGCGGCACTATCAACTTTAACGTGGGCGCATCTGGTACACCCGGAAATGTGATGGTCAATCTGCTTTCCATGATCGGAAAAATCAATGTATCCGGCAATCATGTTGAGATATTCACTGGAACGGGCGACGATACGCTTGGCACCGGCAACGCCTCGAATGGCTTCATAGTCGGTGTTACCAATGGCAGTTTGAATCTTGCCGGCAACATTACAGTTACAGGAGCAAGCCCGCTCATTCTGCTCGCCAACCGCGATGTCAGAACGACTGTTGATGGATTAACGTTTAGGACTGATTCGAGTACTGGCAATGCCGGAAATATTCTCATTACGGCTAGCTCGGTCTTCACGAACAACAGTCCCGACAGCGATCACATCGCCGGCAGTATCACCGGATATCAAGGTGGAAGCATAGACTTCAACACTCACCCGATCGACGCTGTCAATGGCATCAACGCAAAGGCCACGGGTACGAACTTCAGTGGCGGAACAGTCATCCTTGTAGCCTACCATAGTGACTCTGATCCGACCAACGGAGGACAAGTCCTACTGCCGACAAATAGCCTTATCAGCTCTGGTGGCAATGGAACTGGTTTCAACGGCGACGCCGCTGTCCTGGGCAATCATCAAGGTGGAGTTGCTGTGACGGTCGGACAGATTAATACCCTGGGAGGAAACTCATCGAATGGAAATGTCATTGTAGGCTCGCTGACTCCTACAACCACACCAGTTACTGTAGACAAAACTACTGGTGAAATCAGTGGGCAGACTCTCGGCACAGTACCATCTGCTGCTGACGTAACAGTTGGTGGCAATATAGATGGGCGACTGGTCCAGCTCTCTTCCGGTGCAAATCTTTACGTCAATGGCAACACAACGGCAACCAACATTATTACGTACCAAGGATTTACATCCATCAATCTGGCAGCTTCAACCACCCACGCCACATCTACTGCCAATCAAGTCACGCTTGATACTGCTAACTTGAACCTAGGTGCCGATACGCAGATCTCAAGCGCAATGACATCAGGCACTGCCATCCGAGTACGATCGACACAGAACACCGCAATCACGGTTACCTCACCGGATAACGCACTCGCTACATTCTCTACCAGTGGCGGATTGGTAGATTTCATCTTATCAACAGGTCGAGCGCTAACATTCAGCAAGACGACAGGCACCGACGCAGCAACTCTGCGAGTGCTCGGCGGGACCTTCAGAACAACAACCACTAATGCGAACACAACTGTGAACCAGTTGGTTCATCTCATCGGTAACAGTCAAGTAGATATTAATGTAAACAATGGAACATTGGCTAACTCAGGGACGATCGAGACCACCGCTACTACGGCATTAGCATTGCTTGTGCGCAGCACCAGCAATCTCACGATAAACGGCGGCGGCAGATATGTAGCAGCGGCGGGCGGAGGTCAGTCCATAGTTGTACAAACACCCGGAAGCGGTGTATTGAACATACTTGGATCCAATACATTCGATGTTGGCGCTAATGGGGTAGCTACACTGCAAACACAACCAGCACCTGCAACCGGGAATATTCATTTTGGCGCCGGCACCCAAACAACCACAAATCTTCTAACTGTACGAGCACAGAACGTACAACTGGATGATGGTGCCTCCCTTGTATCGCAAGCAACTACCGGCAATGGTGTAGTCTTCGACACACCAAGCACAGCAGCAGGCCCGCTGACCATTACATTGCCAGACGACGGATTGGCGGCAATTTCCACCTCCGGCGCTGCTATCGTGTTCCAACCAACCGATTCAGGTAGAAGTTTGATATTCACGAAATCTGCCGGCACTGACATTGCAACCCTAAGCATGTCCGGCGGTCCGGTCAGCACATCTGTCACCAGCGCCACAACTACCATCGATTCACTTGTAACCCTTACCTCCAACAGCACTATCAGCGTCGGCTTCGTCACCAGCGGTACTCTAGTTAACAACGGACTTTTGCAGTCCACCGCTGCGACACCAACAACCACTATTGGCGTTTCCTCCTCCGGAGCTCTCACCCTGACCGGTACCACTGGTAAATTCGACCCCGGGGCAGGCCACTCAGCCAGTATTGGCGCAACTGCTCTTACATTAAGCTCTGGCGTACTCCAGGAAGTACAGACCGGCAATCTAATCCTGGCAACTCCTCAAATTCTTGGCGTTGGAACCGGCAGTTTACCCGGTGCTGCGACTCTGACTGTCACCGCCGGCACTGCCTCTGTTGGTGTCGCCGGAAGCAACTTACAATTCTCTATCAACTTCACCCACAATCCGAACACGCCATCAACTGTTATCACACTAAATGCCACCTCACTTACTACTCCAGTCTCTGTCGGTGACTTGATCGTCGATCAGAATGTTACTCTCCAATCTTCCGGTCCGATGACTTTCAACCTCGGCTCTAATGCCAGCATAGCCAATCACGGTACAGTTAAGTACACCGGTTCGGCAAGCAACATCAATACAGTCAGCGTCCTCGGTATCGACAGCCTGAAGTGGACTGGCGGCATCTGGTTTGCCGGCAGTCAGGTTGGCGATACTTTCCTGATTAGTGCTCCAACATCTCTGACTCTGGTCGATGGTCTAGTCGAGACAGTTAGCACTGGCAACCTGGCCATCCAGACACCATTGCTGCTCGGCGTTGGCACCAGCTCAAATCCCGGCTCCGCAACTATTACCGTTACTTCAGGCACCGCCACCCTCGGTTTAATCGGCAGCGACCTCACACTCGGTATTGACACTACACTCAATCCCAATACAACCGCTACGACAATGTCCATTAACGCCTCATTGGTTACAACACCTACATCTGTCACCAACTTCACCGTCGACAGCGGTGTCACATTGCAATCCACCGGAGCCATCACTGCTAATGCATCTAACAACATCACTGTTTATGGCCATGTCAATGCAACTGGTATTTTGACCTACGTAACCGGCTCGGGCGGTTCGAACTCGTTGACTCAAAGCGCAGGCGGTACGTCTAGCGGTTCATCCGTCTCTATCAGTACCCCAAGCGTAACCAACAACGGCACAATCACTGCCAACAGTGGAAATCTAAACATTCAAACTAATGCGTCCGGTTCTGGACTGACTGTAGCCATGGGCACTGGTTCTATTCTCAACGCCAATTCTTCCAGCGCCGGTATCTTCCTCAACCCGACCACAGCTGGCGCCATCACGGTAACCGGCGGTCCTTCCAATGGAGTCTTCTCCGCCTCCGGAACCAATGGCTCCGTCAATTTCAATATCGGTGCTTCCGGAACACCTGGTAATGTGTCGGTCAATCTACGCAGCATCATTGGAACTATCAATGTAGCAGGCAATCATGTGGAGATATTCACCGGTAGCGGCGACGATGCGCTCGGTACCGGCACCGCTTCCAACGGTTTCATCTTTGGCGCAAGCTCCGGCAATTTGAATCTTGCCGGCAACCTTACAGTCACTGGCGGAACTCCTCTCGTACTCCTGTCAACTGCAAGTATTCGCACGATTGTGGACGGACTCAAGTTCAAGACAAATTCAGCCACCGGAAATGGCGGCAATGTTCTCATCTCCGCTGGTGCTTCCTTTACAAACAATAGCCCCGACAACACCCACATTACTGTCTCTCCGACAGCAGCTCCCGGCGGCAACATCGATTTCAATACTCACCCAATAGACTCTACTGATGGCATTAACACAAGAAGCCTGTTTACGGACGGCTCTGGCGGCGCAGTAACTCTCAATGCCTACCATGCGGCTTCCGATGCTACTGTCGGTGGACAAGTACTTCTGCCTACCAGCGGCACACTCTCAACTGGCGGCAGCGGCGATGGAAATAACGGAGATGTCACCATTCTCGGTAATCATCAGGGTGGAACGGGCATTACTGTCGGCACTATTAACACATCAGGTGGTAATACCCTCACCGGAAACATTCTTGTCGGCACTTTCGCACCGTCTACCACTTCTACGTCGATCGACAAGACTACCGGGTTGCAATCAGGCGCTACAATCGGAACCACACCAGTGGTCTCCGACATCGTCGTTAACGGCAACCTCACTGGAAGGCAGATTCAAGTATCCTCCGGTGCTAACCTCTCCTTGAACGGCAACACTATTGCCAGCAACACCCTCACATACCAGGGCTTCACTTCCATCAACCTGGCAGCTGCAACCACTCACTCTGTCACGACCGAAAATCTTGTCACCCTCGATACGCCCAGCTTAAACCTTGGTGCCGGATCTCAAGTCAGCAGCGCTATCTCCTCATTTACGGTAGCTATCCAGGTCCAATCCTCGCAAAATACTGCAATCACCATCATCACTCCCGACGATGGCACGGCTACATTTGCTACTAGCGGCGGTAACGTTGACATTACGCCAGCTGCCGGACAAGAGCTGAGATATTCCAAGACTGTAGGAACCAACGAAGCAAATTTCCTGATCTCTGGTGGTGAATTTCTGTCAATCACCACCAACGCGAACACGACTATTGATCCGCTTGTGCATATCACAGGAACCGAACGCGTTGATATGCGCGTGAATGATGCTACTTTCTACAACGCAGGCGTCGTCGAGTCGACATCGGCAAGTCTGTTCCCGTTGATCATTCAAAGTGACGGTAATATGACTGTCGATGGCAGCGGTAAACTCGTAGCTCTCGCAGGTGGTGGTGGCATAATAGTTGTACAAACCGTAGGCGATAAGATCCTGACAATGCTTGGGTCAACTACCTTCGATGTAGGCACCAATGGTATTGCAGTCCTCCAGACTCAACCAGCACCTGTTACTGGCAGCATAAACTTTGGCACAGGTACACAAACTATCTCCAATAAATTGTTCGTACGTGGTTCGAATGTGTCCTTCGAGAACGGAGCGACCTTAATTGCAAACAACTCGTCACTTGATGGAATTGCTTTCGACACGATAGCCGGCACAACGGATAATCTAACGATTACCTTGCCTGATAATGGTCAGGCTAATCTTCAAACAGCAGGCGGATCAATTAGATTTGTGCCGGCTGCTACTGGGGCGGCTGTGATCTTCACGAAGACGGGCGGCTCCAACACAGCTGTTCTCAATATGACAGGCGGCGCCGTCAGCACTTCGGTAACTGACGCAACAACTACAATTGCTCCGCTTGTGACACTGACTGCTGACAAGGAGATCACAATTGGATTCACCAACAGTGGAACTTTCAACCACAATGGTCTGCTCAAATCAACTGACACAACTCCATCCACTACTTTAAACGTCTCTTCCACCGGCACTTTATTGCTCTCCGGCACTACTGGTGTCTTCAACCCTGGAAGCGGTCACACTACCAGCATTGGAGCCACTGCGTTGACCCTCGGCTCCGGAGTCGCACAACAATTCCTGACCGGCGACCTCCTACTGCAGGCGCCACAGATGCTTGGAGTAGGCACTGGCAGCCTGGCCGGAGCAGGGACTCTCACTGTAACTGCCGGAACTGCCACCGTCGGGCTCGCAGGCAGCAACTTGCAGTTCTCGATTAACTCCACCCTCAACCCGAGCACACCTTCTACAGTCATAACCATCAATGCAACCTCCGTCACGACTCCAGTCTCTATCGGTGACTTGATTGTCGATCAAAACGTTACCCTGCAATCTTCCGGTCCAATGACATTCAACCTCGGCTCCAACGCTAGCATCGCCAATCACGGCACAGTCAAGTACACCGGTTCGGCGAGCAACACCAATACGATCAGCGTCCTCGGTATCGACAGCCTGAAGTGGACGGGCGGCATCTGGTTCGCCGGCAGCCAGGTTGGCGATACATTCCTGATTAGCGCACCAACATCCCTGTCTCTGGCATCCGGACTGGTCGAAACGATTAGCACCGGCAATCTGGCAATCCAGACACCATTGCTGCTCGGGGTGGGAACCGGCTCAAATCCCGGCTCCGCAACTATTACCGTTACTTCAGGTACCGCCACACTCGGTTCAATCGGCAGCGACCTCCAACTCGGTATCGACACTTCACTCAATCCCAGCACAACCGCAACGACGATGTCCATTAATGCTTCATTAGTTACTACCCCAACATCAATCAATGATTTCACAGTTGATTCCGGTGTCACATTGCAATCTACCGGTGCCATCACGGTAAACTCTGCCAACGATGTGACCATCAACGGCAATGTCAACGCGACCGGCGTATTGACCTACTTTACCGGTGCCGGAGCGTCAAACTCAATTACACAGGCAGCTGGCACTACCTCAAGTGGATCTTCGCTCTCCATATTTACACCGAATGTAATGAACAATGGGAGTCTGACCGCGAATAGCGGAGACGTAAATGTTCAGTCGAACGCATCCGGATTCATCTTGAATGTAACTATGGGCAGTGGCTCAACAATCTCGGCAGGAAGCGGCACGGTCAAGTTTAATGACACCAATCCCGGAAATGTAACTGTCACCGGTGGTCCTTCCAACGGCACAATTACCGGCGGCTTGGGTGTCTCATTCAAAGGTGGAATCGTTGACGCAAATGTCAACTCGATCGCCGGGACGGTAAGCGCTACCGGCACGGATGTCACTGTCATAACGGCGCTGAACAACCTGACTACCGGAACGGTAACTGCGACTAATGGACAAGTGACACTAACCGCCAACGGTGGAGCGTTGTCAACGCTTGGCACGACGTCAGCTACCGGCGGGTCCGCCACGCTGACAAGCGGCAATAATGGTGACATCAACCTGGGAGCGAATGTTATCAGCAATGCATCTGTAAATCTCCATGCCAGCGCCAATATCAACCAGTCCGCCGGCACCGTCTTTGCACCAGCAATTACGATGGACACGATCTCCGGTCATATACGTGGTATCTCTGCATCGGATCCGATTTTTATCGGAAGCAATACGACCGCAGCAGGAGCAATCAATCTAACTGTCAATGCAAATGGCAATGGCAATGCCTTAATCAAGGACACGCGCGCGGATGCCATCAGCATCACGAATTTGTCGTCGGCAAGCCTTTTTGATCTGGATAACTCTACAGCAGGCAGCTCGATTCGATTTACTTCGAATACAACTGCTACACTGACCGCTGCAATGATCGTTCTGACAGCTCCAGTCATTCAGTTCGACAATAACAACAGTAACTCGATTGCACTGAACGCTACGTCCGGACTTGGAATCACTATGAGATCTGCCGCTGGTGCTCCAGATTTGACAATTCGCCTGGGTGGAACATCCACCACTTCCACACCGCGAGTACTATCAGCCGGCGCCATCTACTTGACTCCGAACGCTAGCGGCTCACTTATATTCGAGCTTGCTGGCTCAGCAACCTCAGGCAAGCTCAATCTAGAACAATCTTCGTACCTGGGTCAGACCGGAAACACCGCAGTTACAGTCAGTAATAACGTTAATGTCAGTGTCGTTAACGGCTACCTCACAGCTGTCGCTAATGCAGTCAATGTCGGTACGCAATCCGTGCTGTTTGGTGACTTTGGATTGTCGGCTACAGCGGACAACGTCAGCAACTCAGGTAAGATCCAATCAACCAATTTCGTAACCATTCAAGGAACTAGCAGCCTGACCTTGTCAGGCAACGGCTCCGGAGAGATATCTACCACCGGTGCTGCAGCCGGACAAATTACCGTAGGCACCTCCACGGCTATACCATTGAACTTAAATGCCTCAATGACCTACAACGCCGGCTCGGGTGGACTCGTAACGCTTCAATCGGGAACGACAGCAACCTTTGCTGGTGGCACTACGCAGTCAGTAACCGGTGGGAGCTCTCTTTATCTACGAGCTCCATCGATCGTTTTCGGAGTAAATGGAAGCGGAGTCGGCGCGACCTTAACCAACGATCTTACGACTGGCATTGCTATCTACCTCATCAAGGAAACAGGCCTGACAATAACTTTGCCTGACTCCTTCAGCGCTACAATCAACTCAGCTGGGGGCGGACTATACATCTATGGCGCTACAACACTGATAACCAAGACTGCCGGTACAGGCGCTGCCACTCTCAATGCTACTGGCGCCGACCTGGTCTGGTACTCTGATACTTCCAGTGTGATAGATTCAGTAACCGTGCTGTCGTCTGACCGCAACCTCACTTTACTACAGACACAAACTGGCGGTGTCATCACCATCAATGGAACTCTGCAAAATACTGCCGTTGGAAACAATACTCTAGGAACGAACAATCAATGGTCCGGCACACTCGGTCAGATAGTGATCGAGCCCGGTACGGGAACTGGTACCGGCACCATTGCAGGATCCGGTACTGTTCTAGCAAACGGCGGCGGCAGTCCTCTAATTCTGTTGACCAAGAGCTCTAATGGTGGCGACTACCACGAGCTGCATTTACAAGGCAATCTTACCTTCAACGCTGGAGCAGCCGGATTTGTCTACTTCAAAGGAAACTCGAATTCGTTTGTAGGCTCAAAGATTGTGGTGGAAGACAATACAACTGTGAACATTACCGGTGGCAGTCTGGTAGTCATGGCTACACCAGGATTGTCACTGGGCGATAGCGCTTTGATCAATTTATCTCGGTCTACTGGCGATGCCATCACCTTCCTGGGCAACTTTGTCGACTACAGAAACATTCTCGGTCCGACCGGCTCGTCCGCCACGATTATGAGCAATGGCGGCGGAAACATCAATATCAGGACGTGCTGTGGCGTGTCGTACACATTCGGCACAACCACTGGAGCAGGGAGTACTAACATCCGACTACTTGGCGGCAATGTCACTGTGAATGCATCAGAAGTAGTCATAAACAACGGTGTTACATTGTCAGGCGACCGCAACATCACGTTGACAGTAGCCTGGAATCAGTTCTATCCGAATGCCGGTCAGCCAGACATCTTACCGAACAACGTTATCAATAATGGTATAGTCACCACGTCCGCCAATGCTGGAATTGTCGCAGTCAATTTCTCCAATTCCACTAATTCACAGCCGGGAATTTTAAGCGGCAACGGCACATTCTCTGTGACCGGCACGGCAGGACAGGTCAACGTCACCAAATCAAATTCCGGACAAGCAATACCGCTGAATTTCATGGGTACGCAAGTATTGGATCCCAATGGCGGCACTGTAACTATCACAGCCAACACCGCCGGTAGTTCTATCAACTTCGTCAATGGCTCCACCACAACTGCCAAAGGCGTCCTGTCGATCAACCTTCCGAACAACGGTCTTTTCACTGACAACGGCAGCATTATCTCTACAATCACGCCCGGTGCGCTTACAACCGCAGTCACCGTTCAGAGTGCCTCCGGTGCACTGTCCGTCGCCGGCACAGGAACAGTGACTACCGCCAACGCCAATGCCCGCACGCAGATTTCCGCTGCCACGAGCGTCAGCTTCGCGGATACCTCCAACTTACACATAAACGGCGGAGGACCGGTGATTCTGCAATCACCCTTGATAAAAACCGGTGTGACAGGTAACACAGGTACCGCCGGTGTTGTATCGGGCGGTCTCACGGCTACCGGCGCAATTACTGTCCGTGCTGTAGCTGCCGGAACGGGATCACTTACATTCGACACTACTTCACTATCCGGTGTCACCAGCGGTCGAATCAATCTCGACGGCGGCTCGGTTAAGGTCATTGCAAGTACGGCAGTGACAATCACCCAACCGACAACCTTGTCGGCAACAGGCCCATCTGCTGGCACGCTCAACATCGATCCGACCGATTTCACTAACAATGGCACGACCACAAGCAACATGCCGATTTCAATTACCGTTACCGGCGGCACGTTGACAAACACTGGCATGATTCAGTCTACTGCTGTGGGACCGGCTAACACAATTACAGTTATCGCCAGCCCCAGCTTGACGCTCACAGGTACAACCGGTCATTGGAATCCCGGAGCAGGCAACACCGTAGCATTTACAGCCACGAGCTCCTTAACGTTTGCCAGCGGGATGAATCAAACTATCGATACAGGAAACCTAGCCCTAGGCACTCCTAGAATCTTCGGTGTTGGCACACTCGGACTTCCAGGCTCTGCAACCTTGTCTGTCACCTCCGGCACGGCCTCACTTGGAACAGCAGGAAGCAACCTCCAACTTTCGATTGGCACTACCTCACCAGTTACTCCGTCCACAACCTTCATAGTGAATTCCTCTTTGGTCAACACACCAACTTCGATCGTCGACTTTACGGTTGATTCCAACGTCAACCTGCAATCTACCGGAGCAATAACGATAAATGGATCCGGCAACTCCTTAATCAATGGCAATGTCAGCGCTGGCGATCAACTTACCTACACTACCGGCACAGCAGCAGCCAACTCATTTACTCAGGCGGCCGGAACAAGTTCCACTGGTTCAGCTGTAACTATCAACAGTCCGAATGTCACCAATAGCGGAATTATTACAGCCAACAGCGGAGATCTGGTATTACAGAGCAACCGCTCAGGATTCGCTCTCAATGTATCACTGCCGACTAACAGCTCTCAGCTGAACTCAAATGCGCCCAATGCAAGCGTTCGTTTCAACCCGAATAATGCCGGTCAGATTACTGTCAACGGAGTGAACAACACCGGTATGATCTCCGCGTCCGGCACAGGCGGCTCGGTGAGATTCAATGCCGCCTCGAACGCGCTGACCGCAACGGCAAATCAGATAGTTGGACCGATCATCGCAACCGGCAATCCGATTAGTATTACTGTCGCAAGCGGCACGCTCACAGCATCCAACGTATCATCGAGTAGCAACATCGCGTTAACCAACAATAATGGCACCTTAAGCATCATCAATACCGGTCTCAGCTCCGGTGGTACGACGACCCTTAACAATACCGGCGGCAACATCAGTATTAGCGGTACTGGAGTGTCTTCAACCGGTGACTTGTCAGTAAATGAAACTACGGGTGCGGTCTCGATAGCAGCCGGTAGCGTAGTGTCATCGGCTGGGTTGATTCACTTCAGAATCACCAATGGATCGTTGGATCACAACGGTACCATCACAACTTCTCTCCAGGGAATTCCGGCTAACTTCTTCGGGATAGTAGTTCAAATCGAAGCAAATGGGTCATTCGCCCTGTCCGGTGGACCGAATCTCATATCCTCAACCGGCAGTGGATCTCCATTGATTCAAATTCAAAACAATACGGCCAGTCCAATTTTGTTCAACTCCTCATATAACTTCAACATCGATTCGAGCACCGGCGGCACAGTCTTCATTAAGCAATTCACCAACTCAGGACCGCTCGGCGGTTCGATCACGCTGGCAGACAACGTCACTTTGACGGTCAGCGGTCCAAGACCTATTGCCTTAGCAGCTCCGACAGTCAATTTCGGAACCGGTTCTAAAGTAGTGTCCAATGCCACTTCAGGAACCGGAGTAATGTTAAATCCATCACTTGCATCCGGTGGCAACAGCAGCCTTACGTTAAACCTGCCTGCCGGTGCATCCACCACATTCCAGACCGCCGGTGCGGCAATACAGGTCGCCGCATCGCCGAATTTCCCACTGTCGATTAACACCACTGCCGGTCAACTCAGCACATTGAACTTAGTGGGAGCCGGAACAATGACGTTCCAAACAACAGGTACGGCTGCCGGAACAATGTCGCTCGGCAATGGGGTAACTTTGAATTCGACAGGATTGGGCACCAGCGTTCTTAACGTCAATTCTATTGGTACATTTACGACTGGTACGGGATCATCAATTCTCTCGGAAGGACAGATAAATATCGTGCTAAATGGTGGCGGATTCGTCCATAACGGAACGATTACATCCTCGGCTAATGCCAGCGACTTCGCGTTCGGTGTTGTGGTGCAAGTGCGCGATTCAAGCACCTCAGCGCTAACTCTTTCCGGTGGTCCTAATCTCATTTCCGCAACAGGAGCGGGAACACCAATTATTCAGATCATCAAGCAAAATGGAAATTCAATAATCTTCAATTCTTCCTACACGTTCAATGCCGGGCCGACCGGTTTAGTTGACATTAGGCAGCAGAACAACGCAGCGTTTAATCCCTTTACAGCGCCAGTCACACTTGCGGACAATGTAACTCTCTCGATCGCCGGCGGCGGTCTATTCAACCTCGTAGCGCCGGTGTTCAACTTCGGCAGCCATTCGACAATCACCACCGACAGAGCGTCAGGCACCGGTGTGTTAATCAATGCCCCCGCGCTGAATTCGAACTTAACATTCAATCTTCCAGATGAGTCCGAAGCAACCATCGAAACTAATGGTGCAAACATCGTCATACTTGGTGCCACCGATCGGCCGATCTCGGTTATGACTACTCCTGGTGGAGCCAGCAAACTCAATCTGAATGGAGCGCTGCAGGCAATTATTACAGGTCAAGGTGCGACAACAGCTACTGTGAACATTGGAGACAGCGTCAATCTGGTCGCAGAAGGAAGGCTCGAACTTACTTCGCCCGGCCAAGTAACGTTAGGGCAGAATGCTACTGCTTCAGGCGCTACCGCCCTCAGCAACTCCTCACTTCTGGTGACCGCGCCCATACTCAGCATGGGTGCTGACAGTATGCTATCCGCCATTAACGGCAACCTGGCTATTCAAAGCAATACTGCTAACTTTGCCTTCAACCTACTAATGTCCGAAGGTTCATCCATTCATGCAGACAGCAGCGGACACAATGTTACTTTCAATGCAACTAATGGCGGAGACGTCAGTATCAATAGCTCTCTTCCGATCAATCTTAACGGTGACATTTCCGCAAACAATCTAATTATCTTCAATGGCAACAGCACTACACTGTCCACCGTGAACGCCTACTTGCATTCGATCGATGGGACAATCGCCATAAGTAACATGTCTGTGGTCGATCTCATCACTGCTGGCGGGGACATTAAGACGCAGTCAATAACCGTCTCAAATAGCATCATGATGGAAGCTCGTGGTGGCAACTTAAACATAGGCGGCGATCTTACAGCCACAAACCTGCTCGTTCAATTGATCTCATCGTCTGCGGCCAACAGCTCTATAACCGTCGGCAACATCTTCGCTGGTACAAGCGTCAACCTGCAAACGCATAATCTGGTCATCAACGGCGGTACGGCTATCACAGCTTCGACCGGAGATATCAATATCAACCAGATCGGTATTACCGGCAGCTTCAAGTTTGACAATCCAGCCGTTGCTCTGTCAGCAAACGCCGGAGCCGGCACAGTTAGAATCAATTCAACCAACCTCGGTACAATTTTCGTCAATGTGAAGTCTATCGCCGGTCTTGTTCGAACTTCCGGCGAAGACATTACAGTCCAGACCGCAACCAATGACCTGAACACAGCAGCTGTCACCGCCAGCAATGGACAGTTGACCTTAGCCGCCCTTGGTGGCAACTTGCATATCGACGGCAATGCAACCGCAACCGGCGGAGATACGACATTAAAGAGTGGTCCTGCCAGCACCATCACTTTGACTGGCACCGGCAATGTCTCCGGTTCCAATGTTCACCTCTTCACACCGCACGCCATCTCATCGGGTCTGATCACAGCAACTACCGGCAATATCAATGTCAATGAAAACGTCGGCGGCAGCTTCCTCAAGACCGGCGGCACTATGTCCTCCGCAAACGGATTCGTCAATTTCTTCGGCATCGCCGGCTCGAACGCCGGCTCAATCGACGTCTCGGTCGATACGATTACCGGTACAATGACAGCCACCGGTACTGCAATCACAATCGCAACTTCTGCAACGGCCAATCAGCTGACCGCAGGATCTATGCTTGCAAGCACGGGAAATCTCAGCGTCACCGCGAATGGCGGTGGAACACTCACGATAGCTGATGCAAGTACGATTTCAGTGCCTAACGGAACTGCGACATTCCGTTCGACCGGAGCCGGTGGCATCAGCGCCGGCATTCACGGTGGCACCGGAACCACAATTACTGCCTTCGGAGACGTTACTCTCGACAGCAGCACTAGCGCCGCTGCCAATGTGACTCTTCACGACCGGGTGAGCATAACCAGCAACTCAGCGCGAGTTATCCTGACCGGCGGATTGAATCTCGCCATCGGAACTAAATCTTCGCTGTCTGCCGGCACCGATATCTTAGGCACGGCGCTGGGAGGCATAGCCACAATGGCTGCCGGGTCCAGCGGTGTTGCCAATAGAAGTGTGTTTCTCAATGCCAATACAGGGATTTCACTCAATGGGACCGGCAGCACAAGCGATACTGTCGTCACACTGACTGCAGGACAAATTGACTCTTCTCTCTCGAGCGCCGCGCGTGGAGCACTGGAAACCCTTCCGGAAGGCAGCGTCACCAACGCCGGACAGATTGCGCTAACCACAGCTACTGGCAACATAGACACTACCCACGCTATGCTCACCAGTGGCGGCGGTAGTATCGCATTGAACGCTCAGAACATAAATGCACATACCGGAAGCGACTTCGTAGCCCTGGGAGCTAACGTCAGTCTGGTTGCAGTCAACACCCAGGTTGCACCGGAAGTCCACGTCACCAGTGGAGCGAGCGTTAAGGCAGTTGCCGCTCTGGATGAAGAAGGCGCTGGTCGAAGCAGCACTGGTAACTTCACTGGTGGAGGCATCTTCATCTATGCCGGTTTGACTCAGCCTAATTCTGAAGCTGTGCTCGATACAATGCTCGCTAACAGACCGCCTGCCGGTGCCTTGAATGTTAACTATTACCGTTGGGGAGTTACTATCGACAATGTGCAGTTCAATATTCAGCCAGGCGGGCTGGTGGATCTGGACACCAATTTGTCAGAGCCTGGTCCCACGAAGATTGCCCTTTCCAACTCAGAGTTCAACGCACTTGGCGGTGTCATTGCGATCGATCCACCTGGTCTGGTTGATATTAATGGTGCTAGTCTGACCGCCATCGCACCTCTGCTTGAGGTGATCGCTCCAAGGTTGTCTTTCATCGAACCGGTCGTCGAGTCACATCGTACCGGCATCGTGTTAACACCGGAGAGAGTACTTGGATTCCCAATTCCAACTGACATAACTCACCGCTCGCTTCTGCCGATTCCAGAAGCTCCACTATGTGCCTCGCTCAGCAACTTGTCTGCCAGCAACTCGGAAGGACAGCCCGAATGGTCCGTCGCGAGCGGAAGCTGCCAGAGCTTCACATACGAAGGTGATGATGGTGCTGCCATCATCGGTGCAGGTGGCACACAAATCAGACCGACCGCGCACATGACACTTGGATTGCGCGAAGGAAGAGCTGCGGTCTTTGCCGGTCGGAAAGGACTGAAGATTGAAACGTCCTATGGAGTAATACACATGAGCGGCGATGCCGCCGCCATCGTCGAAGTGACAAGTTCTTCGAAGTTGCGAGTGTCAAACATTGGCAAGACCCCAACCGAGCTGTCGGGTGTAATTGTCGGAACGATGACGGCTGGTACAGGCGAAGAAATCGTGATTCGCAATAAGCCGGGAGCTCAATCAGGCGGAGCCCAGGACGATGGGGTTCCTCGCCGAACCGTCTCCTCAACAGTAGCCAACAATGGCTGGGAGATAGAACGAAACGGATTTGATACGAAAGTAATGGCGGAAAGTGACGATCTCCTGTCTTGCAATCTTGGTTGTTTCCCACCAGCACTAAAGAAGCGGATTGAAGCGATGCGTCCTTCCAGCAGCGCCACTATTGGCAAGAACGGCCATCCGCCGAACGGTACTAGTGGAAATCCACCAGTAGGCAAGGCCACCAATCCGCCGCATGTCAGTCATTCTCCTGGTGACCTGTACCGCTCCACTGAAGCCGGGACAGCCAGTAGCGGAAGTACCGGCAAGAACGAGCTCCAACCGATCAGCTTCGTGCAGCCGGCTGTTACCGCTCCGATCACTGGAATTCAAACTGTTACCATTCAAGGAGCCGTTCTCAAGCATATCGGCAATGCATCTATCTCCCTACCTCAGCCGGGCGTGATAATGCTGCACAATGGAGAAACTCTCGTCCTGGCTAATCAGCCAACGACAGTCACATCAGGCACACATGCCGTAACACTGAAAGCGGGAACGATCGCCTTGATTAGCGCAGACAATGACGTACTCAAAGTGCGTAATCTCTGGGGTACAGGCAGCAACTCAATCAGCGTAGTTGCTGGTGGGCGCTTGTCGAAACTGTCATCCGGACAAGAAACCATCATCGGACCTGATGGCACGACTCTAACAAAGGCAGCGAAGGATTCAGTAGCTCGTCGAAGCATAGAGACTTTTGACTTAGCCACGGGCGGCAGAATCATGAGATCGGACGTGTCGCTAGTATCACTGCTCGAGAGCAATGTAATCCTCTCTCAATTGGTCAAGAGCAGCAACAAGCATGACCGAAGCATCGCCGAAAAGGTTGTTCGCATGGCAGCTTGCCTAACTCTGGTCACAGGCCGGCACGGCGCCTATGCTCCGATGAACAACTCTAATCCGTAAGGCATAGTGCTGTGCAATGATGAAATTTCAGGCTCAATAGGAATGTACTTGAAGTAGAATTCAATATCTATCATCGGCCAAAGGTTTCGGCACAACCTTGATTAATCGTTGCGCCTTTGTGAGCGGGTCTTCGGTAGTGCCTGAACCTCCACCCCTAATCTCCATCGATCTCAATACTTGATCGTTTTTCAGTTTAAGTTCCAGGCACGCCGTTGAATATCGGACCTGCTTAGCAGCATGCATCATTGACTTAGAGTCGACAGAGGAGATTTCGCTGAACATAACTGTTTCTGAAGGACGCGGCCACAGATACCGCAGCTCAATTCGATCGCGACCGACCCCTACTCCTAGAAACGGCAGATAAAACTGCCACAGAAGAAAAGGAGACAGAACAAGCAATCCTGCGGACACAGCTATCGGTGTTCGGATTGCTCTTGGTACATTTAGCTTTATCAAGAACGACTCAAGAGAAATGCCTACAAAGGTAAAACCGACCAATGCAAAAGCTAGAAACGTGCCAAGTGAATCAAAACACATAGGAAATGATATGTCTTCCACCCGGCGACCTCCGATTGTTCTCCAGTATACCGCTCTGTATCCTTGTACATGCGTCTAGAGTAGGCAGGGGCGTGGTGAATGTATCTAACCGTTCAAGCTCAAATTGATGATGGTGCAGTATGGCTTTCCGATCAGGCTTCAGGAATTTCAGGAACTTCGGGAAACTTGATAGGTACGGAAATAACAGCCAACGACTCTTCTCCTAGCAAATACTCCACTTCCATCAGAGTGCTGTGCGCGTCTTCAAAATCCACACAAATGCACGTAGCCTGAACGACAGCGGCACCGTGCGTCTGACCCACGCGCATCTCGCATGGCGCTCGATGTTTAAGTTCGTAACCATACTCGGGAAAGCGTGTAATACAGGTGATATCAGTAGAATAACGGTCTTGCGACTCAAAGCGTTCGACGTGGAGCGACAATCTCACATTCTCTAGTGAATGAGCGATACGACTGGAAGCCGCTACAACCGGTGTCGGAGTCGCAGCCAACTGCTTAACGGGTTTACCGTTTTGATGAATTGTAAGGGGTCCGTAATTTGTCAAGGATTGTTCCTTCATTGAAGAGTAACTCATAAAACTACCAGTTACCATAGGCTGTGCTGGGTCTGCGCTGACGCTGCTCCGAAACTGCTACATGCAGAGTGCGACCATTGAACTTAGTGTTATCGAGCGCACGAATAGCGTCTTCAACCGACTCTCGCGTGCTCATTTCGACAAAGGCAAATCCCCGTGGTCGGCCGGTTTGACGTTCTATTGCAATTCTAGCGGAAAGCACATTGCCATGCTTCTCGAAAAGTCCGCTCAACTCCCAATCAGTAGTGCTTGACGAGAGATTTGTCACGAATAAAGTATTGTGTTGCATAAAAGTACCATATATTTGTAATGTAAAAGTCCGCTCTAAAGCGACTCTGCCATAGAGACATTTTTCGCTAATTCCGTGCGTGCCAATGTGATTGCAGCACGCATTTTGACGTATGGATTGTCGTCGCAAGTTAATGCCTCAAGAGCCTCCTTCGGCACATTTGCATTTTCTGCAATGCTGAATCTTACGTCGGGATTATCGTCTTGTACCAACAGCATGATTGATGCCAGTGGAGTTGACGGATTGCTCGCCGTCGCGATGCGAATCTCAGCAACAGCTTGATATGAAAGTTGGGCTAAAGTGCTAGCTCCAGTGCTGCTGTTTTCCGCAATTCTTTCTAAAAGGCTGCTAGAAGCTCCGCTGCACAAATCTTGAAGAACTGATGGCGGAGTATTAGGGTTGATGCTCAGCAACCAGCAAATCTCAACTAGCTCGTCATCGGTTGTTTCGAGCTCGTGCTTCAAAGAGGCGGAGAATGAAGGGATCGAATCCGCCTTCTCCAACCAGCGATCGACCAATTTCTTGATTGCATCCGTTATCCGAGGATTGGGACACTCGGATATGAATTCGTACAAGTAAGACAAGTCTCTTGCATCATGCTTATTAGGTTGGAATCTCAATTGTTCGCTGGACATTAACACCTCATATAATTATGTCCAACAGCGATGCATGCAGCAAACTCGCGAAGGCACGTCTAACTAATTTTTCTTGTAGTCGCATAAAGCGTCAATGACAGCTCAAGTCGTAAGCAGCACAAACACCGCGCTCCAAACCTACGATTGGTTTCGTCCAGTACCGTTGGACCGACTTTCACGTTGCTCGGCCATAACGACATGAATCACGCGACCACCGAATTCCCGGCTGTCGAGCCCGCGAATCGCGTCTTCGGCCTGGCTCTGTGTTGACATTTCAACGAAGCCGAAGCCGCGTCCTCTGCCGGTTTCGCGGTCTACAGCTATCTTGGCGGAAGTGACTTCACCGAACTGCGTGAAAAGATCCCCCAATTCACTGTCTGCGCAAGCGAAAGAGAGATTTCGGACGAATAGTTTGTTTTGCATTTAGAATCGAACCTTTTGATCTGTAAGTAAGAACCAGCCATCGCAAAATCCGAAGGACGGACAGGGCATGCTGGCTAAAGTGAGTCCAGGATGGATTTGATCGCCACTAAGCATGGCGCTCGCGCACGGGCTTAGCGACTCCAGGTAACCAGAAACGAAAAAATCTTGGTGAACGGGGCTTTGCAATCTCAACCTTTGGCAGTAGCACTCGAAGTTGAGCAAGACAGCCTGACTATTGTGGTTACTATAGCATACTTGATGCAGAAAAGCGGAATTTGATGGAACAACTGCGGAAACAGTCTCCTCGGTCTACGGTGATCGCCGTTGAAACGTTCGCTAGCACTGCCAACAGATGACACCTAATTGAGTTTCTGTCTAACTCTCTCGACAGACTCCAAAGCCAGTTCGGAATCCGGACAATGCTTCAGGCAGAGCTTGTAGTTTTCCAGAGCACTCTCAAAATCGCTCTTCACCTCGTAGCAGGAAGCCAAACAATTCAGAGATTCATATGTTTCACCGAAATGCTTGATTGACTTTCTCAATGCAGCGATAGCGCCCTCAAACTCCTTCACTTCGAAACGTAGTTTGCCGATCCAATAAAGGCTATCGTATTTCTTTCGTACGTAGAAGAAATTGTCTTCGACCATTATTAGCATCTCTAACAAGTCAGCTCGCACATGTGGCTGTATGCCGCTCAAAGCATTGCAGATTTTCTGAGCAAAGTGGCACAAGACAATCGGATCGTTGCAACAAGTGCGTATCAGTCCGATCAATGCCATCAGCGTTTCATTGGCTGTCCGAGCCGGTTTTCTGCCGAAGTACTCTTGCCAGTTATAGAGATAGTTGATCGGATTCTTCCTTTCGACAACTTCACCAAAGGTATACCGGGTTTGCTCCATACGGCATTGGTGCTCGAGCAAACAACTCATTTGGGTGTGCACGAACAGGCTTTCACCGCTACTGAAACAACTGCTTCCACCATAAAATTCGAAGAACTTGCGGATTGCATGATAGTTGACTGGATAGGAAAAAAAGGAGTGCTCCGATTGAAAACGCATCTCCCACAACCCTTCCACATAATCAGCCCTCGTAAAGCCACGATCGCTGGAAAGTAGAACCATATTATTGTTAGACATTACCTGGAAGTTTCGCAACATGCGAAGAGCACCAATCGGAAAGACGATCGTAGCGTTCTTGAAACGCTTCTGATAGAAGTGAAGGATGCTGTCGAGTGCGTCGTCATCGTAATAGTCGCCGCGCACTTCTGCATATGATTCTACCTTTTCCAGCTGATCGAAATTCTCTGGTCTTCCATCTTGCTTCCGATAGAATGTATGTCTTACTTCCTGAAGTTGACCGCTATCAAGCCTGAAACCATCGTGTCTCATTGAATCAAGAACATAGTTAGCAATGATAACAACTGGGTTCTTAACGGTATCAGATGCAAGGCGCGTGCCACCGTAAGTGATTATTTCGGATTCCTCTTCCGGCTTGAATACGGCGAAACTCAAGCTACCGCTGTCTCTAAATGGCGTGAAATTCTCATGCTCCCTGCAGTCGGCAAGAGTGTTTGCCGTGAAGTCGGACATGACATACCGGACCTTCACTCGCTCCAACGCCGGAAAGTACTCCATTTTTCGAAAGAGCTCATTGAGCAGGTAAAAGCTGAAGCATCCGCTTCCGCTACCCAATTCGACTATGTACAACGGCTCATTCAAATCTAAATGGAGCAAGTAGTCGCGGATGAATGCAAGCAATAGATCTGCGTAAACTTCAGCAAAGAAGGCGCTGGTCGTGATGTGCGACGGCACACCTTCCCAGAGAGAACGCGGTGGCGCGTTCTGATAGAGCTGCGCCAGCATTGGCCAAATCGAGCATTCGGACAACCGCTTGGCGTCGTCTAGTAAAACTCGCGCTGAAAATTGCTCTGTCAAGGGCTCGAATCCTTCCATTAAATTCGTCTATGTCATGCTCAGCTGAAGGTGTAATACCACATAAAGGTCCAAGCCTTAACCGAACGCTGCAGTTAGCCTGGGCGCTTACGCAAGAAGTCCATGCAATGGCAGATCCGATGGTTCATGAGAAGCAGCTCACAGATTCATGGGATAAAAACCTTCTCGCAAACGTTACAGACATGGGGCTTGCTGCCCAACACCTCGACATCTCGGCTACAATTGACCGGCTGTAAAGCAATTACACTCTTGATATCGTGGTCGCCGGCGGATAAGAAACTATGCTACAGGCATACAAGAAACCTGCTCTATCATTCGGACTAGCGTTACTGGCGTCGGTCTCCGTATGCGCTGAAGTCGTCTCCGCTCAGGGCGGAATCATCCGCATTGACGAGGGCGCTTACGATGACTTCGACGATAGCATTAAGGACCCGGTCCCTGTCTTTCAGCCGCCACCGCCGCCTCCTCCTCCTCCTCCTCCGGAATTTATTCCGCCCCCGCCACCTCCACCATTTCTACCGCCGGATACGCGCGTAACTACGCCACCAGTCCTAGTGCCAACTGACGTTACCAATCAGGCACTAATTGGCAATTCTCCGTCAGCATTCAGTAATCTGCCACCACTTACGAATGGGATAGAAGTCCTTAAGGACAACAAGTTTCCCAAGGGAGCTGACGATTCTCAGGATTCCAGCGGCATATTGGTTCGCCATCTCGATGGCACCGTTATGCAGCAACCCAACCCACATTCAGTCAGGCTCGAGTCGGGAACAATATTCGTTTCGGTGAGGAGACCGTCTCGAATAGGAACTATTGATACACCGCTCGTAAAGATCGCGCTGAATGCGGATGGTGAAGTGCTCATCACCGCCAAAGACGGAGTCGTGCATGTACTGAATGCTAGTGCCCGCGGAGCGGGCTGCAAATTGCGCTTGCTCGAATCCGCCTTCGAAGGAGCCAAGAAGAACGTATTCGCGGTTAAACCAGGCTTCGAGTTCGTGGCTGGAAGTCACAAGCTAACCCGCGCGGACCTACACCCTAAAGACGGCATCGCCCGGCGTCGAAGCCAGCTATTCGAAGACGGCAAAATAGCGCTCGCCGAATTCTCCCTACAATCCCTGCTGGCTGATTCTGTAATACTTTCCGATCTAGCCCAAAAGGATAGCGGCGCAAAAGAAACCCGCATTCATGCAGATCTATCAAAAATGGCATCAGTACTTAACGTAGTCAATGGCGCGCACGGCTTTACGTACGCACCAGGCAGCCCAGACAATGCCAAGTTTGCCCATCGAGACACCGGCTCGAATCATTAGTCAGTCCATTCGATACTTTCCAAAATCCACTCGAATGTCGGCTTCCAGCTAGAGAAGTCTCTGTCTGGAGCCATAAACCAGACTTCCTGGACGATAGTGCACTCTGGATCGGCGCTGATAAACAGTTGCAGACTGCGATTGCCACCGGACCAGATGCCTTCCAACAGCAACACACTTCTCATATTTATTTTCGTCGATTTGAGCGCCTCTAGCCGGCAAAGCTCCGGGATGCCGGCATTGCCGATCACTTCCGAAAGCGATGTCCTTTCGATGCTAGTCAGGTCGTGTAGCGGTCCTTCTAGTAATTGACGAAAGAGAGTCGCTGCTGAATTTGTAAGAGGATGACCTCTATAGTGCAGATAAATTTTCGCATCCGGCATCTCACGGCTATAAAACTCTCGCGTGTACCTGGCACCATCCTCGGGAACAGGCGCTTCTTCCGACCAATCGGAAGGGATGTCCATCCGGGCGATTCTTCCTTCACTGACGGTATTGGCTTGAGGGACGGTGCTCATTGAATTCAATCCTTACTCCGGCTTTCGCTAGCAATCCTCGAACAACTCTACTTTGCCTATGGTCCAGCTGCTTGCGCCTTGTTCTGCGCAGCTAGCTGAATTTGAGCATCTAAAAGTTTGATTGTTTCGGCAGCGGTCTGCCGTGCAGCGGCCAGCTGTTGCTGATCGGCTCCTCGATAGATCGGATCTTGCGCATCTATCCTGTCTACAATCTTACTTAGTTCGGTCCGATAATCCTTTGGTGAAAGCAGCAGGTCTTTGGACATTATCGTATTTTGCATTGAAGTGGGCTGCTTATCCGCTCGTTCCCAGCGCTGACTTTGAGCACGAAGCAAGCTGAGCTCTATATTCGGATCAACCTGTCCTCGACCTCTAGCCGCCTTCAGGTCGCTCTTCAACAAGCCTATCAACTGCGAATCATCGTCAAAATGGGATGCGACAAACAAGTCGTGTAGTTTGATTGGTTTGGTTAAATGCTCGGCACGCGCACCCCACTGGTTGTCGATGTAGACATATTGATTGTCATGCATCTGACCGTCCGGACCAAGCTCCCTGCGAGTCTCCACACCGACAATACTAATTACGTGCTGGCCGCCAGAGCCACCAGCTCTTCCCGCACCAGAATCCGTAAAAAACGGCTCCATTTGCGTGGTCACCGTGATTACGATCGGATTCTGCTCAGATGGTTTCATGTCCTCAATCGCCTTGACTAATCCTTCTTCCGTATTGAAGCGTTGCTTCCGGTTTCCGGCTTCGACCAGCTCCTTGCCTTCCCTTTTGGTCGTTTTGTCGTTGATGATTACAAACGGCTCTTTCTCGCCGGTCAAACCCATAACAGACTGCAAGTCAGAACTGTAGATATATGGTATGTCGATCTCCTTGCCACGATGGTCTAACAGCGGTTTTCCTGTAGCGTTGTCAATTAGCCTGTAGCCGTTATCGGATGGTCCGGTAATCACGCCGCCTCTGGCATAACGTACGCCATTTGGACAAAAGACCCCGCCTGGTCCAGTCGTACCTTGTTTGGCCCAAAAGTAATTGATCAGCACATTTTGCAATATCTGGTCTGCGTGGGCCCGCTGGTGGGTATCATCTAGCCCGGCCAATCGCCGTCCCCTTTCAACAACTGCTCCTGCATCAGGCTGTATAACAGAGGGATCCAAATGGACAACTGTTCCATCTCGGGCTACCACTTGTCCAGATGTAACTGCCTCAGTCACGAGCCGTATTCCCTCGGCCGGATTGGTTGCCATCACTCTTACCGAAAGAACAGCAGCCGTGCAAACCGGATTGTCTCCCTGATTTATATCAAATGGCCTGGCGGCGCTGCGCAATAACTGCTCAGCCAGAACCAGTCTTTGCTCGAGCGGCAACCTGGACGGTTCAGTATGAATTAACTGATTTATCTCATGGTAAGCAAAGGCAGCTTGTTCGGGAGATAACTTCGCAGCGGTAGCTTCAAAATCAGCCATCGCTCTGACCATGCGCAACTGTTCAGCAGGAGAAGTGACCTTCGCGAAGGTCGCTTCCTTCAGCCGAGCTCGCTCAACATTGATATCGGCCGCAACGAGCCGAAGCGAATGATCGGCCTGGGTTTCGACCGCGCTGCCGTCAATTCCCCTACCTCTGTAGCCATTCTTGCCAGTCCACACCTCGACGCCGGACTCGCTCACAAACACCTTTAGCGCTTCGCCCAAATCCTTACCGTTCTTGCTTTGATAGTACTTCTCGCTTCCTGCTGGATCGTCAGGCTTCGCCTTTCGCCATTCAATCAGATCTCCATCGCTGCTGGTTATCTTGGTAATTCTGCGTCCATCCTTTTCAATTTCGAGCTTTACGCCTGTAGCATCGGTAATTGACTTAATCGCTCCAGATTCGTCGTATCCGACGCGCGCGTGCCCAAGGTTGCCCGGGCGGAAAGAGGCCGTTCCATTTACATTTTCACGACGCCTCGAGCCGTCCGCAAAATGAAAGACAACATCGCCATTGCCCAGTAGCTGTACAGCAGCTTCCTCAGTCCGAATGCCTTTGGTTGCCGAATAGACGGTCCATTTTGCCCCGTCAGTGCTTTCCCAGACAGAACCGTCCCGAGCAGTGATCTTGGACAGCTGGGACGCGCCGGTGGGCGATTCGCGCCATTCGAACTCACGAACGACGCGACCCGAGTCATCAGTAATTCTGCGCAACCGACCTTCGGTGTCTCGGACCATAAACTTACTGGACGCTTGACCTTCCGGAGATGCCGCGGACACGATATCCAATTTCTTCCGCATCGTGCTATTGCCGATTTGGACGTCGTCGCCGCGTTTCAAGTAATAGTTTTCACCGGGCTTGAGTTCTCGATACTCAAAGTCACCGGCAGATTTCACAAAGATCTTGCTGGTGGCCTTTCCATCGTCCCTTATATAGGTGCCAAACTCATTATGTCCTACTACGCCGGCAGCCTTTCTAGAGACTACCTCCGAATTTGGCGTAAATTCTCCGGTCTTCTTGTCCTGAAACATAAATCGATTAATTTCAATCTCGCCAGAGCCGGCTGTCAACTTCTGTCCATTTGGGAAGGAGATCTCAACGGCAGCCTTCTCGAGTGGAATTGCACGCATTGCAGTACTAGGAATTAAATGCGTGACATCCTTATGCTTTAGTTCGTAATAGACTGTTCCATCCTTTGTGTCGACCAGGTACTTATGCCCGTCCAGTTCAAACGTCCGGCACCGCTCACTGGGAGGGGGATTCTTGGGCTCGATGGCAACATGAGCCAAATTTTCCGGGCGATTGATGATCAGCAGTCCCGGCTCGGCGTGAAGAACTGAATAATCATCTCCCTGGAATTTAACTCTTGAGTAGTCGGTAGGATCTCTCTGAAACTCGTAGCGACCGGCAGTGGCAACCTTCTCTCGCGGTGTATTACTTGCTGTCTCGCTGAACCGTGGCTCCAACAACTTGACGGCAGCCGGTTCAATACTATCGGCAATGTGTTCGCTTCTAGGTCTCAAAATTTTCGTGCTCGCCGGATTGTCACCAGCGACGATGGCTGCCAGATTAGGTTGCAACTCAAAGGCGACTCTGCGACCTTCCGGTATGATGGAACCAGGCACATAGAGTGAAATCACTTTGCCCTTGTCATCGACAAAGCGTGCACGATACACATCCTCGCCGTGGACGACGTACGGTTGTCCACCAATTACTACAGATTTGCCTTCTGAGGCGATCTGAGCAATTCGCGGGTCTGACTCAGGCATCCCAACAATTTTCTCGAGCGGGCGCTCCGGATCTTTTACCTGAGGTCTACTGATAATTTTCAGCTCTGACCCGTCCTCAGCCTTTACAGTAAAAGTCCCGCCCTCCTTCAATGCCGCACGCTCCTGTGTGCGCTGGGCGATTTTGGCCTCGACCTCCGGAGAAAGTCGATCTGGGGTCTTCGAACTACTACCGGCGCCCACAGCCTCATCGGGAGCCACTACCCCTGCCTTCGGCGCGGTCGGAGCCTGTTCTGCTTTCCCTGGAATTGACTTTTCCGGAGTTGCTTGGGCTTCCGGCGCGACCGGCCTATCCATAGCGACTGGTGGCTCGGACTTGTTGCCGTCATTTCCTGATGCCGAACCATCCTTGCTAGCCGGTGTTGCAGTTTGCTCGGCACCAGTTGTAGTACCGCTTTGTTCGGGAGCTCGGCTGATTGATTTTGATTGTTCTCCGCCACTACGCTCACTATGGCCAGGTTGTATTAGGTTTCCGGCTCCATCTCGCTCAATGCCGAGAGCACGCTCGGCAGTCGAATGAACCGGCGCCATTGCTAAGGTAAGCATCGGTGCGGTAAGCATCGCTTGAATGCCGGCCTCGTTTACGGTGCTAGCTATTCTGGCAAAGCTCATGTTGGATTCAATCATATCGAGCGGAACGTCATCGGGATTTACCCCTAATTTAACGGCGAGCTGCTCGGCCACTCTGGCACGTTCTTGATCGTATCCCTGCGCAATCGCTCCCAATGCCGCATTTGAATAAGCATTGACACTGTCGCTCATCGCTCGCGAAGCCAACCCTGCTTCAGACAATCCCATCGTCCGGGCGATCGTACCGCCCTCCAGACCAAACTTTTTGTCTAGCCCGGAACTCTCCAATACCTTTCCAGGCGCGGTCGTTAACCGTTCTGCGAATTGCTGAGTGCCAAACATGAACATCGTGCCAAGTGCAATATTACTGGCATTGACGTGATCCCAGGCGTGCGTTTGGTCATGCTCACGCAATGCACCGGATACACTAAAGGCGGTTGTTTGGACGGCGGAATCAGCCAGCCGCGCGCTGTAATAGAGAGCATTCATCGATGCTGGGTTAACACCACTTTGAACCATTTTCCCAACCAGACTATTCATGATCGCGAGCTGCTCCGGATTCAACGCCTGGCCCGCCTTCTGCAAAGCAACCAGATGATTGATCTGCTCGACTTGCTTGAGATTTCCTAGCGCCCGGCCGAAGGAGGAGCCAAAGCCCATCGCCGAACCTTCGACAAAGCCGCCGGCAAAATTGCGATACTCGTTGCTGGTAGCGGAAGCCCGACCAACC
The DNA here is from genome assembly GCA_020050835.1 of Candidatus Obscuribacterales bacterium. Classification (GTDB taxonomy): domain Bacteria; phylum Cyanobacteriota; class Vampirovibrionia; order Obscuribacterales; family Obscuribacteraceae; genus JAGVKB01. The sequence goes on along the minus strand of JAGVKB010000109.1, from coordinate 1,523 downwards.
GTAGATACGGCTCCACCGATTAGACCGTCGGCGGCAATTTCCACCGCATAACCGCTCACTGCCGTCAAGCGACCGGTATTCACGAGCCCCGAAACGAGCGATCCCACACCAGCGGTAGCAACAGTGGTGGCAGCCATGACGATCGCATCGTTGGCCAGCTTTTGCTGTTGGATTCCGTCGATTGCCAGGTCATAACTCGTTTTGCCACTCCAGCCGAGGTTGTCCATCAACGTTTCAGTGTATTTGAACGACTCATCAAGTTTGTTGTTGTAGTAATCGTGATTGTCGAAACCCTTGCTAAACAAATCGTCGATTTCGGTTGAGAGATACCTTTCACTACGTGCAATCCCCTTCTCGAAATCCTTGAGTATACCTTCTCGGTTACCCAGGATTGATGAATCGCTCGCTCCAATACCGAGCGCTCCATTCAAGTATGGCCGCTCCTCGAAGTACTTCATGTTCCCTTTCAGAGCCTGCAGATGAGCTTGCGAAGCCTCGTTGAGAAGCTGATCGGCCTCCACCAAGCCACCGCCTCGGAAACCCTTGCCTGCTTCATAGTGACCCGGTCCCATCCCGAGGATTCGATGCTCTCTTGGATCACCTGGCAAATTGAAGCTCATCAGTACGCGCTCCACCCCAGCTAGGCTGATCGGCGCCCTTCCATTTAGCTCAAGCGTGTACTTGTCATTCAGGCGTCCGCAGGGCTCCTTGTCTCTAACCTCTTTGCCATTCTCGTAATGTGTTTTATAAACCAGGCACCCTTGCTTGCCATCACCAGCCAGAGCAAATGTTTCGTTGCCTACCCGAAGATGACCATTCAGGTGTCCCAGGTTCTTTTCATTCAATTCCGGTATTTCAATCTTCGGCGGCTTGCTGTTTGCTGAAGCATGATCTTTATACGCCTCTGCTCTAACGCTGTCGCTTGGCGGTCTGATCAAGAGTTCAAGATCTTTCGGTCCACCGACACCATTCTTGACGATTGCATCGAGTTGTTCGTTGTACAAGCGCCTCAGCTCTTTGGTTTGACCGATTGCCGACTCGCTGGTAACAGTATGATTTCGATCATTGAAGTGTTCGGCATATCGAAGTTCTGCAGTAGCCCTGGCTTTTAAGTCGTCGATACTGATCACACCGCCATTGGTGCCAAGCGAAACCCAGTCAACTTTCCTGGTCGAACCAGCTGCACCGGGATACTCCATATGCCAGACGGAGCCGGCAAGATCCTTCATGCCAACTTCCTGCCCCTGGAATGAAATGTGTCCTTTGGAATCGATTATCTTTCCGACTGGCTTGCCGTCATCACCGATGATCTCGCCATTGCGAATTTGCAAGGTACGGTGCCCAGGCGGATTAGTGCTCAAATCGGCAAGCTTGACTGTACCGTTGAGTGTCGATAAATCTCTTGGAAGGTCTTCAAGTTTGCTGTTGTTTTCATCCAGTCTCTGCTTTTCGCGAATAAGCGGGTCACCAATACTTGCAGCCTTTTCGTGGGATTCCTTAAAGCCAAGACGGCTCACCTCTAT
>JAGVKB010000108.1 GCA_020050835.1 Candidatus Obscuribacterales bacterium | reverse complement strand
GTTGCTCCGCCGGCGTTGCCCGCACCGCCACCGCCGCCAACGCCGGTCTACGAACGACCGGCTTTCCTCGATGCGCTCAGGGACGCCTACGCCGACCGCGGCAAGGGCGTCGTCGTGCTCACGGGCAACACCAACGACCGTTTCTGGTGCCGGGAGAAGGAGAAGTTCCTGACCCTGGAGCAGACGGTCTACTGGGCTTACCAGGAGGCTTTCACCGTACTGCGGGTGGATGCTTCCGAGGGTATCTCCAGCTGGCTGGAATCCGATCTGACCGAGCTGGCCAAACTCTGCTCCCGGCACGACAATGCCGTCGGCAAAGAGAGCCCGAAGCGGATCGGCGACCTCGAGCGCAACATCGCGCTCAATCGCGGCACCTCGTTGGCGACCGTGCAGTTGCTGGCCCAGCTGCTCGATGTCGTCTACAAGGCGCGCGAGCAGCAGAAGGAGAAGGGCAAGGTGGAAGCGAAACGGGTCTGCACGATCGTGCAGTTTTCCGGCTCGATCTTTCCGAGCGGCGACTTCGACCGGCTCTCCGAGCTCGATCGCCAGCGGCTGGTGACCTTCCTCAACCTGGCCAGCGCCCCCTGGTTCGAGAACAGCAACCACTTGATCATCCTGGTGGCCGACACCAAGAGCCAGATCAACACCCGGATCACCAGCCTGCCTTCGGTGGACTGCGTGGAGATTGGCATGCCGGAAGCGGCCGAACGGGAGAAGTTCATCAAGAGCTTCAACACCGTCAGCGGCACCGCGCAACCGGTCGACTTCGAGATGCCGTTCGACCGCTTCATCGCCGAAACGGCCGGACTGCCGCTGACCGCTCTGCAAGAGCTGCTCAAAGCTGCCAGCCGGACCGGCAAGAAGATCAGCCGCAAGGCTGTGATCAATCAGCTGGCATCGGTGGTGAAGTCCCAGCTGGAAGGAGTGGCGAAGCTCAAGTACATCGAGCACAGCGCCGGCGATGTCGTCGGCTACAAGAAGACCGGCGAAATCTGGCGCCACACCTTCAAGCGCTGCGAGAACAAGGCGACGGCCGTGCCGGTCGTGATCGTCTCCGGACCCAACGGCGGCGGCAAGACCTTCCAGGCCGAAGCCTACGCCAAGGAGTCCGGGCGGCTGGTGCTCGAGCTGACCGGACTGCGCAGCAAGTGGTTCGGCGAGACGGACTCCGTCTTCGAGAAGCTGCAACTGCTCTTGCGGTCGCTCGGCAACATCTTGATCATCGTGGATGAAGCCCACACCAAGTTCGGCTCCGTCCACAAGAGCGACACGCACGAGACCGAGCGCCGCCTAGCCGGCAACCTGATTGCGCTCCAGGGTGACCCCAGCATGTTCGGCAAGGTGATCTGGCTGCTGGCCACTTCCCGACCCGACGAGCTGGACCCGGACATCCTGTCGCGCTCGCCGGTTCAGATTCCGATCTTCGATCTGGAAGGCGATGACCGGAAGGAGTTCGTCAAGGCGCTGTTTGCCCGCAAGAACATCATCATCCCCGATGATGAGTTCGACCAGGTAATCGCCAAGACGGCGAGCTACTCCAACCGCGACTTCGGCTTTCTGGTTGCCGAGGTGCTCTCGCGCAGCATCTCGGTGCTGGAGACGCTTGGCATCTGGCAGGCCACCACTGCCATTCGCGCCAAGCGCAAGGCGCAGTCGGTGATCGCCGCGCAGACCTGCTCCTATCCCGATCTGCTCCCGAGCTTTCTGCGGGACAAGGTCGGCACCAAGGAGTTCGATCTCGACCTCCAGGCTGCCCGGCTGGTGCTGGCCGGCTGATGTCTCTAACGCCGAAGCGGTGCGGGTAAAGCGATTCGTTCGCCGAGCCCGCACCTTGCCGGCTGTTTTCAAACACAAACCTTGTGAAGGAGAACTCTATGGCTGAGCCATCAACGCCGGCCCCGAAGGGCAGGAGCCTGGGACGAACTCCCCGGCCTGACCCGGAAGAACGCCGCCCAATGCTTGATTCACTACCGGACCTGGTCACCCAAGGCAATTCGCTCTTCGACGGCAGCGAAGCGCAGCCTCACAGCTGCTACGCCGGACTCGTCAAACAGAAGGAGGTCGACAACCCGCATCAGGCCAAGCTGCTGCGCATCATTCCTCCCGGCCGTCTTTGGCCCAGCAAGGACGATCAGCCGATCGCCAGACAGGGCGAGATCGCTCACGATCAATTGCGAGCGTTCGTCTTGAACGAGTACTACCCCTGCCTGGGAGCGCGGGCGGCATTCGTGCACGGCACCTACCGCTTCGGCTTCTACAAGCAGCTCGCTCACATCGGTTCGGTCGCCGCGATGGGGGCCGACCTCAAGCGCTTCTGCCAGGAGTACGAGCGGCTGGGAAATTTCACCACCTTCATCGCCGTCTTCAAGCGCCCGCAGCTCTCGTCCGAGGACGACTTCGAAGACCTGCTCTGGCAGCATCTGCAGCTCATGCACGATCACGACGTGGACGACTGGGATCCACAATATTCGCCGGACCCGGCCAGCGCCAACTTCGCCTTCTCATTCCAGAAGACCGCCTTCTTCGTGGTCGGCATGCACGCGGGCAGCTCACGCTTCTCGCGGCGCTTCGCCTTCCCGGTGCTCATCTTCAACCCCGAATCCCAGATTCGGCGGCTGAAAGAGGAGGGCGCGCTCGACCAGTTCACCAGGAAGGTTCGCATGCGTGACGAGATCTTCCAGGGCACCATCAATCCATCGCTGCCGACCGCAACCGACACCACCGGCGGTGAAGCGCGCGTCTACTCGGGCAAGCTGCACAAGGCCGGCGACGGCTGGGTCTGCCCGTTTACGCCGCGCAAAGCAGTGCTCGAAAAGTACAAGGCGCGACTACTCAAGAAGAGCTGAAGCGCTCGTATCGAACTCAAACTCTCTCGTTTCGACCTGCTCACGAGCGTGCTTCGCCGGCGCAAGGAACGCCATCCAATCACTCTCACCTTAGAGGAAAGACCATGTTCAGTCTCCTGTGTCTCGCTGCTGGCGCCCTGATCGGCTACGGTGCGGTGAAGTCCGGTGAATTCAAAGAGGGCGGCGGGCTCGTTCTGCTCGTCGTCATGGCGGCGGCCGTCAGCCTGGCGGCGGTCGCCGGCGCCCTTTCGGCCTTGCTGCCGGCCTTCCTTGCCATCTGGTTCGGCCGCCTGGCGCTTTTCTGCGTTGCCTTCGCGGTCGGTGCCTTCTTCGCGGACCGCCACCGCGTCTGAGATCTCCGGCAGGCAACTCTCGTCGAGGAGAAGCAACGGCAGCCGTTGCTTCTCCTCGACTCGCCTTACTCATTTATTTTTTGTTCGCTCACTTTATTATCACATTTAGTATCTTGAGCAAGGCGTGGCGCGAAATGTGCATTCCAAGCGATTCGTCTCGCTTAGCGTGCAGGCAAATTTTGATTAAACGGGCTGTTCATAGTTGTTGCCTTACGGCACGTTTCAGGGAATTTCCTTACCCTGGGAATCGAAATGGTGCGCGGTTCGATCGGACTGAAATAAAGAGTAGTTGCCGTTGCCATCTTTCAAGTAGACCTGGCCATCGCTACCGATCGCCAGCTGCAGCGACCGATCGTCAGTAGCGAAATAGACAGTTTCGTTCACCGGCAATCTCTCGGAAATTTCGCCGTTCTTCCTCATCGTCTTTAGACTGTATGAGCCGTCGGATTCCTGTCTCAGCCAGTAAACAGATTCGGCAGTCTCGATCATTTTCCGGCCGTCTCCCCACTCAGCTATTTCAGTTCGATCCGGCAGAACAGTCCTCACTAAATCTTGTTGCTTGTCGAAATAGATCAACATACCATTCTCTTTTTTTTGAGACCAGGAGCCATCAGCAGTCGATTTAAAAACGGTTCCTTCACGATCAACTATTGCGCGCAGCACTTCACGGCCCTGACTGTCATAACGAACAATTGCCGGACGTTGATCCACGTCCGAGCCACCATCATTAAACTCGGTCCGAAGACCATCCTTCTCTTTAATTACAATTCTGCCTTCGGAACTCAGAGTAATGATCGTGCCTTCCTTGTCGGAGAAGCTAAGCGGATTGCCCTCGATAGAACTCAACGGCACCTTGATGATTGACTGGTCTGCGGTCTTGATGCTTACGATGCGCTCAGCAGGCTCGAAACGAATGGACAACCCGTCATTAGTTACAACCTCCTTCGAGCCATTTCCTTCCTCAAACACCTGGATGCCACTTGCAAGTGGCACATATCGAATTTTCCGCTCCTGATTGGAATGAATCGAGAGGTCCAAATCTTTATCAATAATGTTGCCAAAGTCCAGCAAGGAGTCGGCTTTCTGCTCGACAAGTCTTACCTCTCCGGCCGGCCGGACACTGCCGTCAACGGCTGGAGCAACTCCCGCATCACCGACTGGTTGCGCCCGGTCTTGGCGGAATTCCTTTACTTGCTGATGCTTGCCGCGCGAAAGGAACTCTCGGCCGGAGACCGCATAATCTTCCGGCGTGCGCGCATGCTCTGGAATCGTTTCCAGCTTAAGTTCTCCGGGCAACATCTTCAACACCGCTGGGCTATCTGAAGTCGACGAGCTTGCGCGCTGCACTCCTTCCTTTTCACCGCCCAGTGCTGCGGTGCTGTCAACGATCATTGGCTTGCCGAATGAGCCTGTGATCCCACTTTTCTTGCCTGACTTAAGCTGATCGCTATGATTCTTCTGTTGTTCAACCAGGCTAACTCGTCCACTGCTTGCTTCTTCAAAGATGCTTTCGTAATGATCAATTGACGAGCCAGCCGAACTGCTAGCGCTCTCCAAGTTACTTTCGATCGTCATATAATCCTCCTTAACCAATGCGCACGAAGCTGGCCGAAGGTCGCCAGAGAGACACTCCACGTGACAGCCGCAAGAATTAGGTGGGTTTGGCAAAATCTTCTTCGAAGCGATCAACCGGGAGCTAACTTGCCAAACAGAGCCTCAAGAGCGACTCTCGCGAGATAGCGCGGGCAACTTGGCCTGCACGCTAATGAAAGCTCCCTAACGGTTGACATCCAGCAAGCTTATTCCCTCCTCCCGGGACTCACTGGATTCAATTAATTTCAGTGTCACAGCAGTTTTCGTATAAGTTTAGTGGTCTTATCTTTTCGCAATAATTTAGTAATTACAGCAAACCGCTTCTTGATAAGCTATTAGCCTCTAGTTCTATCTCTGCCTCTCTTACTAAGGAAACTGATTACCCCGAGAAGCACTGCTTCATTTGAATGACAGGACTCAGCCCGGCTCGATTCGAGCTGTGCTTATGCCAGCGACTTTGATTTGTCCTACCGATGTGTTGACTGCCATCAGTTGGTCCAGCAGAAGGCTGAATCAGAGTTTGCACTTGAATTGTCCCGCCTATCGTTCAAGCAATGGACTGAACACGTTGAAATAGGAACGGATTCACTTTCGTCAACCTAGCGATTGGAAACAATCAATGACTATCACCGAACTTCTTCGTAAGCCCTGGCGCCAGAGGCGAGCCAATTTGCCGGTTCGCAATAACCAAAACACCAGAAGGTCTCGTTTTACTCCGCAGGTGGAGCAACTCGAAGAACGCGTGAACCCTCATCACATTCGGCTCGATACGATACCAATCGTTGTCGAGTCGCCGACCGGGACCGTCCTTCATGTTACCGGCAGTGCTACGCAAATCAATGGCACCGCGAGCTGGGATCTGATCGCGATCGAGAGCGGTACCGGCACAGGCTTTGCCAAAGCGAACGTGGACTTCACCCCGATCGTCCAACACTTCTCGATCACCGTCAATAACAGCAGCACAGTCACGCCCTTCTCGGCAGACATTCCTATTCCGTACAACCCAATCAACACGGGCAGCCAGCAGTTCTACGTGAAGCTCGTCAACAATGTCGGCACGCTGATCGACGCTCCCAACCCGAGAATCGCCACAATCATTGACGGAACTCCGCCTCCTGTCAGCGGACCGGCTCAAGGAAACATCAATGAAGGCAGCACCTACACTGGTTCGTCCAGCTTCAGCGATGCGTCCAATTACGGTCCCTGGTCAGTGGTTATCAATTACGGTGACGGTACAACCCCGATCACCAGCCAGAAGACCAGTCCTGGCTCGATCTCGCTCAGTCACCTCTATCCGCAGGACTCATCGAACCAAACCGGCGGAGTCTACCATGGCACCATCACGGTGACCGACAAGTACGGGGTGACGGGAGCCACGTCGTTCGAAGTGTTGGTGAACAACGTGGCTCCCGCATTCAGCCTTCTGCCCAACGAGACGATTCTGGTTGGTCAGAGTGTTGGCAGGCTCAGCGTTCCCTTTACCGACCCCGGCTCCGACGGCGGCTTCTGGCTCACTCCCGGTCCGGCTCAGGTGATTCGCCTCTCTGATGGTCAGGTCGTCGGCACCACCGCGGTCACCACCAACCAGGACGGCAAGACCATCACTCTTGCTCCCTTCACCTTCACTCAGCCCGGTGTCTACGAGGTCCGCGTCGGTCTCTGCGACGACGACACCGTCACTTACCGCTCTTTCCAGGTGACTGTCCTCAACTGTCCGCCCGAAGTGGTGGCACCAGACAACGGCTGCATCATCGAAGGCAGCACCTTTACCGCCAGCGGCTCCTTCTCCGACAACACCGGACAAGGTCCCTGGACCGTCACCATCGACTACGGCGACGGCTCTGCCCCGGTTACTTACTCGGCCGCCAGCCCAGGTGCCATCCCGCTGTCTCACCTCTACTCTCAGGACTCCTCCAACCAGCCCGGCGGCGTCTACCACGGCTCCATCACCGTCTCCGACGAATTCGGTGCGACAGGAGGCGCCACCTTTACAGTGACAGTACTTAATGTCGCGCCAGTTGTGGATGCCGGAGCCGATCTCACGATCGGGGCAGGTCAGGACCAGAGCATTACCCAAGGTGGGTTCTTCGCAGACCCTGGCGCGGATGCACCCTGGAACGGAGTGTGGACGATCAGCTTGAACGGAACTGTCGTTTCCAGCGGTGCATTGAGCGTCGACAGCAACAGCAAGACGTTTACACTGACGACTCCGGCTTTCAACCAGCCCGGCGACTATGTGGTGACGATTACGATCAATGATGACGACAGCGCCGGCGCGGACACTTTCGTCGTTCATGTCGTCAACGCTGTGCCGACTGTATTACCTCCCATTCGTGACGCGATTGACGAAGGCACCTTCTGGCGCTCCTATGCTACGTTCGCTGATGCTACCGGTCACGGACCTTGGACGATCGTGATCGACTACGGTACCGGCGGTACACCCCTGATCGCTCAGCTGGCTGCGCCTGGAGTAGTGCCGCTCACTCACTTTTTTGCGCAGGATTCGTCCGACCAGCCAGGCGGTGTTTTTCGCGGGACCGTCACGGTCATTGATGAATTCGGCGCGGTTGGCACAGCGCACTTCGAAGTGCTGGTCAGAAACGTCGCGCCAGCACCACAGGCGGGCGGCAACGTCGTGCTCGACTACCAGCAACCGCTCAACCGAGCAGCTAACTTCACCGACCCTGGTGCTGATGCGCCCTGGACGGTTCGCATCGACTTCGGCGACGGTGTTGTCCAGCAGTTCCAGACGAACCGAAAGGAATTCACGTTCTCGCATCAATACGCTCATCCCGGTACCTATCAAGTCGTGGTAACAGTCTTCGACGATGAGACGTCCAATCGAGCGGCGTTCAATGTGACTGTGCGGCCTTTAGTCTTGCCGCTGTGGTTCTTCAATCCACCGGAAAACCAACAGTTTTTGCCGCCCGCGCCGACGCTGAATCAGCAACGCGGGACATTGCCGGGCCAGGACTTGAGGCTCCAGGAGCAGGACTATTGGCGAAACATCTCCGGCGGAGGAATGGAGCTGAATCAGCCACCGGAAGTCTATTACGAATTCCTGTGCGAAGACGAGCGCACTCGCCTGCTCGATGAAGGCGATACGCTCATCCAGGACGGCTACTTCAACGATCCCAATCCTGGAGATTCACACATCGGTTTCGTCGACTTCGGAGATGATACGGGTTGGCAGGCGCTACCCTTACGCGTCGACAAGACCTTTACGCTGAAACACAAATACGAAAAGCCCGGCGAGTACGAAGTGTATGTGAAGGTGATCGACAACAAGGGCGCTGTCGGCTACAAGAGCATGCGCGTAATTGTGGCAAACATCGCTCCTTCCGTGACGCTTACCGGCGATCGCCAGATAACGGATGGTCAGGAATTCTCCGCCAGCGGAGAATTCCTGGATCCAGGCTTGAATAGCTGGACAGCAACGGTTGACTACGGTGATGGCTCTGCGGTGAAACCGCTCAAGCTCGACGGCAAATCGTTCAAGCTACGCCACAAGTACGCCCGAAAGGGAACGTACACTGTGAAGGTAGTCGTCAACGACGGCAGCGAGAACGGAGCCGCCGAGCTGAAGGTTGAAGTGACTGCAGGCAAAGTCAGCGCTGCTCCCGATTGCCTGCTGGACCACCAGTGGGCGAACCTGGGTGAGGTCATGGCAACGACCTACGGCTGCGAGTTCGCGCCAGAGTCGGGCGGCGGTTCGTCGCTGGATTACTCGGTTGCAGCTCTAGCACTCGGGCTTCTCATTCCAGTCGCCTGCAATGAAGAGAAGTCTTCGACCAAGCGGCAAAGCGAACTCGATCGAGCTGCTTTAGACGAGTACTTCGCGAGCTTTCATAAGTAACAACAGCTGGCGGCAGAGCGACGCAACCGATGCTCTGTTTGCCAATATGTAAAACACTAGCGCTGGGAGCGGCTCCCTTAGGAGCCACTCCCAGCGACAGTCGAAAGTCCTGCGGTAAGCTCTCGAATTTTTGAAAATTTCCACCATATGCAATAGTATTGTAATTTCAAAGAAGTTATCGGGAGGCAGTTCTGAGTAAAACTGACTCCCGACGGGAAAGTTGAGCTGTCGCAGCGAGCGGCCAGGAAGATGAGTCACAAACCTGATGGCGTGACTTGTTCGTACTGCCGAGAGTTAGTCCACCCGGGCCTTGTTCAACGCCAGTAGCGGCAGATTGATCAGGTAGCTCAAGAAAACTAACGTGCCCCCCCACCAGAAGCCGACCGCTTCCAGCACACACAAGGAGACGAACACGCTTGGAACAGTGCACCAGAAGGAGCGAGCGACCGAAGATCCGCTGCGCCCGCGGTCGCAGCAGGCCAGTAGCACTGCTACCAGAATCACTCGCACCTCCGTGTTCGTCGTGAGCAGCCCGGAGACCCAATAAAGCCCGTAGTACGACAGCACGACCAGGAAAGCCCCGGCGATCACCAACAGATAGCGCAGCGGATTGCTATCTTTGTCCTCCTGCTCTTCAAGCGGCAGTGGGCGATCGAACAGCAACGCGCCAAACACGAACGACAGCGTCATCTGAAGGAACACCGCGGACTTGAAATAATCCCAGTGACCCCAACCAGGAATGACGAAGGTCGCCTCGCTGTCATTGAACCAGAAAGACAGGTCCGTCATCGGCTTGGTGATGCATGAGTATGCGAACAGAGCCAGCATTCCGCTGTAGACCGTCATCGCGACATCTTCCCAGGTAACCGGCTCACGCTTGTGCAAAGAAAAGAGCAGCGCGTTGTAGCCGAGGTGCACAGCGACTCCGACAAAGAAGCCGAACTTGACGAATACGTAGGTGAAGAGCACGCCGGCAACGAATTGCGGCAAAACTCGCCAGAGGCTGCGATCCTTCGGATCCATGAAGTTGGTGAGATGCACCGCCGCCCAGACTGCGTTGCCCAGGAAGAACAGGGCATAGAAGCCGCTCGGCCCGCTCAAGAAATTGATTTTTGTCAGCAGCCCGAGGAAGAACCAGCGAGCAATCAGCTCTTCCAGTAAGACCACCAAGAGAAGATTGCCGAACTGATTGCCGGGACTCATATTTGCCAGTTCTTTGGCAACAGCATGCTCACCGTCGCTGGAGCCGACCAGGCATGAGACGAGAACGGCCGAGAGGATGGCACACCCGATGCTGACCACAATCACGGACAGACTCGTAGCGAAAATCTGGTTGCCGCGACTGAGTTCGAGCGCGTGGCCTTTGAGGAAAGCCGGAAGCTCCGAAGCGACGATTTGAAAGCCGCCGAAGTACCAAGCCAGGGCCGACACAATCAGAGTGAGCCCGAGCATCGAGTAGGCGCCGGCAGCGCTTTTCGGAGTCGGCGTGTGGCGGATGTTGTCGAGCCTGTCCTGCAGGCGCTCGTTAAGTGCACTATCGCGAAACTTGGCGACTGCTTGCACGAGCGAGAGTGCACGCCGGTGATAGGCATCGGCTTTCATAGCTGTTCCCCCGTGGACGACAAGGAATGGACTCAAAACACAAGGGTTGTTGCGAGTGCCGACTCTAACCTGGCTCTCGGCGCTCGAGAAGACCATCCAGAACCAGGTTGATACAGAAGAGGACCGACGTCGGCGGCCGGGCTTCTCCGAGTCTGGGCTCCGCACGGGAGCTAAATTAGACCCGTATTCAGACACAGTTGACCAGGAGACTGATCCTCATCAACCACCTCCTTTCTTTAAACGAGAATGCAAGCCTTAGCGCAACAACGCCAAGCGCATTCGTAAAGGTGACTCGGCGCACGATTGCACCAACCGATGACACGCAATCAGATTCGCCGAAGTGAGCCGCTGCAGTAACCACCTGCCAAATTGAATGTTCAAGCTAATGAAACTGGCTTAGATTGGCAGGTTTATCGATATTCCCAGGAGATGAAACGAGTTAAAGATAATCCAAACTAAATTAAAGTGGTTTGCTAATACAAGCAGATTATCAACGTAAATACATACCAGTGGTACTACAACGGCAACCTCCGTAGCCGCAGGATACGGGGAACAATTCATGCGTCGCTCTTTGCCAGAGCGGCAATATTGTCTGGCGTCTAACCTCTCCCTCGTAATGGGAAAGTAAGAGCACCTGGTCTTCCAGACTTGAGCTCAGGGCTCCTTTCCTGAATCAGGTTTACCTCAGCCCGCCTCATATCATAGTAGTCTCAGGACAGCCGAGCAAAGACCGGGCGTACATCATTTTGAAAGCGTTTAAAACCTAGCGCAGCTCCCGCAAACCACAGCGAGCGAATCGCATGTCAATTCGTGGGGTATTCAGAGTCGCTAGCGATACCTCGCGCGAACACCCCAAAATTCTTCTCGGCGCGGAATCGGATTTCACCTATTGGAGTGCAGCTTACGCTCTCTACCAATGACGATTCAATCGACAATGCCCGGATTTCATCGGGTAGTTAGAGAAAAGCTCTCGAAACAATCGTCCAATGATTCTGACAACTTCCAGGGCAGGCAAGCTGCCGTGAGGAGTTTAGACTTCCCAGATACCGTAGCCCGTTACGCAGCTAACCAGTGCAGAGCCCAAGCAGACAGCCATAATTGTGACTGCGTGAGCAGCTATGCCAACCATTGCTCCGCCCAGACAAATTCCGCCAAAGACAAACCAGAGTGCTGAATTGAGTGTTTTCTGAACTGGCTCCCAATCATTCGATTGTTCGTAGTCATAATCGCTTGGTGATGCACCTTGTGGCCAGGACATTGACCCGGCTATGAAGGCTACACCAGAACCAATCAACGCAGCGATCGTTGCGCAGAACTGCAACGGCGCAAGAAACCAACCAAATGAAAAGGAAATTCCGGTAACTGCCAGGAGAAGGCCGCAAACTATAAACCAGAGAGTAGTATTCAGCGACAGCTCACCCGGAGAAGATTCAACAACAGGCCGCTGCTCAACAGGCGGCTTATGTTGGACAATCTGTGAATGAGCTGATTTGGACTTAACACCGCTGCTCGAGTGCATGGTTGCCGTCAGCACACTTTCTTTCGAACTGTCCAATTGAACCGACATAAGTTGACCCCCCGTCAATACTTCCAGCGCGCTCCTAGATCTTCGAGATGTTTTCCCGGTGAATTTAGCTCTGCCTTATCCACCAGCCTGCCGTTGAGGGACCAGAGCTTTTTTCTCGCGCAGGAGGATTACAACAGGTTATATGCAAACGGCTGTAGATAGACCGTTCGGTTGCAATCTATTAAGAACGATTGGAGTGGGAGAAGCCCCACTCCAATCGTTCTCTCTTGCTAGCCTCTTCCTATTTCTGACGTCCGTCCTTACGGAAGCTCCTTCGCAGCAGGATCGAAGCGACGCAGGATTCTGCCTGAATAAAACTCAGAGCGATTGCCGTTCTTGTCGACCACAATTATCTTGCCATCGCTATCGACAACGGCTTGGGTACCATCGCGGGTTACGGCATGGCTGCCACCTTCTGGAACAGAAGTGCTGGTGATGCTGCCATCCTTGTGCTTGGTTTCCGAAGTCACCGATTTGTCCGGGTTGTAGCGAATCGTTTGGAGTCCGTCCGGCAGCGCTACTACTTTCGTGCCGTCGCCGTACTCCGTTACTTCAGTTTTGTCGGGAAGAGTGGTCTTTTTCTCGTCCTTTTTCTTGTCGAACTCAACCAGTGTGCCATCCTGCTTCTTCTCCGACCAGGAACCATCTGGCTTGGTCTTCCAGACTGCTCCATTTTCATCGACCGTCACTGTTTCCGCCTGCTTTCCGTTGCGGTCGTAGTGAACGACGGATTCGTCGGTGTTGAATTCCGTTCGATCGGCATCTTTAGTGACCACAATGATGGAGCCATCAGACTTCACCACTGTCTGCGTACCTTTGTCGTCGACTGTGTGACTGACACCTTTGGGAATCGTAGTTTCGGTACCATCCTTATCTGTATGAGTGATCGAACCATCGGCAGCGTTGTATCGCGTTGAAGAGCCGTCTGTTGAATCGACGATCTTATTGCCCTGTCGGTCTTCGCTGACCATCGTGCCATCGGGCAAAGTTGTCACCTTCATTCCAAGCGCTTTGTTGTAGCTCACCTCGAGCTCTGAATTTTTCTCGATCATTTTGCCGGGTCCGTGATCCACCACGGCCACCGCGTCGATTGGCTGTACATCACCGAGCGGAGGTTTGCCTGAATCGCCCACCGGGTCGATACCTCCAAAGTCCGGCTGTTTGTCGCCGTTTGCTCCGGGTTGGACATCTCCGGCTGCGGGAGGCTGATCTACGCCAGGCTGCATTTCACCGGTAGCCAGCTGCGAGTCACGGACGCGTTGGTAAGCGGCAACGAGATCGCCGTGCTGATAGGCGGCGCTGTAGTCAGCTGACTTAGCGGTCGAACTATCGAAAAAGTCCGGCTTACCGAAGCTATCCGTAATCCCGCTTTTGGCACCCTTCTTGAGGCTGTCCGAATGCTGTCTCTGTTTTCCGATTAGATCGCCCTTGCCCGAGCTGGCTTCATCGATTGCATTTTCACTGCGATCTGTCCTAGTAACTGTTTGATTCTCATTGCTTTCAATGCACGTCTCTGTAGCCATCTATTTTCCTCCCGCTCTCTGCTTCGCTGACCCTAGCGATTCCTGCGATCGTCTACGAAAACGGCAGCCTAATTAGGGAGGACAAAGTTGGAATCAGTCGCTGCGCGAGCTTGCGCAGCGTACCCGAGATGCAGTATTGGCAAGACATCTCCGCCGTCGAGCCAATCGGCACCGAAGCGCTACTTGTGATAAAGCGCAATGGTTACTCAAGCACTTTGACCTGCCTTTGACCAGCCGTGCCTATGCTTCGCAGCAAGGCCTATCGCTTGCCGCGAAACCTCCCGCAGCACTCAGCTCTGATCAAAATCTACCGGAAGGATTGCAATGGACATTTCGCTCGACCGCATTTTTGACAAAACCATCAGTATCTATCTCTCATCTGCTCATTCTGCGCAGTCACAAGGCAATCGAAAAATGGCAAAGCGGTTGTATCGCAACGCACTAACACTAACTCGCAAGACAGCCGACTCCGACGGTTACTTAATATCAATCCTAGTTGGGCTGAGCTTCGTCTATCTGGGAGAGCGTCGCCCCCGAAAGGCAGAGCTTCTAGCTTTGCGAGCGCAGCAGATTATGAAGAATGCCAGAAGGGAAAACGACGATCTGTTCTGCCAGATCAATCTCTTACTAGCCGAATGCTACGTCATGCAGCAGCGGTTTGCGCTCTCGAATGAACACGTTAAGCATGTTCTGGACTATTTCAACAATCGGAAGGTCTGCGACACAACCAATCTGGCGTCTCGTTTAGGGATAGTCGGACAGGCCTACTTCCGGGCGTCTCGCTTCCAGGAAGCAAGCGAGATCGTGAAGGAGTTGATTCGCCTGCAGAACTAACAATCGAGCCAAGAAAACCGGCAGATGTCTACCGCTTTCCCGAGTTCAATGCCGCTCTTCTCAGCATCTTTAATCTCTTTTGCTGGAGATTGTCATACTCTCGCTTGCGTCCGGTGACTTTTAGAAGCTTGGCATACCGCTGCATCTGCTCGGCCAGGACTCTGTCATTCTGTCCCGGAAGCACAGACAGATCAGCCAAAGCTTTCTTGTATAACAGCTCAGATTCCTCATACTTCTGCGTCGCCGTAAGGACATCGGCGAGACCTAATTGCAGCCCGCAGCTAAGCTCAATTAGATCCTTTCGGCTTCCGGCTCTAGCTAGCCCTTTGCGATAACAATCTTCCGCCTCGACCAGACGTCCCTGCAAAAGGTAACAATCGCCAAGCAACCTGAGGATTGCTATCTGGTCCTTGAAAGACAGACCTTTCGTATCCGCAGGCATTTGCAAGCACTGCTCAAACAGGCGTTCCGCTTCCTTGAATTCGCGCTTGCCCAGGCAGATGTCTCCTAGCATCCGGCAGGTCCAGAACATTACATCATCTTGCGTCTCTGGCTGATTCAGCACCTGAAGAAACCAGCGACAGGTAACTTCCTGCCTTTTCTGATCGCCAACGGACTGATAGCTCTCGGCTAGACGGAATGCAGCAATCCGACTGTATCTGGTTACTCTGCTCTTTTGCTCGAGATCCAGCACCAGCCTGAATTGCTTGATCGCCAGCTCCTTCTTATTAAGACAGCGATATGTAAGTCCGAGAGCGAGAGTGGTGGGCACTAATTGCCCAGCGTAGAGACTGCTGTCACTCGGCAACAGCATCAGCTTGGACTTCAAGAACGCTTCCGCTTCCGAACAGCGGTGAGCTTTCAGGCAAAGATTGCTCAGTCCATCAAGCGCCAAAATTGACTTTGCCGGCGGCAGTTGATTGTCCCGTGCTATTTTCAAAGCTTTTCTGAACATCGCTTCGGCGGTCTTGTTATCACCGGCAGCGGTAGCTTTGACCGCATCATCCAAGGTTGATTTCCACAGCTTACGCGGCTCGGATTTCTCAATACTCCGCAGCCGGTAAAACTCCCCGACCGCCGAAGCGAAACCTCCCTTGCGAATCTCATCGGCGAGCCCAGGCAAAGCCAGAACAAAACTGACGAGCAACAGGACACAGAAAGTAGCTCGAGCAACTGAAATCATTTCTTACCAGCCGGATCTCCTTGAGCGTACTTCAACCAATAAAGTCTTTCCCAAAAATAGATTGATTGGACGAGCAAATGATCGACAAAAAAGTAAGCCGGTTCGAATCGGAATTTGTGAACACGTGTGTTCACATTCTCAGTACGGTCAGAATACATCGCCACTTACTATAACAACTACTAGAAAAACTCAAAAAAAAACGGACGGGAGCAATTGAAATCGCTGCCCGTCCGCCTGAAATTACACGTTTGCCTGTGGACATTCAGCCTTTCGGCTGGGACGGCTTAACAGGCGGATTCGCCTTCACACGCCGGAGGTAGATCATTGCCGCTACACCACAGCCGAGGGCGGACAGGGAGATGGTCGGCGTCAAACCGAAATTGCTGGCTAACCAACCGGCCATCAAGGCACCAAACGGTGCTAGCCCCACGACGAAGAAGGTGTAAATCCCCATCACCCGCCCGCGAACCTCTTCGGGAATGCTCATTTGAATTGTGTAGTTTGAGCCCCCGAAATGAAACGCAAAGCAGAATCCGGCCACAGCAGCTGCTGCCAGCGAGACCGCAAACGAATGCGACCAGCCAATGGTAGCGATGGCGGCGGTCAGCCCGAGCAAGCCGAAGCCCAGCCAACGCTTGATGTTGATCCGGCTGCCCCGACTGGCGATCAGCAAAGAACCTACCAGCGAGCCGACGCCCATGCCGGCCGTAATCAGCCCGAGCTGCTGAGCATCGCCTAGCAGGAGGCTGCCTACAATCGCCGGCATCAAGACATTGAACTGAAAGCCGAAGATGCTGATTGCCGCCGTCAAGTAGAGAATGTCGACCGCTTCCGACTCTTTGAGGATCTGCCAGAGTCTCTGCGCAGTCTGGGGCACGGGCTTCTTGTTCTCGATCGGCTTCTTACTTCCGGCGCTAATGAAGTAAAGCGAGATGAATGCAACCAGGTAGCTCACAGCGTTCAAAATGAAGCAAGTGCTGGCCCCGAACAAACCGATCACGACACCGGCCAGTGCCGGTCCGAACATACGCGCGCCATTGAGGAGCGCCGAATTGAGCCCGATTGCATTGGCCATTTCGGAGTCTTTGACCAGCGCAGGTACGAAGGTCTGCCTGGCAGGCATTTCGAATGCGCTGCACAAGCCCAATAGAACAGCCAGAATGATCACCAACGGCACGGTCAACTGGTTGGTAATCACCAGAACAGCCAGTGTCGCCGCTTGCAGCATCTCGATACACTGAGCGATCATGATGATTCGCTTGCGGTCGTAGCGGTCAGCTACCGCGCCGGCGAAAAATGAAAGGAGCAACACTGGAACCGTACTGGCAAAAGAGACGATTCCCAGAGTGAGTGCTGAACCGGTCATCTGGTAGACCATCCAGCTGAGTGCGATTGATTGCATCCAGGTGCCGGTAAGTGAGACCAGCTGCCCGACGCTGTAGATGCGGAAGTCTCGATTACGAAACGCGGCGAAAGTTTCGCGCACGCTTCCGCTCAGCTGGGACAGCCTTTGCGGCAACCCAAAGAATTCGTTGAACATTTAAAACACCCTTTAGGCCAGGGCCTTGTACAGGCAATTGAGGGCGATCTTGCAAAACCGCCGGCTCAGGGCGACGCCACGCGCCGCCCCTGGGGAAATTCAGGCGACCAGAAGAAGACGCCGGCTGGATATCAGCGCGATGATTGCTTTCAAGAAAGGGCGCTACCGGTCTGACTCGTTCTTCTGCCGCCAGGACTTCCAGTCCTTGAGCGTTGCCTCAGCCATCGCTTCCGCGGCTGATTGCAACCAATCATCGCGTCGTTGCTTAAGATCGTTCAGTACAGCCCGGGCCGCTACTGGTCCACTGCCGCTATGAACGTTGGCGATCTCGAAGCCCATTGCATTCAGTAGCAGCCGTTCGTCACGCTCTTGCGGAAGAGCGGAGAGATCGATTCTCGAGCAATCCGGCGCGAGGCGACGAATGACCCAGCGGTCTACCACCGAAACGAACGGGTCGGGACAGCGGATGGCGCTTTCGAGAATCTGGCGATACTTGATGCTGGCAGTATTTGCTCCGGCTGGATTGGCCCAGGTCCAAGCAGAAGGAGCAAGAGCCTTGGCTTCACGTGCAATCCGACCACCGCGCCAGACGGCCAGGGCCACGACGCGCTCCCGCCCGAGGCTCCCCTCACCGGCTCTGCGCGTGACAAGATTGAATTTGAGCTCCCGCTCCGGCATCATTTTGTCGAGCGCGGACGTTACCGGCTCCGGCACCTTGTTCGGCTCGATCTTGCCGGTTTGCCCATCGAGCTTTTGCCAGAAATGAACCGGATCGCGCAGAACACCAAGGGCCATCTTGCGCAATTCGGGATGCTCTTCACCTAGCACAAACGGACGACCACCTCGGCTCAAGCCTTTCTTGTAGCCCTCGAGAATCGCCTTGCAAGCGTCCTTGAAGCGAATCGAGACACGCCTGTCGGCAATGGCGAGGTAGGCACTGGTCGCCAACCGCACAAGGTCGTTGCTGTAGGGCAGTGGGTACGCTTCATCGAAGTCGTTGACGCCCCAGATCAGGCGCCCTTCGCAATCTCGCCAGGTACCGAAATTCTCGATGTGCGCGTCAGCCAGTGAATTCACTACCGGCGCAGCGTTGAGCTTTTTGCAGATACGTGGCCAGTGCTGGGCCCAGCGATAGAAGGTCGCCCGCAAGAAGACGAAAGCGTCGTCCGACATGTGAGCGTGCTTGAGCTTGAGATCGGCCGGTACGATTGTGAGCTGTTTGCTCAGCCACTCTTCGTACTCGCGCGTCGCTCGATGGATTTTCATTGCTGCCTCGCTTCACTACTGGTTCTACCCAGCGCCGATCGATCGCTTTTCCAAACGAAGAAAGGCTGGGCAAACCCGCAAGCACCCGACGCAGAGTCGAGCCCCGCCTATTTGTATGGGTCACCGAGAACCGGACTTTCGACAGCCGCCTTTGGCGACCCGGCCGGATTGAATGGAAGAGCCGGCAGTCTTGCCGGACTGGGAGCCCGCCTTCGAGCCGGAGCCAGGCTGGTCTTCTTTCTTCGACCCTGGCTGATCATTACAGCCGACCGGTACCGGACGCCCCTTGGCGTTGACAGCCACGTAGACGGCGTCTGCTTCAGTCACCCGAATTTTCCTGCCGTTGCGATCGGCAATCACCTCGATGTGAGTGGTGATAGAGGTTTTGCCAACCCGGACCACCTCGGCATAACACTCGAGCACATCGCCTACCAGCACAGGCTTTTTGAAGACAACCTTGTCCATCGCCACCGTCACCACCCGAAGAACCGCTTTGTTACAAGCGGTTCTGGCGGCGACCGCCCCGGCAAGGTCGATGTGGCTGAGAATTACGCCGCCAAAAATATTGCCCATGGCGTTGGTGTCCCTGGGCATCATCACGGTGGCAGTTGTTGGGCGCATTGTTTGCTCGTTCATGATTGAGAACCTTCCTGCTTGTTGCCGCGATCGACAACCGGAAGGTTGAGTCGAACCGGTGTTTCACAACTCGAAAAACGAAAGCGAGGGCAGAAGTCTCGGCCGAGCCTGGCGACCGGACCGCAATCAGCAGCGGTGCGGTGGGGGCACCCGCAGCAAGTAGCGATCAACCTTCTGCCCTCTTCACCGGCATCGGTCAGCGGCAGCCGCTCCTTGGGCTTCACGACCTCGTCATACCAGCCACCGTAATACTCCGGGTACCTTTCACCAGTGTTGGATGTAAACGAAGTCTCGATCGCCTTGCGAATGGCCGCTCTGCCGCCACGCTTGTAGCGGCGAAGCCAGGACAGCGAGTGCTCGTCCACCTTCAGCCCGTAAGCCAGCAGCTCAGCGGTGACTTGCACCTCATGCTCGATCGCATCGGTTTCCGCCTCCAGGCAGAGATCAATGAACGCTCGCCGGCTGGTCTTGCCCGGCACCGGATTGGCAGTAGGACTGACCAGAACATGCACCTTTTCGTGGGCAAGGCTGATCAGCTTGTAGCTCAAATCGCACTCAGCGGCAATCGAGATCGTCATCTTCCGGCTGTTTGAATATGCCTGACAGCGCCCAGACAGTTTGCGGATTTTTACCGCCGCAGCGCGAATCTCAGCCAGATCCTTCATCAAGGTTGGGGATTGGGCGAGTGCATCAGCAAACTCGGCCCCAAATTGACGGCGAATTTTTTTCATAAAAGAACCTCCCTTGCGCCTTCAGGCCCGGTCGGGTGACCCGAACGAACGCGCATTGACGCTTGCTTGAGCGAAGATGGTCGGCCGCCGAAATGAATTTCGGCAGCACGACCATCACTCGAAGCGTCCCTGCGTGGAAACTGTTAAAGAGCCGCTCTATTTCTTGGTTTGGCGGCGTGCTTTGGCCTCATCGTAGATGCGACCGTAGTAATCAGGATAACGTTCACCGGTAGTCGATGTCTCGAGCTTTTCGACTCGCTTGCGCAGCATTGCACGCCCGCGTCGCCGCCAATTGCGGTAACGCTTCATGGTGTAGTCGTCAACAGGAACACCAGCGGCAATCAGCTCAGCAACTACCGCGAGCTCATACTCCATACAGTCGACCTCCTCCTCGAGCAGGAGTCCGACGAAACGCTGGCGAGACATGCCCCTGGGAATCTGGTTCAAAGGAGCTGTCCCCCGCAGAACGTGATACATCTCATGCGCGAACATCGTCAAAGCGATGCTTCTGCTGCACTTTGTACCGACGCAGATGAAATTGTCACTCTCAATCGAGTAACCAAGACATTTGCTTCGCAAGCGCCGGATTCGCACGCCCTGTTTTCGACACTCCTCGAGGTCTCTAACAAGGGTCGGTGACTTAGCCAGCGCGCTCGCGAATGATTTGCCGAATTGGCGAGTCAAAAGGCGCATAGTTTGTCCCCTGCGCGGCTTGAGAACCGATTTTTTGGCGTACTGCCGAGAGAGGTCCGACGACGCAAAAACACGGAAGTGGGAAGCACCGGGCCTCCCACTTCCGCAAGTTCGCTTAGCTGCGGCGATTCTTGACGTGCTTGAACAGCCGAGACATATCGACCAGCGGGGTGGGTCCACCCTGGACAGCGGGCGCGGTGATGCTGCACAGCAAACAACGGCTGTCGTACATCTCTTTCAAAATGGTGATGCCGGCATCGTGAATCGACACCGAGACAGAAGTAAACTTCGGTTGCGTCGAGGCCTGCTCGATCGCCAGCATGGAAGCCGCAACAACGTGCCTGGGCTCGACATTCTCGGCGACCTTGGTGTCACCGGCCAGCAGCTTGGCTGCTACCGCGACAACAATCGCTTCATCGGAGTCCTCCCAGTTGACGATGTCGCTGAATGCTTGTCCAGCCAGAGCGGTCAGCTTCGACTTCATGACGGTCTCCACCACGACCGGCAGCACCGCTTGAAAGTCCGCGAGGGCCACGTCGAAGACCACCTTTCCGTGCCTGTCCGTCCAGCTGATGTTGGCCGGAAGTGCGCCGCCCTGATTGTCCTTCAGGCGGTCGACTAGCAGCTGCGCGTAAGCTGCTCCATCTTTGAAGCTGAGCACCTTCATCGCTTCGGCGTTGAGCAGAACGCGCACAACGTCGACCGGATGCACCTCGAAGCCGCCCCCACCAGCGAAAATCTTGCGGTCGAAGGTGCCGGCTCTGCTCAGCGTGTCATTGGGACGCACAGCAGTAAGCAGTAGCATGAGCGCATCCAGATACATCGGCCCGATGTTTCCGAGCCCGGCATGATCGGAGCTCGCTTCAGGCAGCCAGGCTCTCCAGACCCGCACCATGAACTCCTCCATGCTCACCGTCTGGTAGCGAGTGAAGAGTCCGCGATAAGGCAGATTGACTTTAGCCGCCGCGGTCTTGATGCGACCGGACTTGAAAGCAGCCCGAATGTTGGACTCGAGCGTACTCGCCAGCTCGGACTCAAAACCCTGTACCGCCCCGTAGATGTCGTGCCCGCCCACTTCATGTCCATCGGCTGCCCAGAAAGGCAGGAAGTTCATTTCACTGGCTGGCTTGGAGACTATCGCAACCGGCATATCAGGCGAAGCCGGCAAGGTGAATGGCCCGGACTCATCGTGCCCGAAGGCACCGAGCGGATCGAGATCAGGCGAGAGGATGTTGAATCGAGCACCCTTTTGAACCTGATCGTCGTTGATGAAACGCCCGTAGATGTTGCTAATCGCGACGAGAAAAGCCTTCAACTCCCGCTGATGCTGCGAGGACTTGAGCTGAACAATCGGCGCTGCGGCGATCGAAAAGATGTCCTGCAGCTGCTCCAACACTACGCGGCGGCTGGCTCCATCACGGGGATGCAGGTTGATCAAAGCCTGTTCGGCTTGCAGTACAACCTGCTCCAGCACGTCGACATAGCGTTGTTGATAACGAGTCGGCAGCAAGCGGCGCCCATCGGCAACGGCCTGCTTGAAAACACTGAGTGTGGTGGCACCCTTGAATGGGTCGGCAACACGCTTTCCATTGGACAGCACGAGCTTCGCCCGCGCCAGGATGGTGCTGAAGTTGCCCAGCTTAATCTTGTTTGCCATCGGTGGCTCCTTCGGCGTATTAAGTCGGCCCCACCGGCTGGCGGAGACGAAGTTGAGCAAATGCAGTCAGGCAACAGTTGTAAAAGCGCAGGCGCTCTCAAAGCCTGTTAGAACCCAGTCAGGCCGAACAGCTCTGTGACCGGTTAAGAGAGGCTCGGTTAATTACGGGCGCGGCGTTCTTACGAAGTTGGCTACTACCTGAAAGGTCATGAAGAAGAATGTGGTTTTAAACTATCGATCTGCTCCCGATAGAAGCAACAGAACTGAGCAATTGTTCATCCGTTTACGCCGGCTGGAAACAGCCTGAAATCACCCAACAGCGGGTTATCAAGCGCAACTCCGAAGACCGTTGCCGGTATGCCAGAAGGATTGTGCGGCGGGCAAACACCTGAGCAGGAGCCAACTGTTCATCCTGTTGCAGTCAGCTTTACGGCAAACAGGCTCCTCCGCCCGAGTTCAAGGCGACGTTCTACCTTCAGAGTTAGCGCGGCTTGCTTCGCGCTCGAGCAAAGCAAGCTAGAGATCGTTGCCAAGCAAGATCCAAGACGGCTACAGTCCAGACGATTCCGGAAAAGCTGCCAGCCGGTCAGCCACCAGATTTAGTATCGTACAGAAACGCACTCCGGCCGGAGCGGTCCGGCCGGAGTGCGTGACGCTATGCGCGTTGTGCCTCACTTCTTCTCTTCGATTTGCGTTACGAGCAGTTGTCCAGCCGTCGTTCGCAAACTGTTTCAAGGGGTCGCAGAGGATTGTGCGGCTCGGTCGGGATAACCAACGGCAAGAGTATGACCGACTGTTATAGAAGGCACATTGAAGTTTCGTGGCAAAAACCTTTAATCCGGCAGAAATGCAAACCGACCGGAAGATTCCTCCGGTCGGTTTGCGGTGCGCGGGTCGTGGAAAAGCTGCCGGAAAGTTCTTTGCCGCTGGCTTTGAATTCAATCCGTACAGAGCAGTATGGCAAAACTATCTGTCAGCAACATTGAATGTTTGTGACAAAAACCTCGAATTTCAAGTGCGGTCCAAACGGCGCCCGCCAATCCTTACTACGCTGCCAACTGGGCCGGACGATGAATTGAACATCCAGACTTTCGGCGGAGTTTGCCGCCGGTTGAAGCCGGGCAAATTGTGCGAGGGAAAGAGCCGATTTCAGCTGAGCGCGCAAGGCAGAAACAGTGTTCAATGGTAACCTTACGCTCAAGAATCTGACGCCGCTTCTGGCATTCGCTTTGAGCTTCGCAATGCCGGCAGGTGGAAGTTGCAGCGAACTGCCTTCCGGCGGGCAGCTGTTGATCGCCAGCAGCTGCTCCAATGCCAAAGCAGATCGACTTTGCGATAAAGCGAGATCGCTTTTGACGTCCAAACGTTACCAGGAGGCTCTCCCGCTGCTGCAGGAGGCGGCTGAGTACGACTCTCAGTGCGCCGAAATACAGTTTTATCTGGGCTCGGCTTACTATCACACCAAGGCGATGGAGCAAGCGATTGAGGCTTATCAAAAGGTCTTAAGGTTCCAGCCGCAGACACCCGAGGCGGTTTTCAACATCGGCAGCTGCTATGAGCATTTGCATCAGTACGACCAGGCGATCGCCTGGTACGAAAGATACGTGCGGGAGTATGCAACAGCTGCTGATGCCGCCGACGTCAGGCACACTGTCGAAGAGATCAAGAAACATATGGAAGTGCACAGGCTTTTCAAGGAATCTCACGATCTCCTCGAAGCCAAACGGGCTCTGGACGCCAGGTTCTTGCTCGAGAAAGCAGAAGCGCTGGAGCCGAACTCACCGGAGATTCACTACAACCTGGGCATGGCCTATCACAACTCCGGAAATCTACCTAAAGCAATCGAGGAGTTTCAACGCGCGCTGCAGCTGAAGCCGGACATGACTGACGCGCTGCTCAACATCGGCAGCTCATATCAAGCGCTTGGAAAGAAAGACGAGGCGATCTCCTGGTTTCACAGATACCTTAATGCCAGCCCCAAAGCCGAAGACTACAAGGCGATTACGGACATGATCGCCAGCCTGCAGAAGGACGGCGGCCAGCAGGTAGCCGACGACCCGCACGGGCCGGACTTTTGGGCCAGCATCACCAAGCAAGGACTGCCGCGCAGATGGCCGCCGGAGAAGCTGCCAATCAAGATATTCGTCGACTCCGGCAGCCTGGTATCAGGCATGCACGAATCATTTCGGCAGATCTTGATCGATTCGCTCGAGGCCTGGATGAAAGCGGCTCAGGGTCGGCTCTCCTACCAGCAAGTCGCCCGTCCCGATCAGGCAGATCTCGTCTGCGACTGGACCAGCAACCCCGGTGAGGTAACGGGAAAAGGCACGGAAAGTGAGCAAGGAGTCGCTCACATCTTCGGCAGAGATTCTGGACAAGGCTCGGTCGAGATCTCAAGGGCGACTGTCAGAATTCTGACGATTGACAAGGAAAAGAGCGAAGAACTGCCGGTGAGCGACGACATGATGAAGAAAACCTGCCTGCACGAGATCGGGCATGCGCTTGGCTTGATGGGTCATTCACCCAACAGCCATGATGTGATGTTCTTCTCAGAATCTCCAACGGTTTGGCCCGTCTTGTCTAAACGCGATAAAGCAACGCTCTTGAGGCTCTACGAATCGTATCCGGCTACATTTGGCCCTACTCCGCTAGCTTGGCCAAGTCGCTGATGTAGTGAGCGCTTCAACGGTTACAAAAGCCGACCCACGATTGATTCTCGATCTTCGGATGGACTAGATTTCAGTCCTTAATCATCTCTCGCTTCCAGCTAACGGAGCTCTTCGGAAGCAAAACCACTTACTCTCGAATTTCCCATCCGAAAACCGACTGGACGTTGTCCGGTTGGATACAACTACCTTCAGAGATTGCACCTATGCAGAGGAAACCGCAGTTTCTCTTGCTTGTGCGACACGGACAATCCCAGGCTAACGCTGCAATCGAGTCGGGCACCGACGAGCTCTACTACGACATCGCAGGCTCGGACCGAGAGGTCGCCCTCACGCAGCTAGGAGTGTCTCAGGCTCTCGAAGCCGGTCACAAGCTTTCCCGCTTTCTCTCGAACCGTGGACCGATTACCAGAGCGTGGCTAAGCCCGTTTCGCCGCATCCGAGAGACGGTTGACTTGATAGAGTCAACGCTCGGTTATAAAACACCGCGGCGCGAGGATGAAAGGCTCGCCAAACGCAGCTACGGGCTTTTCTGGAATCTCACCTACAAAGGCGTGGCAATGCTGCATCCGGAAGAACACGCCAAGTTCAATCAGCAGGGAGCGCTCGACTACCGGCCGCCCGGCGGTGAGAACTATCCTGACGTATTCGCTCGTATCCAGCGATTCATCGAAGACGAGCTCGGTCAGGAGGAAGGAAACATCCTGATCGGCGCTCATTCGGTTGTAATCCTCGCCTTTCAGCGCTTGCTCGAAGGGCTGCCAGACAGCGAAGTGATTCGCCGCTATGAAAACGTGGAGCTGGAAAACTGCCACATTCACGCTTTTGTCCGGCATGCCGCTTCGGAACGCTGGGAGCCGCTGTCTATCACGGACGACCTTGTTGCTTAATCAAAACTTTGCCGGCACAGCTGCAAGGACCACCACGGACGGTGCCAAATTGCAGCTCCTTTCCCGGTCTGGGGAGGACCTTAAAATGGCTGACAGATTCCCAAGTCTGGAGGCTTTGAAGCAACACTTCAAGCCGAAAGATTATCGCATCCGTTGCCTGAGGCGCAATTCTCCGGTCACGGTCATCTCTGCTCACGGCGGCTACATCGAAGCAGGCACCTCTGCTATCGTCAATGCTATCGCCGGCCGCAACTACAACCTCTTCGACTTCCAGTGCCTGTCGCAAGCAAATGCCAAGGACATGCACGTAACCTCCACGCGCTTCCGCTGCCCCGAACTCGACAAGCTGCTGTCCGCGTCGACGGTGGCTGTGTCGGTACATGGCATGGGTCATCAGGGCGAGCCAACCATCTGGCTGGGCGGCATGAACAGGCAGCTCAAAGAGATCACGCTCAAGGTGTTGAGGGCGCAAGGCTTCGATGTCAATCCGGACGGCCCGCGCTATCGCGGCGAGAGCCCCGAGAACATCGTCAACCTGCCATCACAACAAGGAATTCAGCTGGAGATCTCCAACGAGCTGATGGACACGCTCTTCCGCGGCCACGCCTTCCTACTGGACCGCCGGCGCCTCGCCCCAACCAAACGCTTCAAAGCGCTTGTCCGGTCCATGCGACTGGCTCTTCGCCTCTACCTGCTGCACCACGGACAGGCGGAGTAGCTGATCAGGGTGCTTGCAAGCCAGGATGGCAGCACGCAATGCAAGCGCAGCGTCTATCGCGAATTAGCTAGCTTCATTACCACGGTAGCAAGGCATTCACCTGCCAGAGTGCCTTGCTACCGCACCTTTTTCTATTGTCCGGCTTCATGTTCTGGCGACGAAAGCAGCTGCGGCTCAGATAAACAAAGTGGATTGAAACGTCAGCGGCAAGCCACTTCGTCTATAGTGCAAGCGGACGCTTGGCTTAACTGCTTACTTTTTTTAAAGTTATATACTCTTGTATATAGTTAATATCGAGAACAGTTAAAGTGCTGGAACAACTCTCGCATTGCTGGTGACGAAGCGACTGCTAGAGCCGCTCCGTCACACAGCACCACCTGTCTCTGCCTCCGTCACCGGCTTGCTATGCAGTATGAATCGACCGTTCGTGTCGGGAAGAGCAAGCCATCATGAAAGCTGGCGACGCTAGACAAACGATCCGACTGCCGCTGCAAAAGCGCAGATCAGCACAGCAATTACGAGTGGGCCGCCAGCCAGACAGACTAAAAGCGCCACTATGACCGCGAGCACCAGGCTGAGAAACCAGCGCGATGTTATGTTCAGTAACATCGCCGCGCCGGCCCAGAAATTTTGTCCATCAAGCGCTGGCAGGAAAATGAATGCGCCGACTGCAATCGCTAGCTTTACCGCCAGTATGGTTAGAAACCCTAAGAAGGCGTAAGCCAAAAAGTCGGAAACATTCAAAGAGATAGTGATGCTGTTCATGGCGGCTCCCTTTCTTCAATCAGAACCAAGTGTTACCTCGCAACGCACATGCGCTGCGACAACTAACTAGCTAGAGCGTTACGCAACCTGTGTGTAGATACTCCGAAGCAACCTGCGTGGGTGAATACTGAAAGTGCCTACATCTTGCAGAATTTCCGCCGATGAAACCAATGCCTTTATGCAGAAGATTGTGTACGTTCTACCTTCACGGCAAAGCGTCCATTTCCGTTGCTTGCGAGCATTTCAAACAGATTATGGGCAACTCAGCCGCCAGCTTATAGGCATGATCGGCCGGGCAACCTATCACTAAGCGCCAGGCATGATTAATGTAACGACAGTATGAGCACCAGCGCTACAAAGCTTGGGAACATCGTTCCGACTGCACGAGAAAAGAGGACCGAACACTCGAAATCGCACCAGCCGGTTTAATCTCATGGCGACCAGACCAGCTCGAACCGAGATGAGCCTTTGTCATGGGAATGCTACTCATCAGATCGAGACCCTCTAAACAACTGACGCGCACAAAGTACCTGAACGCGTCTCGCAACTTTCACCTAAACACCTCACAGTATCCGAGTTTGAGAGCAATGAGCCGGCCCAGCCAAGAGTTGTTGTCAAACTCTTCATTGCGTTCAGACAGCTATGACTTATCAAATCACTTTTGCTACTAACTGTTATCTCTCTTTGTTTCAAGCAACCCGAACGGTGAAACCAAACAAAACCCTCTCGCAAAACGGAAAGGAAAACCCGAACCGACAGCACGGACTGTCTTGACCTGCTACCGGTCAGTCGTCGAGCTAAAAGATCCGGCAAGAAGACAGCAACGGATTCACGCCCGGCAGCGCGCCGAGCGAGATGATTGGAACCCAAGGCAGCCCTTTTGGGGCAGGAGCTCTCACATGATTCGAATTCTCAAGGCCGGTGACCATGCACTGACGTCGACGGATCGCCTTTATCCGGGGGTGGTCTCGGTAAAGGTTCCGACAAAATGCAGCGCTTGCATCAGCTTCCGGAAGGACGGCATTCAGTCCATCTGGCTTTTCGGCCGAGGTAACTTCAGCGTCTCAAGTCGCTTGGGCAAACTGAGCGTGATCGCCTACGGCGGTAAGGTTTCGATTGAAGCCCGCGGACGAGTTGTCGCCTTCGACGCCTGCGTAACCGGGTACGTCGCGGTGGCGGTCGAAGCGTTTGGCAGCTCCCAGGTGGAAGTTTTTGACAACGCCTGCTCGATTGTGGGTCGCCAGAACAGCGTAGGAACGCTCCATCGGAGCGCCAACGGCGAGTTCTTCGACAACTCGAAGGTGCGGGCGCTGGGCACTTCGCGCGCAGTCGTTCACGGCGAAAACGGCTTTGCACGCGTGCTCGAGCAGTCGAAGCAGTCCCGCCTTACTTGTCCGCGCGATTAGCTCTTCAGCCTAGAGAGCCAGGCCCGAGCAACTGGGCATGAGCACTTAACTTCGCGATCCGCCCCCGGCAATTGAGCCGGCGGAATCATTCGCACATCAACGCCCAATGGGCTAAAGGAGCAAAAATGGAGACCTTTGCGCTGGCAATTTTCTGGATGTTGACCGCGATGGCTATGTTCGTGCTGGCTCAACTGACCTTGCAATGCGCCCGGAGCAGGCCACGGCTGCGCGACCTATTCAGCATGCTGGGAATGACCGGAGCTCTGATTTGCGGAGTCCTGCTTTCTCTGCTGACCGCTGCCCATCCGGCCATCACCGTTCTGTTTGGAATCACCACCTTCGGCGTCATTCAATGCATCCTGATGGAAAGAAGCCGGGCAAGAGTTGTGCAGCTGCTCAAAATGGCTCCCCTGGTAACTGCAGTGGGACTGAGGCGCTTCGACAGTCTGACTTCGGCCAAGTATGGAGTCATTACCGCCGACGAACTCTCCAACTGCATCGACAGTCGGGGGTTGGACGCAGCTGACCGGGCTCTGCTCGTGCACATGAACGAGCACATCCACGAAATAGGCCACGTCGTCGATACGCTCGAGGTGGAAGAAGAGATTGTGACGGGGATCGGCTGCCCTCCGATGATGACGCCTGTTGTTGTCAAAGTCCGGCACAATGTTTACGGCATCAGCAAAGCCGATCTCTGCAGCTATCACAGCCGTGTTTCCCGGCTCCCGCATTTTTAATGGAAGCAACAGACACCGGTTTTGCCTGTACTGAGCCAACACGCCCAACAGACAAAGCCTCAAGTCGAAACAACTGCACCGCTCTCCAGTGGAGCGGCGACGTCAAACACATTGACGACAGGGTGCTGGTAGCATCCTGTCGTCAATGTACATACTCCGGATCCACTCGCAATCGACGAAAACTTCTTTTGACAAAGCGAATTCCCGGGAATTTTCTTTGAAAATATTGTTACTATCTCACATCGTGATTATCAACAACTTTTGTCGAAACGCTTGCAAAGCTTCGGTTTCAAGCGTCCATTTCGGGAGTAATCTTGCCGAGATCATCGATATCTTGGTCTTGCAGAGTCATGAGTGCTCCGGCTATCTCTCCAAAACTGGCAAATCCGGAATCTGCGTCCAGGATTCCATCCGGTCTGACTCTCAGACGCAGTGCTCTGAGCAAGAATGTCTCCAGCGCATCAGGCATATCCATGCGCAGCTGGGACGGCGTGTAAAGCTCTAAGATTGGTGACAAAAAGAACTTGCCGATGTTCTCGTTTAACATCACACGCTCGAGTAGATCTTCTCCGACTCTGGTCAAGTCCATCCCTTCCGAGTCACCGGCCGCTCCCAGCAGACTTTGCCCCATGGCTGCTTCCCAGATTAGCAAGCCGAGTGCCAGAAGGTCATCAGGCAGCAGCGATGGATAATAAGCGGGCGTTGTCACAGCGCAGGAAGGAATTGTCCCGTTGTAAGAGTCGATCATTCCCCAGTAACCGGGGTCGACCAACTTGATCTCGC
Source organism: Candidatus Obscuribacterales bacterium (assembly GCA_020050835.1). Taxonomy (GTDB): domain Bacteria; phylum Cyanobacteriota; class Vampirovibrionia; order Obscuribacterales; family Obscuribacteraceae; genus JAGVKB01. Next base: position 12,391 of record JAGVKB010000108.1, on the reverse strand, counting down.
TTTCTGTAACGAGGATATTATCGGGAGTCAGATTGCCGTGATACTCGAAACTCTGATTTTCGGAAAGCCTTTGAAGACAGCGAGCTAACTCGATGAACACCTGAACCGGCAGCGGTCCACGATTCATGAGCTGCCGGAGAGTCAATCCTTCAACTAACTCCATCTGGCAATAACACACGGCTTCAGTGCCTTTGACAAAATCAATTGACACCAGGCTGGCATCCTGAATTCCACGAACTCTCTCGGCTTGTAACGCCAACAGAGCCGCAGCATCAGGATTAAACCGCGAAACATGTCCGACCTGAAGAAAAAATGCTGCTGTTTGACTATCGCCCGGCAGCGCGCGGACGTATTCATGAGGCTTGGCGACTTTGAATGCTTTACCGGTGACACCATCTGCGTGTCTGCCACGGTAAACCCATGAGAATGAGCCCTCCCCGATCAAGCTCTCAATCTCGAAGTCACCAACGGTCATTCCTATCCAATTCATCTCTTGCAGGATCATTTGATCGTTGCCTCGACAATTCTTGCTACTACCCTAATCATCACGTCCAAGCCACTTCTTAACTGCGTTCTTGAATCTGCCGTATAGAGTCTTGTTCTCTTCAAGTTTCTTTTGAGCCGCAGCCTTTTCCAGCAGTTGCTTCTGAGTCTCGGCACGAGGAAATCTCCCTTTTTCAGCCAACCATTCCGCTCGAGTGAGCATAGCGCCCACTTCAGTTGTACTGAGATTGAGACTGTCTGCCAGCTCCTTTCGGCCTGCCTCAGTGTTCCACGTCTCGACAAATTTTTGAATCTGCTCTCTCACATCGGATGAAAGCGGCTTATCGGAGAAATCCCGGTGAAGACGCTCGTTAATGCCGTGCTTCGGAAGAGCCTGCCAATCAGGAACACGATGCTGTCCAAAGGCTTCTTGCAGGTCGATGTTGCGCACCATAGTCTGTCCGTTTTCATTAACCACAACAAAATTGGTGGATAGACTATCGCGATCTCCATAAATCAAGCGCTCCACAAAGGCTTGCTCAACCTGCTTGCGCAAGTGCGGGTCGCCCTTAACCAGCTCAGATACAGCTTGATGTCCATGTCGTCCCAATTTTTGATGAGCCAGATTCTGCATCTCTCGCTCGAATTGATCTCCGTTCTTCTTTTGAATCCAACCTTCTACACCATCTTGCGGCTGACCCTTATGGGTTACGACTTGATCCTTTCCGATCGGGGCGGTCGGCGGATAACCATTGTCAAAACCGAGTAACTGATTGAGTTTATAAGCTGCCAGCTCTTTGCGCATTCTCTCAGCCGAACGCTGTGCGGAATCACCCTCACCACCGAATCGGTGAACGATAACGTCGGTGGTACTGCCATCGGCATGCGTGACCTTTCCTTCCGAAATCGGATTTCGACTTCCGACTGTGCCCAAAAGGACTTTATCAAGGCTCAACTGACCGTCTTGCAGCTTGTTTTGAGAACGGTCCAAACTATCGAGAACGATAGTTTTTGGTTGAATTAAACCAGGGTTCTCTTTGGCGATTTCATTCGGCGAAGCTTCGACTGTGAGCCCGTCTTTCTTGACGAGCAAGGCATTGCCATCTTTGTCTTTCCCGACCAAGGTCCAGCCTGACTCAGGCTTTCCGGTCATCAAATCCCTTCCTGTGTACTCTTGACCCGGTGTATACCTTTGATTCGGATTCAAGGCCACGAAATCTTTTGCGGACATGGTACGCGTATTGTCGCCAGTGACTATCAAGTTGCCGGTTTTTTCGTTAAAACCAGTGACCTTCCAGCCATCCTTGTCCAGGAAGCGTACCTTGTCATTGAGCTCAATTCTCAAACCGAGGTCTGTGGGAATCTCCGGTTTGCCACCACTGGCCGGGCGTGAATGTTCAGGCGCACGCGATTCCGCTGGCACGGTGCGCTCGTGCTCCGCCTGCTCACCGGACTTGGGCTTGGCTTGCTTATCCTTGACCGGAACCAAGTCGTGAGCATTCAACACCTGCGATCGATCAGCCAGGTGGAAATGAGTCGGATGTCCATCCAAAGGCTGACCATTCCTTCGTTGGCGCGGATCAAAGATCAACCATTTACCATCAATTTTCATTTCGGTCCAGGCATGATTGCAACTTGGATTCGGCGGCAAAGTTTTAGTCTCTTTGTAATGCCCGTATACCAACCTCGTCTCGAGTCCGAAGTTATCACCCAGCACCTTCAGAAGCATCGCCTGTTGAGCGCAAACTCCGCCATATTCACCTTTTTGCGATCGGTTGATCACCTCGCCCAATAGCATCCGCTTGCCTGCGAACTCCTTGTTGAATTCTCCATAGGCATCATCGAGTTTCTTTTCTGTCCAGCCATCAGGGTGCATAACCTTTTTAGCAAATTTGGTTAATTCAGCTGCCAGCGCTTGTGGGTCGTTCTTCAGGTGATCGAACTGTCTGTGCGCCTCTGCGATATAACGATTCAAGATTTTGTCTTGCGTACGATCTAAAACGATATCGGGGCTGTGCTTCTGGCGTGTACGTCCGTCTCCGCCGATGCCAACTCCCTCCGAAGTGCACAGCTGGAATCCGTCCACAAGTTTGTCCGAAATCTGGTGCTTGCGCGCCATCTGATTGGACTGACGAACTGCCTCTGGTTCCGCAGCTGTTTCGCGGCGAAAGAACATGGTCAGATACTCACCATCATTGCGCCGGCGCAGCTGCTCTGGTGTGAGCGGGCGTACTTCTCCAGGCGGTGGCGCCTCCGCTTTCAATCTTGCAATTTCGGTAATGCGATCACGCGGAACAATCTTCATTTCGTGGTCTTGAACGAGCATCTGCTGCCCTTCTGGACCCTTCAGCTTGAACATTGCACCTTCGGGATTACGATAAAAAGTCTCTTTGCCAACATTTACCGGCGTGAATTCAGGCGTGAGCTCTCTTGGTCTTGCTGCGAAATCAGCTCCATGTCCCGGGCGGCAGAGAATGACGTCGCCGGTATTCTTGTCGAATCCGGATACGAAGTACTTGTTGCCCTCAAACTCAACTTTGCTGCCTGCTTTCATCGGCTGCTCAACTGCTGGCGATGGTACTGGCAGCGGCGCTTTGTCAGTGACGGTCGGTCTTTCGCTCAAGCACAGCTCCGCACCATCCTTACTTCCCAACCGCAGTACATCCGTCGGACTGACAGCTACCTCTTGTCCTTTGGGCAACCGCTCCCAGGAGCCGTCCGGCGCTTGCCTGTAAGTGCCTCCTTTCGAAGTATCCTTCACGAACAGCTGACCTTGAGCATCCTGGCGTAGTACGAGATGCTCGCGTGAAACCGCAGAATGCAGGAGTCCCTTTAGAACGTCTTTCTGGTGATCACGACCAATAATGACTTCATTGCCGGTCGCATCGATCTTTTGACCGTTCAAGTAAATCTCCGGCGCGCGCTCCTTGAGATTGAGCTCCGGTCCGATCGGCGAACCCATTCTGACTGTGTCGGTCGGCTTTAACAGAACCTCCTTTCCCTTCTCCAGCCGCTCCCAAGAGCCATCTTCCTTCTGCCTGAAAGTACCGTCGCGCGAGATGTCCTTGATAAAAGTTCTGCCTTCAGAATCCTGACGCACAACCAAATGATCTCGAGACACGTTCGGGTGCAGACCATCAATTAAGGCAGTTTTTTGATGGCTGCGACCGACTGTAACTTCGCCGTCAGTCAATTTAACCTTTTTGCCATTGACAAAAACTTCGGTCGGTTTGTCCGGCGGCAGACCATGATCAGCTGGAATGCTGAGTTTATCTCTACCAACAACCTTATAGCCAGGTTCGAGTAGCAAAACATCGGTGCCGGTCGGCGATTTAAGAACTGAATAGACCTTACCTTCCGGATCGCTCCGATCGTGATAAAACGTGTGTTCTCCTACTTTTACTTTGCCAAAATTGGGGTCAGCTTCGACATTGGGTGGTGCCGGGCGAACCTGCAAGTCATCATCGTGGTGCTGTTGCTTGAGAACCACATCACCGCTTTTGGTATCGAAGCCAGCAATCGTGTGCTTCTCGCCGTTAAACTCCACTTCGCCGCCTCGCTTCAACTCTCCGGCGCCAGGACGCTCGGGATGTGTTTCCGGTGTGGATGAATGATCATCCACATGCTCGGCCGCCGTTTTCCTCGTATCCAATCGTTCTAGGGAGTGGGAGCGCGTACGGCTCCGATATTCTTTGGGATCCTCGCTGATTTTTTTCCGCACTCCCTGCTCGTTCCAGTCCGCAGGCCTTGTGTCCGCCGCATTCACTTTGGCCGCAGCGTGACGTTCACGAATGGCTTGCAATTTGGCGGAAAGCCCACTGTTTGGTCCCTCTTTAACTGCCTGTTCGGGCTGAGGTGTTCCTCGCTCGTGGGGAGCTTGCCCAGGTCCAACCCCTTGATTTAACTTGAGCTGTGGGCCCGTGCGACTTCCTAATCGAACTTCGTCGTCGGGACCGATTTTCATCCACTTCCCTTTCTCGATAGGCTCAAATGACTCCGTACCGGCTCTCTTTACAAAGGTCCCGTGAGCTGAGTCATTGTCCCGGATCGACAACGCTCCGCTGCGGCTGTTTTGTACGATTTGGACATGCTCTGGAGAGACGAGGGCGGGATTACCCGAAATGTGCTGCCTGCCCAGGGTGATCGGCTCACCAGGCTTAAGTGGCGGCACATTCACATCTTTGCTACCGAGCACAGGATCAATTTGATAGTTCTCGTAAAGCTTATACAGCGCTGGTCGGTCGTTAAGACCTTTACTTATATCCCCATTAGCGTTTTTGCTACCTCGTTCAACCTTTTCTGCGCTACCTTCCGAGACGTATACTTGTCCATTCTTTTCAGGGTTTTTGCCGCGGACAGCCATAGTCAAACGGTCTTGATCATCGTAACTAAGAAGGCCATCCTTCAGTCCAAGCTTTTCTTCTAGCTTTCTAAGCCCAGCTTCCGTTAAATGCGAACTGTCTGCACGGTAAGCTTTTAGAGTTGGATCTTCCATCACTCTGGAGTTTACAGCTTCGTCAACACGAACACGCAGGTCGCCGGTTCTAGAATTGCTACCTGGAGCCCACTGGTCAGAACAAAGCCCGACACGATTGGATGCACCGAGGATAGTATCAACATTTCCGCCGTTAAAAGGCTTGCCCAACTTGAGTTCTGGATGCTCAGCAATAACTGCGTCGATCTTTTTGGCAATTAGAATTGCATCCTCACGGTTGGCAGCATAGAGAGTGAAGGCCTTAGCATCTTGACCTTGTGGTCCGAGTCCATCAGGAGGATTATGTCCGGTAAAACCAATCTCGGGATTGTAGGTTTTGCACTCACTAATCAGTCCGGCTAGCTTAGGATCCTCTTTTATTGCCTTAAGAATTACCTTTTGCAGTTCACCTAAGTCCTTAGTGCTGGCATCTGGTGTACCATACACGTGGACCTTGCTCTCAGACGCGGGTCCGCCTTTTAGTCCGTCCAGGTAATACCACGAATCAGGTCTACCGGTATCCGGATCGATCCTCTGGCGAAGCGTTCCCAGCAGCTCACCATCAGCCAAGTATCTGCTATGCCCCGCGAAAGTTTTACTATCTAGCGAGCATTCAAGTCGAACTCCCTCAACTTGTCCTGTATTCCACTCGATACTTCGCACCAGATTTGGTGACAATTCCGCAGATTTTCCCGCCTGAGCCGTTCGATCAAGTGCCCCCCCTTCGCCTTCCGCCCTCCTGGCACCTTGTCCGGTCACCTTAGCTTGCGCAGGCTCAACCTCATGCGGTAACTTGAGCTGCGGTCCCGACGGACTTCCCAAGCGAACCTCGTCGCTCGGATTAACTTTTGTCGGAGTTTTGATTCGCTCAAATGTATCGCTACCGTCTCTCCTTATGAAGGTGCCGTTAGTCGAGTTGTTGTCACGAAGTATAAGATCGCCTTTGCTGTTTCGAATGACTGAAGCGTGGTTTCCGGAGACGAAATCTGGATTGTCGGGAACATGCTCCCTGCCAACGTTGGTCCACTTTCCTTGCTCGAGCGGCGGTACTTTCACATGCCAGTCTGCATGTGAATCGTGTTTCGTACTGATGCCACCGCTCAGCCTTTCCAGGAGACCTTGATTTGCCTGTGCTTGGTCTGCAAGGGGTGGAGATTGAGCGTCTGTGGTTTTTCCTGGCTGATCGTGAGGAGTGATAGCACGTTCGGTAGGCTGATTACTTGCGACTGATTGCCTGAGCTCAGTTGGCTCCTTAACGTGGTGTTCGAGGCCGTACGCCTCTTTTTCGAGGCGCTTGTTTGCGTAGGCGTCAATCACGGCTTTGTGCTCGGTATTGACTTCATTCAGGCGCTGCTCCAGATGATTAATCAAGAGATCGCGAGTTTTCTTGCCATCAAAGCCACTAGAGCTTTCCCACCTGTCTACTTGATCCAGCAGCTCTTGCGTTATTGGTTTGTCTCCGAACAAGCGTTTTTGTAGACTTTCACCACCGGCGGGATCAGTCAGCTCCCGCAACAATCGATTGGCTGCATCATCCATAATGTTGGCGTCAAGCCTCTTCAGCCTACTCTCAATAGTGCGGGCCGAATCAAGTAGGTCTTTTGACTTCTCTCCTACCGACTCGACGGTCTTAAGTTCTGAGGCCAGGTCTTTAAGTCGAGTTATTTGATCTGCAGTGAGTGGCGGCTTGTCTTTACTCGCAGCAACAACCCTGTCCAACCAATCTTGGGACAGCTCAGTGCCAGTAGATTCTTTGTAGTGCTTGCGGACCGCTTCAGGATCCATAGGCTTACCACCAGTCGTGGTTTCGTGAATCGAAAGCCGTACCACATCACTGTCTTGCCCGATGGCGTGTACCATTTCGTGGAAAAGCGTCTTTGATAGCCCGTCGCCACCACCGGCTGCAAGCAGATCTACTTTGGGAATTGTGATCTTCCCTTCTCCGGAGTGATATCCGCCTGCTGTGTGCGAATATTCGACTGTGGTTAAATCTAGCTTGGGCAGCTTGTTTTCCGAGGTGAATCGATTAAGCTCTTCCTGAAGTTGAGCCCGTCTCTGCTCGGCAACTTCTTTCATGTGACTGGTAAGCTGCGCGTGCTCGTCGGCCTGATGTTTCCAGTCTTCGTGTTTGTTGAATAGATCTGATTCTTTGTTGAGTGGATGATCCTTATTTGTCTTTGCCGCCTGAATCTCAGAATCAGGAACACCCTTCTGCTTTAAATCGGCGATCTTCGCATCTAGAATCTTGTGCGCATTATCCACCTTGGGTGCTAGCTCATCAGCGCGCTTAAGCACCGGAGTGAGATCTTCGGTGAAGCGATCTCGCACTTCTGCGAATCGCTGGCTGAAGTTCTCCGCGACCGGCTTACTCATATGAGGGACGTCACGATTGACTTGCTCGAGAACAGCTGCCGTAGGTGGTTGTATCTCCGGAGTGTACACACGAGGACGCCCCTCGACTTGTTCTGCCTGAGCGGTACGAGCCTGCTCCTCCAGATTTTCAGTGACCCGTTCTATGGGTTCGCGCTTGGCTGGACTTGCCGTATCTTCGTTAGGCGTTGTTGTTTCGCGTGGTGCTGTGGAATCACGCGGTGTTGTTGAGTCACGTGATCCGCTGCCGGATCCTTTCTTGCCACTAGCAGCCGGAGACTCGAGATGAGTTTGCTCGGCCGGCCTGATTACACTGCCATGTTCGTCGCGCTGAATACCCAGCAGGCTCTCGGCCTTGCCTTGAATCGGATGAGTCGCCAGAGTGAGTAACGGAGCAGTGAGAGTCCCGGAGACACCTGCTTCGTGCATTGCGCTCAACACATTAGCCTGGTTGACGTGCTCGCGAAGCAACTTCCCCGTCACTAATTCAGGAGGAATTCCCAGATCCTTTCCAATCCGAGCGCGCTCGGCCTCAAGAGCACCGTTCATGGCTCCCAGCCCGGAATTTGCATAGGAGTTAACTGTATCGTTCAAGACTCTGGTGGCGATCCCTTGCTCGCTTACTCCAAAAAGTTTTTGAGCAAGCTGCTGAGCCTCTTTCGTCTCCCCAAGCGCGCCCGTCAATGCTGAATGCCCCATTTTTCCCACTTTACCGAGCATCGCCTCCGCACCATGCCCGGCTGCCTGCCCGGCTAACATCCAGAGAGTGCCCTGAGCGATGTCCGCTTTCTGAAGCGTTTCCATCTTGTGATCGAGAACGTAACTCAGACCCTTTTCTTGAATTGCGCTGGCAGTAGTCATGGTGGCTGTTTGAACCGTCGCGTCCAGCACTCGGCTGCCGTAGTAAGCCGCTTTGATCTGCGCCTGGGTATAGCCCTGCAACATCATTTTGCCGACGCCGGTCTCAAGCATGGCCAGCTCGCTCGCCCCCAGAGCTGCTCCGGCATTTTTCATATCCGACAATGTCTTGAGATGATTGAGATCGTTAATAGCGCCGACCGCTTTACCAAAAACTGAGCCGAAGGCCATGGCGCCGCCCTCGATCGCCCCGGATGCGGCATTGTCCTGCCATTTGCTCGAATCCGAAGCACGCCCTCCTACCGAAATGACCGAACCGGCAAGCACTCCTGTTCCCAGCTCAGCGGCATAGGCCGCACCGACTGTCATCTTTCCAGCGGTGGAGGCGGCCGCAAAGAAGGAACCGGCGCCAGCGGTAACGACGGTGGTAGCAGCCATCACCGCCGAATCAGCGATCATCTTTTGAGTAGCTCTCGCTTCCGATGCCGTTTCTTTACTGGTTGTCGCCGTAGCTCCAATGTAATCCATCAATCGCTGCGTCAAATCGATGTTCGTGTCAAGCTTGTTGTTGTAGAACGTTTCCGGATTGAAGCCGTCTTTGAAAAGTTTGTCGGTTTGCCCGGTGACTTCCTTGACCGTCTGGTCGAGCCGGTCACCGTATGTAGCAAGCTGGTTTTCATGCTCATCAAAAGACCCGGCCATATCCAGAGCCGTGCCAGTGATCCAGGGCTTGTTGGCGAAATAGTCGTTATTGCCGCTCAGAGCCTCTTGCCTGATCTCCATTGAGCGGCGATACAATTCCTTGCCTTCGACCAGCCCGCCGGACTGGTAGCCATGATCAGCGCTGTTTCTACCGGGGCCGAGCCCAATAATCTGATGCGGCTCTTTCTCATTGCCGACCGTGAATTGCATAAGAACGCGATTCTCTCTGGCAAGATCTAGCTGCTGGCCAGGCAGCGAAACGGTGTAGTTCGGTCCGAGCTTTCCACAAGGCTCCTTATCCACCGTCGTCTGCCCATCTTTGAAGTGAACTTCTCTGAGTTCGCCGTTGTTTATCTTGTAGACATGATTTCCGACGCGAAGATCACCGTTAACTTGATTGATGTTTTCACCATTTAGCTCCGGCACTTCAATTCTCTGTCTGGGTGTTTGCTTCTGCCCGGCTTCCGGTGCGCCTTCTTTATGATCGCCGGGTCGCACAAACTTGCCGGCACCATCGGCCAACATGTTTAAATCCGAGCGATCGCCGTCCTTTATGGATACGCCGTCGCGGGTAATCTTATCGAGTCGTTGATTGAGCTCGTCCGCACGCTTTGCGACTTCGTCTTGATACTTTTGACTCTCGGAAGACCCAGCTTTTTCATTAACTGCCTTGGCATACTCGAGTTCGCCAGCGGCCTTTTCTTTGAGATCGGCGACACTGGCGATCCCGCCACGATCTCCCAAAGACACCCATGTGGCTTGCTGGGGAGAACCTTTATCGTCGTTGTATTGAAGATTCCAAACCGAGCCTTCGAGATCCCGCATGCTTGTTTTCACTGGCTGTCCGGTTTTCGGATTGAGCAATGTCATGTCGCCGGAGGCGTTGTCGATGGTGCCGATCGGAGTTTTGCCGTCTGCTCCCATAATCTTGCCGTCTTTAATGACGTGCAAAGTGTCCCCAGGCGCATACCTGTCGTCGGGAAATCTGACACTACCATTGATCTGTTTGGGATCTTTGGGGAGATCCTCTAAATGCTTACCGTCTGTATCCAGCTTCCTTCGTTGCGCCATGAGCGGATCTTCAAGTCCGGCCTGCTTGGCCTCCCTCGTGACACTTTGCAGAAATTGGAGATTTTGATCGCTGGCATTTCCGGTTGCAATCATCTTCTGCAGCCGCTCCACAGCCTGGTCACTTTGAACATGCGCAATCTCACGATCGTGCGCCACCTGGTCGTTCTTGTTCAAGAAACCAGTCACTCGGTTTACGAATCGCTCCTGCTCCTTCGCCTTTGCATCAGCATGATCCACTTTATGTTTCTGGGCATCGAGCGCATCTTGGACGTTGAACAGACCGCCTTGCCCCGGTTTCGGCGTGCCGTCGGCCATCCGCTCGATATGCCCCAGGCTGGCACCTTGAATGTTTCGGCTCGGCCGCCCACCTTCGCCATTCAGATGGAGGTCGAAGACAGCATGCTTGAAATCAGCCAGCTCTTTAGTTTCGCCGTTTTTTGCTAACGTAATAGCACCGCCAATCAGCTTGCCGTCCGCAGTTTCAGATGGAGCTTTGAGCAAACCATACTGCTCGTTGGTCGCTTTGTTGACGATCATCCCCATTCGAACTTCGTATTCGACCGGTTTACCCTGCTCGTCAGGTATAAAAAGCTTTCCACTCGGGGCTTTCGGTGCGCAGTCCATCAAGCGCTGCTGACCGTTCTCCGTACCCCGGAACTTCCATCCTTCCAGCTGGCTGTTTACGTCTGTCGGTGGCGGATTGTCATTGGGGAAGTGAAGCTTCCCATACTGGTCGAGATGCGCGTACATTTTGCCGCTACTGTCATATAGATTGCCCCCAACCACCGCATACTTCTGTGCCCCATCAGGGCTCGTCATTGTTCCGCTGAACCCCTGTACGTCCTTTTGTGATACCAGGTCAAGCCGCGCCTTGTCCGAGCCAATTCCGTGGAATGCCGCACCCTCGCTATCAGCGATTTTAAAGGAGGTCGGCGGTGGTCCGGACAGAGTAACTGAGCCGTTGTCTTGCACCGTGCCGATCGCTTTGTCGTCGCCGTCCTTGACCTGACCAGCTTCCACTGAGGCTTGCCGGAGCTTTTCACCGTCCTTCCAGACCAGCGTGCCGCTTGGTTTTTCTCCTTCACGCGGCTCGGTGGGAGCGAGATTTTCTTTAGGCACAGCGATCTGAGCTTCGACATTGTGCTGTTGCCTGGCCTGTTCGACCGTGAGGTCACCGATCTGCTTAACCTGCTCGGCTTGCGGCCCAGTAATTTCCTGCTTGTCTTTGGATACCTTAGCGACCGAACCTTCATTCAACTCGAAGTCGTAGACATGCTTCTGCCCAGATTCGTCCAGCTCGCTGCGGCTAAAGGCGGTAGCCTTGCCCGCTCGATCGAACTCGAAGTGTTGCTCGACACCGTTAGCTTGTCTGGTATCGAGAGTGGTGACACCGGTTTCAGTGTTAGCGACTTTCTGCGCTGAAAAGAGCGGTTTTTCACCGTTGCTCAAGTCATAACCGACACGCTGTTCAGACTTCGTATGATTTTCCGGATTCTCCGAATACTTGATCTGCTCGTGAAAGCTGGGCTTCGACTGTTCGACTTGCTGCGGCGTCGCGTAGGCGTAGCGATCCGTAACTCGACCGCCCTCATCGACAGTAACAGTCATCACAGGCTTTGTGTTGTCTATCTTATTAGAATCTTGAGTGGGATTGCCGTTCGCGTCCGTATACACATAATTTGTTCGGTCCAGAATCTTTATGCCATCGACTGTGGGTTGGCTACTCTCCTGCGAGAGGCGATGACCGTTGGCATCGAAGCGCGTGACAGAAGCAGTTTGCTCGGGTGAGAAGGTCGTTTCAATCCGACCTCCACCCGACTGGGCATCGGTCAATTCGCGAGTTTGCGATACCTCTCCCGTCTGCTTGTCGACTTTGAATTCACCTTCGATGTGAAGCAGCGGTTTGCCATTGGCGTCATTCATCTGAACGGCTGCCGGTTGAGCAGCATCGCCCTTATACTCGAAATGAGTTGTCCGGCCGTCCTGAGTAGCCGTTTCGCTCAATCTTCCTTGCTCGTCATACTTGAGCCGAACGCCGGTCTTCTCATCTAGGCGCTCGTGTCCAGCTTCTCGCGAAGGCTCCTTGACCTCGCTTGGGCGATCGCCAGGCTCCGCTTTGTCCCTTTCTTGGATGTTACGCTGGTCAGCGGTGGGCGGACTGAAATCAGCAGGCTGCCCCACCTTAGCGCGCTCTCCGTTGCCCGGAGATTCGATTTGGGGCTGGGTAGCTCGCCCTTCTATGTGCGGTGTTGCTGACTGAGATCGGTCGGGCGCTGTCAGACCATCGACAATCAACTCTTGCTCTCTCTGATCGAAAGCTGCTCCATCACCGGGAGCATCTCTGACTTCCGGCTGCATCTTCGACGGAATCTTCTTATCCACATCGTAGGCTATGCCATCACCGGGAGCATCTCTGACTTCCGGCTGCATCTT
>JAGVKB010000064.1 GCA_020050835.1 Candidatus Obscuribacterales bacterium | reverse complement strand
GCTCGCTCCAGGCGTCAGCTGGCGGCACGGGCGACAGCACCGGCGGTGGCATTTCCGGCGCGCTCGGGGCGCCAAAATCCAGGGACGCCATCGTCGTGGCACCCGAACCCTGCTTGATTCCGCCGAGGATACCGCCAAGGCCCTTGCCCGCAGCGGCCGGATGCGGCTCCGCACCAGGCGGAGAGAAGTTTTCGCTGCTTCCGCTCGGCACTGCATGTGGTGCAGGCGGAGCGGCAGGCGGAGCGGCAGTCAAATCACCGCCATCAAGCACCACCTGCGGTGCATGCCCGACGGCACCCGGTGGCGGCGGCGGCATCATCTGCGCTGCTTCGGGTGGAGGCTGAATAACCGGCAGTGGCGGAGCGGTAACCGGCTTGGGCGGAGGCGGAGGCGGAGGCATCGATGTCTTTTGCGCCACCGGAATTGATTGTTGGCCGAGCGCCCCTTTCAGCGCTCGACGGACGGACTGAATGCTTTGCTTCTCTTGTTCGCCTGCCGGTATGCTGACCGTTCGCTGGTGCAGCTGCATAATCGGCTCGCGCGCTTTCTTCTCAGCTGGCAGCTTGATGATCGCTTCGGCCACCTTGTCGGCGACGTTTTGCACCATATCGAGCTCGCCACGCGTCCAGGCTCGACGATAGTCACATTGCTGGAGAATGACGCATCCATGCGTGCCCTGCTCGCTTCGCAAGGGGACGCCCAGAAGGGAGCGCGCGTCGATCAACTGCATCTCTTCTTGCAAGGGAGTCGAATACGAGTTCGATTGCCCTTCATAAGCCATGAGCGGAGCGGTCGAAAGAAGAGTTTGGGCCACCACCGGCGAGTCCGTCGTGGGCCAACAGTAGGATTGGCAACTCTGCACTTTGTCCTACTGCCAGTACTCGTAGCACTTCCAGCCGGCGTGTGTATCGTCTGTACAGATAAAGATGCAACGGCTGGCATGAAGCACTTTGCCCAAAATGTTCACAACCATGAACAGCGCATCGCCGATACCGAGCGAGTAAGCCATGACGTTGCCGATCTCAACCAGGAAGGTGTCTCGGAACGTGTCTCGCTGCACGATGTCATTAATCTGGGCGTGCCGGATGATGTCTCCCATCTCGCCGAGAATGACCCGGATATTGTTGACCTCATCGGAGCTGACCGCTTCGGTGCGAGCCAGCCGGATGTGCCCGAAGGACTTCCCTTCCAGCGAAAGTGGCAAGGTAACTGTCGGCAGATCACTTGGACTCTCTTGATCGGCAGCGGCGCGGTAGTCGCAGATGGCGATCACGTTGGGATCGAGCGGGTTGCTGAGCATCACCTGGCAGACATCGGCTCGAAAAGTCTCTCCGAGCTCCTTTACTGTTGTCTCCAGAATCTTCTTGAGATCCCGAACTCCCGTTAATTGTTGAACCAGGGCGCTTGTCATGTGAAGATGGTCCCTTTCTGTGGCCGCGGCAGCAGATTGGCGAATTCAATAATTAGTATGCCTTATTTATATCCCCACCCGCAGCTAATACTTCAAAAAAAACCTGCTCGGGCATTGCCCGATTTCTTTTTTACCCATTTAAGTGATCAATCTATACGCCTTTGGCCTTTTTACTTAAAGTCCAGGCGAGTCTTTGCAGTCGCCACAATTTCTGTGACATTTTTAGCCAAATTCCAGCGGCTCAACTCGCTGAGCTTAACCCAGCAAGCTTCCTTGACGTCCGGTCCGGAAGATAGCGCAGGCAACTCTGAACCGGAAGCATAAACTCCTCTCGCCGGTCGGCAAAGATAAGCGAGGTCGAGATGATAGAGCTCGACTCCTCTTTCTACCGCCTTCACGCCCTGGAAGCAAAGCGGAGCCGGCAGGAAGAACGCTTCCGGATCACCTGTCTCCGGCAGAGGCTCAGACAGAACCTCCACGGCGACGCCGGTTTCCTCGTAGACTTCACGAACCGCTGCTTCATGCGGCATCTCCTTCTCTTCGATATGCCCGCCTGGTGGAAGCCAGGCGGCGATCCGCCGATGGTGCACGAGCAAGATATGGTCGTTGGCGATCACAACCGCACTGGCCGTAAAATGCTGGGGTAGACTGAACCTTCCTTTCGCATCCATAATTTTCCGCTCCCCGCTCCTTACCTGCGCTGTGCCCGCTCCGGCGCACCGGGCGGTCTATCAAAGTCTATCTTGTGAGCCGGCCCAAATCTCTCCTTAAACTGGCCAGCCAATTGTCATGGAAAGCGAAGCCCGGCTGAAGCGCCGGCTAAGACTCTCCCTCTTTCGACCACTTGCCGGTCGAATCAATAATTTCTTGACCTCCGATGTAAGCAGGTTAAAGCTGGGTATTCCAAAATTGATACGCCGGAGATTTCCATTTGTTTGACGATCCACCCGCCAAACCTCAATCAGTGGGCGACCTTATCGGTCGCTCCTTCCGTCTTTATCGCAGCCATTTCAACTTGCTCTTTCGAACCTTGATGGGTCCGACCATAGTGGCAGCCTTAGGCGCTTTAGGTATCCAGTTCTATATCTCCAGATTGATGGAGAGTACAGCCGTCCGCAACGACCCTTTGCCATATGCCGTAATAGGCGTCAGTATTATCGTCGTGATGATCGCCAAGTGGATCCTGACGGTCAGGCAGCTAGCCCTGGTGCGGATGGCAGCCGGATTCGATCACAATTATGCAACCGCGCACATCTGGTTGAGCAAGCGTAAGTGGCGCGTCCTTTTGCTCTGCTTCGGAATTTTTGGAGTATCGGTTCTGGCGGTGGGGGTCTGGACGGTCGAGCTGGTGTTCGCAACCCAATTGGCCAAAGGCAGCGCCGCCGACACTCTGCTGGCCTCGGTCGGAATTTTGGTAGCACCGCTGGGAATTGCAGCCAGCATCTTGCTCATCGTCCTTATCTCGTTTATCACATTTGCCGTATTCGCCTGTGAAGATCAGCGAGTTAGCACCGTCATCAATCGCGGATTTTCACTTACATTCGGCGACTTCTGGCGCACGATTGCGTTTGGACTCCTGCTCTATGCCACTGTCGCTTTCATTACCATCCCGCTTTCGCTGCCGTTGGTGGCTGCATCGGCCTTTGACATGTACCAGCATGGACTGAACAGCTCCGTCGAGTATGACGCCTACCAGATGCCTCTTTACCTGATGGTCCTTTCACACGTCTGGGAATCTTTGATTAACATGCTGCTATGGCCGGTAGCATTCATGGCCTTTGGACTCTTTTATCACGATCTGCGCTTAAGACAGGAAGGCTTGGATATTCGGCGAGCGCTCGACGTTCTCGAGAGGAAGTCCTTGTGAAAGAGATCAGCGCCGACATAGCAGTTGTAGCCCGGTCTTACCGGTATCACAATCCACCCGAGCTCTTAGTCAAAATGCAAGATCTGATCGGCCAGGGCTTGCGCTGGCTCAATGATCTCTTCGGAACAATTCACATCAAAGTGCCCGGATTAGCCGACTCCAGCGCGGCAAGCAGTGTCATGCAATGGTTGCTCTATGGCGCCGGAATTGCTGGCGCCGTCATCTGCCTTGCCTTGCTTTGGGCTCGACTGAGCCAGCTCAAGAAACAGAGCGAAGGCTCAAGAAAGCATGTATCGAGCATCACCAGGGTGCTCGATTCCAGCGGCTGGCAAAAGGAAGCCGAGCAACTGGCCACCGCCTCTAAATGGCGTGAAGCTTGCCGCGCACTTTACTTGTCATTTCTCCAACTGCTACATGAGCGCGGCATCTCTGAATTCGTACCGACCCGCACCAACTATGAATATTGGCATGCGCTGGCTAAACATTCATCTCTGCAAAGACGCTTCCGCACCCTCGTCAATCCGGTTGAAGCGATCTGGTTCGGCAGCCAGCCGGCCAGCCAGAACGATTACAAGCTCTGCCTAACGGCACTGAAAGACCTTCAGTCCGAAGTGGCGCTTGTGACACCTACCGCCACCGGCGCAAGCGAATCAAAGTCCGGTCTCAGAACAGAGCCGGCAGACTTCAAGGAGCGAGATTAGGATGCAGGCTGCCGAGGCTGAAGCGCCCCCATCTTTGCTTTCCGAACCGAGCGGCAGCGCTTCGTTCGGTGGCGGCAGCTGGCTCCCGCCTGGCAAACAGCACCAGATTTGGTGGCAGCTGGCGGCCTTCGTAGCGGTGAGCATCGCTCTGGTAACAGCCGGAACGAAATTCGAAGACGAATCGGCTCGCTTTCTTCCCGAGTCAACCACGCTGACGTCCACCTTCAACCCCAAGCCAAGCGGCTACAGCGGTCTCTTCGAGCTAGCCCATAGAGTCGGAATCAGCTGCCGGCGCTGGCAGTTGCCCTACAGGCACCTGCGCAACACCAAAGGCATGCTGATTGTAATCTCTCCCGGCGAATCATTGCAAGATTTCGAGCTTGACCAACTGCTATCCTGGGTGGCTGCCGGCAATAAACTGATGTACCTGGACAGCTTCAGTTATTCCTTCAGCCGCAAGATAGTAAACCGGGTAGGCGCACGCATCACCGAGACGGACGCCGTCTCCGACAGACGGATGTCCATCAGCAGCACGGACCCTGCATTCGCCTTTGTTCCATCCCTCACCGTGAATTCAGATACACGCATAGAAGGCGGCACCGCCCTGCTCAAAGACAGCTCCGGATGCCTGATTGCCGAACTTGAACACGGCAAGGGCAAGATTTTGCTGGGCGTGGTGCCGGCATTGGGGGCCAATAGACACTTAAGCGACGAAAGCGAGTGGCCAAATCTGCAATTCCTGGTCAACCTGTTTAGCACCACTGATGGTGACGTTCTGTTCGACGAAATCTGTCATGGTTATTCTCAAGCCGGCAATGTCTTCGTTTACCTTGGACGCGGACCGGCCGGCATGTTGTTCCTGCAAATGCTGCTTATTCTTGCCGTTGCTCTTGGGAGTACCGCTCAGCATTTCGGTGCGGTTAAAACCGTAGCTGCCGGTCGAAGGTTGTCGAGTCTTGAGTTCATCAACGGCCTGGCTAACACCTTTCGGCGAGCGAAGGCTGCCGATCTCGCCTTCGATGTTCTGAACCACTCCTTTCGAGCCCGACTCTGCAAGGCCCTGGCCATTTCGTCGCACGAACAGGACGAAAGACTGGTCGAAGCGTGGGTTGAAGCGACTGGCGGAGCAGCCAACGAATTCAGGGACTACTTGGCCAGCTCGACGGCAGCGCTTGCAAAGAAACATTTGACTGAGGAAGAGCTGATCGCTCTCGTTTCCGCCTGCGATAAGATAACAGAGCAATCGAGAGTGCTGTTTGCAACCAAGGGAGGCAAGCCACAGTAAGCCATGCCGCAAAGAGTAGTCGAGACCTTTTCCAAACTACGCGAGACGATTAACAGCATAATCGTCGGTCAAGAGCAGGTGATCGATCAGCTCTTCATCTCTCTGCTTGCTGGTGGACACGTGCTCTTGGAGGGAGTTCCCGGCACAGCCAAGACACTTTTAGTAAAGACGTTAGCCAGCTTGATCGGCACCGAATTTGGCCGGATTCAACTCACCCCGGACATGTTGCCCTCGGACATCCTCGGCAATAGCGTCTACGACCTGACGACCAAGAGTTTCAGCCTCAAGAAAGGCCCGATCTTTACCAGCTTACTCCTGGCCGACGAAATCAACCGCACGCCACCCAAGACACAGTCCGCTCTTTTGGAGGCGATGGAAGAGAATCAAGTTACACTCGACGGCAAGACGGAGAGGCTTTCGGATCTGTTCATGGTGGTGGCAACGCAAAATCCAATTGAGTTCGAAGGCACTTATCCGCTACCTGAGGCTCAATTGGATCGCTTCATGCTCAAGATCTTGATTGATTATCCCAACCTAGATGCTGAGAAGAAGATGTTATCCAACTGGCAAGACGGGCTTTACGATCGCAAAAGCAACATAGTTGAACCGACTGCCAGCCAGGCAGAAGTGTTGGCTTGCCGGCAGGAGTTGAAGGAGATAAGCGTCGAGCAAAGCATCTTTGATTACCTGGCGCAAATAGTCACCAAATCGCGCACATTATCCGACTTACAGCTGGGAGCCAGCCCCAGGGCCGCACTCAATTGGCTGGCTGCGGCCAAAGCCCACGCCGCGATCGAAGGCAGAGACTTCGTCACGCCAGACAATGTCAAATTTGTCGCTCTGCCAGTCTTAAGACATCGACTGATCTTGACACCGGAAGCTGAGCTCGACGGAGTGACGGTCAGCCAGCTGATCTCCAATCTTTTGGCCCAAATTCCGGTCCCGCGATGACATGATAGCCAGCCGCCTGCTCTACCTCCTTTTGACCCTGGCGATGGTTCCTTTCTTCATCTCCTGGTGGTGGACCGGCGGCCGAACAGTTGGGCTGATCTACGACCTAACCCTTGCCCTGGCAGTGCTGGCCGACTACCGGCTAACACAGCGCACGCACCGCTTGTCCGGTAAACGAGTTCTGTCAGACCGCCTGTCGATCGGACGTGTCAACCAGGTTGACCTATCGCTGGAGAACCACGGTGGGTCAGCTCTCCAGTGTGTGGTGCGAGACGACTCTCCGCAAACGATCGAGTCCGATTCGACCGAATTTGTCCTGGCATTGCCACCGGCAAGCAAAGCCAACCTTCATTATCTGCTCACCCCCAGGTCGCGTGGTTTGTACAAATTTGGCGACATTCACGTGCGCTATCTCAGCTTTTTTGGGTTGTTCTGGCGAGCGGCTCGTATAAAAGCAGAATGTGAAGTAAAAGTATTCAGCGATTTGAAAGCGCTGCAGGAGCTATCCATCAAGTTGTCCTGTTCGTCCGAGCTTGGTGAGATGCACCAACGCCGCAGAGGTCGTGGCACTGATTTCGCTTCACTCAAGGAGTATACGGTTGGAGACGACAGCCGTAGCATCGACTGGAAAGGAACGGCTCGCCAAGATCGACCGGTGGTACGCCTCTACGAAGCCGAGCAGGAGCAAAATCTCTTGATATTAATCGACGCCGGCCGCATGATGGTCTCTGACCTGGAAGGATTGAGCCGCTTCGACCATGCGCTCAACTCTGCCCTGGCGCTGGCGCTGGCCGGACTAAGCCGCAACGATCAAGTTGGGCTGGGCATCTTCGCTGACAAACCGCGCCTTTATCTGCCGCCAAGGCGCGGCAAAGGTCACCTGAAGCGCCTGCTGGAGTCCTCCTTCGACGTCAAGCCAGCAATGGTGGAGCCGGACTACGTAGGCTGTCTTTCCTATTTTGCAGCAGCACAAAAGGGTCGTTCACTCATGGTCGTGTTAACCGATCTGACCGATCCAGCCGGCTCTCAAACTCTGCTTACAGGCTTGGCCAGCCTCTCGCCACGTCACTTACCGTTTTGCGTCACGCTTAAAGATAGACAGCTGGACGGCATCGCCTCCGTCCGTTCGATTTCGGCCGGGCAGATCTATCGAAAGGCGGTAGCTACCGATTTAATCTCGCAGCGGGAGTTGGCACTATCGGTGCTGGTGAGACGTGGATGCCTGGTCCTGGATTGTCCGCCCCAAGAGCTGTCAGACAAGCTGGTGGACAGATATCTGGAGATCAAAGCGCGGGGAAGACTCTAAAGAGCAGAGTGCTCAGACCAGATGATTGTCACAGGCATATTTTACGAGCGCGGTTCGGCTCTTCAATTTGAGCTTCTTTCTGATCCGTGACGCGTGCAGCTCAACAGTAGACTCGGTTAGAAACAGTCGCTGCGCAATCTCACGGTTCGCCAACCCGGAAGCGATCAATCTCAACACCTCGAGCTCTCGAGACGACAACGGTGGCAAACCGCCAGACTGCTTGACTGACTCCGGAGGTCCATCCGATCTTGCTTGCCTCGATGCAAGGTCCAGCGCGTTTGTGAGCTGCTGGGTAAGATTTCCGATCAGATTCATATTGAAGAGTTGATCTTTGATCTGGGAGTAGGCATGCGCGTGGACGAGCGAAATAGCCATCTGGTTCGCTACCGTCTCCAGCAGATCAATTTCGTAAGCCGACCAATGACGAGCGCTGTCAGTTTG
This sequence comes from Candidatus Obscuribacterales bacterium, assembly GCA_020050835.1. Classification (GTDB taxonomy): domain Bacteria; phylum Cyanobacteriota; class Vampirovibrionia; order Obscuribacterales; family Obscuribacteraceae; genus JAGVKB01. The sequence goes on along the minus strand of JAGVKB010000064.1, from coordinate 27,954 downwards.
CAACACCAGTATCAAGCCTTGGTACTGCCCATGGTGACCGACCGGACAGCCGCACATACCGACTACACCACTTTCCACTAACTGGTGAAGGTCCCCGGGCGTGGTCTCCAGCGACGCGACGCCAGCCGAGATATCGGACCAGGCCGCGCTCTTGCTTCGGAAACAGTTGACCGCCGATGCCGGGAATTGGCTGGTTCGTCCCAGCCCCAGCGGCGAGATATCCGGCACGGCAAACTCATGAGTAACCATCGGCGATGCCGGTCCTTCCGTTTTTACGATCAAGGCTCGACTGGCGCCAACTGCTCGCCCGAGCAGATCGACTGCAGATTGCAGGATAGCATCGCGGTCCAGCTTCGAGCTTAGAGATACAGCTAATTGCCTGGCAGTTCGCTCCCAATGAAGTTGCCTGGTCATCGCAGCCAGCAGCTCTTCCACCTTCGATCCGCCCTTGCCGTCGGCAGTTCGCTCCAAGTCTCGCTCTGGCTGTCCGAACAAACCAGGCAAAAGTACCACCAGTAAACTTCCCTGCGCACCAGAGTGAATCAAGCTCAGGCAGGCGTCCAGATGCTGCGGCTCGCCATCGGCACTGCGCAACACTAGCCCGTCCAGACGCACAGCCGTTTCACCGGCCAGCAATCGCCGGTAAGACTCCTGAATCCTTGCGCCGTCTGAACCGCCCATAAAATCTAGGAATGACAACCGGTCGAGCGACCGGCCCGTCGTATTGAGGAACTTCAATGCAGCAGTGTTTGCCTGTAGAATCTGGCAGGTCGTAACATCAAGCACCAGCATCGGGAGATTGGCTTCTCGAAAGACCCGGCTTTCCAAGTCTCTCTCTTTGAACAGGCGCAATTGGTCTATTCCTTGCGCCAGCTCTACCGCAAGCGATTCACCGAACGCCAGGAAATCTTCGGAGAAACCGGTCGCTTCACGACAATAATGCACGGAGAGGGTACCGATCAACTGGCCGGCATTAACCAGTGGAAAGGCTACCAAAGACTTGCTTTGACTGTCCGAAAAGAACTGTTCCAGCTCCGGCAATGCGCCCGGCTCTCCGGCTTGCAGGCTGATGTCTTTGAGTAGCAGCGGCTTGCCCTGAACAAGCAGCCTATGCCACTCAGAGTTGGTTGATAACTGGTATCGGCCCCCGACGAGAGCCTTCAGAGATTCTTCGTGAAACTCGGCAGCCACTTTCAGTTCTTGCCTTTCGAGCTCCAAGAGCATCACCACGCAGCGGTCGAGGCCAAAATGCCAGCCGACCACTTCGACCAAATTCTTGAGCAGCGGCCCGATCTCGGAGCTTCGTCTAATTACCTGCTCGATCTGTTGAAAGAGCTTGAAAAAACCGGAATTAGTCAGATTGACATACATAAGAGAACTCTAGTGAGATTCGCCCAAGGGTTTCCTTATAGCCTTCTAGTGCAATCCCCAGTCGAGCCGCGCACTTGACTACCTTGAAATTTCTCAAATATTCCCGCTCAAAGAGTATCACTCTTGTCGAGTTCAGGACTCCGCTATTCTGGTCTTAGCATCTGAACACCGTATCGGGTATCCCTTAGAGAGCTTCTGTGCCACCCAGATCACCAACAAATGCGATCGCCGCCAGGTCAGTCCAAGACATCTATTCCAGCCTGTCAGTGAACGTCCTCGAAGATTCAACCCGGTCGAATAGCGACTGAAAAGAGTTACAAAATTTTGCCGAGAATTACTCCGCCAGGTTATGTTTTACGGACCCTAATTGACCGATTCAAAAATTTAATCAGAGCTTTAGTTGTCAATTTCTTGACCTCTACACTAATCGCCCACCAAATGACCAATTCAGCATCTTTTACTTGGGAACCTTTTGGTATAGAATTAATATATCTTCATACTCCCCAGACTCCGACAAGCAAAGATGGAATCTCGTTCAAAACGCAATCTCAAGCGCCAATTCGGCAAACGACTGGTTGAAACGGCGATGAAATCGCCAACCCTCCTGGCAGATCTCGGCAGGATACGCCTAGAGGGAGTCAAGATTCGGCTGGTCGATGGACCGTGCCGGGCCTACTACGACCGCAAGAAACGAACAATCTACATCGGCCGGTGGTGTCCTAGAAATTACAAGCTGATCAGCATCGCTCACGAGTTCGTCCACGCCCTTGTCAAACCAACGATTGATCCAGTGCCGGGCAAAACCGGCAGGCAGGAGTTTATCGATCGTTGCCTGGAAGAGGAGACTGAAGCAATCGTCCACGAAATCGAAATAGTGAAAGAGCTTATCTTGGCCGGCGTCAAGGTCGATCCCAAGGAGCTGGAATGGCTCAATCGCTACAAGCGAGGGGGAAGGCGGGCGATCAGGAAAGCGCTCGAGAAAACCATTACGTCTACTACCGGCGAAGACTATCCTGAGTACTACGGTAGCTGGTATGACGAAATGGTGCCCCCGGCTAAGCGAAAGCCCTGACACTGCTTGCTCTCAGCGCTGCCTTCATCGCCCCAAACGGCACTCTCCGGCGCGCTCAGCCGGTGCAATCCATGATCTGAGCGCTAATCAAGCTGTTAGACTTTCGTGAGTTTATCTAACAACCCGCTGCGACCATTTCTCTGCAAAGGTCCGCCAGCCAATGATTGCTAGGATATCTTGCTGCTAATCGCTGTAAGCAAGTGGAGCGTGTTCGTACTCGTCAACGCTGAAAGGCTCCGATGTCAACGGGCGCGCATCCGGCACCATCATTCTTATTTGCTCGGCGATATACTTGGCCTGACTGACTCGAGCATGCAGATGAATGGTCTGAAAGTCGATTTTAACCGTAGATCCATCCGAGGCCGTAACGCTGCGATGCTTGATCAGGTTGTTTGCCTGAGCCAGGATATCCCGTGGATCTTTCAAGATTGCTCGAGTATGTGTATGGGGTAGCAGATTGCCGTTGTTATCGTAAACCCGATCTACCCACGCCTCGCCGGCCACTCTAATGCCAGCCTTCTCACCGGCCGCCAGAAGATTGTTACCGGCCGGGCCGATGAGCACCAACCAGCGATCAAACTCCGAGCAAGCGCGAGCTACTGTCGCTGCGACCCGAACATCATGAAACATTTGGCGGTATAGGAAACCGTGGGGTCTTACTTGTGTGATTTCAAATCCGAGCGTCTTTGCTAAACCAGACAAAGCACCCAGCTGGAAAAGAACAGAAGCCCTGAGCTCACCGGAAGAGAGATGGATCTCTCGCCGACCGAAGCCTGCCAGGTCTGGATAGCCGATATGCGCCCCGACCGAAAGCGCATAATAGCGAGCTTCCTCCAAGGCAGCTTCCATCAGAACCGGGTCTCCGGCATGAGCACCGCAAGCGATGTTAGCGGAGGTCACATACGGCAACATATCGGATTCGCCTTCAATGCGGTATTGTCCGAACCCTTCGCCGATGTTGGTGTTGATGTCGATACTGTCTTGAATGAAAATTTTTGCTGATCTGGACACCGAGGCAGCCGGTGTGACCTCTCGTTGTTGACTTCTAGACCGCGGTACTCTGGAACGACGCATAATTTCTCTACCAATTTCAAAAACGAGCAGGCACGAATTTACGCTTCAAGCTCGCGCTAGGATAACGCAGTTACGCTAGATTTTACCAGCAAAGCTCCGCTTGTCAGGTAAGTCTTCGAAGTAATTGAAAAATGTCCGGGTTTTTACCGCTACCGGAGCGGCAATCCAGCCTTTAGAATGTTAGAAGAGGTAAAGCAATTGAAGTTCTCAAGGAAGCTCTTTTACGGTGCGCTCACCTGCTTGATTGGCGCTGCCAGTGCAGCCCCAATGCCAGCGCTGGCATTGTCTCCGCTTTCCAGCCCGACCGAAAGTATTCGAGCCTTGCGCAGTCAAGCTTTGGAAAAGCGTATGAAACGTGACACACAGGGAGCGCTCGATGCCTACGAAGAGGCCCTGGAGCTTTCGAAAAAGGAATTTGGCGCCAACTCCACCTATGTAGCTCAGATTTATTATGATCTAGGCTCGCTCGCTCTTGAATCAAACAAATTTCAAAGAGCGGAAGATTATCTAACCAACGCTGTCAGGATCAACCCTAATTCGGTAGCCGCGCGAGTCATGCTGGCTGATCTTTTGATCACCAGAGAGCGGCCGGAAGAAGCCGCGCGTCAAGCGCATCAAGCCTTGATCAAGCACCCCAACGCGGAAACAGCCAGACAGGTCTTGGCTCGAGCTTACCTGCACGCATCAAGGCAAGTTCAGCAAGAAGTGGCCGAGCATCCGGAATCCGGGATGGACGGCCAGGCGCTCGCACTCGCCTATCAACACAGAGCGACACAAGAGTTTGCTCATCTGGAAGCGACTTTGCACGGGCGCAACGCTCCGGTTCCAACCACTACCGCCAGGCCAACAGCAGCCAGCCCTGCCGCTCAAATTACTCCACCGGCGGTCAAGCCTGAAGAGAAGCCGGTGACCGCTGCCAAGGGGCAGCCCAAGTCGGCGGACAGACCTGTGAAGCTTAAGCCGGAGGAAAAGCCGAAAGCCCCTGAAGTTAAGCCCAAAGTCAAGCCGCAGCCTAAGCCGGAAGCTAAGCCGCAGCCAAAACCGGAAGCCAAGCCGCAGCCAAAACCGGAAGCCAAGCCGCAACCAAAACCGGAAGCCAAGCCGCAGCCAAAACCGGAAGCCAAGCCGCAACCAAAACCGGAGACCACGCCGCAACCGCCAAAGGTACCGCCAGCACCGAAGCCAGCCCGCGCCCATGGCGGACTGGTCCCTCCGCCACCGCCGATAGTACCAAGCTTCCCGAACCTGGTGCCGCCACCGCCTGCTGGCTACGGAAATCCCACCTATCAGCTCAATACTAAAGCCACTATTCAGCCAAAGGAAAAACCAAAAGAGAAGCCGAAGCCGGAAGCGCCGAAAGAAGATAAGCAACCGGCTGCTTCAACCAGCGGAGCTGACGATGACTTCCTATTGGAGTGGGCAGACAAGGGCAGCAAGAAAAAGAAATAAGCCGGTCAAGAGACCCGCTGTCAATCAATCTGTGCTTCCATCCGTGCATCCGGAACTCTGTCCGGCCGACCTCCTGGTCTTTCTCCGGGCAGTTCATTCGGGTCGCCATGCAGTGGTCCAGACCGTGCTCCGGAGGGACTCTCCGGTAGCATCTGCGGTTGAGCGCCGCCCGGCATAATCTCTGGCAACCGTTTCCTTTGCTCAACGGTCAAAACAGAGCGCATCGACAGGAAATCATCGATCTGCATCTCTTCCATTTGGTCTTGCATCTGTCGTAAAGCTCGACGTTTGGACTTAATTTGCGCTTCGGTGGCATCTGGACTGAAAAGTAGCTGACGCATCTCGGTGCGCCCATCTCGAAGCGCCGACCTCAACTCCCGAGCCCTTCCTGAATTTTTACTGCGCAAATCGCGAATCTTGTTTTTTTGCTCTTCAGATAAACCAAGTTTTTGAAAGTTGAGCGGTCCACCCAGGAAATTCCGGCCGCTAACACCAGGCGCTCCAGGCTGGCGACGTCTGGCGGCACCAAACTGCCTGCCACCGCCGCGAGCGGTATCTTCCGATTGGCCAGCAGCATCGAAGTTTCTACGCATTTTGCGGCGCAGAGCCGGCATGTCTCGCTCGAGACCGGGGAGCCGCTCGACTCCTGGTCCCGGTTCACCGGACTGAAAACGATTGCCACCAAATGGTCTTCTGACTTCGGATGAAGGCATAGCCTCGTCATTGCCGGCGCGCAGGCGCTCGAGGCGTTCTCGACGAGCGGCCGGGAAGCCGTCATCCGTTAGCGACTCATTACCGCCGGCGGCGGCTTGCCGGCAAGTCATGCCCGGTATGAGCAAGCTAATTGCCAGTCCTAGCAACAGCCCGGGCAGAGCTGCCCCGCTGCCGGTCGCTGTCCAGGCAGGTCTACAATTCAATCGCATAAAGACCATCCTCGTCTGTAGCCAGACCAATCGTACTGGCTGTATTCGTGCGCCCTACTTCATCGAGATTCGCCACCGCCACTGTTTCCTGCTCCGAAAACTCCACTTGCTGTGCAACGCCGGGAGCTGACATGTCCTTAGAAGTACTTTCGAAGGCCACCATTCGATCCGGATCGATCGTTTGACGCTCGACCTGCTTATGCGGAGCTTCGAGCACAGCCGGCTCAGTCGCTTGCTCCGGCCGATGGACAACCAGTGCTGGCGTATCGCTTGCCGTTGCCTTTGTCGCAGGCATCACTAGCTCTTTACCGGTCGCAGCGGGATTCAAGCCAGGAGTAAGCTCCGGTGCCCGCTCAGGCGAATTCGGCGTTCCGGCAGGCGCACTTGAAAGCTTAGGAATTGTCGATTCCTGGTAACCGGCGTAAACCAAGAACAACAGCAACAAGGCTGCAGCAAGACCGACCGCAGTCCGCCCGGTCAAGCCGAGTCCGACTGGACGTTTCGAATTCACCGCAGCCAACTTGTCCGGTTGGGCTTCCGGCTGGTCAGGGAAGAGCGCTGCCAGATCCCTGGCAGGCTTCAGGGTCGGCAGCGCGCCTAGGGATTTTACCAGGCGGGCAATCGAGCCCAGCCTTTCCTGGCAATCCGCACACACTGCAAGATGCTCGCCCACAGCGTTCTTTTCGCCATCGCCCAGCTCGCCATCGTGGAATGCGTCCAACAGCGGCTCTATATCTGCACAATTCAACTGGCGCTCGGTCATGGTGATCACCTTGGGGACGGGGAGACATTGGATGAAGAGAAGTAAGGTTCGAGAATTTGTCGCAATTTAAGCCGCCCGTAGTGAAGTCGAGACCTCACCGTGCCGAGATTGGCTCCGACAATTTCAGAGATCTCTTGGTATGAAAAGCCCTCTAGATCGTGCAGGATTACCACTGCTCGTTGAGAGTCAGGCAGCGCCTTCAGGGACGATTCAATCAACTCTGATTGTTCTTTGAAGTCGAACGCTTCGGCCGGGCATGGGCTGCTGTCGGCCAGTTGGGATATTACTTGCGAGGCGCTATCGTTGCTGTCCTCCTGCTCAGGAGCCAGCTGCGGATCGAACGAGACGAGATGAATGCCTCTTCGACGCTGCTTTACTCTCAGCGAGTCCACACAGATGTTGTGAGAAATGCGAAAGATCCAGGCGCCGAAAGAAGACTGCCGCCGAAACTTATCGAGATTCTGGTGAACTTTTATATACGTCTCCTGAACCACTTCCTCCGCTTCCTCCATGCTGCCCAAGAACCTATAGGCCGCACTGTAAATGCGGTTCTGGTATCGCCGAACCAAGGACCTGAAATAGTTGGAGTCCTTAGTCTTCTGGAAACTATCGATTAGGGCCTCGTCGCTAAGGTCCACTTTCTATCTCCAAACCATGATTCGGTTTCAATAGTTGAGACGTCGGCGCTGGAAAAAAAGTTCAATTTCCACCAAAAGCTGACAAAATAGTAGGTATTAAATATACACCGTCAGCCCGAACCGACTGACACTGCCCTCGGCTCAGGCTGACGGTGAGCCGCAAAGAACGCAGGATCGCCTGGCAATGCGAAACAGCCAACAATCTCTCCCGCTCCTCCTGATAGGCTGCCTGGTAGCTGCCGTTGCCGCGGCCGACGGCTTCGAGCGACAGCCTTCAGCAGCCGGCGCCCCAGCCCAGAACTCGGCTCATTACGGCGAACAAAAGCAAGACTTACCGAACTTCCACGAAGTGCATCCCTATCTATATAGAGGCGGCGAACCAACCAAGGCCGGTCTGCTTAAGCTCAAAGAGATGGGCATTGCGACGATTATCGATCTCAGAGGAAGCCCGGAGCAGGTTTACAACGAAGAGCGGGAAGCAAAAGCGCTCGGCATGAAGACTGTCAATCTACCGATGAGCAGCAAAGCTCCCACCAACAAGCAAGTCAAAACATTTCTGTCCCAGGTAGAATCAGCCGCAGCAGCAAGCAGCAGCGGACCAGTTTTCGTGCACTGCGCGCACGGCTCCGACCGGACCGGCTGTATGGTTGGAATCTGGCGGGTTACGCATGAGGGCTGGAACTACGACAAAGCTTACCAAGAGATGCGCAGATACTATTTTTCCCCCAAATTCACCCAGCTCTCCGGCGCGGTAAGAGAGCGTGTCGTTTCCCAGAAGGAAGTTTTGAAAGAAGTCCAGGAAAGTAAGCCAGCGTCAAGCGGCAGTCCCTAACTGGTAGCGGCGGTGCGCAGCTGAGTCTGGTCGGACTTTCGCCGCCGTCATTTCACAGCCGGCACCGCTGCTGGTGCCAGAAGCGTCGCCGACTTCTCCCGCGCCAACTTCGACCATGGATAAAATCTCAAGATCTCCTTGAGGGTGGCGACTTGCTTGGGCTGATCCGAAAACATCTCGGCCAGTTTGACTTGATACCAGAGCGCCTGCCAATTGGATGGATCGAGAAAGAGCGTCTTGTCGACGTACTTTTGCATGTCGCCGAACAACCGGGCGCGGTAGAGATGAACAGCATTATCCACATTTACATAAGGATCGTTGGGAGCAATCAGCAGGGCCGACTCGATGGTGCGAGCGGCTTCCAACGCTTGCCCGTTGTCGCTGTAAAGCAGGCTCCAATCCGCTAGCACCCGCCCCTCCCCTTCTCGATCACCGATTTTTCTGGCGAGTTGCTGAGCCCGGTTGAAATACTGATAGGCAACTTTGGCTTGTTCCGGTCGATTCAAGTCATGAGCCAGCACGCGATGAAGCGCCCCGAGCCTACCAAGAGCACGCGCTTCCACCTTCTTTTCCCCGGCCGCTAGAGCCGAGGCCAGCGCTTTCTGGTAATACATCTCAGCAGCCCGATAGTCGCGGTAAAGAATCAACTTGGAGTCGCCGGCTGCAAGTGATTGATTGGCACTCTCGCCGGACCTCCGTGCGGCAATCGGCTGTAGAACCAGCCGCTGAGCCCGATAGTCAATCGTCATGATAAAACTTTGCCAGAAGGGATTGCCGAGAATACCCACGGCCGAAGTTTGGAAGAAGCCCCCCCGCCCCTGAGCATCATCACCCTCGACCGGATAAGTAAAATTGACTTTCGGCACAGTCAGCTTTCCGACCGTCACAGCCTCGGCCACCAGTGTGCCCAAACGCACCGGTCTGCCATCAAGGCCGGTGCCTTCCGTAAGATGTTGCGGTTCTGCCTGCCGATACTTTTTTGCCACCGCCGCCGGCAGGTGGTTGAAAGCTGCTCCGGTATCTAACAGGAAAGTCTCCTCCGCTCGACCGTTGATAATCGCTTTGACCATCAAACCCGGTCTTTGCGTAAACGGCACCGACTGCGAACCGCTCGCCGGTTGGTAGCTGCCCGCATCTTGAAAGGTCACCACTTGCTTCTGGAAGTCAAAAGTAACCGAAAACTGTGAAAGCACGTTCGAGCCGATGATCCCGGCTATCCTCCTGCCCATCTGCCGGGACTGCGGGCTCAGGTCGAGCATCAAGGCGTGCACATCTTCAAGGGCCAGATTTCCCAATTCCAGTTTACGAACAACCGTAGCATTGGTCGTTACTTCGCCCGAGGCGCCTGAGATTTCCACCTGTCCTTGTTTGTCTAGAAAGTGCTCGGCAGCAGTCCGGCGATCCACCATCGTCTCGCTGGCGCCGGTGTCCAGCAAGAAGTCGAGCGGCTCGCCGTTGTTGACTCGCACCTTCACCAAAAGTTCGCCTTGAGTGTATTCAATCGGCACCGGCACTATCCGCGCTAGTCTGACAGCGCCACCATCCTGGGGCCGCTTGAACAGAGCGTCATCGATTGAACGGGCCAGCTGAGCATTTTCCAGTTGCAGCACGAGCGACTCTTTACCGTTGACCGATTGCACTTGCCTGAAAGGCACCATTGCACCGTCAACCGGACGATACTCGTAATAGTCGGTGTCGACGGTGGCAACCGCTTTCGTATCAGCGTCGCTGCGACTGTAACTGGATCCGATCGCCAGGAAATTTGATTGATCGAGAAAAAAGGTCGTCTCGCTGTTGGCACCATGCCGCACAGAAACAGCATAAACCGGAACGTGCCGGTAATTCGTCCGGCCGACCAGACGAAAGGCATAGGCCGGATCTTCAAAATGCGCAAATACAAATGGCTGACGATCCCGATCTTCCTTCAAGACCTTCACCGCTTCGGCCGGCAGGTCCGATACCCACCGTCCACCGGATTTCCACCCGAGCCTGCCATCAAATACGGTCGTAGAAGACGAGCCGCCCTGACCGGCGCTCTGCAGATCAATCCTCAGCTTCGCACCCTTACGAATCTGCTGAAAGCTCATCTCGGGCAGGCTTCCTCCCTCCTGACCGGCAACCTTCTGCCGCCCGTTGAAAACGCAGTGGCCATCCAGCTTCTCGAGCGCCGGCTTGCCACCGTAGGCCAGGACCGCTTTATTGACTATCTCGGGCAAGCTCAATTCACCAGGCGCTTGAGACTTTTTTTCCGCGGACTCCTCGGCTTCGCTCTCCCCTGGACTGGCAGCGGCTGCCTCTGCAAGCTTTACCGGCTGTTCATCCCGCCGCTCGGCAAGCAACAGTACCGGGTGCTCGACCAAGGTCAGAGCTCTGCCGAAGACCTTTTCAGATCGCTCCAAGGACCACACCGCCTGGCAGACTGAAAACGCCAGCGCTACGGACAGTATTGAGCTTCGGTGATTCATCATGCGTCCCGGATCGACCAGGATCTTATCTTAATTCACTTGAGCAAAGTTGGGAGCCAAGGGCAATTGACCGCATTGCCCTTGCTCGGCGAGCTTCAGCTCCGGCAAGCTTTGCACGGCGGCGTAAAGCTTCAGACATTGAGCGATCAGCTCTTTTGCTTGAGCAAGCGGCACTTGATTGGGACCATCGCTCAAGGCCAGGTCGGGATTTGGATGTACTTCCATAAACAACCCCTGACAGCCGGCAGCGATCGCCGCCTTGGCCAGGGTTGGCACGAACTGGCGCTGCCCGCTCGACTTGCCTCCGGCAGCACCCGGCAATTGCACGCTGTGAGTGGCATCGAAAATTACCGGATAGCCTTCCTGTTGAATGATCGGAATCGAGCGGTAGTCGACCACCAGATTGTTGTAACCGAATGTGGTGCCGCGCTCGGTCACAAAGACGTTGCGGTTGCCCTGGGTGGTCACCTTGCGCACACTGTGTAGTATGTCCGCCGGAGCCACGAACTGTCCTTTCTTGATGTTGACGGTCCGTCCCGTCTGGGCGGCCTTAACGACCAAATCGGTTTGCCGGCAAAGAAAAGCCGGAATCTGAAGCACATCAAGTACGGCGCCGGCCGCTTCACAATGCGACTCTTCATGGATGTCGCTCAGGAGCGGCAGCGCCAATTTGCGCTTTACCTCCGCAAGCATCTCCAGCCCTTTCTGCAAGCCCGGTCCGCGAAATGTTTCAATTGAAGTTCGATTGGCCTTATCGTAAGAGGCTTTGAAGACTAGCGGGAAATTCAACTCCCGGGCAATCTCCTTCAAGCCGGATGCCGTTTTGAACAAAACGTCCCAAGACTCGATTACACATGGCCCTGCGATAATAAGCAGCGGCTTTCCATGTCCCAGCTCGAATTCGCCCACTTTTACGGTCAATGTCGCACCCTCCCGAGAAGACCCCATTGTACATTTTGTGCCGCAACGGAATCAGAATCAATGTTCATGTTGCCCCCGGGGCTGCTCGTGACGAATTCGCCGGCCGGATAGAGGGCAGGCTCAAAGTAAGAATTTCAGCCAGAGCGGTCGACGGGCGCGCCAATCAGAAGTTGTGCGAATTTCTCTCGGCCAAATTCCTGGTTGCTAAATCTTGTGTAAGCATCCTGGGCGGACATTCTTCGCGCCGGAAGAGCGTTTTCATCGCAGGTCCGCCGGAGACGCTTTCAAAAACGCTTGTACAGCTACTCTAACGCCGCAACCAGCGCTCATTATCGATTGCTCAGAAACTTCACGAGCCGATAGACGGTGTGACCGGCACGCTGGCTGACCGGCATCACCAGCCCGTTGCGGATCGCTTCAGCCAGTACCGGACGGAGAGTTCGAATGCGCTTCAACTGCCGCGTGCCGCCGGCCATTTCGGGCAGAGTCATTCCGAGCGGATTTTTTTCCAAAATCTTGACCACCTTGTTTTCAACCGGACGCGGCTCGGTTGCCTTGACCGGGGCGGGCGGCTTTTCCTGCGCTTGGTTTTCAGTTTCGGACATCGTCTGGTTGCCTGAAAGATTCGCTTTGGTATTGTCCTGAAGAATAGTTACGGGATCGGTTTCGGCGCTGGCAAAAAAAAATATGAGTTGATATATTCAGCCTAAGTACAGTGCGGGCGATTGAAGTGTCCCTTGGCAGCACCGGTAGCCGGTTGGTCTTGATCACTTCCAATCGTGGAAACAGCCACATTTAATATAGCGGATTTTCCGTTGGATTCCCGGGTTGTTTGCCAGGTCTTGAAGGGGTGTCCATTTGAGCGTCGGGTCTTTCGTATTAATGCTTCACAGTCACCTTCCGTATTACCGGAAGGCAGGAATGTGGCCGTTCGGAGAAGAGAGCTTCTACGAATGTATGGCCGAGACTTATATTCCGCTGCTCAACATTATTTCGGAGCTCTGGCAAGAAGGAATAGCTGCCAAACTGACTGTCGGCATCACTCCGATTCTCTGCGAACAGCTTTCTGATCAGCATCTCAATCTTGGTTTCGAGAAGTACATCAAAGGGCGGATTGAAGCCGCCCGTAAGGACGAAGCGAGATTTTCTCCGCGCGGTGAGACGCCCAGCCCGGATCGCCTTCATCTCGCGCGTTTTTATCTCAATCTGTTCGAAGGGATTTACAAGGACTACACCGAGCGCTGGAATCGCGACGTAGCTGGCGCTTTCCGAAAGTTTCAAGACTTAGGAGCGATCGAGATTACGACTTCTGCCGCTACCCATTGCTTTTCGCCGCTGATTGAGACGGATTCGTCTTTGCTTTGCCAGTACAAGACCGGCGTCGACTCATACAAACGGCATTTTGGCCGCGCCCCGAAAGGCTGCTGGCTGCCGGAATGCGCATACCGGCCGGCTGCCGACGAGCGTCCCGGCATCGAGCGCTGGCTTTACGACAATGGTCTGAAGTTTTTCTTCACTGAATCGTTTGTAATAAAAGGCGGACAAACCGTACAACTCCGGCGTGATTTCGGACCGTACGGTTCGATCGAGTACATTCCAGTAGCAGAACGACCGGAAACCGGACTAGATACGTTTGAGGCCTTCTACCTGAAAGACTATCCGGTGGCTGTCATGGGCCGGCACGAGCAGAGCGGCTTTCAAGTCTGGTCTGCCGACCACGGCTATCCCGGCGACGGTAATTACCGAGAGTTCCACAAGAAAGACGACCAGTCCGGTCTGCACTACTGGAAGTTGACCTCCACCAAGACTGATCTCGGCAACAAAGAGCTCTACAGCCCCGAAACCGCTCTGGCGCGCGTTAAAGACAATTCGGATCATTATGTCGGTCTTCTCCAGCAGGCGCTCACCGAGCAACTGAAGAAGACCGGTGAGCCCGGGCTAGTGATGGTAAGTTTCGACACAGAGCTGTTCGGACACTGGTGGTTCGAAGGCATTACTTTCATCAAGGAAGTAGTGCGCAAGCTGAAGAACTACACGGCCGTCAGCATGGTAACCGCCTCGGAATATCTGGAAACCGCGCCGCCGAAGCGAGCGATCGAGCTACCTGAGTCATCTTGGGGATCGGGTGGGCACTGGCAGGTCTGGTTGAACAAAGACACGGAATGGATGTGGCCGATTATCCACGCCTCCGAGCGCGCCATGGAGCGCCTGGCTGTCGCACACAAGGATACTAAAGACGGGCTCGTCGGGCGCGCGCTCAAGCAGGCGGCACGCGAACTGCTCTTGCTGGAATCGAGCGACTGGCCGTTCCTGGTCACGACCGGGCAGGCCAAACAATACGCGATTGAGCGCTTCCAAGGGCACGAGGACCGTTTCCGCGAGCTGGTGAAAATGATCGACTCCGGCCAGATCGACGAAGCCAAACTGAAGGCGATTGAAGACATTGACAATTGTTTCCCGGACATCTGTCATCAATGTTTTTTGCCGGTCGACGCGCCTAGCACTACCAGTAGTGCCAGACTGTAATCAGACTGAGGCGAGCGGTCCCCACCCTGTAGCCTCCTTGCACTAGGAGCGAATCGCTCCAATAGACTTAGGACCGATTGGAGCTGTGAGCAGCCACTGCGTGTCCGGAAGAGGCGGCAGCCATGATCGAAGGCACCACCAGCGCCTTCCGTCCGGAATGTACTTCCATTACTCGCTCGCGCATCGCCATCAAAGTGCGCGGCAGCTCTTCCCGTACGCCGGCCCGCACCAACCATTGCGGCACCGGGATGCCAGGGTCTACATACATCGAATAAACCACCTCTGTTTTGTTGCCTTCGCTCTTCGGCAACATCTCCCAGTAGCCTCTGAAATCTTTAAGAGTGCCACCAACCCGCTTGAAGCTGATGCGCTCTTGCGGCTGGTAGCGTGATTCTACAGCGTATGAGATCGAGGGCAGGAAAAATCCGATGTCGACACTCACCTGCAACACCGACATATCCTCGCGATCGGTGAGCACTTCTACCGCTTTCATTCGTGGGCTGATCCGACCTTGAAATTCAAATGGGTTGCTCAACACCGGCCAAACTTCGCTAGGTGGTGCATCGATCAGAATTCTGGCGGCGACGAATCTGGTCTGTCCGACATTTTCATCTCTGACCACGACCTCTCCTTTCAACAAACGCGTATCTTCGATTGCTCTGTCGTGCTTGACCTCACTCACGGCAGGCAAAAACGACATACAAAAGACTAGCAGCGCAGCGCAGACACGCTGGACTAAACCGCGGTGATCGAAAAGCAATACTGTGTGCCTCTCTCGTACTGTGAGGGTAATCTACGAATTGAAAGGCTTTTAGTTCAGGTAAAACGTCTAACCAGGATCGCCGTACTTGACAATACTGCTGCCGTCCAATTTCTCAAAACCAACGACGTGGCTTCCATTACGTTGTTCCCGGTTTCGTACAGTTCTACGCGCCGGGAAAAATTGCCGCTAACTAACTGGAATGATGCACAAGCGCGTGAGCGTGCGCACGCGTGTCAATTTCAACTACACGCGCGCGAATACCGCCTAAAGTTTCAGGCAATTCTCTTCGCAAGCCTTGTTTGATGATCCATTGCGGGACAAAAAATCCAGGGTCAAGATACATCGCATAGGTCACCAGCGTTTTACTGCCATTGTCGCGCGGCTCGAACAGCCAGTAACCGCGAAAGTCCCTGAGCGCTCCGCCGACGCGCCAAAATTCAATCCGCTTGCAGGGCTCGTAGCTGGATTCCACCACATAGTTAAAGCGCGGCAGGAAGCTTGCGACTTCGACCTGGCAGTCCAGCACTGAATTGTGCGGCGTATCTCTCAGAAAGCGAAACTTCTTTATGTGCTTCTGAATCTTGCCTGCCACTTCCGCCGGATTTACCACTATGCTCCAAACTTTGTCCGGTTTTGATTTGATCAATATCTTGCCTTGCACTAGCGGCAATTTACAGCCTTCGACGTTAGATGACAACAGCACTTCGCCTTCTTCGAGACGCTGCAACTCAATGTCCGAAAGTGCCGTCTGCGCAAAAACAGCCTGACTCAATACAGCTGACAGCAACAACGCAAAAAGAAGAAACGCCCCTGAAAGCGGGCGAAGAGCCCCTTGATATTTCTTCAAATACATTAGATCTTATGCCTTCCTGGCGGCGAGACTGTTGTACCTTTGCTAAAGTCGCCCCGGGGATATCCACCAAAGCAGGTTGGAGTTATTGAGATAGGCGTAGAGCAGTATCGGCCATTATATGCACAAACTGCTGCCCTGCTCTTTAAATCTCTACTTAGCAACCGGATATCAAGAGCCGCGGTGCTTTCAAGACTGGATATCGAACAGTTTTCTTAGGAAATTCTTTGATGCGTCGTACCAAGATAGTTGCCACCATCGGTCCAGCCAGCCGCGAGCCAGCAGTAATGCAGGAGTTGATTGCCGCTGGCGTCGATGTCGTGCGAATCAACTGCTCGCATGCCGATCACGAAACGGTGGCGGCGATCATCGAGCGCGTGCGTGAAATCGGCGCTAACCTGAATCGCTCCGTCGGCATCTTGCTAGATCTTTCAGGACCGAAGATTCGGACCGGAAAGATGGCTGGCGGCATCTATCCAGAACTTCAAGACGGTCAAGAGTTCACGCTGACCAGCCGTACGCTGGAAGGCAATGCACAGATAGTCAGCACCAACTATGCGCGCTTGCCGGAAGAGCTGCGTGCCGGTGACACCGTTTTGCTCGATGATGGATTAATCGAGTTGAGAGTGCAGGCGGTCAAAGCCGAGGACGTCATCTGCCGGGTGGTCACCGGCGGCATTCTCAAGGACAAGAAAGGGATCAACTTGCCAGGAGTGCGCCTGTCTATCCCCGCCTTGACCGACAAGGACAAAGCCGACCTGGCCTTCGGTCTTAAGCACGACGTCGATTTCGTAGCACTTTCCTTCGTGCGCGATCCCGACGACATTACCAGCCTCAAGAAGCTAATCGGCGATCACTGGCCACCACCACTGGTGATTGCCAAACTCGAGAAGCCGCAGGCGCTCGAGCATCTCGATGCGATTCTTGATGCCGCCGATGGTGTCATGATCGCACGCGGAGACTTAGGGGTGGAGTTGCCACCAGAAGCGGTGCCGCCCGCACAAAAGATGATTACGAGAAAGGCAATCCTGAAGGGCAAGCCGGTCATCACAGCCACCCAGATGCTCGAATCAATGATCGAGCATCCGCGCCCGACTCGAGCCGAAGCCTCCGACGTCGCCAACGCCATCTTCGACGGCACGGATGCTGTCATGCTTTCGGGCGAGACGGCCTCCGGCGCCTACCCGGTAGACGCGGTGCAGATGATGGACCGGATTGCCATCGCAGCAGAAGCCAGCCTCAACCTCGCGAAGTTGAAAGAGCACGAGCTGCCGACCTCCGCTCACGCGATCGCGCACGCCGCCTGCGCCATGGCGGTTGACATGAAAGCCAGAGCGATAGCAGCCTTCAGTAAATCCGGCTCGACAGCCCGCCTGATTTCGCAATTTCGCCCGCCTAATCCGATTATCGCCCTGGTTCAGCACCTGCACGTTTATCGACATCTCTCTTTGAACTGGGGTGTTACTCCGATCATGCTAACCGAAGTAAGCGACTCGGAATCGACGTTGGCGCTGGTAGAAGATACACTTCTGGACAAGGGTATTGTCGATCACGGCGATTCGATCGTAATTACCGGCGGATTGCCGATCGCCGCGCGCGGACCGGCGAACTTCGTCAAGCTTTCAGTGCTCCCGCCCCGTACCACTCCCAGATACTGGGAGGTCAAAGGACTTTAGACAGCTCCGGCTGAGCGCTTAGACTTCAGCCGCCTCCTGACATACTCCCGCATGAACCAGATACCCGCAGACAGGGTCATTTTTGAGCATGTACTGTTGCCTTGTCACGCGCACCCCCAGCAGCGTCTCGATTAAACGCGGCTCGAGTACGCAGAGTTGCCGGTATTGATTAGCCAAGTTGTGCACCGCACAATGACGCTGAAAGATCACGAAATCGCCGTCGGGCAGGCGTTCCCATTCCGTCATAAAACCATTTTCAGAGAAAATCTTGGCGACTTCCTCGACCATCTCGGCAATCTCTTTACCTTCCATCCTGCTCTTGAGCTTGCCTGAAAGATGCTTCTGCCTAAGCGTCAAGAGCTCCATCACCCCTTTATGGCCGCTTACTTCGAAGACAGCATCGAGAATGTCCTGGGCCAAGTTTAGGGCTCCGGATGGAAACAATCTGAAATTAGCCTTCTCCGTCAGGCGATAACGATAAGTCGGTCGTCCCCGCCCCTGTCTGACGATTCGCGAATCGACCAGCCCTTCCTGGTGCAGGCTGCCGAGGTGGCGGCGAACCGCCATCGCCGTTATGCTCAAGGCGCTGCAGAGGTCTGCGACGGTCATTTCACCGTTGCGCTTGAGATGGAGCAGCACTGCTTCGTGCGTACTCTCGGGAGATTCGTTGAGCGGGCCGGTAATCATGAAGTGCTACTTAACGTTCCTCTCCCCTCATTTTAGCCACAAATCCCGCCGGAGCGTGAATTTCGCCAGTTGTCAGGATATTTTACTGGTGCTGTCCATAAAGGATTATAAAGAGGGCAGATGTCATGAATTATTTTTGATACTATTATATCTGTAAAAGCCACAGGACCTAAGATTGCTAATTTTTAAGACAGCCTGCCAGCAAGGTAACCAGCTCGGTACGGCTAGGATCAATGGTCCGCAATTGAGACAGGAAACGAAATGACCGCCAAGGAACCGCTTTTAGCAATTAAGAACTTGCACGTTCGGGTCGAGGACAAAGAGATCCTCAAAGGCGTCAACCTCACCATCAACGGCGGTGAAGTACACGCTTTGATGGGTCGCAACGGCTCAGGCAAGTCGACCCTCTCGTACACGTTGATGGGACATCCTCGTTACACCGTCACCGAAGGGCAGATCCTCTACAAAGGCAAGGACCTCACTCAGATGTCCGCTGACGAAAGAGCCCGCTCCGGGGTTTACCTGGCATTTCAATATCCGGTGGCGGTTCCCGGAATCTCAATCTCCAACTTCTTGCGCTCAATCGTGAAGGCGCGTCGCGGTAAGGATGTACCGGTCAAGGAGTTCCGCAAGGAGCTCAAAGTTCATATGGCCAAGCTGGAAATGAAAGATGACTTTCTTTCGCGCTACATCAACGACGGTTTTTCCGGCGGCGAGAAGAAGCGCCTGGAGATTCTCCAAATGGCTCTCTTAAAGCCAGAATTGGCCTTGCTCGACGAGACGGATTCCGGCTTGGACATCGACGCTCTCAAAGTAGTGGCGACCGGCATCAATTCGATGGCCGGTCCGGATATGTCCGTTCTGCTGATTACACACTATCAGCGGATCTTAAATTACATCACCCCCGGGTTCGTTCATGTCATGCAGGCTGGACAGATCGTTCTTTCCGGTGGAAGCGAGCTGGCAACTGAGTTGGAAGCTCGTGGTTACGACTGGGTAACCAAGGAACTCGCACCGGCCGGTACCGTCTAGTGTCGAGCGGCAAGGAGGCTGAAATGGCAACTGATATCACCCGACCGTTCGATCTTAGAGAAGTAGGAGCTGACTACAAGTACGGCTTTCACGATCAAGAAACGGACTATTCGTTCAAGTCGGGCAAGGGGCTAACGCAAGAGATTGTCGTCAAACTCTCGCAAATGAAGAACGAGCCGGAGTGGATGTTGAAATTCCGCTTGCGCTCGCTCGCGATTTTCAAGAAAAAGCCGATGCCGACCTGGGGCGATACCGAGCTTTTGGAAGCGATTGATTTCGAGAACATTCACTACTTCGTGCGGGCTACCGAAAAGCAAGGTCGAGACTGGAATGATGTTCCCGAGAGCATCAAAAACACCTTCGATCGGCTGGGCATACCCGAGGCCGAGCGCAAATTCCTGGCCGGTGTTACCGCTCAGTACGAATCGGAAGTGGTTTATCACTCAATTCGCGAAGACCTGGCTAAGCAAGGCGTAATCTTCACGGATATGGACACCGCTTTGCGCGAGCACGAAGAGATAGTCAAACAGCATTTCGGCACGATCATCCCGCCGGCCGACAACAAGTTTGCCGCCTTGAATTCGGCAGTCTGGTCTGGTGGCAGCTTTGTCTGGGTGCCGGCCGGCGTCAGAGTCGAGATTCCGCTGCAGGCCTACTTCCGGATCAACACCGAGAACATGGGCCAGTTCGAGCGTACCTTAATCATCGCCGAACCGGGCAGCTATGTTCATTACATCGAAGGGTGCACCGCTCCTGTCTACTCCAGCGATTCGCTTCATTCGGCGGTGGTGGAGTTGATCGCTAAGCCGGGCGCGCACATCCGTTATACGACCATTCAAAACTGGTCCAAGAACGTCTACAACCTGGTCACGAAACGTGCCGTCGCGCATGAGGACTCTAAAATCGAATGGGTCGACGGCAACCTCGGCTCCAAACTGACCATGAAGTACCCGGCCGTTTACCTGGTCGGCCCACGCGCTCACGGCGAGGTGCTTTCAATCGCCTTTTCCGGCGCTGACCAGCATCAAGACGCTGGCGCCAAGATGGTGCACGCCGCACCGGACACAACTTCGATCATCACTTCCAAGTCAATCTCCAAGGACGGAGGCCGCTCCACCTACCGAGGACTGGTCAAGGTTTATCCCGGCGCCACCAACATCAAATCGAGCGTTCGCTGTGATGCGCTTCTGCTCGACGAGAACTCGCGCTCGGATACTTACCCGACGATGGAGATCGATGAGAAGCTGGTAACCGTCGAGCACGAAGCGACGGTGTCCAAAGTCGGCGAAGAGCAGCTCTTCTATCTGATGAGCCGCGGATTGACCCAGACCGAAGCCACGACGATGATCGTCAACGGCTTTTTCGAGCAATTCACGAAGGAGCTGCCTCTCGAGTACGCAGTCGAGCTTAATCGGCTGATTCAACTTGAAATGGAAGGCTCGGTCGGCTAGGACTGAACGCCCGGGACGTCAGGCTTAAGCTCGCCTTGGCCGGTGGCTATAGATAACTCGGTGAACCGAACGAGAGCCGAAATGGAGAATGGTTTTAGCGCAATGGGAGAATCGAAAGCGGTGAGCACAATTGCCAGAGAGCGGGTAGAAGACCTGGCGTTGCGTCACGCCGAGCCGGATTGGTTGAAGCAGGCCAGACTTTCCTCCTGGGAAACCTACTTGCAAATGCCGATGCCGACTGCGCGCGACCAAGATTGGCATCGCACCGACATCAGCTCTTTGGAGCTCTCCAGCTTGATAGCGCTAGATTTCGCTGCTACCAGCCGGACATTTTCAGCGGCGCATGACTGGATAAAACCGGCCCTCAATCATTTCACCCAAAGAGCCGGCGTGCTTTCACAAGCTGCTCACAGCCCGGGATATATCGAACTCGACGCCGAGCTCGAGAAAAAGGGCGTTATATTTTGCGATCTCGGCGTTGCGCTCAAAGAGCATGAAGGCAAGCTCAGGCAATATCTGGGTGTGCCCTCGGATTGCCAGCGGGACGACAAGTTCGCCTTGATGGTCAAGTCGTTGTTCAATTGCGGTCTATTCTTGTATGTTCCAGCTGGGGTGGAGATTGATGCACCCTTTTTGAGCTTCACATCGGCCGGCACGCCGGCACCCGGCACCACCGGCAGTGCAATCTTTCCTCGCCTGGTCGTGCTCGCCGAAGCGAATAGCAAGCTGACTTTGATTCACAGCACCGCCGCCTCGGCTGGGCCGACGCCGGCGGCAACCGCTTGCCTGCATGCCGGGTTGGTCGAGATCTATGCTCAACCAGGAGCGAAAGTAAACTTTCTCGATCTTCTGCAACTCGACTCGGAAGTTTACTCCGTAACCCGTACCACCGCAGCGATCCAAAAAAATGCCGCCTTTCGCAGCTTGACCGTGGCCCTAGGCGGCAAGGTGGTAAAAGGAGACATCGCGGCGCTCTTGAACGGTCCGGGCGCTACCAGCGATATCAACGGTATCGTCCTCGGCAGCGGACACGAGCACTACAACTTCAACACCGTCGAAGACCACAACTCGCCGGATACCAGCTCGAACATCAACTTCAGAACGGCCTTGAAAGATTCGGCAACATCTGTCTATCAGGGAATCATCCGCGTCCCGAAGGTCGCCCAAAGGACCAACGCTTATCAGTCAAACAAGAACCTTTTGCTTGGCGGCGAAGCCAAAGCCGATTCGATCCCCAAGCTGGAGATTCTCGCTGACGATGTCAAATGTTCTCACGGCGCGACGGTCGGGCCGGTCGATCAGGAGCAGATCTTCTACCTGATGAGCCGCGGACTGACGCGGACCGAATCAGAAGAGCTAATCGTCCAGGGCTTTTTCAAAACCGTCCTCGATCAGTTCGGGCAGACGGTCGCAGCCGAATGGGTCGGCAACGCGGTTACGCAAAGAATTCTTTCGGCACCGGCTGCTGCTAAGAGTTCGGCCAGGAGCTGAAAGTCATGACCGCAGAGTTCGTCAAAGTAGCCAAAGTCGCCGACGTCCAAACCAACTCGGTAAAAGTGTTCGAAGTAAACGGCAAGCGGATAGCGCTCTGCCATGCCGACGGCGAGTTTTTCGCAGTAGCCGATCTTTGCACGCACGACGATGGACCTTTAGGTGAAGGAGAGCTGACCGACCACCAGATCGAATGCCCGCGCCACGGTGCTCGATTCGATGTCCGGTCGGGTAAGGCGCTCTGTTTGCCGGCAATTCTGCCGGTGCCTACTTACAAAGTCGAGGTCCGAAAGGACGAGATTTACATAGGAGTTTGATGAAAGCGTTCGATCTCGAGCAAGTCCGCAAGGACTTTCCGATCTTGTCCAGAGCCGTCAACGGCAAACCGTTGGTGTACCTGGACAATGCCGCCACTGCGCAGAAGCCGGCCTGTGTGATTCAAGCTTTGACGAACTACTACGAGCATTACAACGCCAACATTCACCGCGGCATTCACACCTTGAGCGAGGAAGCGACTTCTGCTTACGAGGCGGTGCGCGAAAGCATTCGCGATTTCATCGCCGCTCCCTGCCTGCGCTCGGTCATCTTCACACGCAACGCCACCGAAGCTGTCAACCTGGTGGCGCACAGCTGGGGTCGCACCAATATCTTGCCCGGCGACGAAATCGTCCTGTCGGCGATGGAGCATCATTCCAATCTGGTTCCCTGGCAGCTGCTTGCCAGCGAGCGCGGAGCAAAGCTGGTCTATCTCGAGCTTACTGAATCAGGCGAAATCGATCTTCAGCAGGCTGCCTCCGTAATCGGAGCCCGCACCAAACTGGTGGCGGTGACGATGATGTCCAATGTCTTGGGTACGATTGTGCCGGTAGCCGAACTGGCGAAACTCGCTCATGCTGCCGGAGCGCTCGTTCTAGTGGATGGAGCGCAAGGCGTGCCTCATCTCAAGACTTCCGTGACCGAGCTCGATTGCGACTTCCTGGTATTTTCCCTGCACAAGATGCTCGGACCGACCGGGGTCGGAGTGCTCTGGGGTCGCCCCGAGCTGCTTGAAGCGATGCCACCATTCTTGTCCGGTGGCGATATGATCGGCTCCGTTTGGCGCGACAGAGTCAAGTTCAACGAGTTGCCTTACAAGTTCGAGGCCGGAACACCCAATATCGCCGATGTGATCGCTTCCGGAGCGGCGATTGATTATCTCAACCGGCTCGGCATGGACAATGTGCGAGCGCACGAGATAGAGCTCACAAAATACGCTCTCAATCGGATGAAGGAGCTTGACGACGCGCTAGTCTATGGACCGCTCGATGCCAACAAACGCGGTGGCGTCATCTCATTCAATTTCGCTGACGTCCACCCTCATGATATCGGTCAGATCCTCAACGAGTCCGGTATAGCGATTCGCGCCGGGCATCACTGTTGTCAACCGCTCATGCGCGACTTGAAAGTCGCCGGCACCGCCCGCGCCAGCTTTTACATATACAATACGAAGGATGAAATCGACCAATTCCTGGAAGCTCTTCAGGAAGCAGATAAGGTAATGGGACATGTCGCTTGCAGATGACCTCTACCGGGAAACGATCCTGGATCATTACCACCATCCGCGCAATCAAGGAGCGCTCGAGGACGCCACCGTCAAGACCGAAGGTGTCAATCCGCTCTGCGGCGACGAAGTGACTCTCTACCTGAAAGTTGATAGCGATGCGATCAGCGACATAAAATTGGAAGCCCACGGTTGCTCGATTAACATGGCTTCCGGATCGATGATGAGCGAGGCGGTGCTCGGTCAATCGCTCGAGCAAGCCATGTCCGTGGCCGGAGTATTCAAGAATATGATGCTGGGTGGCTCACAGGAGACAGCTCTGCCCGAGGAGCTGGAAGACTTGGAGGCTTTGCAAGGGGTCCGGAAGTACCCAGTCAGGATTAAATGCGCTTTGCTTCCCTGGAACACGCTATTAGAAGCGATTGAGACTTCACGCGCAAAAGGCGAAGACCACCAGGAATAAATCTTGCCCTGTTACCGATGGAGGGAATTCGATGTCTTCAATTCAAGAAGATGTGGTGCGCGAACACTTGAAGACCATCTTAGATCCTGAGCTCGGGATAAGCATCATCGATCTCGGTCTGGTCTATGGGGTCGATATTACCGACGGCGGAGAGGTGACGGTCAGACTGACCCTTACCTCTCCGGCCTGTCCCTTGGGAGCGGTGATTCAGGGACAAGTTCATCAGGTCTTAACCAAACTGCCCTGGGTGAAGAATCCCAAAGTGCAGCTGGTCTGGAGCCCGCGCTGGGATCCCAAAACGATGTGCAGCGAAGACGCCAAGATGGAGCTAGGAATACTTTAAATCGCCAGCCAAGGCCGGCCGGATTTCCCAAAATCTGGCGCTTGCCTGAGGTCTGGCCGTTGCAACCGGCAACTACACAAAAACTTCTCAACTAATGAAATTGGCTTAGTGTGGAAGTAAACTAAAGTTCAGCCGAACCCGTTTGTCAAGCGTTCGTGCGCCGACTTTGAGTTAGTAATGCCGAAACCGGTTATTCACGATAACGATGGTCACGTCGATGATCTCCTGAGCTGCCTTTTACTGTGGCTGTCACCGGCCGTCGATCTGCAGGCCGTCACGCTCACTGATGGCGATTGCTACGCCGCGCAGTCTTTCGAAGCTCTCCTCAAGATGGCGACTTATCTGGATCTCGAAGGAGCCGAAGTCGCCTACAGCGAAGACCCCGTACCCAATCCCTTTCCCGACAATTGGCGCCGGGAAAGCTACATAATGAATGAGCTACCGCTTTTCAGCGAGATCTCTCTCAAGAAGCTCTACCAGCAAGGGAAGGGCCGCAAGTCGCAAACAGTGATCTCGGATTGCCTCTCTCATACCAAGACTCCGATGTCGATAGTGGTGACCGGACCGCTCACAAACCTCGCCGATGTCTTTTCGAAGAATCCCGAACTAAAGAACATGGTTGAGGAGTTCGTCATCATGGGCGGTGCAGTAAACGTACCGGGCAACGTTGAAGTAGACGCGCACGACGGCAGCGCCGAGTGGAATATTTATGCAGATCCGCCGGCAGCCAAAGCGATCTTCGATCTCAACACTCCTGTCAAACTCATCTCGCTCGATGTCACCAACCAGCTTCCAGTCACGAAGGAGTTCTTGGTCCGGCTCGAAGAGCAGACGGACAGATATCGCGCCTCCAAACTGGCCGCCCGTCTCTGGTCGCTCGTGAAGGGATTCGAATACTATTTCTGGGACACTGTAACGGTCGCCGCCACGATCGCGCCGCACCTCTTCACCTTCAAGGAGATGCGGGTAGACGTCACGACTCAAGGACGGAGCGCCGGAAAGCTGTCGACAGTGCTGTTCGGCGGGCGCAAGGTAAAGGTCGCGACTGCCGTTCAAAAAGACGGCTTCGAGGATTTCCTGCTGGAGATTCTGAAGACTAGATAGTCAGGTCTGGCGCGACGCTGCCCGGCGCGCTTTAGTGCTTTACTCTGGCAAAATCGACGAAGGCGTTTGCGGGGTCAGTACTTACGAGTCTGAGCCTGACTTCGTCGCCGACATCCAGCCCGCGTTCACCCTTTACAATACGACCTTCGGCCGGCGGTCTAAACAGCCGAGCGTACGTGCCACCATTCGTAACACCAGTCACCACCCCTTCAAATACTTCGCCGATGCGAGTAGAAAGGAAGTCGGCGGCGGCGATTTTGCGCATAGTCCGCTCCACCTTCTTCGCTTCCTTTTCCATCCCGGTGCACTGTCTGGCGACAGCCTCGAGCTCGAGGACGGTGTACGGACAAGGCTTGCCAGCCAAACAAGCTTTCAGCAATCGCTGCGTAACCAGGTCGGGATAGCGCCGGTTAGGAGCCGTCGAATGTGCATAATCATGAATGGCCAGCGCGAAGTGCCCGGGCTCCGAGCAGCCGGGCCGCTTGACCACATACTCTCCGGCGCCCAAGAGTTTGACCACCGTCAGCGAAAGGTCTGGGAAGCGCAGCGGATCGGCTTGTTTTCGTCCGGCCAGGAAATGCTGCAAATCCTTCACGGATGGACTGGCAGGCAGATGCACTCCATAGATTTTGGCCAGTTCGACTATCCGGTCCCAACGTTCCGGAGTCTTGACCACCCTTCTTAACGACGGCACCGCCTTCATCTCGAGAAACTTCGACACGACGATATTGGCGGAGATCATCAAGCGTTCAATGATATCCCGAGCCGGATTTGGCTCGACCAGCTCCAAGTCAATCACCTTTTCTCCTTGCACGACCGGCCGCGCTTCCACCGTCTGCAAATTAAGTTGTCCGAAATTCTGATGCCGGGAGTGCAGCCGCTGGCGAGCCTCATTTTGAATCGCAAGCTGCCGCTCCAAACCAGGAATTTTTCGAATCCTGGCCGGAGCTCGACCGCCGTTTGCCAACCAATTTCCCACCAGCGGATAGGCCAGTTTGGCCTGGTTGCGCACCAGCGCCGCATAAATCTCGTTCTGTTTGACCGCCCCGTCTGGCGCCAGCACCAGATCTACCACGACCGCTTTGCGGTCCTCACCTTGCTTCAAGGACGTCTTGTCTGTCGACAGCTCTGCCGGCAACATCGGAAAGGTCTCGACGCCGGTGTAGACAGAGGTGGTATTGGCATAAGCATGAAGATCGACAGCCGATCCCTTGGCGACGAACGAATCGACGTCAGCGATGCCGATCATGATCCGAATGTCGCCACCGGGCAGCTGCTCGCAGTACTCGATCTGATCGAGATCGAGTGATTCGTCGTTATCGATCGACGACCAGAGCAGATCTCTTAAGTCGCGCCTTTCAGCGCCGGTCCTTTCCAGCGGCGTTGCCGCCAGCAGAGCTTGAATCTCCATCATTTCGGCTTGACCGAAATCAGGCAAGAATTCGTGCTCGAGCATCTCGATTCGAGCTCGGGCGCGCAAGTTAATTGAGGAATTCTTGAAGGACAGATTCGCTCTCCTGAATTTCCGGATTTACGCCAGCACCAGAGAGAATCATAGCTGATCGACTCCTTGCTGCCAGAGGCTAAAAACGGAAGCAGCTGCGCTCAGTTAGCGAGCACAACCGCCTCCACAATTTGACTCTGGCAGAGCAATTAAAACTGCCTGATCCGTCCGCCTCCAAATACGTTGTAGTCGAAGGTAAACTGGATATCGGCGTCGTCTTCGGCTCCTTCCGGCAGACGGCTGAACGGTTGGGCCCGCTCGACTGCCTTGAGCGCGGCTTGATCGGCCAACGCCGAGCCCGAGGACTTATCGATGGCAAGATGCGTCAGCGAGCCGTCGTGCAAGATCTTGAAGACCACCACCACTCGCTTGGATTCAGTACCGGAAGGCGGAAACCAATTCATTTTGATTCGGCGTTGCAACTCAGCCATGTAAGGGCCCCAGTTGGGAGACTTCCTGGAATGAACCGAGCTTGGCCCGTTGGGATGGTCATTGGCTAACGGCGAGCCGCTACTGGTTGAGCCGGTACTTTCTGGAGCGCTCGGTCCGGTTACGACCGGGCCGATAGCGACTGCCGGTCTGTTGCCGGCTCCGGCTGACTGGCCGTTGTCAGCTCTGATCGGGGCAGGACCGGCATTCGTTTTAGGATTGCCGACCCGACTATGGCCGGACTGTCCGCTGACCGGCGTGACGACAGCCGGCCCGCTAGTGCCGGTCGAGCTATCAATCCGCATCGGGGCCACCGTCGACGGCCCCGTGCTGGCTTGGCGGCCGTAAGTAGAACTCGGCAGCGGAGCTGGCGGTCCGGACATGCCAGTGCGCATCAGGTTCACTGGTGCTGGCGCCGCTTGCGAGAACAGCGCGCGGTTGGCAGTAGGAGTCGCAGGCAGCGGCGGCGTCATGCCGGCGGCATTGTAAGCAACCAGAGTGGGCACCGGCGCCGGTGGCGCAGTCAGGTTGCTGTGAACCGGTAGTGCCGCTGGCACCGGAGCCAGCGCAGTGGTGGCGGCTCCAAT
>JAGVKB010000009.1 GCA_020050835.1 Candidatus Obscuribacterales bacterium | reverse complement strand
CAGTCGCTGAGTGACTCGTGCGTAGCCGTCAACTCGATTGTTGTCGAACTTGCTGGGATCGAAACCGTCTGTGAAAACTCGATTCAGCTCTTGCTTCAGATGCAAACGCTGCTCGGAGAGTTGATTCGAATAATCCAGCAATATATCTTCTCTGGCGCCCAGTACATAAGCGCTTGCGCCGATTTTCTCCATCAACCATGGCCGGCTCTTGAAGTAGTCGGCATTTCCCTTCGCTGCTTCGTCTTGAGCCAGCTTGGCTTGCCGATCGAGCTCTTCCGGTGTTACCAGCCCGCCTGAGATGTGCTCACCTTTGGCTGTTACACGGTCCGGACCAAGTCCCATTATCTTGTTTGAGCGTTGATCATCACCAATCTTGAACTCCATCAAGACTCGACTTTCATCGGCAAGCTTGATCGGTGGTTGACCGTCTAATTGGAGCGTATAGCCTGGACCGAGCGTTCCGCATTTTTTCTGCTCGTAATCGTTCTCGCCTGGACCGGTTTTCTTGTGAAGCTCTCCTTTGACTACTGTATAGACATCGGTTCCATGCCGAACCTGCCCGTTGACCGTATTCCAGTTCTTGTCGGTAATGGCCGGAGGGTCGATTTTTGGTGGCGGTGGCGGCTCTTTATCTCTCAAGCCTTCAGCACGAGCGTGTTTCATTGGACCTTCTTTCAAGAAGGCCAAGTCATTGCTCGTCACTCCATTTTGAACAATTTGATCTAGACGTTTACCGAATCGTTCTTCCAGCTTTTGACCCCGATCAAGATCAATCTTGCTCTGCTCTGTTTGGCTGGCACCATTAATGCTTTGTGCATAACGCGTTTCGGCGGTGGCTCGCTTTTTCAAATCGGCCACACTAACAATGTCTCTACCGGTGGATATCCAATCGACCGTTTGCTTGTTTCCGTTCGAATCGGGATACTCCATGTGCCACACAGCCTGCAGATTCTTCATCTCGATCTGCATTGGAAGTTTGGTTGCAGGATTGGTCCAAGTAATTTTGCCGTCCGGACTATCTATGCTGCCAATTACTCGCTTACCGTCGGCTGAGTAAACTTGCCCGTCTTTGATTTGAAACTTGGACTGCACTTCGTGCGCGTCTTTGCCCTTGCCTTCCGTATGAGGAATCATCACGAAGCCATTGATCTTCCGTGTATCTTGCGGTAATTCCTCCAATCGCGGAGGCGTCAGTTCCAATTTCTTCCGCTCGATCTCAAGCGGGCTTCCGAAGTTGGCTAATTTTGTGTCAGTAGCTGTAACGTTCAATCTAGAGAGCATGGAGTCATCGATCTGACCGGTCTTGAGCATCTTGACCAGTTGATTTTCCATGTGCTGGACCTTGGACTCCGCGGTCATCGCCTGATCTTTAGATTCGTTTCCATCACCAGTAATGAATTTGCTCCATTGAAATGATTCGTTGTCAACTTGTCCTTTTATTTGGGCTTTGCGAGTCTCCATATCTCGCATTACGTCAGCCGCGTTGAGAAATCCACCCTTGCCTGGAATTGGACGTCCCGCCGCATCAACTGATGGCCCAAGGCAGATGCCCTGGATATTGCCAGCTGCCTTGTCGCGGTTGGCATCGCCTCCGGATGTCCCCATCACGTGCAAGTCGAAAACTGCTTTGGTGAAATTCTGCAGCGGAATAGGTTGTCCACCAATAGCCGGATAAATGCAGCCACCTTCCAGCTGTCCATTGGCACCGGGATGCGGCGCTTCTACCCGCCCGTACTGCTCGCCGGTTTGCTTGTTAACGAGCATTCCCATGCGGACTTCATACTCAACCGGCGCGTGCGACTTCGGATCAGGAATGAACATTTTGCCGCTGGTCATCTGGTTGTCGGCGACGAACTCGCGTGGATGTCCTGCCTCCAGTCCTTTGAACGACCAGTTGTGAAACTCGCTGTTTACGTCCGTGAGATTGGCTGTATAGTCGTTATTTGGCAGGTGAACCTTTCCATCTCTGTCCAAATGACCCTTGAAGTTCCCTTTCTCGTCGTAGAGATTTCCGCCCATGGCAAGCATAGTGCTCTTGCCGTCCGGCGATGAAAAGACTCCGTTGAATCCTGATTCAGCGCTTTTCTTGTCGACTAGATCCAGGCGGCCGCCATCCGACCCGACTCCGTGGAATGCTGTTCCTTCCTTGCCGTCTGGGTCAAGGATATTGAACTTCTTGCCGTTAATGGTGACGTCGCCATTATCTTGAACTGTGCCAACAACATTGCCTTGAGCATCTTTCAATTGTCCCTTTTCGACGGTGTATTGAGACACTTTGGAGCCGTCGTTGTATACAAAGGTACCGGTAGGTTGTTTACCTTCTCTGGGCTGAGTTGGAACAAAATGCTTCAAATCTTCCGAGGGGGTGAATTGTTCAACGTGATAGCGGCTAGCCGTCTGCAGAACTTCGGCGTTTGCCGCAATCATCAACTTAGTCGAAATCTCGCCATGCAATTCGTGTCCGTTTTGAGACACACCGACTACCTTTCCATCTTTCAGCTCGTAGTTGAACTTGTTCTGTCCTTCAGTACGAGTATATTCAGTAGCTCTAGCCTCTTTGTCGTAAACTAAGTGCGTACTGACTCCATTGATCGATTTGGTATCGATGGTGGTATTACCGCTTTCTGTGTCGTGCACCTTGGTGACGGTTTGAAAAGGCTTTGCGTGGTCCTTTTGAGTTAAATCATAAAGGTAGTGCTGCTCTGTCTGAACATGTCTTTTGGGATCTTCGTAATATTTGACGTGCTCGTGAAAGGAAGCCTTCTGATTGCGTGCGTCCTCTGCGTTCTTGAATTGATATTGATCAGTAAGACGATTGTGGCTGTCGATTTGAGTGAGTGCAACCGGTTTGCTATTGTCAATCTTGTCGGAATCGTAAGTTACTTTGCCAGTTTTATCGTAATAGTAATAATTCGTTCTGCTGATAGTTTCCGGGCCTTTAGGTCCGGCGATGTTAATCTCCTTGGCTATGCGATGCCCTTTTTGATCGAAATGAACAACGTCAATCGTCCCATCGGTCTTAAAGTGTTGTTCTACTTTTGCATCCGGCAGTCTGTTGGGAATGCGTTGCTCGGGGGGCAACGGATCGACTTTGAACGACTGAACGATTTCGCCGCTTTTTTGATCGACTCTTAAATGAGTCTTGTCATCGTGCGTTCCTTGACCAGCCAAGCCGCCAGCCTTATTCCTGCACTCGAACTTTTCGACCTCATTGGAATTTGCCTTGTAGTCGATGTGCGTTCGATAGCCTGACTTACTCTCTACATCTGTTACACGCCCTTTGTCGTCATATTTGTAGTGA
Organism: Candidatus Obscuribacterales bacterium; assembly: GCA_020050835.1. Classification (GTDB taxonomy): domain Bacteria; phylum Cyanobacteriota; class Vampirovibrionia; order Obscuribacterales; family Obscuribacteraceae; genus JAGVKB01. The sequence continues at coordinate 633 of JAGVKB010000009.1, read as the reverse complement.
GTTTTGGTTTTCGGATCTTCGTACTCAGTTACTTTGGCTGTAGCTCGTTGCTCGGGTGTCAACTTTTCGGCATGTTCAACTTTGTTCTTTTTCTCATGGGGAGTATCCAGCTTGGACTTCAAATTGTCGATAAAGGAGTTGACGTCACGTGAAGCCGTCTTCAGCCCCTTCTGTGCCTCGTCGATGTCTTTAGTGATAGTCGACTTGAAGTCCTTGTAAGTCTCTTCTGCTTTCTTGGTCAGATATGACTTCGCTTCAAACAAACTGAATCCATGCGATTTACCATCGTCATTCTTGTCTTTTGCAGCAGCTTCCTTCTCGGCATTCTTCTGTAACTGTTTTGCGGATTCTTCCGCTTTTGTCTTTAACTCGTGTCCGGTTTCTAGAAGTTTTTTCTCAGCTGCAGCAAGCATCCCAAAGATACCTTTCTCTTTCTGCGGAGATTCGGCTTTTGGAGGTTGCGGGCGATTGTCGCTCTTTTCGCTTTGAGATTTCGAGGTGCTGGAGTCCTTACGCTCGGACGGCGGATTACCCTTGTCAGAAGCGGGTCGCTGAGCTGGTGGATGAACTTTGTCAGAGCCGGGCCGCTGAGTTGGGGGTTGAGCTTTGTCAGAAGCGGGTCGCTGAGCTGGT
>JAGVKB010000110.1 GCA_020050835.1 Candidatus Obscuribacterales bacterium | reverse complement strand
GTCGAAAAGACTTGCACAAGTACCGGCCAGGTTAGTTTTAATTCCTTTTGGAAGTCGGACTTACTCTCTGGCTGAGGCAGGTACCAGGAATGAAAAACGAAGGTGAGCGCGAAAATTACTGCGCATGCTGCAAACGCTGCCGCCCATCCGTTTGCCACTCCAAACTGCTCACCGATCTTGCCGGCGAAGAACACCAGAGCTCCCGAGCCGAATAGCCAGGCGAGTTTGTATGCGGTATTTCGCACGCCTACAAACAGTGCTTGCGAACTCTTGTTCAAAGTTTCAAGATAAAATCCATCGATCGCAATATCGTGTGTGGCAGAAATTACGGCGATCAAGGCGAAGACGCAGACCGATAAACTGATTGTGAAATGCGTAAACGGCGTAAGTGCCAGGATAGCGGTTGTGATACTCAGAACGATTTGGCACCAGAGTATCCACCTTCGCTTGGTGCTGTAGATGTCAACCAGCGCCGACCAAAGTGGTTTGACTGTCCAGGGTATCGTCAAAAGATTCGTAGCCAGCGCGATGAAATCATTGCTCGCGCCAAGATTCTTGAAAAATACCGATGACATCATCTTGACGATTGCGTAAGGTAGACCTTCCGCAAAATAGAGCGTCGAAATGTATATACTGGGCTTGCTGTCAGTCAATTCTTCCGCCCATATCCATGAAAATGAAAAGAGAATTAGAGTCTGCGAGACATTCTATGACATTGGCAAGAATAATTTTTCAATGGCAGCCCTCTTTGCTGGCTTGTCTCATGCTAATCCCGTCGGGACCCCAGCCGGCAAGCGGCGCTGGTCCTGCGACAACGACTGCCGGGCAGGACCAAGCGCTAAAAGTGACTGCTGCGGACTGTCGACGAGCGCTTGACAAAGTTGACGAGTTGGTCAAAACCCGTTTTTACAACAAGGCACTGGCGACGACTGAGTGGCCGAAATACATAGCCGCGCATAGAAGCGAGATACTTGCATCGAAAGACTTGATTGAGCTTTCAGAGCGAATGAACGCTGCTATCAAGGTTTTGAAGTCCAGCCACTGCGAGTTCGTCACTATCAACGACGAGACCTACTATTTTCTGCGATCGATTTTTTCGGTGCTTGGTAAAAAGGACAAGGCTCCTGCTATCGATTTTGTGGGCGCCATTACTGGTGGTGTCAATTGTGGCCACGATAAAGTTAGATTCGTACTTGATGGCAGTCCGGCTCAAAAAGCTGGCATCCAGATTGGCGATCAGATAGTTTCGGTAGAAGGCAAGCCGTTTTTGGGTCAGGTCAGTTTTTCGAATACAGCCGGCAGAGAAATTCGGCTCTCCTTCAAACGGAAAGGCCGTATCCGGGCCGTGGCAATAAAGCCCGTTTTAAGAGACGATTACGGTGAATTTGTGGCGGCGATTAAGAACAGTGCGCGAACATTCAACGTTCCCGGGGCAACTTTGGGTTATGTTCATCTCTGGTCTGGCGGCCCGCTAGCGCATCAAGCGCTGTTTGAAGTGCTGGACGGAAAGGTTGGCTATACCGACGGGCTGATCCTCGACCTCCGGGGTGGTTATGGCGCCAATTCCACCGCCGATTTGGATTTCTTCTATCGCCAGCCCTCTAACTATCCGGCGATGGTTAGCATCGATCGTCAGGGTGGCCGCCACAACGCCAAGGAGTACTACGACAAGCCGGTCGTCGCCTTGATCGACGGCGGGGCACGCAGCGGCAAGGAGATTCTGGCGTACAGCTTGAAAAAAAGCGGCAGAGCTAAGCTCGTGGGAGAGCGAACAGCCGGAGCCTGCGTTGCCGGCACGATCATTGCGATCGATCGTCGCATGGCTCTATATCTGGCGGTGTTCGATGTGGAGGTAGGTGGTGTCCGCCTGGAAGGAATCGGTGTTGCTCCGGATGAAGAGGTGGTGTCCGGATGCAGTCAAGAGGGCTGGGACCGTCAGCTGGCCGTGGCTACCAAGCTGTTGGTCGAACAGCTGAAGCGAAACTGATTGGAGCTCGTTCGGCTTGTCCTGCCGAAATTCTGCCAATGCTTGCCCGCGCGAGTCTGGCATCCGCTCCGGCGCCTAGGCTGTAAAGGTCGGGAGTCGTATTTGGATCGATCGCCTCTTAAAGATGGCTGCGTATCTCATGCAAGTCACCGGCAAACATGGCAATTACAGCGTTATTCAAGAATAAGCAGCGTCGTGTGTCGGATAATCGCAGCGGCTGGCTGCTGAAAAATGAGAGTAACAGCTGGATTGCTTTCTCTGCCAGCTTCCCGATCGGGTAGAGCGAACGTCTAAACGGATAGCCCAGCCGTTAATTCAGCGTCTTTCTGGGGTAGATGGTTCTAGGCATCTCTCATATATTAGAGGCGATCTGTCGTCCCGCTCGTCATGAGCAAGGTCTATCCTTATCTATTAACTCAAGTCTAGTAACTCAAGCCAATTTGGATTAGCTGTTTTGGGAATGTCTAGGACTCCATCTAGAAACTTTCTGCCGCTCTGCCTGCTGCGAATCTGGTGTCGAAAGACGGATTCGTGGATCTCCTTTATGTCTGCCGATGGCGATCGCTATCTGGTCGGCGCTAACGGCTACTTCGTCGAACTGTCGAGCGGCTCGCTGGCGCCGATTGGAGTGAGAGCTGCATTCCCGTTAGTTGATCGCTTTCCATCGCTGGGATTAGACGATCTTTCAGTAAAAAATGGGTTCGGACCGAACACCAAGCTACTGTCAGTGCCAGCCAGCGGATCGCGCAGCGGCAGACCGAATCCGGTCGAGGTGGACCGATTGGTCGAAGAGCTCATGTTAATCTGCCCGCAAGACTCCTTCTTAATGCCGGTCGAACGCTACATCGCCTTGCGCATATTGGAAGCCGGTGCAATCGGACAGGCGGACTTGAAAAATATTGCTGCCAATCGAGCTGATAACGATACGCTCGGACAAGCTCTGATTGCCGCCGGTGTGATTGACTGGGAAACACTGCTGACAATCTGCCTTGATGTCAGACCCGCCTCGCGTCTCGATCCGCCGTCGATGCGTACAATTGCTCAGCGCCGGGAGTGGGAGCTTATCGGCGAAATTCTGATTGCAATGCGCAAGCTCAATCGAACGAAGTTGGAGGAAGCTCTGCAAATCAAGCGTGAAGGCAACAGAGCGATCGGCGAGATTCTAACTTCGATGGGTGCCTGTACGGAAGAAGACATCCGGAAGTGTTTGGAACTGCAGGATGAAATGAAACATTCGGTCGGCGCCGGTGTTGCTTTGATCGGACAGCTGTTGATTAGCCGGGGAGTGATTACCTTCGATTCGCTCGAAAGCGCGATTCGCAATCAAAAGGTTGGCCGGCAGTCGCTCGAACGAATTTTGCGAGCGATGGGAGCTTGCACCGAGCGTGATGTTCAGGATTTTGCGCGCGCCAACGGCTGGCATAGCTTTCAAGATGAGATTGATGACGTGCGGCTCGGCCACTGGTTGGAGAAGGTTGGCACAATCTCGAGACAACAGTTAGAGGAGGCCCTAAGAATTCAGGAGAGAGGTCGCCAGGTACTGGGCGAACTCTTAGTTTCGCTAAGACTCTGTTCGAGCTTCGATATTCAGCAAGCTCTATCGATGCAGAAGGAGATTCGCGAGGATTATAAGACAGGGGTCGAAAAACTCGGGTCCATCTTGATCAAGAATAGGAAAGTTGACCAGAGCAAGATTGACGAAGCGCTCAGACTGCAGTCGACTGGTCGCCAAAAGATCGGCAGCATCTTGGTCGCCTTGCGCTCTTGCACCGAGGATGATGTCGAGCAAGCGCTAGCGATTCAGCGCCGCTGGCGAGAGCATTCTGAGACGGTACGCGACAGGCTTGGTGAAGTGCTGTTGGCCGATGGCGTGCTGAGCGAGGCTGATTTGAATCAGGCGCTTTCTCGGCACACTGCCGACAAGCTGCCGCTAGGCCGAGTTTTGGTTGACCAACGAATCTGCACTCCTGAGCAGATAGTCTCCGCTTTGGTTTCAAGAGATTACGATCGTCAGTTAAGGTTTCGAGATTTCTTAAACAGGGAGGTAGCAGCCGACGCCGCCAGAGCTGCTGCGCAAACTGAAGCTCTGGCGGGCGCTGCCCAACCGGTGGCGGTTGCAACGAGATACGCTAATACTTCTAGTGAGGAAACATTCCTGGGTCGTCTGTCTTCCTGGATCAAGAAACGCAAGTGACTGTTGGTGACACACTTTGTATATTAGTGACACTGCTGGTATGAAAGTGGAATCGTCTAAGGAAAATCGAGCGCTGGGAGACAATGCTGGTGGTACCTCACCGGTAGTGGTTTCCGCGCCGATTCCCAACTTTCGCAAAGTGACTGCGTGGCTTTACCGGGGTGGGCAGCCGGACGCGGCTGGATTTCGTTATCTACAAACGCTTGAAGTCCGGACTGTCGTCTCATTGCGATGGCGGCGGACGGCGATTTCTGAAGAGAGGCGTTTGGCGCAGGAGTTCAAAATAAACTACGTGGGATTTCCGCTCAATTACTGGACTTTCCCCAGCCTTGAAATAGTGCGTCAGTTTCTGGCGATTCTAGATGATCAAGAAAGGCGCCCGGTCTATGTGCACTGCTTCCACGGATCGGATCGCACCGGGCTCTTGCTGGCGATTTATCGCATGGCAAGAGAAGGTTGGTCGGCCGATCAAGCTTATAGCGAGATGCGGAGATGCGGCTTTCATCTCTTCCGGATGTATCACTTTAAATGGGCTGTGTATTACTTCGAGAGCCTTTTGAAAAAAAAGCAACTCGTTTAAGCGGTCTGTCCATTCAAGCGATGCCTGGAGCCTTACGATCATTTACGGCTTAGAATGGTTCTGGCTGTGGCATCGGGGCCGCTTGCCCTGGCGGCAGAGGCGTTGTTATTGATGCAGTCTGTCCTGAGACTGCCGGCAAAGCTGCCTGTTCGGTTTGGGTTGGCGGCGCTTTCGCTGCAATCGGAATGCCTGGTGCGGACGGCGCTGGGGATGGATCAGGTAATGTGGCTGACTGAGTTGACCTGGCTGCAGCCGCCGGCGAATCGGTGGCCGCCGTAGAAATAGTCGCAGTGGAGACCGGTGCGGTTGTCGTGGATAGAGACGGGCTATTGCTGACCTTCGTCTTGCTTGAGCCTTGCTTGCGGTGATACTCTTGATTGTCCAGCGATGCTTTTAAAGCTTGCTGCACGGTTGAGTCAATGCCGTTCAGTTGAGCAGCTCTCTTGTATGACTCGACTGCGCCATCGAAGTCTTTCGAGTTGAACAGCGCATAACCGAGCGATGCGTGATAAAGCGACTCGTCTGGCTTCAACTCGACTGCCTTGCGGTAATGCTCGAGCGCCTGAACCTGCTGACCGGCCTTCCAATGTAATGAAGCGAGCTTGTAATAACTGGATGGATCGTCCGGTTTCAATCTAATGGCGGTTTCGTATTCCGGAATGGCTTCATTTGACTTTCCGACTGCCAACAATGCATCAGCCAGTCTCTGGTGATAAGTGGGATTATCCCCATCCTTTTCGATCGCCTGCCTGAGCGCAATCACTGCATCGTCAAAGTGGTTTTGTTGAAACAAAACATCGCAATAAAACGGCATAACCTCTTTTCTGCCAGGACTAAGTGACAGGATCTTCTTGTACTCGACTAGCACGTCGTCCCAGCGCCCAAGCCTGGACAAGACCGCCACTTTACCGAGGTGGAAGTCTACATTGTCAGACTTTGACTGGAGCGCTAAATCGTATTCCTTGTTCGCCGATGCGAAGTCGCCTCTCTGAAACAGCTCGTAGCCTTTTGCTGCATGCCTGGCAGCCGAAATCGGCGGAGTTTCATTGACATTAGCGCAATAGCTGCCCGCTTGGGTACAGGCTAGCAGTACGGAAAGTGTAAGTGGAATGAGTATTTGCCGGGGAGCGCACACTGGCTTCCCTCCTGTAGCACGTCCGGTAGATAGTCAGTGTAACAAGAAAGGTTTGCTATGAACCGCCTTTAATGAACTCTATCAATCTTCGTTTACAAAGCTCATTTCAGCTAGATAGTCCGATCGGAATCTTGCGCCGATTTTTCAGGAGTACCAGCACTTGAGGCTGATACCGTATGTGGTATCAAGCGAAATAATTACGAAATGCTAGAAAGCAAGTTCTGTAAGCATTTGCTCGAGCCGATGGCAGAGATGGTTGTTAAGAGGTGCGCCTGATCATGAAGAGAAAGTGAGTATTGATTCGCAGGCAGTGCCTTGCCGGATTCCGGTCGGGTAATATTTGAGTGGATGGAATGAATGATTGGCGTAGGGCTAGCTCCTTGCTGACAACGGCTCGATCGGTACCCGCTCAAGACGAGAAGAGATTCGACAATGACACACTTAAATCCTGAACACATCAAGGCTCTGTACAAGTCCATGCCGGCTAAGCTCGAAGAGGCAAGAAAGCGCTTCGGACGTCCCTTAACTCTGGCTGAAAAGATTCTGGTCGCTCACCTGGACAGATGGAATGCTGAGCCGATGGTACGGGGTGAGAGCTATGCGCTGCTTCGTCCGGATAGAGTGGCCATGCAGGATGCAACCGCTCAGATGGCTCTTCTGCAGTTTATGCAGGCTCAGCTCAAAACGGTTGCGGTTCCCTCGACTGTCCATTGCGATCACTTGATTCAGGCAAGAATCGGTGCGGATAAGGATTTGAAGGCTGCGTTGCAAGACAATAACGAAGTCTACAATTTCTTACGCTCTGCCAGTGCGAAACATGGGATTGGATTCTGGCAACCGGGCGCAGGGATCATTCATCAGGTGGTTTTGGAGAATTACGCCTTCCCGGGTGGAATGATGATTGGAACCGATTCGCACACGCCCAATGCCGGTGGGCTGGGAATGATCGCCATTGGTGTGGGCGGCGCTGATGCGGTAGATGTGATGGCCGGAGAGGCCTGGGGAGTACGCTGGCCGAAGCTGATCGGAGTCAAGCTGACAGGGAAGCTGAACGGCTGGACAGCACCAAAGGATGTCATCCTCAAACTAGCTGGCATCTTGACGGTTGCCGGCGGAACAGGGGCGATTATTGAATACTTCGGACCGGGAACCAGCTCGATCAGCTGCACCGGCAAAGCGACGATCACCAACATGGGTGCTGAGCTCGGTGCCACCACATCGGTGTTTCCGTTTGACGATCGGATGGCGAAGTACTTAAGGGCGACCAATCGAGCGCAGGTTGCGGAGCTGGCAAACGAGTATCGCGAGCATCTGGTGGCCGACCCCGAAGTGAGTGACAATCCTAAGCAATACTACGACCAGATCGTTGAAATCGATCTGGACAAGCTGGAACCTTACGTAGTCGGCCCGCACACGCCCGATTTGGCAAGACCGATCTCCGAGTTTGCAAAAGAGATCAAGGAGAAAGGTTATCCCGAAGAGCTCAAGGTCGCTCTAATCGGAAGCTGCACTAATTCATCCTATGAAGATATGGATCGTGCCGCTCACGTCGCCGAGCAGGGAGTTAAGCAAGGACTGAAGGCTCAGTGCGCCTTCATGATTACGCCTGGTTCGGAGCAGATTAACCTGACTATCAAGCGGGACGGTCAGCTTCAGTTGCTGGAGAAAATGGGCGGAGTGGTCCTGGCCAATGCTTGCGGACCGTGCATCGGGCAGTGGAAGCGTGAAGATATTACACCTGGAGAGACAAATTCGATTATCACCTCATTCAACCGAAACTTTAGCCGAAGAAATGATGGCAATGCGGAGACTCTGGCCTTTATTGGCAGCCCGGAGCTTGTGACGGCGATGGCGCTGGCTGGAAAGTTGACGTTTAATCCACTCAAAGACAAGCTTGTGGGTCCGGACGGCAAGCTTGTTACCCTGGAGCCTCCGACCGCGGAGGAGCTACCATCGAAAGGATTTGTTAGCGAAGATTCTGGCTTGATCGAACCTGCTGCCGATGGTGAAAAGGTGCAGGTGATAGTTCCGGAAGACAGTGAGCGTCTACAGCTGTTGGCGCCTTTCGCGCCCTGGGATGGCAAGGATCTACAGGAGTTGCCGGTTTTGCTGAAGGCAGCAGGCAAGTGCACGACTGATCATATCTCGCCTGCTGGAGCGTGGCTGCGCTATCGCGGGCATCTCGACAAAATAAGCGACAACATGTTTATCGGTGCGGTTAATGCCTTCTCGAATGCATCAGGGACCGGGCTCGATCTGCTAAGTGGAGAGACCAAGCCGTTTCCGGCGGTAGCTCGCCATTACAAAGAGCAAAGACTGAGCTGGGTTGCCATTGGCGATCAAAATTACGGCGAAGGCTCCAGTCGCGAGCATGCCGCAATGTCGCCGCGCTTCCTGGGCTGCAAGGCGGTGCTTGCTCGTAGCTTCGCGAGAATTGCCGAGACCAACTTGAAGAAACAAGGAATTCTTGCGTTGACATTTTCGAGTCCGGCCGATTACGACAAGATTCAAGAAAAGGATCGCGTAAGCATTCTAGACCTCGCCAAATTGGCTCCGGGAGCGCCAATTGAGGTGGTTCTCCACCATCAAGACGGTAAAACCGAAAAGATCTCGGCCAAGCATACAATGACTGAAGAGCAGATCGACTGGTTCAAAGCCGGCTCAGCCCTTAACCTGATTCGAAAGCGGAGAGAGGGTTAGATAATCAGGTTGAATTCGCTCCTACCAGCTTGCATGCTAGTGCTGCTTTGTTTGTGGTCTCTGTTGGGTTGCTCGGCATTAGATCGTGAGGACTCCGGTATGCCGGCTGCTTTAGTGAACGCGCCAGAACTAGATGGTGGCGTCGGCTGGCTCAACACTGACGAACCTATCCACTTGAAAGATCTACGGGGGAAGATAGTCCTGCTCGACTTCTGGACTTTCTGCTGCATCAATTGCATGCACGTGATTCCGGATTTAAAGAAGCTCGAGGCGAAGTACCCCGACGAGCTTGTAGTGATTGGCGTTCATTCTGCCAAGTTTGATAACGAGCGTGAGAGCGACAATATCAGAAATGCTGTGCTGCGCTACGGTATTAAACATCCGGTCGTTAATGATGCAAAGTTTGCCATCTGGCATGCTTTTGCAATCAATGCCTGGCCGAGCCTGGTATTAATTGACCCGGACGGAAAGATTGTCGAGCAGGTCTCGGGCGAGGGCAACCTCGCTGAGTTGGATTCGGCCATCGCCGGTCTGATCGCTAAGTTCGATCGCTCCGGAAAGTTAAACAGAAAGCCGATTGTATTTGGGTCGGACGGAAGCTCAAAGGAAAGGCGACCGCTTGAGTTCCCCGGCAAGATAACAGCCGACGAGAGCACCGGACGGCTATTTATTAGTGATTCCGGTCACAATCGAATTCTGGTCTGCAATCAAAAGGGGGATGTTACTGCAATCATCGGCTCGGGGAAGGCTGATTCCACCGATGGTAGCTTCCGTAATGCTTGCTTTAATCACCCGCAGGGTCTTGCTTTCCATGATGGCGCGCTTTATGTGGCCGACACGGAGAATCATCTGATCAGACGAATTCAGTTCGACCGGAAGCAGGTTACAACAATTGCAGGAACCGGTAAGCAAGCAGCTTTTCGCGCCGGTGGTGGACCGGCGCTTGCGACTGCTCTAAGCTCACCGTGGGACCTTGTCTTCATCGGCGACAAACTTTTTATCGCCATGGCTGGCAATCACCAGATCTGGCTGTGGAATCCAGCGAGCGCTACGATCGCGCCTTTTGCCGGCAGCGGTCGCGAAGATATCATTGATGGACCTCTGCACTCAGCCGCGCTTGCCCAGCCGAGTGGGATCACCACCGATGGTACCAGGCTGTTTTTCGCAGACAGCGAAGTTAGTGCTGTAAGAGCGGCTTCAATCAATAGTTCCGGTCAAGTAAGCACAATCATAGGGAAAGGGCTTTTCGAATTCGGTGATCAGGATGGAGTAGGCGTTGACGCGCGGTTGCAGCATCCACTCGGGGTCTTCTGGCGCAATGGCAAGCTCTACTTGGCGGACAGCTACAATCACAAAGTCAAAGTTGTCGATCCGATTTCCAGAAAGGTAGAAACTTTCCTGGGTGACGGTAAACCCGGCTCCGCCGACGGGCTCCAGGCGCGCTTCTCCGAGCCGGGCGGGCTGACAGCGATTAAAGACAATCTCTACATCGCGGATACCAATAATCATGCGATTCGCCTTGCTAATCTCAAGACGAAATTGGTGCGCACGCTTCCGGTCAATCTGCCCATTTCGTTAGATCAAAATGTGTATACAGCCAGACCAGATAGCACAAGCAGCTCTCGGTCAAATTCTTCGCCGGCGCTTACTGTCTCCCAGGATGGCATAGTCAAGTCCGGCGCTCACGGCAAGTTGACTCTGGATGTCAGCTTTCCCAGTGACTTCCATTTGAACAACGAGGCGCCGTTTAAGTACCGGATTACGCGCCTGGTTGGAAAGGCTGTCGAGATTGATTCGAAAGAATTGTCAGGTACGGTGAAACCGCCTCATCTTCCGTTGACGATTCCGTTTACGGCGGGGCCGGACGGGTCGACTGGAGAGGTTCAGTTGGAAGCCGATATCTACTATTGTTCCTCCGGAGCTAATCAGGTTTGCAAAGTGAAATCTGTAAGAGCTGCCAATCGCATCGAAGCTCGGGCCGAGTCGACCAATCTTTCCGTATCAAATCGGATTTCAATCTCTGCAGATGACTGAGTGTTCGACTCTTGTGTATCGCAAAGTAGCAGCCGGAGTGGTTTAACTCCTTTAAGAGCTGGATGCCTAAATAGCACATTGCTCTGTTGTGGAGATGCTCTCTAAAAATTGATGGATGGACTGAAGGTATCTCTCAGGTTCCTCAAGTGCAAGATCGTTGTGGTTTGAATTTGCAAACTCGACGAATGTTTTTGGTTCGCTGGCCTGGCTGAACATCTCTTGACCGTGGGGATATGGCACAACTGTGTCCTGTGTGCCATGTAGGATCAAAAGCGGCGGATGTTTTTGCCTCACTACTTCAAGGTTGTCCAGCACCGGTTGGGGGAAGAGCTCCTTGGGATAAATGCGAAGCAAGGGAACTACTTCGGCACCGATCTTGCGTAATGAAGAGAATCCGGATTGTAAGATTAAGCCGGCTCCCGGTCGTGTCTTCGAGACCTGGCAGGCGACGCCGGTGCCGAGCGATTCTCCATAGTTGATAATTTGATTCGGCGAAATGTTTTCATTTTTTACTAGATAATCGAAGGCAGCGCAGCCGTCGTCGCAGATTCCGCGCAAATCAGGTAATCCTTCGCTGCGCCCGAAACCGCGGTAGTCGTAAATGAAAACCGATAAGCCGGCTCTCAGTTGCAATTCAATCATTGCCAACCTGGTTGTCAGATTAGCTGCATTGCCGTGATGAAAGAGGATAGTTCTTTTGGCCGACGGGTTCCTGAAGAGCCAACCGTGCAGCCTGGTACCGTCGGCGGAGGTGAAATTGGCCTCCGTTCGAGTAACGGATTCAAGTGATGCTACATCGTAATTTCCTTCCGGAAACTTGGTTGGATGAAATAGTACCGGGCGGTAAAGAGGGACCGCAACGCGCGGCGAGAATCCCAAGTAGAGAAGTCCCAGAGTAATTGCGTCGCCTAAAATAAACTCAAAACTGAGCATTGAAAGCAGACCTCGCTCTACAACATTTTCTGGACGATCGTTACGTCCAGCCAACGATCGAACTTTTGTCCGACTTCTCTTAAGGTGCCTACCTCTTCAAAACCGCATCTCTTCACGAGCGCAAGGCTTTGAACGTTTTCACTGCAAATCAGCCCGACAATACAGTGGTAGCCGCGTTTCGAGCCTTCCGCGATAGCGGCATTCAGCAATTGTTTGCCGATCCCTCGCTGCAGGTGGGATGGCGCAACATACGTGGAAGATTCAACGGAATTCTTGTAAGCGCAACGATTATGATAGTAAGATAGGCTCTGCCAGCCGACAACCACGCCGTTCTCTTCAGCAATCAGGACCGGCAGGTTGGCTTTGTGATGTTCTTCCAGCCATTTTTTGCGATCGGATTGCGATTGCTCCACGGTATCGAATGACGCCGTTGTCGTCCGGACAAAGTGATTGTAAATCGTGGTAATTGCCGGCAGATCCCCTTCGTTGGCGAAACGAATCGTAAGTTGCTTCGGATTACTTTTAGTCTCTTGGACCATTGTTCTGGTGCTCTTCAGTTTCAGGAATTGCCAATTGCCAGATTTTTCTCTTGAAATGATGGTTTGATGTTACCACATCGATTTTGCTGCTTCCTTGACCTGCATAGCCATGTACCGACTGTCGATTCAAGTACTGTCCCCGGCTGAGCATTGCCGACAACTACTGCGTTGCGGCGGAATCCTTTGACTGCCAGCGATTGAGGAGCTGTTTGCCGAAGTCATTTTTGGGCAGCCAGATTGACCGCATGCCATTATCGTAAGCTCGCAGCCAGTCTGACGACTTGGACAGCTCCTGGTAGAGTCCGGTGGTGTCTCTTATCACTATCTCGTTGACGGACAAGCCGGTGAAATAGTCCTGCCAGCCAGGCTCTCCATTAATACATGAAAGCCATTTCTCGCAAAACTCCTTGCCGTAGAAGTCAACTCTGCCATCACAAAATACCGGCAGGATATTAAAGTAAATCATTAAGCTGCCGGTCGGCTCGTCGTTAAAGACCCTTCTACCTCTAAAGTTGTGAGTGAAGAGGAATTTCATCGTCTCGATATCATTGTATGTAAAAACGATGATGGCGAAATCGGCGGTGGGAATGCGGGTCTGGTAACAAACAAATGAACAGATTAGTCCAAGCAAGAACAGTCGAACACCGCCTTTTCTGTTCAAGTACCGACTGATCGACCGAGAAGCCGCCGCAATCCGTCGCATCGGCTCGACAATTGTAATCCGGGCGTCTTTGCGTCCTAAAGCAGACAAAGCAAAGCCGAGATAGGGCCAGATCAATAACGCCGAAGTAGAAGAGAATTTGTTTGCCGAAAGCACTGCTAACAAACCGAATCCGGACAAGATTAAGCCTGGCAGCGGCACTGCTTTTGCTTTCCAAATCAAGATTACGGTTGAAATGACCAGGAACACGATAAACGGATAGAATGGTGCTGGTGGATCCACGAATAGCGGCTTGAGTTCGTTGACCGTCTTGAAGTTGTTTACGCTGCTGAAGTACCACTCGTACTTTAGTAGATCTGCTCCATACGGATTGACCAGCACTACTAGCATGCAGAGAGCAAGCACCAGGAATGGTGCTAGGCTCTTATTGCGACCGTTGCATTGGGAAGCGCTGATTTCTTTGTTAGCCTGCTCCATTGACTGCTCAATTGCCGCAGCGGTCTTAATCTTCAGGGACCCGAACATGCCAAGATGATCGGTGTAGTAGTGAAGCACATACACGCCGGTGATCAACAATCCGACCAACCAGAGCGGATGACAGTTCGCCCAGAAGATCATCAGCAGTGGCAGGATTGCAATTGACGAAACCTTGCCGTTGCGCCGGAATCGTTCGCAAGCATTGATGAAAATCGGAGTGAAGAGATTTGAGACGAGCTGCGGGCGAATGAAGAACCAGGACGGAGAGAGCGCCAGGGCCAGGAATGGCAAGATGACCGGTAGTGGAATGCGCAGTCTCAGCCACTGTCTGGGCAGCAGGTAGAAGTAAATTACTGCGACTGAAAGTGTCGCTAGCAGTCCTGAAATCCAGAGTCCACGTGGCCCGCCGGCATTGAATATCAGTCCGAGTGCGATCTCGAATAACCATTGATACAGTACCCATGGTCTTGTAGTACAAGTCCAGCTGAAGAGATCCTGAGCTGGCAGCCTGCCGGAAGCAAGTATGTATTGCCCTGTTCTTGCCAGCCAGGCGGTATCATTTGATGCGAGCGGGTAAGCTGCCCAGTACCAAAACGACCCGAGCGCCATTGCAAAAGCAATAGTTAAAAGGCATGCTGCCAGGATAAGTCGATTTTTGGGTTCCACGGCTACTGAAAATACCACGCTCCGCTGAACTGTGCATCATGAATGGCTGTGGCTGCTGTCGTTCTTTCCGAGCCGCCGTCTATGGGTCGACCCTACAAATGTTCCTAGCTCGAACTGGTAGCCCCCTGCTGAAGCTTGAGATTCTCAATTTCAACCGGTGCAATCTGATCGGCCAGTTCGAAATGCAATACTTGCGAGTAGAAGTAAAGTTCGCCATCGAGCGCTCGCTTGACAGTCTCTGCTTTGCGAAAGCCATGCTGCTCGCCTGGAAATGGTACGTAGGCGACCGTGATTTTCTTCTTGCGCAGTGCATCGACAAGCATCTCTGCCTGGTTGGGCGGTACAACCTTGTCCTCGAGTCCCTGGAAGAAAATAATTGGAGCAGAAATCCGGTCGGCATGGTTGAGCGGTGAGCGTTCCAGGTAGATATCGCGGCGCTCCGGGTACGGTCCAATCAGCCGGTCCAAATAACGAGACTCGAACTTGTGAGTATCTCTAGCTAGCGCTTCGGGATCAGCGATGCCGTAGTGGCTGGCTCCACAGGCAAAGACGTCAGTAAAGGTTAAAGCACACAAAACGATGTAACCGCCGGCGCTGCCTCCGCTAATCAGCAATCTTGCTCCATCGACCTCCCCCACAGCGACTAGATGATTTGCACCATTAACGCAGTCGTCAATCTCTATGCGACCGGACTGACCGTTGATGCGCTCGCGATATGGCCGCCCGTAGCCGGTGCTTCCGCCGTAGTTGACATCGAGGACTGCAAAACCACGGCTGGTCCAGTATTGGAGCTCGAGATTGAAAGTGGTGCTGGTGGCACCGGTCGGTCCGCCGTGCACCTTCACAATCAATGGTGGTTTTTCGTTGGCTGGTGCTGAGAAATCCTTATTCTGGGGGCGATAGAAGAAGGCGTGTGCAATTAGTTTGTTGCCAGTCTGAAAGGCGATCGGCTCTGGGATAGAGATGTACCCGCCTTCGACCGCCAGCGAAGTCGACCGTCGAATCGCTTCGCAACAGGAGGTTTCAAGATCGAGCTTAATTATGGATGCCGGCTCGGCCGGATTGCCGCCCCGGAAGTAAGCCTGTCCTGGTATCGAGCGTAGCCACATAACATCTGAATAACCGGTCTCGATAGTTTGAAAGTCCTTGCTGTCGAGCGCAATCGTGGCGATGTTCCAACTGCCATCACTGCTGTACGTGCAGACGATTCGATTCGGTGACTCAAAGCAGTAAGTTGAGTAGCCGAACACCCATTGTGGTCGGCCGAACTCCGCAGCTAATTGGCATACTGGCTCAATTTCGCCTACCTTCCGGCGATAGAGATTCCACCAGCCGCTGCTGTCCGATATGAAATAGAGCTCCCCAGCAGGCGACCATTCCGGCTGAAAGATTGACTCATCCGAGCCGCCTGCGACTTTCTGGCAAGCAGCAAGCGTGCCGTCTTCGGCAACTGTGGCCACCCACAGCTCATTTTCGTCCCAAGGCATGTTCGGATGGTTCCAAGTGAGCCAAGCAAGCGATTTACCATCGGGAGATAGACGCGGATTGGAATAGAAGTCGTTGCCAGTTAAGAGGACTTGGGTATCGCCCTTGTCTTCCAGCGGTACGCTGACGATTGTATTTACCGCTTCTTTCCCTTCGCTGCCATGCTCTTCCCGGACGCAAATGAATCTCCTTCGCTCTCGATCAACTATACCGTCGGTGTAGCGCATGCCCTTTTCCGTAGTCAGCTGCTTTGGACTTTTCCCCGGCTCTTGAACATACAGATTCTGATCGTCGTAATTGGAAAAGTAAACTGTTCCGTCTGCAACTGTATATGCGGCCCCGCCGTATTCGTGCACAAGTGTGCGGACGTTGAATCCGGGCGGCGTGATGTCTTGAATCTTTCCGGCAGCGCTACGTTTTACAATGCAGTAGCGACCGCCCTCCGCTGGGCGCCACTCTATCCAATAGACGTCTGTGCCATCGACAGTCAGATGGTGAAAGTTGATTGACTGAGAAACAATCAGCTCCGAGCTGATAGGAGATTTCCAAGAACCGTACGCTGCTTCTATCTGAGTCATTGTTGGCGTGCTCGTTTGAAGGTCGGGCTGCGCCGTCAATTATAAGGTGACAAGCAGATGTATCAGTCGTATAAAAAGTTGAACTATAGGTTGCCGACCGAACTCGCAAGATTTAGACCTTAGCGACACGACTCTCGCCAGCACTCTCCAAGAGTCGTGGCTGTCTTCAACTAGGTATAGACTGAACCTATGATGACGAGTGGATTGTAGAAGAAATGCTCTGGTGACGGTGGATCGAAGTTAAGCGACTTTCTGTTGAAGCTCTTGGCAAAGGTCTTCTTGACCCAATATATAAGCTCGGCGTGCTTGATCGTCGGCAAATGAAGCAATCGCGTTCGTAAGCTCCAGCAACATTGCTGATGGCGCGAATTCAGTCAGACGTATAAGAATACGTTCGACCGGTGCCCAGTCTTCTGTCTCGAGCGGAAGTGATTCATCCAGACGAGTGATTACTTGATGATTGCGAAACCTGGCCGACTGCTCGGACTTTGACAATCCTTTCTGTTCGTTAGTTTTCATGATTGCACCTCTGTAGAACCTGCAAGATATGGCTACGGCTCAATCGAGAGATTTAGCCGTTGTTTGGTTTTGCGAACCCGTTAAGTTAGCTTCATGCTAGTCCCAACAAATTGCGTATGCAAATCTTGACTTCGTAAGGATACGCAAGGAAAGATGCGGATTCCACGGGCTTTAGAAGCGCTTGGCATGCGCCTCGGTGCGCTCAACCTCACCTGGTAAGATTGAGCCGCCTATCTCAAGGAGAACTTGCTGTGCTGGAAGCTGCCAAAATCACATTGTTGGGTCTTAGCGTTTTGGTTTTGGTCGGCGGAGTAATCGGCTTTGCCAAAGCGAAAAGCAAACCGTCGTTGATCGCTGGTTCGATTAGCGCAGCTTTGCTGGGTGCGTGCTATCTATATTCCTTGAAGGATGTAGCCTACGGACTGATTGCTGGCGACGTCCTTTGTTTACTGCTGGCTACTATGTTCTTCGTGCGCCTGCGTAAAGGGGCCAAATTCATGCCGTCCGGTTTGATGATGATTTTGAGCTTGCTCGGTATTCTAGTCGTATCGACCTCTTTGGCAATTGAATGGAAGCATCTCTGGGGGATTGCTTCTAACTCTTGAACGGGCTGGTTCGGATTTTAACGGCGAAGTGCAAAGTTTCGCGCACTGTCTGCGAGCTTGCTTCCCCTCCTTTAGTATCTCTGTCGATAGAGCTAGACTCGGAGTGTTAAATGCCCTTTTGCCCGCACCTGCTAAAGGCTCATGCGAGCAAGCCTATAGCATGCATACTTGCAGCGCTCGTCGCATTTACAGTGGTATGCACTGCCGGCGATGCCAAAGATTTAAAAGCTATCTATGTATCTGACATACCGCTTCGAGACGGGGTAAACCTGGCAGCGGACATTTATATGCCGGAGTCTAATGAACGACGCCCGGCGATCTTGGTTAGAACGCCGTACGATCCGCGCCTGAAACCGCCGATCGACTTTCCCAAGCGGTTGGCTGAAGCAGGCTATGTTGTTGTCGTGAACCACTGCCGGGGCCGTTACGACTCGCACGGATCTTTCATGCCATTCAAGAACGAAGCGCTTGATGGCTTCGATGTTGTTGAATGGATTGCCAAACAGCCCTGGTCTGATGGGCGGGTGGGCTTGATGGGCTCTTCCTATTCAGGAATTGCCGGTTGGCAACTTGCTGCTCTGAAGAACCCGCATTTAAGCGCCATGTTTACAATTGTGGCGCCCGAAGATCTTTACAAGGACATTGTTTATCCGGGCGGGGCATTTTCATTGGCTACCAGTTTCTGGTGGTTTTCAGTTGTCGATCGGCGAACAACGCAAGACTGGCAGTTCAATAACTGGGAAGCAGCATTGAAGCATCTGCCTGTCTACAAGATTGATGAGCAGCTGGGCCGCAAGTTTCCCGTGCTGCGCGACATGATGGATCATCCAGCTTACAGCCAGTACTGGAAGGACTTTTACAGCATGGATGGACTGTACGACCAGATTGATATACCGGTATTCATCGTGGGCGGATGGAACGACTCATTCGTTGCCGGCACGCTCGATACCTTTTCAGGAGCCCAGCGAGCTGCCGCGCGTGCAAACAAAGCAGCCGGCAGAGTGCAGGCGCTGATTGGACCCTGGGATCACCTTGGTAGCCTGACCGGTCTCGGCACCGTATTTGGTGAGATCGATTACGGCGTCAATTCTGCCGTCGATGTCTCAAAAGTGGCGGTAGATTGGTTCGATCGTTGGTTCAAGAACAAGCGTCAGGAAACCTGGCAGAGCCAACCACTCAAGTACTTTCAAACCGGCAGCAACCAATGGAAGCAAACATCCAATTGGCCTCCGCCAGCTGCCGCAGAAGAAAGCTACTATCTGCACAGTGCCGGCAGCGCTAATACTTCGGCCGGCGACGGCCGGTTGTCTCGACAAGCTCCGGCAGACGAGCCCGATGACAAGTTCCGCTACGATCCACTCAATCCTGTTCCATCTGTTGCTTCCAAACATATACTCTTGAGCAGTTCGGTCAAGAATATTGCCAGCATCGAGTCGCGTTCGGATCTGCTTGTATATACAAGTGAGGTATTAGAGAACGATCTGATTGTCGAAGGCAATCCACGGCTTGTTCTTGAGATTTCAAGCGATGCTCCTGACACTGATTTCAATGCCTGGTTGACCGAGGTAGGACCGGACGGGCGGTCATTATCTTTACTTGATGGTGCAGTGCGTTGCTCGACCTATTTGAAACCAAAGCTCAAAAACTCTCAGCTGAATCCTTCAGAGCGATATGAAGTCGTAATCGAGCTCGGCAGCCTTGCTCATGTTTTCAAGAGTGGGAATCGGCTGAGACTCGATCTTTCCAGCTCCTCATTTCCGGAGTTCGATCGCAACTTAAACAACGGAAAGGACAACTGCAAAGAGGACAAGGCAAGGGTTGCCACTCAGGTTGTCATGCACAATCGGGTCGCCTCGTCTCAACTAATTCTGCCCGTCGTTCATTAGAGAGGATTTCGTTGTGACCCTTCAGGGGCTCCTGCTCGTGGTATGAGCGTGCCAGATGATTGAATTAGCGCCGAAGCGCTGTTTGCGTTCGCTATAATTGACTGCGGCGAATTCACTGCCTTCCTGATTCTGCCTGACTTCTTCTGTTAGCAGGTCCGATCGGGTGAGTGCTTGAGTGCTTCCTAAGGAATCGAAAGAGATGAATCAAAGTAAGACATCCGGGGCGCCAGCCGAATTGGGGGCGACGTCTCGGAATGATGCATGGTGGGTAGAGCCAGCCCTGGTGGCAACCGGCTTTACTCTCTTTATCATTTACGCCACCTGGCGAGCCCTGGTCGACTATCAGTTCCAGGAATGGGGACCTTATCTGTCGCCGTTCTTTTCTCCGAAAATTACATTGCCCGGCTGGCAATGGTCTCCGGCCATTCTAATTCTGTGGATGCCGGCCGGATTTCGCGCTACTTGTTATTACTACCGAAAGGCATATTACCGAGCTTATTTCATGGATCCTCCCGCCTGTGCGGTTGGTCACTTCGGTGGTGAAAAGTATTGCGGTGAAACTACTTTCCCGTTGGTGCTCCAAAATCTGCACCGGTACTTTCTTTATCTGGCGATTGTAGTAGTGGGCTTCCTTTGGTGGGACGCTTTCAGTTCGCTCTTTTACAACGGCTCTTTCCACCTCGGACTAGGCAGTTTAGTGCTGTTTGGCAACTGCATATTCCTCTCTTTCTACACTTTTGGTTGTCATGCATTTCGCCATCTAGTGGGAGGGCGGCTCGATTGCTTCTCCTGTACTTCAGGCGCGAAGACACAGTTCAAGCTTTGGAATATCGTCACCAAGCTCAACGAGCATCACATGCTCTGGGCTTGGGTAAGCCTTTGTTCTGTCGGCTTCGCAGACTTTTATGTACGACAGTTGGCAGCCGGTGTTTGGACTGATATTCCGTTCATAGGATCATAAGGCGTTTCAAAAATGGCAAACTACGAAGTACACGAATACGATGTTCTGGTTGTCGGTGCCGGTGGGGCTGGGCTGAGAGCGGCAATCGAGGCATCCTCCATGGGTGTGACCGTCGGTCTGGTATGCAAATCGCTGTTGGGCAAGGCGCACACCGTGATGGCGGAAGGCGGAGTAGCAGCTGCGCTGGCCAATGTCGACGAGCAAGACGGTTGGGAAACCCACTTTTGCGACACGATGAACGGCGGCAAGATGATGAACAACTGGCGCATGGCTCAGCTTCATGCGCAAGAGGCTCCCGACCGCGTGCGTGAATTGGAGCGCTGGGGAGCGGTATTCGACCGCACGAAGGATGGCAAGATTCTTCAACGTGCCTTCGGCGGTCACAAATGGAAGCGTCTTTGCCACGTCGGCGATCGTACCGGGCTCGAGATGATTAGAACCCTGCAAGATCGCGGGGTGCATCAGGGCATCACCGTTTACATGGAATGTGCGATCACCAGGCTCCTGAAAGACGGCAACAAGGTCTCCGGTGCATTTGGATACTTCCGCGAAGATGGGCGATACGTTCTCTTCAAAGCAAAAGCGATTGTATTGGCAACCGGTGGAGTCGGTAAGAGCTTTCCGGTAACGTCTAATTCTTGGGAATATACCGGCGACGGACATGCTTTGGCTTACGATGCTGGTGCTCAATTGATAGACATGGAATTTGTGCAATTCCACCCGACCGGAATGGTCTGGCCGCCTGGCGTTCGTGGCATTCTGGTAACGGAAGGCGTGCGTGGAGAAGGTGGCATCCTTCGAAACAGCAAAGGCGAACGTTTCATGTTTAAGTATCTTCCGGAAGCCACCAGAAACGATTACGCCGAGACCGAAGAAGAGGCAAAAATCTGGGTTGATGCTGCTATCCGTGGTGAGAAGACGCAAGCCCGCCGCCCTCCGGAGCTGTCAACCAGAGATAACGTGGCACGCTCAATCTATCTGGAGGTCAAGGCAGGACGTGGCTCTCCGCACGGTGGAGTATTCCTCGATATCAGCTATCAGGATCCCGACCGGGTCAAGAAAAAGCTTCCCAGCATGTACCACCAGTTCAAAGAGCTTGCTGATGTAGACATAACTCAACAGCCGATGGAAGTCGGACCGACAATGCACTACATAATGGGCGGAGTGCGAGTCGATGCGGATACTGCCGAGTCGCAAGTGCCAGGATTGTTCGCAGCCGGTGAAGTCAGTGGTGGCATGCACGGTGGCAACCGGCTTGGTGGCAATTCGCTTTCGGATCTGATCGTTTTCGGTCGCAGAGCCGGAGCTGGCGCTGCGGAATATGCCAAGAAACATACCGCAGCTCCCAGTATTGTCGACGATCAAATCAAGGCGGCGATTGATGAGATGGAGGCACCTTTCAATCGCAAGGATGGCAAAAATCCTTACGAGTTGCAACGCAAGATGCACGAGATTATGAGCACATACGTCGGTATCTTTCGCGAGGAAAATGATCTCAAGAAGGGCATCTCATTGCTGGAGGCGCTGAAGGAAGAGATCAAGCAGGTTTCAATCTCAGGAACTAAGACATACAACCCCGGATGGCACATGTGCAGAGACCTCCGGAACATGATTATCTGCTCCGAGGCGATTGCGCGTAGCGCTTTGTCGCGTACGGAGAGCCGCGGCGCTCACAGCAGATTGGATTACACCGAGACCGACCCTGAGCAGCAGAAGTCCAACACGGCGATTTTCCAGGACGGAGACTCCATGAAGTTGGAGAAGACGCCAACCCCGGTCATGCCTGAGGAGTTGAAGAAGTTATTCGTGAAGAAGGAACCAGCAAATGCGTGAAGCAGTAATGAAGGTCTTCCGCGGAACCGACAGCGGCAGCGGAGAGTTCAAAACCTACAAGGTGCCGATTGAAGAAGGGATGGTTGTTCTCGATGCCATTCACTACATTCAGGGTTATCTCGATCCGGAGCTTGCGGTTCGCTGGAACTGCAAAGCTGCCAAATGCGGATCGTGCAGCGCAGAAGTTAACGGACATCCGGCGCTAATGTGTAAAAGCCGGATGGATCATTTTCCTGAGGGGCAAGAGATTACCGTCGAGCCGATCAAAACCTTTCCGCTCGTCAAGGACCTCGTTACGGATGTGTCCTGGAATTATGAGGTCAACAAGAAAATTCCGGCGTTTAAACCCAGTGAGAACGCTGACTGGACGTTCATGCAAGAAGACATCGAGCGTGTCCAGGAGTTTCGTAAGTGCATCGAATGCTTCCTGTGCCAAAACGTTTGCCATGTTTTGAGGGATCACGATCGCAAAGATGTTTTCTACGGTCCGCGGTTCTTCGTGCGAATGGCGGGCTTGGAGATGCATCCGCTTGACACCGAAAATCGCGCGGGGATTTTGAAGGATCAAGCCGGACTGGGCTACTGCAATATCACTAAGTGTTGCACCGAAGTCTGTCCGGAAGAGATTCACATCACCGACAATGCAATTATTCCGCTCAAAGAGCGGGTGGTCGACGAGTTCTACGATCCTGTCGCCAAGCTATTCAAGACGATTTTCGGCAAGAAGAAGTAAATTCGGACCGGAATACAGATTTCATGCCGGTCAGAAGCAGCCTTTCCCTAGGCTGGCATGGGTCAGAGCTTATCCATGCTTCACATCTACCGACAAGCAATGCCCTGGCGGTGCAGCCGGTGCCCTTTAATTTCCAAGGATAATTAGTAGTTACACCTAATCTTTCAAGGTCTTTGCCACAAACGACTGGTATAGCTAAAGATAGCAACCGGAGGTGGCTAGACGGCGTGGATGTAGGGCAGTTACCGCTATTGAGCAGAATGTTGGAGCCGACGGTCTCTCTAAAGTACAGAGAGCGTTCTAGAACCAGCGATTTTTGCGCCGTGCTCCTCCTCTTCGGTCTGACTTCATCTATCTTGTTCGTTGGGCTCTACGACTTGGCTGGCGATTCATTTGGACCTCGACAATTGAGTTTCTTGCACTCCTTGTTCAAGACCACTGCTGGCGACGCTTCCCCTTCAAAGCAGGCTCGCTCTGCCGATGAAAGCGCTCTGCTTTTCATGGCGTTTGTCTCCAGCTGCGCTTCTGCCGTGCCATTTACTTTTGCATTTTGTCCGGCTGTGCTATCCCTGCTGCCAGCCTCGAGAATTATCCTGAGGCGAAGGTCGCTAGTCTTTCCCAGGCGGTTTGGACCTTCGTTGAACGGACAAACCGTCCGCATGTGGTCAGATCTGGAGTCCGTCTTGGAGCATCACAGTACAGATGTTGAATCGAAGGATCACTGGCTTGCGGAGTTTAAATTCAGGTCAGGCGGTCAGGTCGTTCTGGACCTTTCGAGCATGTCGGAAGGCGATCAGATGACATTTGTATCTACGATTGACGAACTGGCGGCGAATTGCAACATCAGTCCCGCGCTGTGGGCTCTGAAGGGGGCGTCGCAGACGGGCAATTCGGAGAGCAGGCGGCTGTCTTACACTCGCTTTTGGGAGGAGAGTCTTGCGGCATCCCTGCGCTCGACTGTATTTGTGCCGCTGTCTGGCGGCGATTGCCTCCAGGATGGTCGAATCAGGATCGTTCGACAGTTAGCCAGCACACCGTGGTCGGCCACTTACCTCGGTAGACTCGATGAGCGGCAGCTGGTGGTGGTAAAGGAGTCTGTGGAGCCAGGTCTATCAGCTTCGAGTGCCAAGGCGATGGAGCTGTTCGAGCGAGAATGTCGTGTTCTGACTACGCTCAATCATTCCAAGATTGCCAGGGTTTGCGATCACTTTGTCGAAAAGGGCAGGCGCTATCTGATTCTGGAGTATTTCGCCGGTCTGGATTTGAGAGAATTGCTGCTCAGGAAAGGGGCGTTTGCGGAGGACATTGTCATCCGGATTGGTGTTGAGGTTTGCTCTGCTTTATCGTACCTGCACAATCATAATCCGGTGGTAATTCATCGCGATGTCACTCCTGACAATATTGTCATGGGTGATGATGGCGATGTTCGTTTGATTGACTTTGGTGCCTCCAAGTTCTTTTCCGCCAATGCAACGGGAACGTTGGTTGGCAAGCAGTCGTTCATTGCGCCGGAGCAGTTGCGAGGTATGCCCGATACGCTCAGTGACATTTATGCACTCGGTGCCACTATGTATGCGCTCCTCACCGGCGAAGATCCAGTGCCGCTTGGTCAGTGCATGCCAGTTGGGCGAAACCGCCCGATTTCAGCTGCCTTGGCTGAGCTTATCTCGGAGATGACCAGCTTTGAAGCCGACCGTAGACCACCTACCGTCCAAGCGGTACAAGGGCGACTTCAACTGCTTCAAATTCCTGGTTATCGAAAGGCGGGAGCAGCGAGCCGTCAGCCGGTAGCTGCTGTCCATCGCTCGGGAGACCGGTCGTGAAGCTCCAGTCGAAGCGATCTTTTGACTGTAATCCCGACCATATCTTGCTTCGCCCCGAGACGAAGTCGATCGGTCGAACCGGCTTTCTCTGGCGGTCGAGCAAGTTGCAACGGCTGGTCTTTATTTTGCTTGGATTCCAGCAACTAAACATCGCTTTCCTCTGGCAGTACATGAGCGTCGGTGTCGAGCCTGGTTCGGCGAGGTTCTTCTTGAATCTGGTGGTTTTGTTTTCCTACGCAGCTTTGATGGGCTTAGTGATACTCATGGTCTTTCTATTTGGGCAAGATCTGCCGATGAGGCAGAGCCGAGCACAGCTAGAGGTCGGGCAATTCGGGTTGAGGTGGTTGCCGTCAGCCGAGCAGCAATTGAGCAAAGATTCCGGCGATCCGACTCACCTAGTGCCATGGCGCTCGATTAGTGCCATCACGTATGGACCGATTTTGCTGTCTAGCCTTTTGCGAAATCGGCTCTTGGTTGGTGAGCGATTTTTTGCTCGCCCCTGGTTGCACACAATCAATCTGTTCTGTGCGGCTGAGCATAGAATTCTTCGCATTCCTATTAATGATTTCGATCAAGATCAACGTCGAAAGTTGATGACAGCCCTGCGGCGGTGGGCGACGCATCTGGATGTCCCGCACTGTGTGTATCAAGCGCTCCTTGATGAGACGCTGCCCGAGCGCGGCTCCAGGTACACTGAGCTATGGCTGCAGCTCTTGGAGAGCTCAACTGCCGGCCAGCGAGCTGATTATCTTGCCCCGGGAGCATTGTTGCGCGGTGGTGCCTTCCGAATTGTCAGGCGCCTGGAGACCGGCGGGCAAGCTAATGTCTATGCTGCTGAAGTGAATCGTGCTCTCCTGCCTTCTGAAGATCCGCTTCAGGATGAGATTCGGTTTCCTGCCGAGAGCGCGATGGTTGTACTCAAGGAGTTTATACCAGCGGCCTGCACCGGAGATGACGCTCGCCTGCAATCGCTTTCCTCATTCGAGAGGGAGGTCTCGATTCTCTCTGCCTTGCAGAACGACAGTATTGTCAGACTGCTGGATTGCTTTGTAGATGCAGAAAGGGCTTACGTGATACTCGAGTATGTAGATGGAGTGTCGCTACGCAGACATGTCGAGCTGAATGGAGCGATACCAGAATGCCGGACCGCCGAGATCGGCCTTGAAATCTGCAAGGCTTTGAATTATCTGCACGGTCTGCCGGTGCCGGTGGTCCATCGCGATCTTTCTCCTGAAAACATTATGTTGTGCGAAGACGGCAAGATAAAGGTAATCGATTTTTCGGTCGCATCACTGGGCTTGCATGCCGGATCTGGAGAGGTTGTCGGCAAGCAGTCATATATATCTCCTGAACAGTTTCGTGGTTTGTGCAGCTACCAAGGCGACATTTATGCACTGGGAGCGACGCTTCATTACATACTGACAGGAGCAGATCCCGTGCCGATTTCGCAGTCCCATCCGCGCGTTTCCGATCCGTCTGTTAGTCAGGAGATGGACAGGATTATTGCGTGTTGCACCGCTCTGGAGCCGGAGCGGCGGTATCTAACCTGTCGGGCAGTGGCCGGAGACCTGCTCGATTTGATTGCCAATCACAGTGATGATACTAGATTCCCTGGAAGACAATTTGTAGAGGGTTTTGAGCTGTCCGGGCAATGAAGTAAGGTTGAGTGTCGGCATAAGGGTTGGTTTCTTTGCCGATGCGAGCACCAGCTGAGCTCTCACCGATTATGATGTACAGTTTGTTGTCGGCTCTTCTGATATGGTCGATCTGAATCACGCTGCCAGGCCGATGATGTTCGCCCGCAAAGACTGCAATTACCATCTCCGAGTTGAAATCTACCCGCGGAGCTTGCGAGGGGGGAAACTCGGTGGACGCGTGTTTCTGCCAGAGCGAAACCCATTGAGCTTCGTCTTTGATCACATACTTCTCGCGGGTCGTGATACCGCTCGTAGTGCCGGCGTCAATTGTGACGAAGGGGATATCCTCCGAAGGCGCGCTTTTCTCTCCAGTTACAGTCTTTCGAACGGCCGAGTGCACATCGCTCAGGCAACAGATCTCGAAAGCTCCGGCCACTGTTAACAGCAACATCACAATGAGGCTTACTTTTTTCATGCCGAATCGCTCCGCGATCTGGAAGCTGCCTTGGGGCTGGACTAGTTAACTCCATACTTCTTAGCATCGGCATCCCAGGGATTCGCTTCTGGTTGAGCCGGTGCTTGTTGTTGCTCGACCGGCTGTTGTACCGGTTGTTGTTGAGCCGGCTGCTGCTCCGCCGGTGCTTGGTAGGTCTGTTGCGGTTGAGCTGCCTGTTGTTGCTGATCGCCGCCATATGAAGGGGCGGCTGGCTCTGGATGGCTGCCGCCGTCGAAATTCGGCATCTCTTCGGCCGGTTGAGCTGCAGCCTGTGATGGCTGAACAGTATAGGTCCAAGTTGCGTGCGATTTCGTGTCAGTCATCGTGAGAGTGGGTATCTTGGCTTTCTCCATATAAGCCTTGATTGGGTCAATAATCGCCTTTCTTGAATTTGGGTCTTTCAGTTTTGTCTCGATTGCCAATTGTACGTTTTGAGCCGAAGTTTTATCGGACGGCGAGCCGTCGGCGTTCTGCCAGGCAAACTTTCCTTTTGCTCCGACTGCGGTCAGTCCTTCTGTTACTTTCTGCTCGATGATATTTCTGGCATCCATGAAAGTAAGCTTTTCCATCGGGTCTTCTTGTATTGGTCCCTGTTTCATCAGTTGACCGAGCCAGGTGCTTTGAGCTGCCACGAAGATGCCGATGCCGACAACCACGAAAACAGCCACAAAAGGCATCCAGTTGACACCGGGTGCCGTCTGGACGTGCGAGAGATTGCGAAAGCCTTTCTTTACATACTGGGCTGTGCCACAAGACGGACAGTTATCTTCGTAACCGTGTAATGGCACCCTGCAATTAGGGCAATCATACATTTGAGCGACCCTCTTCTCAATTCCAAGCCCACTCCTAATCTACCACCTTCTCAACCTGGAGTTGGCAGCCTTCAAGAGCAGTCCAGTTATCATTTACAAGGCTCACCAGACTCTCTTCTTGCCGGTCCGCCGATTGGCTGCTGGGCTCGCGTTCAGCCTTCCCCAGAAAGGACCAGAAGTTTGAAAAGTCGGTCGCTGGGTTCGTTTTGACGCCAGCATTAATCTGTGGGCCTCAAGAATTGGAGATTCCGGCTGCATTAACTGATACCTCAGGTTTCAGCTGCGCTCTTGCCAGCAGGTAATCTTTTCTAACCGGTAAAAGTAGTCCCAGGATCAATCCGGACACCAGCCCCCCCAGGTGTGCAAATACGGCAACATGGGGCACAATTTGGTCGAGGATTACTTGCAAAAGTGCCAGTTTAAACATCCAACTCAATTCATTGCGGCGAATATTAGCCGGCAATAGGTCCTTGCAGCGGAAAATGGCGCCGGTTGCAGCGCCGAATACTCCCATTACCGAGCCTGAGGCGCCAATTGACATCAGGCTTTGACTCCAGAGTACCTCCGAAATTCCGCTCATAATGCCGGAGAGTAACCAGATAACCAGAAAATTGCGTGTGCCGAAGAGATTCTCCACCATTCTGCCGAACCACCAGAGCCCCACCAAGTTGAGCGCTAGATGGGAGATGTGCGCGTGCAAGAACTGAAAAGTGACCAGACGCCAATATTCACCGTGCTCGACAGCAGGTTTGTAAAGCCCGCCCCAGCGCAGGCACCAACTGGATAGCTCGACTGCCTGTGGTGTCTGGATGAATTCGAAGCTGTGACTGACCAAGTAGACGGCGGCTATTAGCGCGGCGATAACTATCACCGCCAGTCCTGATCTTTTAGGAGAGATGACATTTGCTACCAGCCTGGCTTGTGCTAGCACCGCTTTTGCTTGTTCAATTTCGGCCGAGTGATCCGTATGTGGTATTAAGTCTGGTGCATCAGTCAATCGCTCCAACTGATAAGTTATCCGCTTCTGCCACGCTTTAAGTGAGCTTGGCGTCAACTGCAAGGCCTTTGCCAGCAGCTCCTTGCATTGCGCTATTTTGCCCTGGGCGGCGCGGCAGCGTGCCAGCCAGTAGAGTCTGGCATATTGCGGCAAATCGTCTTTACTGCCGGTAAGTTTTTCGAAGATCGATTCCAATTCAGCCTCAGCGCCAGATAAGCTGAAAAAGGTAACAAAGGAGATCTCCCGGCCCGCTTCGGACATTTTAGATCCAGGGAGATTGGCTGCTTTAAGGCAAAGGCATGCTTCCGGAACTCGATTTAGCTCCAGGTAGGCTCGGCATGCTGCCGTTGCTATGGAGGTGGTTGCTTTGGCGGCCGGATCTAATTTCAATCTTTGTAGCTCGGCTATGATTCCCGGCCAGTCTCGCACCAAGATGCGTCCGGTCATCTGATATCCGCTCAATCCGTCGCGAGTTTGTCTCGGCAGCGTGGTCTTTTGCCATTTTTCAATTAGAGCTTCTGCATTTGCTGTGTCGCCTTCAAGGAAGTCTTTCATAGCTTCGGCCAGATCTGGCCAATATCGTCCGGGCGGACCCCAGAAGAACCAGCGCAGTTTAGCGGCTGCAGCGCAGGCATTTTGAGGATCGAGCTGATTGAGGCTGCGTTCCAGCTTGCTAAGGATAGTTCTGGGAACGAGCACGAAAAGTAAGAACAGGGCCCAGCCCAAGGAGGAGCAAAAGACGTGTTGGCCGGTAACTAGACCGCCGATTCCTGCCGAAAGCATGAGCAGCGACTGCAGGCAAAAGCCCCATGTCCAGGACACACCCATTCGGATGTAGACAATCAACGAGAACGCCGCAACAAGAATGAGCGGGTAAAGCCAGAGTTCAGCTTGCGAATTCATCGATTGAAAGGTCCAAACTGTGTTCTAGTCGAATTTAACCCTCTTGCGGGCAGGCTTGAGTGAAACGTTTAGTAATCAGTTGCGGACGGGTAATGGCCGAGCCGACTACGACCGCAAACGCCCCGAGCTCGAAGGCCTGGCTGACTTCCTCCGGATGCCATACTCTCCCTTCCAGAATGACTGGAACGGTTAGTTGATTGCAGAGATTAGCCAGTAATTGCATGTCGGGACCTTTGTCTGCAGGGGCACGAGTCTCGGCCGTATAGCCATACATCGTAGTGGAGACCACGTCAGCTCCGGCGGCCAGGGCAGCATGTCCCTCCGATAAGGTGGATACATCGGCCCAAACCGGCTTACCCAGCTCATTCTTGATGCGCGCAATGAAATCCTGCAGTGTGACCGGTTCTGGCCGAGGGCGGTTGGTGGCATCGAGCGCAATAATATCGGCGCCCGCTCTCGCAACTGCCAGCGCCTCCTCGAAAGTAGAAGTGATGTAGACCTTGTGGAGCCTTTCGCTCTCCTTTACGTGGGCAGACTTTATGAGTCCGACGATCGGCAGTTGGGTCGCTTCTCTCAGCACCCTGATGTTGTCTTCCCCTTCCAGTCTGAGTCCGCCGGCTCCTCCGTTTAAGGCTGAGAGCGCCAGCGCTTTGATGTGCTCCGGAGAACACAACGGCTCACCTTCGCTGGCCTGGCAGGAGACTATCAATTTGCCTCTTAGTCTCTGCAGGCATTCCCAGGGCGATACTACATGTGATACCACGAGCCGGCTCAATCTAATTTCGGAAGGTTCAAGCAGATAAATTTGGGCTGGGTCATCTCCTGCAAGGCATATTTGACGCCTTCCAACCCGATGCCTGACTCCTTGCGACCACCATACGGCATATGGTCGGCGCGGAAGGTCGGCGCATCATTGATCATTACTCCGCCCACATCAATCTTGCGAGCGGCTTTGAATGCGATCTCCAAATTCTTAGTGAATATGCCGGCTTGCAGTCCGTAATGCGGATCGTTGATTGCGTCGATGGCATTATCAATGGTGTCGTATTTCATGACCGAGACTATCGGTCCAAACACTTCCTGACAGACGACCAGCATGTCAGGCTTAGTATCCACCAATACTGCTGGTTCGACTACATTCTTGGGCAGCTGCTTGCCGCCGGTCACTAGCTTGGCTCCTTTCTTCACTGCCGCATCCAGCCATTCGACAGTTTTTTCCACTGCTCCCTTGTCTATGAGCGGACCGACATCGACTGCATCGTCGAGCGGATCGCCTGACTTGAGTTGTCGCACCATTGCTACGAATAAATCCAGGAATTTGTCATAGACCCTCTCTTGCACGTACACGCGCTGGACTGAAATACAGGTCTGCCCGGCATTGGCGTAACCGCCACGGGCGGCGGCGCGAGCAGCTGATTCCAGGTCTGCGTCGTCATGGACCAACAGACCGGCGTTGCCGCCCAACTCCAGGATGGTTCTTACTCCGGGTGAAACTTCACTGCGCAGGCGCCAGCCTACCTCCGGGCTGCCTGTGAAAGTCAGCATAGCGATGCGAGGATCGCGCACGAGAGCGTTGCCTTTTGAACCTCGGCAAGGCACTACTAAGAGCGCTCCATCAGGCAGTCCTGCCTCGGTAAGAAATTTCGCGAGTTTAAAACTGGAGATCGGCGTTTGGGAGGATGGCTTGAGCACCACCGTGTTGCCGGCCGCGAAGGCCGGTGCAAGTTTGTGCGCGACCAGATTGATCGGGAAATTAAACGGTGTAATCGCTGCCACTACCCCAATCGGCTCTCTCAGAACGATGCCGATTCGACCTTCATTGCCTGGTTGTCTATCCATTGGAAGCTGCTCGCCGTCCAGTCTAAGCGCCTCTTCTGATGCAATTTGAAATGTACCGATTGCCCGGCTGACTTCGATGCGGGCATCCTTGATCGGCTTACCTCCTTCCAGAGCGATAGTCCTTGCCAGGTCTTCGCTATTCTCAGCCATCAATTTCGCTGTCTTGGCAAGAATTTCAGACCTTTTGTGAGCTGGCAGCTTGGACATCGTCGACTTGAAGGTCTCCCGAGCGACTGTGATCGCTTGATCGATCGCCTTTTCATCAGCCTGGGCCACGGCGGCGATTACTTCGCCGCTGTACGGGCTAATCACCTCGGAAAATTCGGAGGACTGGCACCCCTTGATTTGTAATGGGTATTGGAGGATTTCTTTGATCATTGTTCGATCCTGCATATTAGTTAGGATTAGCCTTTCAACTTGCCCAGGCGGCAAAAAAAGCACTTGCCTGCCGACACGTTAAGTATCCCTTAGCATCGGCAAGATCATAAGATCATCAGCACTTTATTAAAGTAATTTCCGCTTGTCAGGGGGCGCTCCGGTTATTAGTTTCAGGCGATTGGCTTCAAATGGCAGCCAAGGCTGGCAGCTGCCGGTCTGGATATGCGTCAGACCTCACCCCGATAGACTTTGCTTGAAAATTGGTCAGTGGTAAACTGAGCGGCTGGATATCAAGGTAATGAGATTTTTGCCAGAGTTGTCTAAATATCGAACTGCCGCGATGCTTTCGGTTTGGGTGTGCGTGTTGTCTTTTGGGCAGACGACCGCTGGTCTGGCGCATGGAAATCCGGTCTCTTCTGCCGGTGCCAGTGGCTTAGTTACGCCCGATACCAGAGCTCGCCTGGAAGATATCGAAAGGCGGCGCAAAGAGCTGCAGATGCAAGCTGCTCAGGCGCGCAAGAAAGAACAGCTGGCTCTTTTGAAACTCAGCCGGATTGAGACCAAGCTAAATGTAACCAAGGGAGCCTTGAACGACAGCAAGCACAAGTTACATAAGACTGAGACCAGGTTGAATGAGACTCAGGAGAACTTGGACCGCACTAACTCGCAAAAGATTAGTCTGTCTGATCAAGCGGCCTACCGGTTGAGAGAGATCTACGAAGGTCAAAGATTGAATCTGGTGGAGATGGTCTTCCAGGTGCAATCCTTGCAAGCCTTGCTTGACCTTTTCTACTATCAAGAGCGGGTGGCCGATGCCGATCGCAAGCTCCTGGCTGAATTGAAGGCGAGAGCCGAATCTTTGGCTGCCAGCAAAGGTAAACTGGGCCAACAAAAGAACTTGCTTGGCGACCTCGTCAGTGAATTTGCCGAAAAGGCGTTGCAGATAACCAAGGAAAAGAGCACTCAAGCGCAGATCGCCGACAAATTGAGAAACCAGCGGGCCTTTTACGAGAAAGCCGAAAGGCAGCTTGAGCTGGAATCCCAGCAGCTGGAAAAACAGATTCGTGACATGGAATCGGCTGCAAGCCATCGCCCCTCGCGGGAGATGGTACAGGGCTCGGGTACTATGAGCTTCCCGTTGCGCGCCCAGATTACCTCGCCGTTTGGAGTTCGCCGCCATCCGATTTTTGGTGTGCGCAAATTCCATACCGGCATCGATCTTGCTGGTCCAAATCACTCAGCTATCCGGGCCGCTGACAGCGGAAGCGTACTTTTCACAGGTTGGTACGGTGGATACGGGCGAGTGGTGATTGTCAGCCACGGTAAGGGAATGGCGACCCTTTATGCCCACCTGTCGTCGATTAAGGTTCAAGCCGGGGACAATGTTCACAAAGGCGACGTAATCGCTAGCGAAGGGAGCACCGGTTTTTCAACCGGACCTCACCTGCACTTCGAAGTGCGGGTAAACGGCAAGCCGAACAATCCGCTCAACTTTGTAAGATAAAAAGGCAGGCTCAAATTACCTGTCCACCAGTCTTCAGCTTGAATCTCACGCTCAGATAATCAAGCGCACGTTTTACTTCGATTGGATCAACGAAATTCAAATAGGAAGAGATCATGATGTACTGGAACAACGGTATGTTCATCGTCACGTCGAGACCCAGGTGAAATGTGATGCCGGCAAACAAAACATAATATCTAAACTCTTTGACCCAGATGAGCGTCCACAAAGCAAGCTCGAGAGCCAACGTGCCCCATGTCATTACTTTGTATAGAAACAGATTGTCGAAAAGAAAGGGTATAGGCACCCGCGTGAAATCTTCCAGTCTGAAAGCATAGTAGACAGCTGTTCCATTCCACCAGGTATCTCCAGCTAGCTTGGAGCAGAAAGTCTGGCAGTAGATTGCGGCTATCTGCAATTGCAGAAGGCGCTGCGTCCAGATCGGGCAAGTAATCGCCCAGGGAGTCTCGACAGCCAGTCCACGTCGTTTCTTCATCAGGTAATCGAGCGAAAACATCTCGCCAGCCGGCGAGAACATCAGGATAAATCCACTCACTCTCAGAAGCGTGTCTCCGCTATGCAGGATGATTACATTGCGGTGATGGAAAGAGAGCAGGAGGAGAAATAGGGCAATCAAACTGACACGAGTGAACAGTCCAAGAGCGACGAACAAAGCTGCAACAAGCAAGGCAATGTAGAGTGCAAGTACTGTTTCGTCCGACAGGGGGAGCATATAGAACAACGTGAAGCGTGCGGTGCGTTCATACGCTTGCATGGTAGGAATCGGCACCACGCCTCTGGGACCGAACCAGGTGAATAGATCCTGTCCCCACATCAGAGCAGATAGCAGAACCAGTGAACCATAGCAAATTCTGTAAATGCAAAGTGCAGCGGGCGATTGTGGCGTGAACCAGAATGCTTTCCAGAGATCGCATAACAGCTTAACTGTCATTGGAGATCCTCTGGCTTTACTTCATAAGTAAAGAAAAGGTACTGGTTTGCATGTGGTGGCAATGGGTTGCCAATGCCTTTCTCCGGCGGTGGTACGTGCGCCCAGTGTCTTTCGAGCTGGACTTTGACCGGCGTTGGCCCGCCGGAGTTATTGATGCGCGCAACCCAGCGGGCGAAATCCGGCCAGAGAATCTTTTCGGCAGCCCAGTTGAGATGATCGTAACCAAACTTTCGATAGCGCTCCTTCAACATCTTTTCAAAAAAAGCAAGCTTATCTACGCGTGGATATTGCCAGACCGTAGTTGTTCCGTCGGAATAGGTAATGATCGCGTCGAGATCGAGATTTACCATGCGTGGATCGGGCGAAAACATCGTCCATCCTTGCCATAATCCGGTGTAAGTAATCAGCGGCTCGACCGGCTTGAGAATTGCATCACGCCTGGGCGATGGCAACAGGAGCCAGAGCGTTATGCCGTAGATGTAGAAAATGAGAAAGGTGGAGATAACCGGTATTCGCATTCGTTCCCAGGACAATTCAAGCTGCTCCCCACTGCGCGCCGGAAGAAGGGACAGAAATGAGGCGACTGCTACACCTTCCCATGGCATCCGGTAACGCCCCTCAAAGATAATGTTTTGCTGGAGAAGGTAAAAGGCAAGCGATCCGAGAGAGAGGACTGTCAATATGTCCGCCCGCCTGCGTTTTAAGGCAAGCCACGCGGTTGCCAGCGCCAGTGGAAACCAGATCCACCTGATGCTCACAAGCAAGGAATCCAGGGAATCATTATTCATTTTGTCCATTGGAAATGTCATACCGAAGAAGAAGAAGAGGACATTTTCCATCGTAAAATGCAGGCGCTGTGCAAGCGATACTTCAGGGTTCGGGCGATACGAGCCGGTAGTGCTGGTGAGGTCCACTCGCGTTTCATAGACCCCAGTGCGAGAACTTCTCCAGTCGCTTAGTGGAGCCAGCATGGGACAAATCATTGAAGGACTTTCAAACCACCAGGAGCCGGTGTGAACGGCACCAGTTGCTTTGTCTGCGAATTTGTAGTCTAGTTTAATCACTCTCTGTCCGCTTTCGTAATATAGCTGGTTTAAGAGGGTGCTCGGAGTAAGCACCCAAACATTTGCCCGATTGTAAAACTTGACTGGCCCCAATAAGTAGATTGCTAGCGGAACTAATAGCGCAATTGCGCCGACTCTCAACCCCATTCTTATCCCACCGGATCCAAAGCTTCGCTTTACCATCCATATCAACACGATCAACTCGAGCGGTGCTGCATTGGCTTTCGTAGCCGTTGTGCAACCCGAGGTAACAGCGGCAAGCAGGAAGCTCAAAGTATCTTTTCGTCGCACCGCACGCCAACTCAGCCAAAGTGACAGTCCAAGCAAGGGAAGAAGCAAGGTCTCTTGCATGAAATACGAATACATTCTGATCCAGGGGGGCAACAAGGCAAGAGTTGCATAACCTGCCAGAGCAAGCGATTTGCTCGGAAGGCACTCGCGCATCCAGCGATACCAGAACCAGGGTGTAACGGCACTGAGTAAGCCGGAATACAATGCAACCGCTATTTTGGAATCGCCTGTGATACCAAGAACGGTGCCCAACCAGATCTGATAGCACGGTTGATCGACCAGGCTCATGATGTCGGGCAGTAGCGGGTGCAACGCATGCTCATAATGCCTCAGCATGTCTGAATAGATGAATGACATCGGATTGAATAGAAAAGGTAAGAGCAGGCGAATAATCGTCCCTGCACCAATGAGAAGGTACAATATCATTTGTAATCGGGGGATTCGGTCAGCCGATTTGTGTGACTGATCCGCAGTCACACAAGCGCCAACAGAGATATTGTCTGATTCGTCCGCCGCGTTATCCGTCGCGGGCATCACGTTATTCAAAGGTGCCGCCTGATTGTCGCTGGCATCGGCAATACTTGGCTGCGGTGTTTGCTTGGGCTTCTTTTCGCCCTTAGACTTTTTTGACTTGGATGCCATATTTCTCTGGACGGGTTAGAGACAGAGATGAACCAGTCGAAAGCCTACTGGTCGGATTTTTCTTGGTTGGCTTGCTCCTTCTGCCGAGCGCTAGCTTCCTCCTGCGCAGCTTTGTCTTGCGCAAATTGCTCGCGTGCCTTGTCGATGAAGGTCGTGTCTTTATGCGGGTCTTGAGTGGCCTTTTGATCTGGTGCATCCCCCGAGGGTTGGGGTTCACCACTCACGTTGGGCTTAAGCTCGGTTCCGGCCCGCTCAGAGCTGTGTTTTGATAACCAGTATTCAAGACTTGCTTTGAGATCTTCACCTTCCGTCCAGAATGCAACTTCTCGAAAGGGCGCGGTTTTGGTCAGGTCGTAATGCGTAGCGGCGGTAAGGGTGGGAAGTCCCTTTAAATCAAATTGCCGGATTGATACCACTGCCGATACCTTATTGTCGTCCTTGCGCCGCCAGATTTCGTGAATTTCCTCACGGCGCCAAATTTCTTCAACCTTGCCGGTGCTCTTCAGCAGCTTAACGTCATCGGAAATTGTGCGTATGGCAAAATGCCCGTTTTCCAGCCACATTGGGATGAAACTCTTGGTCAATTTGTAATAGATGTACGGACTGGAGTCAATCTTTTGCCAGTATGGTTGTTGATAGAAAGCCCATATGTTTCCATCCTCGTCCGTCTGGTGCCCATAAACCATGTCTGCCCTGGACTTGCTTATCTTGGGGTGCGCGGCGCCCTGGGCTCCTACCGATATCTCTTCTTCTCGGTGCCATTGCCCGACCAGCCAGTCGGGCACCTTGTACCAATTGAAAACGCCTCCTATTTTCGGCAACTGCGATTCCAGAAATGGTGCCCCCGGAAGAAACTCGGTTTCTTCTGGAAGCACCTCTTTGTGCTCGAGCGTGCACTTTAGTTCCGTGGACCAGGAGGGGGTCAACCAGCACAGGCACAGCACGATCGTAATGCACCGGGCAAGCATTTGCGCTACGCCAGGACAACTGGCGAATCTTGTCTGTGAGCTAATATCTGTATCTTGTTTCATCGTTAGCATTTCATTGAGCATCGGCTGCATTTGCAACCGTTTTTTCCGCAGGCACTAACAGGCTTTTCATCGCATACTCCTTTATCTTTCTCGCTATTACAAGCAAGTCCTCGGCCGGTACAAACAAGATCAAAGTTGCAATCATTATCCATTCAAACAAAGGTAGGTTCATGCAGTAATCGATAGCCAGGTGCATGCCCATCAGTCCAATGATGACAGGATAACGAGTTTCCTTAAACCAGATCAAGGACCAGGCGGCTCCCTCTGTTATCAGGGTAAGCCAACTCACGGTCTGACACATCCAGATGTTGCTCGAAATGAAGGAAACAGGAAAGCGAGCATACTCCACTTCTCTAAGTACATACCAGAGAGCCGAACCGTTGAGCCACATGGGCTCTTCAAGCTTGGACCAGAAACTCTGAAAATAGATCAGGGCAATCGTAAACCTGAACAGGCGTTGAATCCAACCACTGGGATATGGCCGTTCGTTTTTTGTTTGAGCTTGCGGCTTGCGCCTGCAATCCAGAGACAGAGTGTCACCGCAAGGGGAAAAGATCAGGAAAAATGCTGACATTTTCAATAAGATGTCGCCACCATTGATAATCAGGCTGTTCTCTTGCTGCAAGGATGCCAGCATCAAATAAACCACGATTGCGGCGATACGTGAGAAGAGACCGACGGTCAGGAAAGCTGCTGACAAAGCCAGTAGCGCCAGAAAGATTGCAACCGTCGTATCGGTGTAGGGAACGAAGGACCACAGATTCAAGCCGGGAGGACCGAAGCCGGACAGGGCAGTCCTTGCTGTTTCTCGGCTGCAGATAGCATGCGGGCCCAGCCAATTGAATAAATCAGGTGCAAAGAGAGCACAATAAACTAGCATGATCAATCCGAATAAAATGCGGAAGACTGCTATCGCCAGCGGTGACTCCGGGGCAAACCAGAAATTCCTCCAGTTCTTCCAAACATCACGAAGGCTCATTTGAGAACCTCCGGTTTCAGCAGATAGCGATAGAATGTGTATGTGCCCTCATCCAATGGCTGTGGTTTGCCCATTCCGGCAGGTGGCTGAATGAATGACCAGTGGCGAACTAGTTGCACTTGAACCGGCGGATTATTGCCCTGCGCGAACTGCCTGGCAATAAATCTTGCTGCATCCGCACGAGTAAAGTCGTACTTGTCCTCATTGATGTATTCATTAGCCCATTTGCGATAACGCTCCCTGTACATACGTGTCAAACAATCCATCTGATCCGTCCGAGGGAAATTCCAGACCTTGTATGTGCCGTCCGAAAAAATCACATTGGCGGTCAGATAAGAATTCCAGGCCTTTGGATGGGAAAACATTTTCCACTGATTCCAGAAGCCGAGTTGGGAGATGTAAGGCGAAAAGCAAGGCAAGATGGACCAGTAGAGAGGAAAGGGCGGACAAACCCAGAGAATTAGAGCCGTGATATGCACAAAGATGAAAACCGAAATGATCGGCTCTCGAAACTTATGCCAAAGCAATGCGGGAAAACTGGGGCAGCTCAATACGGACCCTCACACAGAGATCTGCTCAATCAGTATCTTCCAGAAATAGAAGCTGGTCAAACATGATGATAACGTTGACTGGTTCCCTGGTGCTGACGGATCTGTGCCTACCACTTATTCTCTACTCTCCAGGATGAATTGTGTTGTAAGGTCTGCGGTTTCCCTTTACGAGCCAGTAGGACACGGCTGTCTTAAGTAGGTGATTGTGCAATTTTCTGCATGCGGAGTCTTTATTATTGCGCAGTGTTTGTAGCAAGTGATTCTCCGTCAACAGTGATACCAGCGAGACTTCGGATTTAGTCAGCGTAATCCCACTCTGCAACTTGGTGGCTTTTATTCCGCGACGCCCGACTTTATCACCCATGGTGCTCATGGCTGTCCCGTGGTCAGGCGAAAGGATTACCTCATCGGAAATCTGTAGAGCCAACAAGTGACCGCCTGGCTTCATAAGCTTGACGGAATCTGCCTTTGACTCATGTAGATTTCTTATTTTTACAACGTCTCCGATTTTTTCGACAAGCACTACCACTTTTGGTTGCAGGGAGACTGTGTAAGCACCAATCTTAAGACTTGTTGCCTGCGATGTGTGTAGAAGCAACTCGCCGTCGTTAAGTGTAAGTACACCGTCCGGACCCCCGTCTACATCAGCTTCTCCAAGCTGTGCCAGGAATACTCCGTTGTTTTTTGCAACTCTCAGAGCAGGCGCGGCGGCTGGTGCGATAAAGCTAACGGGCAGAAGTGAGACTTCCTTAGGCTCGGACTCTTGATAGCTATGACTTTCACTTGGGATATGTCTCGATTCTTGATCCGCTCCCGGCGTGTTGGCATCCGGAGCCTTAGAAAGAAGATGCCCTGTCACGCTTCGTATAGTTCGGATGCGCTTCTTCAAGTAGTGCTCTGGATAGCGCTCTGGATCGCAATCTACTATTCTTTCTTTCTCTCTGATTTCTTTAGCCAGCATCTTGTGCTTGATGAATGTAATTCCTGGTACGTTGCAAGGAACGATCTCGTAGTTGCTCTGGATGCCGAGCTCCTCACGCAGTTCTCGCGGACCGAAATACATATCAGCAACGATGAACTCAGCTCCTGCGCCGATGCTTTCGGTCCTGCTTTGTCCGTTGCGGCCAAGCTCCAGACTGGTTGAAGTGAGACCAAGGTTGGAAATAATGAGGGCACCGGACGCATGCTGCTGAACATATAAATTGCTGTGCGCGGAGATGCTGATTCTTCCAGCGGGCGTGTCTGCCAGAAGGGGCTCTTCGCCAGCAGATATAAATACAGCACCATCCTGCAAAACAAGACCGTTCGGACCTGAGGCAACTCTCGCTCCGCGGTGTCCAATCAGGACTACATCGTGGCGCCTGCGGAAGTAGGAAGGTTGGCAGTCTTGTAGGTAATAGGACTCACTTGGTTGATTGTAGAACGGGTTGGACGGACCAGAAGGACCCGTCGGACCCGTCGGGCCTGTCGGGCCTGTTGGGCCAGTTGGGCCAGTTGGGCCAGTTGGGCCTGTTGGGCCTGTTGGGCCTGTTGGGCCAGTAGGGCCAGTAGGGCCAGTTGGGCCTGTTGGGCCAGTAGGGCCAGTTGGGCCAGTTGGGCCTGTTGGGCCTGTTGGGCCTGTTGGGCCTGTTGGGCCTGTTGGGCCTGTTGGACTTGTCGGACCAGTGGGACTTGTCGGACCAGTGGGGCCTGTTGGACCGGTGGGACCTGTAGGACCAGTGGAACTTGTCGGACCAGTCGGACCTGTTGGGCCTGTTGGGCCGGTGGGACCGGTAGGACCAGTGGGACTTGTAGGACCAGTCGGGCCTGTTGGGCCGGTGGGACCGGTAGGACCGGTAGGACCAGTGGGACTTGTAGGACCAGTCGGACCAGTTGGGCCTGTTGGGCCGGTGGGACCGGTAGGGCCGGTAGGACCAGTGGGACTTGTGGGACCAGTAGGACCGGTAGGACCAGTGGGACCAGTGGGACTTGTAGGACCAGTCGGACTTGTAGGACCAGTCGGGCCGGTTGGGCCGGTGGGACCAGTTGGGCCTGTTGGACCTGTTGGGCCAGTTGGGCCTGTGGGGCCTGTGGGACCTGTTGGACCGGTGGGGCCAGTTGGGCCGGTAGGACCGGTAGGACCAGTGGGACCAGTGGGACTTGTGGGACCAGTCGGGCTTGTTGGGCCGGTGGGACCTGTTGGGCCGGTGGGGCCGGTAGGACCAGTGGGACTTGTAGGACCAGTCGGGCCTGTTGGGCCGGTGGGACCTGTTGGGCCGCTGGGACCGGTAGGACCAGTGGGACTTGTAGGACCAGTCGGGCCTGTTGGGCCTGTTGGGCCGGTGGGACCTGTTGGGCCGGTGGGACCGGTAGGACCAG
>JAGVKB010000025.1 GCA_020050835.1 Candidatus Obscuribacterales bacterium | reverse complement strand
TAATCAAAATTTGCCTGTACGTTAACCAAAACAAATCGCTTGGAATGCCCATTTCGCGCCAGTCCTCGCTTGACATACTATATGTATGAATAAATCGGGCTTTTTTAAACTTCGAACGGAGTGGAGACACCATCGGCATGGCATCTCCACTCCTGTCTGTGCGGCAACAAAGCGCTGCGTTTAGTTACTACCGCCGCCGTCTCAATTGTAATTCGCGTCCCCAATCATGGCGCTGACACCGCTGACCACAGCTAATCCAGCCAGCGGTCGAGCGGCTGGATTAGCGGGAAGACTTGCGAGCGCTGAACTCAGTTCATCAGG
Source organism: Candidatus Obscuribacterales bacterium (assembly GCA_020050835.1). Taxonomy (GTDB): domain Bacteria; phylum Cyanobacteriota; class Vampirovibrionia; order Obscuribacterales; family Obscuribacteraceae; genus JAGVKB01. Next base: position 11,640 of record JAGVKB010000025.1, on the reverse strand, counting down.
TTGCGATCGGCGGCGATTTCGGCAAACTCAATCTCCGGGATCAGCTGGAGGCGCGCGATTACCTGCTGGCTATCTGCACCATTTTTGAGCCGGACGTAGAACTGCCTGGACAACGCTCCCTCGGCCCCGGGATAGAGCCTACCGGTTCTGTCCACCTCTTCCCAGCCGGCGATCGGCTCGATGATTAACTGGAGGCGCTCGGGCTGTACGGCACTTCTGAAACCGAGCAGAATGGTTAGCTTCGGCACCACAATTTTGTGCCTGGGACTCTCCAGCGGCAGCGGTGGATAGGACGGGCGTGGATGCAGGTAGGTACCGAACAGCCAGTCGAGCAACGGGCAGGTCACCGAGAAGTTGCCGGTGGGGTTGTGATAGTGGTGGAAGTGGTGGGCGTAATGGCAACCCTTCCACCACTTGAACAACCGGCTGTGCCGGATCCATCCGGGTAGGACAGTATCGTCGTGAAGCAGCGAATGCACCACCTGATAGACGACCAGGAGGTGCCAGATCGCGCCGGCGTAGACGGTCAGCACCGGCACGACGCCCAGGAACGGCATCAGTGGCGTGATGATCAGCAGAGCCAGCCCGGACTGGAACAGCAGTGCCGGAAGATCGCGAGTGTTATGCGCCACCACCGGTTGCGGCAGCCGGTAGAACTCCTTGTGATGTTTGGCGTGGAAGAGTAGCGGCCGATCGTGCATCAGCCAATGGTACCACCACTCGAAGATGAGTCCGGCCAGGACTCCTGCCAAGAAAAGGATGCAGAGAAGCAGCATCGCAGCGCTCCTTATGTCGGATGGTTTTGCATTAGTACGGAGGTATGCTTGATGTACTCAGCCCGAAAGCTCTGTTCATCCGGACAGCTGAGAGAGAGAGAGAGAGAGAGACTCCTAGAAGTCAATATCGCTGTAGAGCGGAACGCATGCGCCCAAGTGTGTGAAGTCCTCCATCCAGAACGCATTGCAGTGTCCCAACCCATCGGCGGGGGTGGTCAGCTTCAGATCAGCCGGAACGATCAGGCTGAGCGAGCTGCTGCCGTAGAGCGGCATCTCGATCTCAAGGTCGTCGACCAGGACAAAGAATCGCCCCGACAGCTTGTAGGGATAGACATGAGAGATCTGGCCACCTCGCGACAGGTGCCCGGCCAGCCACAGCGCATAGTCTCGGGGTGAGGCCTTCCGAAGTTGCGGGAGAAGCTTGGCCCGGTACTCGAGCATCAGACGAGCCTGTTCCTCCTGACGCTGCTGCTCCTCCTTGTAAAAGCGTTCCGCCTCCGCCTGCCTGGCTCTAGCGCCCAGCACGACGGCCTTCAGCTCTTTCTTGGTCATGTTCGTGATTAAGTCCTTTCCCTATGCGCAGGGGCTAAAACAAGCTCAGCCCCTGCTGGAGTTATTGACGGTCAGCGCTGACTGAGCACCTGCTAGCCACCGCTGCCGGTAGCTAGCCTGCCCGCCAGCACACTCAGCGCGGCTCGCTACCGGGAAGAAACACCCAGGAGGATGCCGGCGAGTTCTCGTAGTAGTAGCGCCACCCGGCCGGCAGGTTGGAGAGCAGAAGCTCCAGTGCATCGGAGGTGAGAAGATTGGCCGGAATGACGATCGACTGGTTGCCGGACAACTTCGCCAAGCTGAAGGCGATTCCCAGCACCAAGGCGCTCTTCTGCGACAAGCCCGGCACATCGATGCTACGCGCCATCGACCGCTTGCCTTCGCGAGCAGAGCGGCCGCGTTCGAGTTGCGGGCTGGTGTCGTGCATCTCTCGGCAGATGCTCAAAGATCCCTCCGGACGATCTGGCGGAAAGGTGTGGACAACCGGAATTTCGTGCATGCTTTCTCTCCAAGCAAAAGGTGATAGTGCTACAGGAGATCCCTCCTGCGCCGTCGCTGTCAGGGAGCGATGAGAACCGGACTTCTGGCAGAGCCTTGCGGACTCGACTTTGAATGCAAGCCTTTCCGGTCCTCATTCTCTAGCGGATTGAAATCAGTCGAGCGGGTTAGCTCTTGTATAAACTCTCCTCACAAGAAAGGTCGAAATCGATCTGTTCTGAATCTAGACAATCGGCTGGAAGCTCGCAATAGGCGTAGCTTGAACCGTCGACTCTCCGTGCGGCATTAGTAAGGATAGAGGAGAGAGCATTCCCACACGCCGCAAAGCGCCTCTGAGCCGAGCAGCAGGGACTATCTCTTGCAATTTCATTGGGGTAGGCGCGCGGCTTCAAGCCGAGCGGACGAAACAGCAAAGTGGGGGAATTCTCCCCAAATTAAATCGCGGCAGTCAAGATTAGCGCCGATTGCGCAGGCACCATATATGGTTCCGGACTGATTAAACATCCGATACAGGCAGGCATCCTCCCGCTGCAAACCTATTTGGAATCTAGCGCTGTTACACAGGTGTAATGAAACGGTCTGACAATATTGGCAGGCAAAACTCGTTTGCAACCCACAACCGCCGTTTTGTCTCAGGCAGATCGCTAGCCCACATGGATTCAATCAACGGTGCAGCCAGCTGTTGGTGCATCCGACCATAGCTAGACGGAGATTCAGCATAAACGTTTGAAACAAGAGAGGTATAGCCACCATGGGTGAAAGAAATGGTTTGGAGAACAACAAGCCTAAAGCAGAAATAGATGAGCCCTTAGTGCTTCAAATTCTGGAATCAATAAGACGAGATCGGGAATTCAGGCAATCGAAAGAGCAGCCCGGCTCGTCTGCCAATCGCGCCAGCCTTCCGATCGAAATGCAGAAAGTGAAAGAATATGCCAACGAGTTAAGCAAGCTGACGCAAATGCGCCCTGGCAACGCAATAACGGTGACAGACGAAACCGGTGCGCAGAAAGAATCTACCGTACATGACAGATTGCGGCAACTGGAGCCTTTAATTGACAAACAGTTTCAACAAACAATCGCCCTTGCCAGCTCGGTAGATCGAACCGCAGCAGCAGAGCTTCTGTCAAAAGTAAAAACTGCGCTCTTCGAACAACGACAAGACCTGACCAAGCTTGGCCAAACACCAGACCTACTTCAAGCGGCAGCAAGACAGGGAGATGAGACCAGACAAGCTAACGCTGAAGGTAATCCACTTGCCACATTGTCCTACGCCGGACTGCAATTACTCGGGTGGCATCTCGAGCAAGCGATTTCAAGCCCTCAGGTCCTTCGTCTGCAGTACGCGTATCATCTCTCAGAGAAAGGCGACTTCGCAAAAGCCTATGAGCAGATTGTCATTTCCGATCCGCTCAATACAGATCAAGATGACATTCTGTGCCGACTGCGCCAGTACTTGAGTCAACAGTTGCGCCGGCAGGAGCTTGCCGGTGGCGACGACCCGCTCACATTAAGTTTAAGAGCTCAGAACCGAGCGCTCTGTGCCGACATGGACGGCTACTTCGCCCTGACGAATCAAGCTGAGCGATCTGCCAAGCAGCTTGATTACGAACAAATCAAAAGACAAATCGGTGAGATCAAAAGCCAGTTGAAGTCCGAAAGTCTCACCGAAGATCGCCGGCGCGAACTGGTGACTGATCTGAACTGCCTTGAGGACCTTAGCCATTCCAAGGCCAGCGTTGAATTCGCAAAGATCCTGCCGGCGGCAAGAGCTGGGGATTTTGCTGCAGTCAAGAAAACCGTCGACGGAATAATCGCTTCAGACCCAGAGTATGCAGCCGACCGTTCAACTGACCTACTCAGCGCGCTTTACTTTGCTAATACGTGTGGGGAAGCTTCGTCGATCTGGCAATTCAATCAGCATCTCGTCCAATTTCAAAGAAGCCTCAGCCCTCAAGACTTCAATCTCGAATCAGCTCAAAAACAGCTTGATGCTGCCTTCCGGGAAGCGGACAAGCTTCCAGTGGAGGCGATCGAAGCGATCCGTGCTACCAAACTCAAGGAGCTCGACAGACTTGGTCGGGAGAGTGCTGTCGAAAACGATCCCAATCAGCGAGAAAAGCTCCGACAACAACAGGCTGAGCTGACTCTGACCATCGACGGGCTCAACCTGCTTGCGCATGGCCCTTCCTATTGCAAACTCATGCAAGGCGTTTTCGAGTTGGCAAACAGAAACAACAATGCTGCCCTGGAAATCTTTGACGACTTGGGTAGAGATGACCCGGAGTTTACAGCTCAGTCTCACAATCAGATCGAGCAGCTCAAGAAAATCGCAAAGCTGCGAATCGAAGCACCGGAAGCTGAAGATCGCCTGAGAGAGCTGATGATAGATCTCGTCTCAAGCTCGGTAGCAATGCTGGCAGCCGCTATTACCGTAACCGGCACGGCAGCGACCGGTCCGGGCGCGCTGATCGCTGGAGCGCTGGTAGGCTCGGCCACCAAGACGTTCGTTCGAGGGGTCATGGGTGAATCGATTCGCTGGCACGATCCGGTACTGGGCGCAGTAGATGGCTTGGCTGGCTCAGCAGCGGTGCTTTCACGCGCTGCCACCATGTCCAGATTGGCAAATTCTGGACGGTCGATTGCTGCTGCCGACCGTGCTCTGGCGGCGGTGGAGCTCAGCCCGGCAGCGCTAGAAGGTCTCAGCGGCGTCGAACGGCTGGAACAGGCCAGAAGGCTGTCTGGACAAGCGCTAAAATCGCTTGATCTCTCAATGCCCTGGTACGCTCAACTTGGAAATAGGCTTCCCTTTCTTGCGAATTCTGAGTACGCGATCGCTTCCAAAGCTTATTCCGGGCTAGTCAGGCAAGCTACTAGTTGTGCGGTGAAAGCAGACCTCGCCGCCTATACAACAGCTGCTGCCATCCGCCATGGCGGCCGGTATGCACCGCAGCTACTCAACGGGCAATCCGATAGCTACGGCGATCTCGCGGCTAAATATCTGGGCGCCGTCGCTTCGGACGTTGGCAGCAGCTATGTCTTTGGCTCGTTGCAGTATCCCCTTTGTCCGGCATTTCTGAACAAGTATATGTGGATCGGGGCAGCGGGCTGGAATGATCTCCACGCAATCCGTCCGACCTCTGCCGAGTTAGCCAACATCGAAAGGATTTTGGAAAGGATAAGAGCGCCAAAAAGTCCTGAGAGTATTAGTGAAGATTACTTCACTCTGCCAGGTCCGAAAGTAGATGCCAGGCTCGGCCAGGGTGAAAGTAATGGTAGGAGATAGACTCAATTCAGAACAGACTTTCGAGCATTCAGTACAACCGCCCATTGACGAGCGCGAAACGCTGCTCGACTATACTCACCAGCCAGGCTGAAGAAAAATCGCCGCTAGATGCAGAGTGCCAGCAAGCAGTTTCGCAAAGCCGGTTGGTTGGAGGCACTCGCCTGGCAGTCCTGGTTAGTACAAAGCGCTGCCTGCGAAGGATCGCACTGAAGCCTTTCCTTCGCAGCTGCAATTGTCGCGCTCACTCTCACTTACTTACGATCGCCAACGAATCAAGGCTGCCTTTCGAGTGCCTCCAACTCCTGCAGAATAGAGTGAGCGGCACTAAGCTTGTTTCGCTTTACCAGAACATACGCCAAGCGCGCCAGTATCTGGCGCAATTGCTGATTGTCAGGTCTTGTACCACTCTTTTGAGCACTTAATGCTCGTCTAAAATACTGCTCAGACTGCCCATACTTCCCTTGCAAGATGCACAATTCCGCCAGATTCAGCAATGTGCCGCACTTAACTTGAGCCTGCCCGGACGGCAATGCATGCCACAGCGCGAGCGCTCTCCGGTAAGTTGACTCAGCCTGTCTGTATTGTTGATTTTCCGTGTAAATGCAAGCCATCTTGCTCAGCACTGCCGCCCGCAACGGTGCATCGCTTTCAGCGCGCTGCAATTCGTCGAGCACAGCCTTGAACCACCGGCTTGCAAGCTTGTAATGCCCGAACTTGTTGGCGTTGGCAGCCAGCTCTAAGTAGGTATTGAAGACAAATTCCACTGACATAGTCGCTCAAGGTAAAGTTGGATTTTCCATAACACTTACGTCAACCTGCAAACGAAAAGTCGCTTCCAGTTGAACAAAAATCGCAGGAGGTGGCAGTCGGCTGGGAAAGCACTGTCCATGCAAGTGGCTGGTACGAGCATCAGACAGAGCCCTTGCTGCCACTCCTTTGATTTGTACTTAGCATAGATGCTGCACGTAACAGGAAAGTAACAAAAACCGCACATTGACTGCTGGTTGCAATCCACCCATGGGCCGCGATTGGCTTAAGCCGTCCGCTCGGCATCTACAAAGCAGAGGACGGAGCCTTGACCCCGTCCTCTGCCTGACCGATTGTAACTGCTTAACTTCGCCTGCCGTCCTTGTAGACAGTGGTTTTGACACCATTTACGGTGGCTTCCCATTTCACATCGTCGGCTTTCTTGTAGCGCGTGGTTTCGGACTGTTGCGGATACGGATTTTCAATGATCAATGTTCCATCTTTGCGACCATAGAAATCCGATTGAAGAACATCATCTCCCCGCCGAGCGACAGCGTACATAGTGGTTCCCTTATGATAATTCTTGAGATCGTATTCTGGTTCGCGATCGAAAATATCCTTGTATTGAGGCTTGCCTTTGCCGCCCGGGGCAGAGATCTTTGCCTGCATATCCAGCAATTCTTCCTTTCCGTCCTTGCTTCCAATGCTTATACAAATGTCGGGAATCGAGGATCTGTTCGGGTTGCTCTGGTCCATTCTGTGCTTGAAATTCAGCGCGTCCATAGCGCGAGCGACAGCTATGCGATCCTCCGCCGACATTTTATTGAGCTCCGCACTTAACGGGCACGTGCTACCGCTTTCAATCTTGCTCGTAAGTTCTTCAGCCTTTCGCGCTACTTCTTTCTCATTCATGACAATCTCTCCTCTGCTCTTGTCCTTTCCCGGGCTACAAAGTGTCGCAAAACTCGTCTGAATCACGTTCTTCGTCCGCCTTCGAACATGAGTGTATGGCCGAGTTGTTACAGGGCGGTAACATGGAACATGCAGTCAATCGTTCATTTAAAGCCGTGACGAAAGAGCGATTGACTGGGGAAGATTTTGCGACATTGCGCGCAAGCCAGTACGGGTTTATCTACTCATGCTTGTGGGAATATCGAGCAGCAGGATATCGACTGTTCGGTGTCCTCAGAATTCATGACCATTTGTGATTACTTTCGGCGATATGTCCAAAATTCTGCTTGTAGATGACGATGTAGACCTAGCTGAAATGCTCGAGGAGAAGTTGACTCGAGAGCAACATACAGTTGAGCTAGTTTATGACGGCTTTGAAGCGCGAGACAGACTGCGCTTTTACAAATACGACGCGGTGGTGCTCGACTGGGACCTTCCTGGATTGAGCGGGATAGAGATCTGCAAGCAGATGCGTAGCGCTGGTGATATCACACCGGTGCTTATGTTGACCGGAAAAAATACCATTGACGACAAGGAAGCCGGGCTCGACGCCGGCGCGGACGACTATCTTACAAAACCCTTCGATGCCAGAGAATTCGCCGCGCGCGTTCGCTCCATTATCAGACGCGGTTGTCAGGCGGCAAGCAATGTACTGACGGCACGCGATCTAGTGCTGGATATGGCTACCCACAAAGTTACCAAGGGCGATCAAGAACTCGACCTGCTTCCCAAGGAATTTGCTCTGCTCGAATTCTTCATGCGCAATCCGAGCCAAGTCTTCAGCGCTGAGATGCTTTTAGACAGAGTCTGGTCTTCCGAGTCAGAAGCTGCTCCGGAAGCGCTGCGGGTCTGCCTGGCTCGCCTGAGAAAGAAAATCGACACGGCGGATCAGGAGTCCGTTATTAGTACGGTTCGTGGTGTTGGTTACAAACTTGACGCATAGAACAATGGCACTGGATCGGACCGATCAATGAAATTAGGACTGACATTGTCTCACAAAGCCATTATGTTGGTCTTAGTACCACTGGTTTTTGAGATCGGCTTTGTAGTCTTACTGGTAATTATGCTCCACCAAACTCAACAGCAGGTGCGCAAGGATCAAGAGTTTCTTTTGAACTTGAATACGGTCCTGGGCAAGTCTGTGAAGATGGCACGAATAATTGGCGACTACGGGGCTACGCGCAAACTTGAGCTGGTAGATCAATGGCAAAGCGACCTCAAGGAGATTCATCTGGCCCTGGATCGTTTAAGACAATCTCTGCCCGGCAAAGAATCGGCCAGAACCGGAGATCAAAATGATGCTTTGCTTACCATTAATGGCCTCGAGTCATGTCTCGAGCAAACGGATAAGATCATCGGCGAAGACGCCAAGAATACTCGAGATCATAGCGCCTTCGTGATGCTAAGCAGGCTGCGTGAAACCAGGGACATTCTGCGAAAGCTCGCACCGGCAGCGGAGAAGTTTGGCGAGGGTTTGACCGCAAATACTTCAATTGCGAGGCAAGAGCAGAACAATCGAAAGATCCTCGAGTATCTATTGGCTGGAATTGTTGGCAATATCTTACTTGCGCTCTCACTGGCTCTTTACTTCAGTCGCAGCACGGTAAATCGTCTTGACGTTTTGATGGACAATACGAAGCGGCTCTCCGCAGGCAAGGCGCTTAATCCGCCAGTGCGAGGTAGCGATGAGATTGCTCATTTGGACCGAGTTTTCAACGACATGGCCGATGCACTGGTCGCTGCGGCTCGCAAGGAGCGAGCAATTATTGAAAACGCCGCCGATGTAATCTGCTCGGTCGACAAAGAAGGAAAGCTTTCGGCGATCAGCCCTGCCTGCCGGGAAGTCTGGGGCTTCGAGCCGGAAGAGCTCATAGACAAGCCCTTGTCAGACTTGCTAGTACCGGAAGATCGAGCGGCCACCATCCAGGCCTTTGAAAAGGTGGCAGAGAGCAAGGGCCGGACATCATGGGAAAGTCGCAGTCGTCACAAAGATCGCAGCATCGTCTATATTCTCTGGTCGGTTCAATGGTCCGAAACAGAGAGCGCGCTCTTTCTTGTCGCGCATGACATCAGCGCGCGCAAAGAAGTCGACCGCATCAAGCAGGAATTTGTCTCAATGGTAAGTCACGATCTGCGCACTCCTTTGACTTCGGTTCAGTTTTTCCTAAATATGTTGTCGGATGGAGCCTATGGCAAGCTTTCTGACAACGGCCAGAAAAAGGCCGATCTGGCAGATCGTAATGTCTGCAGGCTGATCAAACTGATAAACGATCTACTGGACATCGAAAAGATGGAGAGCGGGCAGTTTCAACTGCACCTCGAAGCGGTGCCTTTGTCTCCAATCTTGGAGCGCTCGATCGACTCGCTTAATAACATCGCCGAGACTTGCAAGGTAAAGATTGAATTCACTGGGAGCTCAGCCCAAGTGTCGGCAGATCCAGACAGACTCGAACAAGTGATGATCAATCTTCTCGGTAATGCTCTCAAATTCTCTCCACCGGACACGAAAGTTTGCGTGCGAGTGGAAGATTTGAATGACAGCGTGGAGGTTCAGGTGGTCGACCAGGGGCGTGGCGTGCCGGCCGAAATGCGAGAGACCATTTTTCAAAGATTCAAGCAAACGGATGCTTCTGATGCGATCGAGAAGAAGGGATCTGGACTCGGACTGGCGATCGCCAAGACAATCGTTGAGCTTCATGGCGGGCAGATCGGAGTTAGAAGTGAAAATGGCAAGGGCAGCACCTTCTGGTTTACTCTGATCAGCAGGTCAGAAAGCACAGTCCAAGTATGCCAGGCTTGAATCTAGCGCCATGAGATTTCCTGGTTTTGTGCTCCGCAAACAGCGCAATGGACTATTCCACCCAGCATTCGGTCTCAGCGATACCGACTCCCCAAGCCCCGCAGTCCGCGAAGGGGAATTCACGATCCGCTAGCTAGCATATTTTGTACCAGGACTAATTCCATAGTAATTTCCGCCGGACAATTCGGCTCTCCTCTGCTTGTTTTCGCTTGGACAGACGATGCGCTCTCGCACAGTCATGGGGAAAGGCTCCTGCCAATGCGGCTTCCGGGTGGAGAACCGCAATTACAATTGCAATGTCGTTGCTACCTTTGTTCGATTGCAAGCAACCGTCGAAGTATGCACCATGAAGTCATCTTCCCCTTCGTTTTCTGGATGGACCAAAGACCCGAAATTTAGTTGCCGAGCGATTGTTGCAACAAGAAACGAACTGACTGGCTCAGCAACATCTTGCTTTCTTGTCACCGTCAGTGCTCCAACCGCTCGACAGTCAGCAAACTCGAGTCGGTCCCGCTTAGTACCCCCGGCATTCCCAAATCCACAACAGGCAGGAGGACTTATCATGGAATCAGCCGAGCTCAAAACGATCGTTGTTCACGAGGCGGTGCTCAACCTCGTGAACCTTCTTAGACTCCTGAACAACTGCTGCTTCCAGCTCGTGGAGGAGAGGCTCACGCATGCAGGCGGCAGCTACCTGAGCTCCATCTACCGCGGGCAGCCGAAGGACCGCGATCTGGTACCGTTCAAGTTCGAATGGCGGCATCTCACTCGAGAGCTGTTCCTCTATTCGCTCGACGAGCGAGATAAGGTCTGCTTCTGCGTACCGGTCCACTGGCGAATGGCCGACATTCTGTCGGCGGCGATCGTCGGCGCAATGAATCGGGCACAGGGACAACCGCAGACCGAGGAGCCGGCTTCGCACGGCAGCGCCAACCAAGTCTCGCCTGAGAACATCGGTCTGCTTCCCGAGGACAAGCCCAGCACCCAGAACGCAGACAGCCAGCGCAATGACTATAGCGATTGGCGTCCCTGGGAGCTGGTCGGCTGCTAGCGGGCCGGCATTGCTGAACCGTTCTGATTTCATCGGCAACCGTTGCCGAGGCCCGCAAGACGAGTATGGTTACGAAAGTACGTAACCATACTCATTTCACAGTCATCCCAACGAGGAGAAAGCCGTGCTCAAGCTCATGGTTCGGATCGCCGCAGCGGCAATGATTCAGCTCCTGGTGATTGCAGGCTCGTATCTGGTAGTCAAGGACTGCCTTCCCTACGCCATTTCGGATAAGGCCGCCTTCGTGCTGGCAGTCGTATTCGGCCCGGCTGTTTGGGGACTGGGTTGCATCACGCTGTGCTGTTCGATCTTACTGCTTACGGGCAGCATCCTGTTCCTGCCCGTGTGGCTGTCGTACTTGTGGAACGGACTGCCGGCAGCTAACAGAACCTTGGCTTTTTGGTTCAACCTTGCCAGCAAGTACTGTACTGTCGACAAAGACTTTCAGGCTTGGCTGACGGAAGAGGCGCTGATCATCTGCCAGGAGATCGACCTACTGTTCAGCGAGATCGGCCAGGGTCAATGGAGGCGATTCTAGCTTTCTGAGTCTCTCCGACAGCGCCTCTGGCAATGCCGCCGGCAAGCTAGCAAGCTTCCGGCCGAATAGACAGCCAGCTTGATTATGCAGGAGCGAAAGTGGTGGCATCTTCGGTCCGCCGCTTTCGCTCCTGAAGCTCAACAGCAGCTTGCCTCAACAATCTTTTTCACGTTGACTCTATTATAACATCTCGTATTTTTCGAAAATCAAAAAGCAAGCGGACGCATGCACTAGCGCTGCCCGCCTATCATCGCGGTTGGCGAAGTAGACGAGCGTTACTGCTCTCGTCTACTTCACCCCCTAGTCACCGCTGGTCAGAGCAGGCGCTAGTGCTGGCAGCGCTTGCAGCGACCAGACTTGCGACTCCGACCGCAAGCGCGACAACGCGGACGGCGGCGGTCACGCTTCCGCCCCCGCATCGTCGGCGACCGAGCCGCACCTGCC
>JAGVKB010000010.1 GCA_020050835.1 Candidatus Obscuribacterales bacterium | reverse complement strand
GGACCATCGCACCCAACTGGACCATCGCACCCAACTGGACCATCGCACCCAACTGGACCATCGCACCCAACTGGACCATCGCACCCAACTGGACCATCGAATCCAACAGGACCATCACACCCAACAGGACCATCGCACCCAACTGGACCATCGAACCCAACGGGACCAACTAATCCAACGGGACCAACAAATCCAACCGGACCAACAAATCCAACCGGACCAACGAATCCAACTGGACCAACGAATCCAACCGGACCAACGAATCCGACTGGACCAACGAATCCAACTGGACCAACGAATCCGACTGGACCAACGAATCCAACTGGACCAACGAATCCAACCGGACCAACGAATCCAACTGGACCAACAAATCCAACTGGACCAACGAACCCAACTGGACCTACGAACCCAACTGGACCAACAAATCCAACTGGACCAACGAATCCAACTGGACCAACGAACCCAACTGGACCAACGAACCCAACTGGACCAACGAATCCAACCGGACCAACAAATCCAACTGGACCAACGAATCCAACTGGACCAACGAACCCAACTGGACCAACGAATCCAACCGGACCAACAAATCCAACTGGACCAACGAATCCAACTGGACCAACGAATCCAACTGGACCAACGAACCCAACTGGACCAACGAACCCAACTGGACCAACGAACCCAACTGGACCAACAAATCCAACTGGACCAACGAACCCAACTGGACCAACGAACCCAACAGGACCAACGAACCCAACTGGACCAACAAATCCAACAGGACCAACGAATCCAACTGGACCAACGAATCCAACCGGACCAACGAATCCAACTGGACCAACGAATCCAACCGGACCAACGAATCCGACCGGGCCAACGAATCCAACTGGACCAACGAATCCAACGGGACCAACGGGTAATCAGCCTGTAGAAAGTAAATCCACATTAGCTACTGCTGCGCAACTCAGCTTGTTGCAGCTGCCAGCTGGTCTGCTAATCACCTCAATAAATACATGTAATGGAATGACATTTGGAAAGCTTCGCAACAGCTATATTCAAGCGGAAAGAGGGAGCACACTATTTGTTCAAAAAAGTAACAACATAATTTCACTTAAGACCGGTCAGTTCTTCATTGGAGCTGGCGACACACCACTTCATCTGCAGGCACCAGGTCTCCACATGGCACTGCCACCAAAAGCAATTGCACTCGTAACGGTTAGGCGAAATAAAGAAACACGCTTTGTCTTGATGGACAGTGGTAACTCATCAAACATCTTTGCTAATGTCGCATATCAGCAGAGAGGAATAGGACTAAAGTCCGCCGATGAGTTGATTGTCATCCCCAGACCTGCTCGCACACCAGTCAATGCGTCTAAATCAATAGCTCGGAAAGCTGAGCGTGTCGAAGACTTCCAATACACAACACGCAAAGGAAGAGCAAATGTTGGAGAACTATTGGAGCGAAACCAGCTATTGAACTGTCGGTACTTCCGGCTGGCAAACGCATGGCCATACCAGCAGCTCGAACATCGCTATGGTTCTAGACTCGCAGGGAAACAACGCTTTACCGGATATGTTCCTAAGCTATCGAAAGAGCGTATCGTTACAATTCCGGAAGAGGTATTAAAGCCGATTGTGTACATTCAGCCAAACATCCCAAATGCCTGGATGAGCGCTCACGCAGTTGTGACTGAAATTAAAAGTGGACACTACTTTCTCGCTTCCGGAAGCATCCTGGCGCACACAAAGACTCCTCTGATTGTAGACACTCCCCATGGAGCAATCATGCTAAAGAAGGATTCCGTAGTATTGATCAGCAGTCAGGCGACGATGACTAGAGTCTTCAATTTGTACGATTGTCAAACGTCAGGTGTACTAGCAATCGCCGGAAAGAGATCATTGAAACTCGTTCCAGGCAGTGAAGTTGCACTAATGGAAAGGAGCGAAGGTGACATTAGTCGTATTGTTCTAGACGATAGTATCGGGCACAAGAACATGCGCATTGTGAAAGCGGGTGACGGCCGCGGCATGATAACTGGAGAATTCTCAATGGGAGACTTGCTTGCATACCATCCGTTATTACAGAAACTGCGGAAATCAACTGACAAAGTAGATCAAGATCTGATTAAGTCGCTGATGAAAACAGCTGCTGCAAGATCAACAATGGATTTTGGAGAGTAGGAGCCGGTGTGACATCACTACTAGCTAGCACCAGATTGATTCTAGTGACCGCATGGCGACAGCTCAGGGTTCCAGTAATTTCACTATTCATTTTGTTCCATACTGTGGCGCTTATGCTGTGGGTTTCTCCTCCTTTCCCGCTATATTGGTCGGTCGTTCCATTGATTCGCCCTTACATTTGCTACTTCGGTTTCTGGAATCAATGGCTCATGTTCTCACATCCGAAGAATTGGACCATATATCTAACGGCCAACGTAACATTTGCAGATGGGCAAGTCGTCACCTGGGATTTTCCGAGAATGGAAAAGCTAGACTACGTTACTCGAGCACTGAAAGGGCGTTATCGTGAGTGGGCGCACGAGTACGTCAATGAAGACGAATACCCGCTAGTTCGCCCAGAAGCTTGCCGGTTCATCGCACGACAGTTTGTTAGTGCCACCAATCGTCCTATTAAGATTGAGTTAGTCCGTCACTGGACATGGATTCAGGCACCGCCAGGACTGGGAGAAATCCACCCCCAGGGTGAGTCTGAATACGCTTTCTTTGCGTACGATGTCAGACCAGAGGACTTGAAATGAGCATACGCGATTTGTGGAGCTATTGGAAAAGGTTTTGGTTTAGATCTGAACCTGCCCTTGGAATCAGCGTCTTTCGAATTCTGTTTGGATTGATTGTGCTCGAGTGGTGCGTACTACTTTACCCGGACTTGTTCAACTGGTTTGGAGTTCGTGGCATCTGCTCACTGCAATGCTCTCAGCAAGTGCTTGCCGTTCTTGGCCCATCCGGTCTCAACATTTTGAGCTGGATGCCTCCCGGAAATACGAGCATTACCGCTGTGTTCTGGTTAACAACCATAGCTGCTGTCTTTCTCACTGTTGGACTGTTTACAAGAACAAGCGCCGCCTGTGTCTTTCTTGGACTAGCCGCGTTTCAGCAACAGAATTGTTTGATAATGAATGGTGGAGACATATTGCTCAAAATGACTGCGTTCTATTTGATTTTTTCTCCTGCCGGCCAATGTTTATCATTATCCAGCCTACTTAAGAAGAAAGAGCAGCCAAATCTGGATTCGCCACAAGGCGATCCAAGTGGATGGCCACAGAGACTTTATCGATTTCTGATCGCACTTATTTACTTTCAAGCGTTCTGGTCCAAACTCGGAGAACAGACTTGGTTGGATGGAACGGCAATCTACTACGTTTTGAGAGAACAAGAGTTTCTGCGGTTTCCAGTGGAATGGATAGCCAATAATCTCTGGATATGCCAGACTCTAACATGGGGCACTTTGATTGTCGAGGGGGCCATGTGGTCGCTAGTATGGTTCAATGAGACACGATACTTTGTACTGGCTGGAGTGCTCATGCTCCATCTCGGTATTGAGTACACGATGAACCTGCCAGTCTTCGAATCGCTAATGATTGCTTCCCTCCTGGTTTTTGTGCCATCGGAGGATTTGAACTTAGCCTACAGACGATTGTGCGCAGCTCTTACGCAATCAAGCACAGTTCGATCCAGCAGCTAATCCCGCGGAGGAGTATTACTACTTTCCTCCGCGGGACCGTCACTTCACTCACTTAGGCAACATTTGGCTGCCGCCTCGGTTTCCAAACGACTGGGCAGACATCACCATTGCAATCTTTCTTTCCGTGTTTGAATAGATTGGTTACGATGCTAATTGCTCCGGATATCAGTTTACCGATTTCTTTGCGTCTTTGAGTCGTCTTACGATTGTTCATGATCTGTACTTGGCATAAGCCATGCGGTTACTGTTCTGTTTACATTATGCTGCGGACTTCATATAGGGCGCGAGCAATACTTGGACTTTGCCCCTTGCTCTGGCAATTCGCGATTTTATTGTGCCTAACTCGGTGTTAGTTATCGAGGCAATCTCTTCATAGCTCAACCCTTCGACGTCTCGCAGAATTACTGCGGTTCTGAAGTTAACCGGAAGATCGAATAGAGCATTGGAGAGGATTCCCGAAAGTTCATTCGTGAGAGCCTTTTCCTCAGGCTGCGGAGACCTATCCACGATATCGCGAGTACCAACAATACTAGTATCTAAGTAAGTGGTCGGCGCATCCAGTGACACGAGTTGAGTCAAACGCGGACGTTTGCGCAGCTCGTCATAGTACAGGCGAGTGATGATCTGATTCAGCCAGGACTTGAGTGCATATCTATTTCGCAATTGGCCAATCGAACGCCAGATTCTAATAGACACCTCTTGAAGGATATCGGAAGAATCCGTAAAATCAGGTGCTAATCGATAAATGATAGCCGACATCATGTTCTTGTGCCTTTCGAGCAAATGCTTGAGCGCAGATTGATCTCCACGCTGGCATGCCAGTACAAGATCAGCATCATTCAGATCGCTGTATCGTTTCTCCTTCGAGCTGAGACCGGTAGTATTGGTATTGAGAACAGATAGATTTGCAGTACAGTTCATTTTTTCCTCACTTGTTGGCACAACAAAACAACGAGCAGTACTTTTCTGCTTTGTAGAAGCTCGTCTTGATGCACTCAGAATTGTGCGATTCTCAAGAGACTTATCGTAGACTTCGTTGTCCCTAGTTCTATTCTCCCCCCTTTGTTGGCAGACAACAATATCGTATTGCCAGAGCAGCGTGTCGCGCTGAACACCGATTGAAATTGTGTCCATACTCGTAGCCTGGTTCGTTTTGTGACTGTTCCACCGATGTTCTATGGGGGACTCTGATAGTGCTTTCCACAGTCTTTTGTCAGGAACAGCACTGAATACCTGTCAATGCTGGCTCTCCATATGACCTGCTCGGAGGCAGAATCGCAGACTCCTGTCAGTACCTGTTAGCGGAGTCACTATCCTTGCTTGAATTGCCTGATATTGGCGTAAACGCATCCTTTATATGCAGGATGCCGAGAAAGTGCCCAATCTTTGCTCGCGCGGCACATCAAAGGCCTCCAGAATAGCGCTTTGCACCGGGCGTGTCTTATTCCGGGAGATGCAAGGCATCGCTCCTACGCATCAGACTTTACGAAACGCAGTACTAGTTGTTTCCACAGGTAAAAGCATCTGAGCTAGATTCAGCCACTGGAATGTCGTGGAACCTTTTGGCAGAACTCGCGTCTCCACCGCGACACAATAAAACACTCGGTTTGTTCCATATGTTAGGTAGGTGATTGGCATGATTAACAAGAAAGTACGCCTGGCCGCCATAGTATCAGCTGCGATACTATGTCTCGGACCGCTCACAGCTGTCAGGTCAGCGGACACAATTGTAGAAACGAACTCAATAATGACCGCATGCAAATTGTTTGAAATCGATTCGAATGCAGATTTAATGACGGCAGCACGTCGTGTAGAGATAATTCAAAAAAGGCTTGACAATGCTCTGATTAACGCAAGAGATCTGTCACCGTCAGCGGTGAGAGTTGGTATTGTAAAGCGAAATCCGATCGTCACACTCGATAACTTTATGATTGCAACAGCCGATGGAAACAGTGCGAAGCGCAATCGAATAACCCAAATGGAGTTGGCTGAGAAATGGGCGGACAGTCTCCGAATGTGTCTTGCAGATTCAGCCGCAATTCAGAAATATATATCAATGTTAACCGGAAAGTTTCCGATAGCGAAGGACTTCGATGGTGTATTGACACGTGAAGAGATTGCAGTTTTGACACCGGACACTCTGCTCCCTTTGAAACTGATAACACCAATCTCTGCTCTATCTGCTGAGGTTGGAGATATTGTGGAAGCAGTTGTCTCCAATGATGTGCCAATGGGTCCTTCATATACCTCCTATTTACCGGCAGGTTCATTGGCTTTAGGAGAGATAGTAAGTGCTAGCCGGTATACAAACAATAACTACGCCGGCCCAGACGCCTTTAGCGTCAACTTCTTTAAGTTGCGCACTCCAGATGGGAAAGAGATTCCAATTGAGGGACATTTCCTAGGTGGACTAGATAAATGGAAGATGATTCATATTCTGCCAATCAGCGCTCAAAGTTGCAACGATGGACCGCTGCATGCTGTTGGCATGTATCCAGAGTCCGGTGCTCATGTACATCCAGCCAAAGGCTATGTAGTTGGCGCGTGGAGAGGCAAGCCACTCGATGAAATGCAAGTGGCGAACTACCCAAGGCTAATCTTTACAAGAAATCCAGTAATTGGTGTTAGCGCGGGTGAGCCTATGCTTCTTCGATTTACAGCAAACACAGCTATAGCTCTTGCCGGCAAGCGGCAGTTCGTGTCTGTGCTTTCTGAAACACACTAACTTTACAGAATTGAATGAGGTGGACAATATGATATTACGCAAATTAAGGCTTCTACTGCTCAGCATGGCTGCAGTCGTTCTAGCGACAAATCAGCCGGTAATTGCTGGATTCTCAAGCGGAGAAGCTGTGACCATGGGTGGAAACACCGTCTTTCAAGTGATGGGCAGTGCAGGCGGCTTCACAGCAGAACGCCGGGCATGGCAAACACAGGACGCATTGGATAACGCGCTTGTGTTAGCTCACAATAGATCTCCTGATGCTGTGACAGTTGGTAGGGAAAATGGTGCTGTTGTTGTTCTGCTGGATGGAAGAAGAGTTGCAACTGCCGATGCAAATAGCGCAAGCCTCGAAAACATGACGGCTGAAGGACTGGCGGATAGTTGGGCACAGTCCATCAAGAACTTCCTGTCGGATGATACCCGCACAGCAGCCTATGTTGCTTCGCTCACCGGACAACATCAGGTAGAAGCTTCGGTAGCTCTTTTGGAACGAAATCTGTATGTCCCTGCCGGCTTCACCTTTCCGATTACTTTGACCACGGCGATATCGAGCGATACTGCCAAAGTTGGTGATAGAGTCGAAGCGACTATTGACCGTGATGTTCCAATGGGATATTACGTAATCGCCTCAGGTTCACTTTTGATTGGTGAAATTATCGAAAGTCAAAATAATGACTTCGGTATCCGTTTTACTTCATTACGTACACCCAACGGTACAGTAGTGCCGATCAACGCAATCGTAATGGATGATTCTGTGGTGGGAAGCGCCTTGCCGCATCGGGTTTCCACATTCGTCATACCGGCAGGTATGGTCAATGGCATTCCCTATGTGGCGTGCAGAGTGCCGGCAGGCATCGGTGTTGGTACGCTCAGCGAAGGTGGACGTCACCTGTTCGTCTTTCGTCGGGACGGCGGACTGATTGCCGTGGGCAGGCCGTTGAACCTTGTATTCGAATCAGTAACGCCAGTAGCTGTAGTAATCCGCAGCAACCGACCGATCTAAGTCCCCACTGTCCCTGGGGGACGGAATGCTGGCTCACCTGATAGTTGTTAATGCTGCTGCATGAGCAAGTAAGGGTGAGCCAGGCATTCTACAAGTAATTAGTTGGACTACCCCCTAAGGAGGGTCATCACATGAGCTATCCAAAGTTGTTAATGTCTTCAGTCGTACTCAGTTTTCTGACTATGTCAGGGCTCTGTCCCAGTAGAGCAGATACTACAGAAACTACAATCAAAACGACTACCATTACGTCCGGCTCCTCTGTACTCAGCCTGCCTCCTACGGGGAGTTACTTGGTCGTCGATCCGATAACAGGCGTTGTGCAAGGAAGTTACGACCCGGAGGTTCCGCAGATTTATCAATCGGGGCTAGTAATTGTCGACAGCTCAACGGGTAAACTCCTGGCTACGGTTGATTCGCTCGGAAACGTTGTTGATGTTAACGCCGCACCAGCCACCGATGTGCTAGTGGTTTCAATCAATGCAAGACGAAGGGACCTCGAGCGGCAAATTGCGGAAGCATTGACTAGGGGACAACTTACGGCGATTCAAGCAAACGTTATGCGCGCAGACCTTGAGCGCATTGCATCCGACGAATCAGCAAGCAGAAACCTCGCTGGAACTCTGACTTATCAAAAGGCTATGGTCCTCGGATATGGTCTCAATTCTCTCTCGGACAGGCTCGCACCAGTCACTCAGACAGTTGTCGTCACACCAGTGATCTCTCCCCAGTTTGTGACTGTTGATGGTCAACTCACGATGGTGGACAACGTCACCTACAGGAAGCTGCAACTTCAAAGAAGAATTGATGACGAATTTGCAGCCGGACGGCTCTCGAACGATCAGGTATCCAAACTCAAATCACTGCTGAACAAGATTTCTATTCTTGAAACGAAATATAGAACAGATGGGCAGTTGAGTGAGTCAAAAAACAGGATTCTTTCAATCAAACTCGACCAGCTGCATTCCACTTTAGAAACTGATATTGCCATAATTAACCAACGGCGCTCGGGTATAGGAATTCGTGTCAACTAGCTAAATCGTCAGAAGACCGAGCAGCGCTGGTTGCCAGTACCAACCTCGTCGGCAACCAGGCTGCTCAGTCGGCTTCGTAAAGGCCTGTCTTTCGAAGTGATAAGGAGATAGTCCATGAAGCATGAGGAAACAGATCCGACAGAACTAACACCTGCGCAAAATACGACTGTCGAGCGGAAGAATATCGAGATTGAAGCAATTACATGGGAAGGAAAAGCTGACCAGTTACTTCTCGCTTCCAAGTACAAATCCGAATTTCTCGCCAACATGTCGCACGAACTTCGCACGCCACTCAACAGCCTTCTGGTTCTTTCGGAGCTTCTATCCGAAAATGATGAAGGTAATCTGACTAAAAGACAGATTGAATTTGCAGAGACAATACATTCCTGCGGGCAGGAGCTTTTAGCTCTAATCAACGACATTCTAGACTTGGCGAAAATCGAGTCTGGGAAGATGGTAGTTGATTTCAAACAGATGAGTTTGACAGAATTGAAAGGTGACCTGGAACGCACTTTTTCGGAGCTGGCTAAGATTAAGGGGCTAGAGTTTCGAATTGAAATTACTCAGAGTGCGGCACAGTCAATAACTACTGATGGAAAACGATTGAATCAGATTCTGAAAAATCTTCTGTCGAATGCACTGAAATTTACAGGCAAAGGTAGCGTGTATTTACTTATCGATCGGTCAACAACGACGTTCGGTTCAAACACTACCGCAGATACGGCGAAGGATATAGTGTCATTCACGGTAACTGACTCCGGAATCGGTATTGCCAAGGACAAACAGAAGATAATCTTTGAGCCGTTTCAGCAAGCGGACGGCACCACCAACCGCAACTATGGAGGCACCGGTCTCGGACTGGCCATTTGCATCGAGCTTGCAACTTTATTGGGGGGACAGCTCACAGTAGAGAGTGAATTGGGCAAAGGAAGCTCATTTTCACTGCATTTACCAGCCTCATTCGCTACTGAATGCCATGCTGCCGTTGACCAAGCCGCTGAAAGTACCGGGCAAGACCAGCCTTTGATTCTCGAGAGAACTGATAGTGAATTGCTAACACTTGAGCCTGCGGTTGACGACGATCGATTGACAGTCGGAGCAACAGACCTAGTGTTTCTAGTAATCGAGCAAGACTTGCAGTTTGCGGAGATGGTGAAAGTACTAGGGCGGCAACGCGGATTCAAAACCATAATTGCTGGAAGTGGCACAGTAGCTAACGCTCTTGTAGAGCAATTTCTACCGCATGCCATTAGTCTAGATCTTAAGCTCGCGAATGGTGAGGGTTGGACCACGCTGGAGTTCCTGAGGCGCAGCCAGAAGACTCGACAGATTCCTCTACAACTCGTGTCAGTCGACGAAAAAAACATTCAAGAGACGACTCGACGTGGAACAGGAACTAAGTCCCGGCAAGAGTTACTTGACGAAACAAGCAGGTTTTTGGATCGGGCTCTAGAGAATCTTTGAAAATTGCTTCGCTGAAGATGTATCTATGGTTAACCATACTTTTTAGAGTATTCCCTATCAGTATCACTGGAACTACAACTTGAGCTCGTGCGTCGTACCTGGCGTTCAAACATCGAGCAGGCTGTAAGCAGAAAGTTGCATTCCAAGAGAATAAGAAGGGTTATCGCTATGTACATTCAACGGATCAAGCTTTATATGCTGGTTACAGCATTCATCATCCCACTGCACCAGCCAGCTCTGGCGCAGTCATCAATGTTGAGCGGTTCAGTAAATCGCTCTGTCCAATATGACTCCAACCGATATGCAATCCAGCAGCCTCGCTACGATCCTCGTCCGGTCACCAGAGTTCGTTCACAGCGCATTGGAGGAAAAACAGTCTATACACGGGGCGCTCCAACCTACTGGCAGCGTCACCCGATGCAAAAAAGTGCTGCCATTGGAGCCGGCGTAGGCGCAGTCGGCGGCGGTGCCGCCGGTTTGATCAGCGGCAGAGGAATTGTCAGAGGCGCTGCAATTGGAGCCGGTACCGGCGCTGGAGTTGGTGTGATTCGATCGAGCCAGATCATGAGAAGACATCCGATCGTCAAGAATACTGCAACCGGTGCGTTGGTTGGTTTGGGAGTCGGATGGGCATCCAGTCGCAGAGGAAGCACGATCGGGAAAACAGCCGCTGTCGGTGCTGCTGCAGGCCTGGGTTGGGGCTTGTTGAAAAACTTGAGATAAGTATGTGCAAGTCCTGTTAGTAGTGTGCCCGCCTCAGTGAAATGTAATTGGAGAATAAATTATGAACACCCAGAAGATCAGCGCTATCTTGGCAGTCGCAGCGACACTGACAGCGGTACCACTTCTGTCGTCATGCAGTTCAACGGCAGAGTCAACCGGGCTGCGCCTTCAAGCAGATAGCGCAGTCAATAGCGGTAATTACGCGAAAGCAGAAGCGCTATTGTCTAAGGCTCTACTAAGCGATGAGAAGCGGCTGAGTACGGAAGATGCAGAGCTATCGGTGAATCTTGATGCACTTGGGCGTCTCTATCAGCGAGAGGGACGGATAGATGCTGCTCAAGAAGTCTATCAGCGTTCATTGAGATTAAGGCAGCAAGAGTTACGCCCCGGACTTCTCAAGCTTGCGCAGAGCTTGAATGGAACTGGCAATGCATATCTAGCTGCAGGCAAGGTACAAAAGGCTGAAACTGCCCTGAGACGCGCTCTGGAAATCCGCACTGAAAATCTTCCAGCGGGTAGCATCGCAATTGCCGAGAGTGAAAGCAGCCTCGCTCCAATTTGTTATCAGGCAGGCAATGCTGCCCAAGCGGAGGCGCTATACATTCATGCGCTTTCAGTTTACGAGAAATTTCTCGGCAATGATAATCCCGAAACAAATAACGTTCGCAACAATCTTGCTGCTATGTATGTCGCTGAGGGTAAGGATGCTCAAGCTGCACCTTCGCTAAAGTGGGCTTTATCGAACAATGAAAAATTCTATGGAGCCAATCACCCGGAACTGGGCAGTGTGTTGAACAATCTTGCCGAACTCTATCGGGCTCAAAAGCAGTATCGAATGGCGGAAAGTCTCTACAAACGAGCGATCACAATCTACGATAAGTCACCAGAGTTCGCTCAAAGTGTTTATCTGGGTACAGTTCTAAATAACCTGGCGCTCTTATATAGCACGCAGAAACAGTTTACAGAGGCTGAGCCGTTGTTCAAGAGAGCGATCGGCATTTTTGAAAGAGGGAATGGCATCGCTAACGCGCATTTAGCCAACGCATTGGAAAACTACAGCGCTCTGCTTTATGACACCAATCGCGACTCGGAGGCCCGGAGTGTGGGTAATCGAATCAGCCGAGCTATGACTGGCACGCTTTAATGCTGGAACAAGTTTCAAGGACACCAATTCGAATTGATCGCTTACACATAAATTTTAGGATCGGATGGAGGTTATCGCCATGAGAGGTTATTTGTTGGTTGCGGTTTTAGGATTTGCCGCCGGAAGTCTTTGCGCAGCAAAGAAAGGGGCGCTGCTCAGACAAGAGATCAAGGATTACTTATGCGATTTGCAAAGGAATGGAGCTGGGGCATTGGATGAAGTGCAACGCAGGAGTCGAGTGATTGTTGATAAAGCATCCCCAGCCGTCACCCAAGCTCAGGAAGAAGCCAAAATACTTCGACAAGAGGGAGAAGAGTTAGTGAGGATTACGTCAACCTCCCTTCGCGAGGCATATGAAAGAAGTCAGGCAGCTCTGCAAAAGGCGCATGCAAGGATTGCGGACAAAGCTGCTCCGGCTCTTGCTCAAGCCAAGGAGGAGGCGAGAGGATTGCGAGAGACGGCAAGCAGAGTGCTCGAATCAGCGAATGCTGTGGCGAGAAATAAAACTGCAGCTGCAATGAAAGGAATGAAAAGCAAATGCCACGAGTTCATGGCAAGAAGGACTTCCGTCGGAGATCGGCAAATCGAGACGACACAATCTGATGGTATTGAAGTATTGAAGGCACCGGGAAGTCCTCTATATGAAGTAAAGGCAAAAATGTCCGCTACGCAAGTATTCTGAGATGATTGGGGCTTGATCAGTTCTTGATCTTTCACTGCGAAACGAGCTGAAACTTGCTCGTCCGTTCGCCTGTCGGAAACGATTTACTAGTCTCTGTTACTGGGCTGAGGAAACAGCATGAACCAATGCGGGGGCAATGCCACCGCTACAAAGTTCTTGGAAACTGTTGAGAGTAACAATATTGAACCGCCCTCGGTGAGTAGCGGCGTCACGTCTTAGTCCGGTGAAGAGTTGCTCCGCTCGCGGATCTTCACCAAGCTGCAAGAATGTAATTGATATTTCTGCGCTACTATTCATGCGCCTGGTAGCTCGGGAAATGAGCGACCGTAATGCAGACGGATCATTAGGACATTGATCGCTTATTACGGTTATCAACACAGGCTTGGCCTTGCCGCCCAATCTGGACTTTCTCTCAAAGTACTGTTCGAGCTGATTTCTAATTGCCAGTGTCATGTCCGTGCCGCCGGCCGGTTTATTGTCTGTGAAAATAGACGATAGAACTTCAGGTTCAATCTTGGTAAAGACTTCACACCGTGATGAGAATAGTACGACTTCAATACAGTCTGGCAATATACCTTTGGTCTGCTGCAATAGATGTCCGATTTGTTGCTTACACCAAAGCCAGCGACTCGTGAGGGTCGCTTCGGTAGGTCCTACAGTGATTAAGGGTTGCGTCTCCCGGACGAATGGCTCTGGACAATCTATCTTTGCCATGGACCTCGATTTATCGACAAGCAGCACTATGTCTCGCCCACGCAAAACTGCCAAATTTGCGTGGGCGTTCTCTATACGAGTTTCCTCCACCAGTAAGCTCAAACTTCTTTGGTTCCAAGGATGCAAATCTATGAGCAGTGCCGAGTAGACAACCGAGGAATATCCGAGAATGAATAGAAGGGAAGCTGCTGCGAAGAGAAACTTTGTTAAGCCAATTTGCGGAGACGCTCTTGTCATTAAATCATGCACCAGTGTGTCACTTAGATGACGGCACTGGCAGTGATAGGTTCCAATTTACAATCAAACAAGAAGGAATCAGGTCGCAGACAGGCTTAAGCACTTCGGCGAACAACAATCGCCAGTGGCACATCAAGTTAGAAGGAGCATCCGGCGCGCTATGGGATGTCAGTCAACTTCAAGTAAGCGCGCATCACGGCCTAAGTACTTTTTTCTGATCCAGCGTCCGAGAGTTGCCTTTAGGATCAATTTGTTCAGCGGCTTGCTTAAGAAATCGTCCATACCAGCTACAAAGCATGCCTCTGGTGAGGTATCGGCACTGATGCCGATTATGGCTATGCGCTGACCGGTTATCTGCTCCGCTTCTCTGATGAATTTGGTTGCCAGAAATCCATCCATTAGTGGCATTCTGCAATCCATGAGTATTACGTCATAGCACCGGTTTAGTTGTATCGCCGATAAGGCCTCAAATCCGTCATTTGCTACGCTGACCTCATGACCAAGTTGCTTCAACATATGTGCAATCAACACTTGTTGAAACACGCTGTCCTCAACTAGCAGGACGCTGAGTTGTTGCCTACCTTGAATTGAACAGCATTGCAACGGAATTATGTCAGCAGGTAGTCGTGCCATATTCATGCCCGGTGAAGAATTTGTGACGTGGTATGTGTAATCTGAATAACGGCCGAATTAGCGGGAACTCAGCCCGATCACGCATTTCCAAATGAAACTATAATTCCAATTCTACAACCTGTGTAGAGTAAGACATATAAAGCTATACGGCACAATGTCTATCTTAATACTGCAAATCAAATCACAGTCATAACTCCGAGCTGTATTAATTTTTGATTGTATCCGAGCCATTGTGAAAACTGGGTGAACACGCAGCCGCACTGGGATGTAGTTTGCCGAGACGAGTCACTAGACTGCCGGTGCGATGTACATGTCTGACAACCGCGCTCGGGAGGAGCACCCATAGCAAACTCTGGTGTTTATCTGCATCCATTTAAAGCTATGATGCAAGTAGCTAGCGGCAACAAGTAGAGCCGAACACATTCATAACTCACCAAATCAAGTCAGTTCTACACGCCGTCTGATGCTCAACCGCAGATAACCGGGTTTAGCGATGGTCTCTCTGATGGTAGCCTTGCTGGAGTATCCCGAACACGTTGCAGATGTGAGAGGTTGCCTTGAGGGTGCAGGTCATGAAGTCTGTTTGGTCGATTCTTTCGCGAGAGCAACGGAGATTCTTCGAGCGCAGTCTTTTGATCTGATCATTTCAGATGTTCATTTGGAAAATGGTGGCAATGTCTTCGACTTTCTCAGATGGGTCAGAAGTCAGAAGTATCTTCGGGCAGTTCCATTTGTACTTTTCAGTTTGGGACCGAACGATTTAGAGAGATACCTTGCCGATGGAATACGCACTGCTGGACGGCAGTTGGGCGCGGACAAGTACATCTGTATGGAAAAATTCAATTCTGCCCTTCTCTTTGAGGAGATAGCCGATCTGTTGTCAGGCGATATTGCTAGCCAAGTACTTACGAAAGAAGGAGCATGAGATGGTAGGCAAAATATTAGCATTGTTTGAACATCCTGAAGCTATGGAGCTGATCGCAGATAGCCTGGAGAAATTCGGGCATGTCGTATTCAAAGCCTACAAGTTTCAGGACGCTATGGACATCCTCAGGCAGCGAGACGTTGACCTTATCATCGGCGATGTCCATTTGCAGAATGGTGGCAGCATCTTTGATTTCCTGAGATGGGTAAAGGGCGATCCGCATATGCAGGCAGTTCCCTTTGTCTGCCTCAGCACAGAACCGGTGGAAGTGCCCAAGTATCTTTCAGATGGTGTGCGAACTGCTGCCCGGGCGCTCGGTGCTGTCAGGTACATAACCATGGAGAAGTTCGACAATGCCGGGTTCCGTGCAGAAATAGAATGGCTGCTGCCACAAGACCGAGCTGGCAACTACTATGCGGATTCGGATGGTGAAAGAGGATGAATTTGTCAGGCCAGTAATCATCTTGTTCGCCAGCGAGGTAGCTTGGCGCAATCACTCTAGCCTCGCCTACCGAAATTGCAGCGGACCAGGGCTCGGACGGCTCGCTCACGCTCTTGCGCCACGAAAGACATAACGCGGACAGATCCTCGGGAAATCGCCGCAGCTAAATTGGGGCATTTAGTGCAGCACTTTGGTGGGGCTTCACTGTTTCTTTGATTGCTTGCGGTTGACTAGGCGTAGCCTGCATCACAAGAGGATGCTCCAACGTGCTCAAGTACCAGATACCTGCACCGAACAGACAAAATAGAATTACAGTCCCAACGATAAAGGGCGTGAGGCGGTCGGGTGAGCTTTTGCCCGTGTAAGATGTCATAGTATCCCTCCCGAGAAACGGGTGTACAACTGCGCTGAGAACCTTGTGACCAGTCAAGCCGTTTGGGTGCTTAAGCAATTCCCTTATGCGGCCTCAGCATGATTCGAGTCCTCCGTTTTCACGTTCTCTGCCCTGACATGGGCAGCTCCGTTGGCCTGGAGCACCTTCAGTGCCTCAGCACTACGTCCAGTGTCGGCACTGTATATGCCAAATAGAATTCCCATCTTTTCGAGTTCAGTGCCTGAAAACTCAGCTTCGTGCTCTGGTATTCCAAGACCAACTAATCCTCCGACCACGCCACCACAGAGAGCACCGAATCCAAAGCCTGCGAGCGCGGATATCCATTGTCCCGAAGCAAAAATTTCTGCGCCGGGCGTTGCGAGCAAGCCTACAGATGTAAGTCCAAATAGCAATGTCCCTAAAATGCCACCAACTGCAGCACCAAATGCCAACCCTTCGGGAGCTTTGGTAGATTCTTTGACCGTAAACTGTCGACCTTGGTTAGTTTCGGACATCAACAGACTCATATCCTGTTGAGAATAACCGTGTGCAACCAGATCCTCTACGGCTTGCAAAGCCTTTGATTGAGCTGTGAATATGCCTGTTATCAGTCTTGCCATTTTCCAATCCTCCTGATGCTTGGAAGCCCAACCAGTGTCAGACTACCAAGATCACTCAAGTAACTTCCGTGACTGTCAGAGCACAATTGCAAATAGTCCTATTGTGTCTCTTAACTACGTGGATGTATGACTGACGCAACGAGTATTTGGTTCCTTCAGAATAAAAGGACTTCCAAGTTGACTGTCAGGTGTTTATGCAGTTTTCACATTGAGCTGCAAAAATGGTTGTAGATAATGCTAATCGAAGGCCGGTTCAACTACACAAATGTACAGCCTGCTTGCGTTAGCATCATCTTTCGACTCATAAGGTACGCACTGTCTCTCGGTCGATGATGTGGCTGTTCAAGTATTAGCGTTGTTGGAACACAAAGAACTCGCCCAGGAAGTGACAGTGTGCCTCTGGGTTTATGATGTGTCTGTAGTTGCGTCGTTTCGACAAGCGATTGACCTTCTCAACGAACGTCAATTCGACTTGATCATTTCGGACGTACATCTGGAGAATGGTGGTACAGTCTATGACTTCTTGCGCTGGGCAAAGAGCGATCCGCTCCTGAACTCAATACCGTTCGTCCTTGTTAGCGCAAACGCTACCTCATTGGCAAAGTATCTTTCCGACGGAGTCAGAACTTCTGCGCGCCTGCTAGGCGCCGCCAAATACATTGACATGTCTTTATTCGATCCGGTTTTCTTTCGTACTGAAATAGACGAGGTGCTGCACTATTAAGCACAGACTGGACTGCTTGGCAAAGAAGAAGCGTGACTTGTGGGATCAGTCTGCTTTGCGCCTTTCGC
>JAGVKB010000024.1 GCA_020050835.1 Candidatus Obscuribacterales bacterium | reverse complement strand
GCCGTCACCGGTTGTACCGCCAGAGGTGCCGCCAGATGAGCCGTCACCGGTTGTACCGCCAGAGGTGCCGCCAGATGAGCCGTCACCGGTTGTACCGCCTGTCGAGCCACCCGAAGTGCTGTCACCAGTAGTACCGCCAGACGAGCCCCCAGACGAGCCAGTAGTGCTGCCAGATGAGCCGGTAGTGCTTCCGGTAGTACCGCCAGTGGTGCCACCGGTCGTAGTGGCGTCAACACCAGCGCTGCCCTGGGCGCCATTGCCACCGGCACCACCTGGACCTCCTATGCCACCGTTGCCACCATTGCCACCGACGCCGCCATTACCGCCTACAGCCTTAAGACCACCTATAGATACTGACGCGCCGCGAACGTTGACATCGCCAGACTTTCCTCCTGCCCCGCCGTCTCCTCCATCAAATCCAGCTGTTCCAGGCTGCCCATCTGTGCCATCACCTCCGAAAGGGACCAAAACTCCACCTAGTAAAATCAACCGCGGTGCTGGCGCGCCATTAATACCACCTAGTCCGGCAATTCCATTGCTGCCATCGGCGCCAAAGCCACCATTACCGCCGGACGCATCGATGAGTCCAACTGTGATAGCGCTGCGGAAACTACCAATCTGAGTCGATCCACCGTCTCCGCCTTTGCCACCAGTTCGTATAAAAGGGAGAGCAGACGCTCGTCCATTCGCACCGGCCCCACCTGTCGTGATGATCTGGTTTACGAGGATACTTCCCTCGGCTCTTAAATCTACATTCCCTCCGGAGGCGCCATCGGGAAGAAAATTATTTACACTGTTAACTCCATTACCGCCCATACTGAATATATTTCCAATACTTATTCCGATGCCGGTAAATGGATCAATGCAGGCTTTCACAGTGACGTCGCCACCCTTACCAGGATTTGGGCTTCCTGGAGCGAATACCGCGTCTAACCCGCTGGCATTTATAATGCCTGCAACATTCACAAAACTCAGGGTGGACAAAATCGAGACCGGACCACCGTCAAAGAAGTCTGTGACCGTATTGACCGGCTTTGTAATGATGTTGCCGTTGACGATGACCGGCCCGGCAGCTTGAATGTCGATTGGTCCTCCCGTCGTCGTAAGGCCGCCGGAAATCACTGGAGCTGGCGGATTCGTCACCCCGGAAGTCGTCGCCGAAGCCTGCACGTTAACTACAGGTCTTTGATCTGTAAATACATTGAAAACGCCTGAAGGCTGAGTCAGCGTATTTAGATTGATCTTCCCTGACTGTAGGTTATTGCTAGTGGCGACCACAGTGCCAATTGAAAGTCCGCCTGGCGCTATAACATTCACTTCACCAGCCATCCCTTGACCGGCGCTAACGTCCACATTCCCAAGAATTACAACGCCAGTACCGTTCGAAAAAACATTTACTTTCCCACCATTGTCAACGCCAACTTGCCCTACGGATGCACGAAGGTTCGGAGCTCCGAATATGCTCCCACCGCTCCTGACCTCAAAGAGCGGTGGTTGAGCAATCGGATTCGGCTCGACCAACGTAAGTGTTCCGTTATTGGCGATGCTGAAAGTTCCATCGGAAAACTGAGTGCCAAGTCCGTTGTAGCTGCCTGTTTTACCACCGAGAATATCTCTTAGAGAGGTAACACCCGCCATTAGGGTGATATCCCCGGCGTCAGTTATTAAAGCGCTAGTGTCAATCGTGGAACCAGGAGCAAAGAAAATGCTTCCCCGGGCCACTGCTGTGAACGAGCGTCCATTCGTCGGGCCAAGCTGGAAAGGACCCAGGACTAGATCAATGTTTGAGGCGAACAGCGGATCGTCCGTCACATTCATTGAAGCGATATTTAGTCCACCAACGTTTACAATCGTGCTGACCCATCCTGCCTCAATAGTCACTGGTCCATTTAAGTAATCTACGCTCACATTCTGGGTCGCATAGGGAGTAAGCAAGTTGATTGTTCGTCCGGTCAAAGTTCCATCCAAGACATTGAGTCCGGAGAGCGAAGACAAGGTCAGATTTCCCTGCAATGCCTGCAGGATTCCTCCCTGATTGAAAATGGAAAGCGTTTGGCTTGAGTTGGCGATGTTCTGAATCAATAGATTGGACATCACCGACTGTATGGTCCCGGAATTTACCAGGCTCGCCGCTGTCATATTCAATCCCTGTATTGCCGAAATCTGTGCACCAGCCAGATTCTGGAGTTGATTGCTTATATTGAGGTTCATGCTGCCCAGGCTGGCAATGCTGCCTTGATTGATTAGATTGGGAGTCGTTATGCTGAGATTGCCTGAGCTCGTGATGGCGCCCTGGTTGGTAATTGAATTGCTAGCATTAAGAATCAGGTTTAATGTGTTCGACCATTGAGTACTAGTGAGAGGACCAAAGCCGGTTAGACCGCCAGCAGGCAAAACGGTAGTAAGCAGTCCACCACTCAAGTTCTGAATGTTGGCTGCTTGAAAGGCTGCGCTCGCAGTCGATGTGCTGGAAACTCCATAGATAGTACCGGCGTTGACTAGATTGCCAGCTAGATTGAGCGGCAGGTTGGCGCTGAAGTCATGTAAGACCGATACTCCGGACGGAACTATCAGAGCTGAAAGACTGGCGGCGGCACTTTGGTCGATCACGAATGTACCACCGGACGCAACACCGAGAGCGCTTAACTGAATATGCTGCTGTCCGCCGTTCAAAATTTGCGATACTGCCAGCTGTTCGGCTGGGGTAGCGAGACTTTCGTGGGTGATTGTTCTCGACTGCCCGCCTACCACGATAACGATAGAGCCGAACTGGCTACTGGTGGAAATGGCCGCTTGGGTGGCTGAAGTCAGGTCGAGATTGCTTGGTAGCTGGATTGGGCTTGCAGGTGGCGCACTGTGATCTATGCTCGGAGCCGTGCTGGATTCCGTGGATGGACCCGTGCCATTAGCTTCTTGCGCGAACGCAACCTGACACCAGCTAGGGACAACAAGCATTGCAGTTAACAGCAGACACCAGATAGATCGCACCAGACCCCCCCTTGGTCATCGTCGCCCTATGTCTTTTATGTCGAAGTCAATTGCTGTCTCTGCAATGAGTCGCCAAAAAGTATCCCACTGGCAATTTACCCAAAATGCGAGCCAGTTAAACTGTAAGTTCCTTTTCCAGCCTGGTGTACGAATTGGACTAGAGCATCGCGGTGGTTTCGTCGTACTCAAGCCGTTTAGGTAGCGGAAAGGACCTTTTGCTTTGGAAGTGTGATAACCAGTCCAATCAGGACTAGATTATGCGTGTCTGAAAGCTGCTCTGGAGTCATCTCAAAGGTAATTCCCGGATTATTGCTCGTGTGGTGTGAATACCTTCGAGTGCTCTTAGAGTCTCTTCCACGGGACGGTGTAGCGTTGGTCAGTCCTTTACACCGAGCCAGAAATGGCGTAAAACTCACGATTAAAGCTGTCTTGACAATGCTCCGCGCTCTGCTATGTTGACGATAGCAATCAATATACCAAGGGCAGCAGATGAAATCGACGGTAATTCCAGGGGCAAACAACTGCCTGGCTCACTTGTGCCTCAGAGGTGTGTTCGGGCTGTGCTTGTCAATCTCTGCGGTAATGCTGCTAACGCCCGTCGGCAGCGCTGCTAACTATTCGAGCAAGACTGGGCGCCAGGCTGCAAACTCCTCTACGTATCAAGCAACGCATATTCATAGCTCTGCCCAGTCAAAGGTAAAGACCAAGGGCAATAGTTCTCCTGCCCCCAGACCGAAGTCTCCGGAACAGATGATGCAGATGTTGGATGATCTGGAGAAAAGCCCGCCGTTGAGCCATGCCGCAAGCCAGGTTCCTAACGCCAGAAGCTCGCCACCGGCTGGTGGGTATTCGCAAGGGATGCTGAGTCGACAAGGATTTTCAGGCATGAGAGGCGGCTTCGGTTCCGGCATGCGCTCGCCTGCCATGCACCCGGTGCCGGCCGGAAACAGCAGCCGACTGATGTTAAATAATCTGGCGCAGAAGATTCAGTCCATGCGGCAAGGCGGACCTGGACAACCACCTATGATGCAGATGTTACAGCAACAGATGCAGGGTGGCGGTGGTGCTCCGCCTCAGTTCGGGCAGATGTTGCAACAAGGTATGCAAGCACAAACTGGCCAAAGTCAGGCTGGTGGCACCATGTCACCGCTCATGCAGAAATTCGCTCAATCAATGCCAGGAATGAATTCCGGGATGGCGAACGGTTCTCAATCGAGCTTTGGTGGCAATCGCTTGCCGTCGCCCTCAAGTCCTAACTTGTTGCAGAAGGCTAGGATGATGTCGGGAGTGAGAAATGGTCAGTTTGGTGGCTTCCCTGCTCAATCTCAAAGCTCAGGTGCCACCAATAGCAGTGCCGTGGACTTGCAAAAACAACTCGAAGAACAGTACGGTAATTAGCTGACATCTTAGAGCGTTTGTTCGATTTGACAACTGAGTGAAAAGCGCACGGGCAATTTACATCCGTGGAGAGTCAAAACAGCCTACTTCCTACTCTTGTGCCTGCATTACAATGTTCCAATACTTGAGGTACTTGTTGATCCTTTCTATATCTTTGGCGGAAAGCGTGCCGGACAATCTGCGGATATCCATATTGTCCTCCAGGTCGGCAAGCTTCACCTTACGCGCAATTGGATGAGGAAGTAGGCGTTCGACGAACTGATCGTATGATTCTCCTTCCCTGTGGCTCAAGCAGTCGACAGCCTCTAGCACGTTTTCGGGAAGTCCCTCGTCCCTTAGTTGATCGAGTGTCCAAGGTGTATCTTCGACGACGTCGTGAAGCACAGCAGCCATCATCTGTTCCGGCGTGCTCATCCGTAGCATTACTCGCAACGGATGGAGTATATAGGGCTTGCCTGACTTGTCTAGTTGTCCCTTGTGAGCTTCCACTGCAATCTGGATAGCCCTCTCCAACCTCTCATTTGTGCTTAGAGCAGCAACCATGTTGCGACCTCCCCTGGGAATTTACGACTCCGAGCCAAACTTCAAGTTTATCCGATCTAGCTAAGCCAGTTGGTTAAGAGCCGAAGCTAACTCTGCTGCTGATTGAAACCGTTCGGCTGGATCTTTCGCTAAACAGCGGCACACAATCCGATCCAGCGCTTCTGGCAATTCTAATTCAGGTCTGGTCTGACGGCATGGTGTTGGAATCGTATCGAGATGCTCTTGAATTGTATCGAGCGGATTACTGCCGTGAATGGCCGGCATTCCGGTAATCACCTCATACATCACACATCCCAGCGAGTAAATGTCCGAGCGGTGATCCGGCTCTTTGCCAAGGCACTGTTCCGGGCTCATGTACTCGAAAGTACCGAAGATGTCGCCGTCGCGCGTCAGCTTGTCCATCTCTTCCTGGTGAATCGGCTTGAGCTTGGCGATGCCGAAATCGACTAGTTTGACGAATTCGTCAGCGGTGCCGACTCTTTCGACCATAATATTAGCTGGCTTGAGATCGCGGTGCACGACTCCGTGCTTGTGGGCGTGATCGTGAGCGGCGCACACTTGCTTAAATAGATTCACGGCCCGCCGCCACTCCAAAATTACTTCTGCTTCCATCACTTCGTGGAGGCTGTAGCCGTCGATGTAGCTCATGATCAAGAACGGGCGATCGTCATCCGTTACTCCGAAGTCATGGACTGTGGCGATGTTGGGATGATCCAGCCGGCCTGATGCTTCGGCTTCGCGCTCGAACCGCTTGCGCAGCAGCTCTTTTCCGCCGGCGCCTTCAAGGAGTAGTTTTATGGCTATGGTGCGTTTCATTAGTTTCTGGCGCCCGAGATAGACAGACCCTCCTCCTCCTCGCGCAATCACGGACATGATCTCATATCTGCCACCGATAGTAGTGCCAATGTTCTCATCCAATATGCGTAATTTTAGATCTACATTGCAAGTATCACAGATGGTTGCATCCTTGGAAAATGATGTTCCGCAGCGGGGGCAAACCATCATCTCCACTAGCTTGGGCGGCGCCTTCTTCGCTGCTAGCTTGCCGCTGCGCTCTACCCGTCTCAATAGCGCACGCACTCGTGCCGACAGCTCCTGCAAGTCAAACGGCTTGGTGAGGTAGTCGTCTGCTCCGGCGTCCAGTCCTTGCTCCTTTTCTGTGCCGGTGCCTCTGCCAGTCAACATCAGCACCGCCGACAGTCCGCCTTGATCTCTGTACTCACGGCAGATCTCGATGCCATGTTTGCCCGGCAGATCCCAATCCAAGATCAATAGATCGTAGTCAGCTTCGGTCAGTCGCTTAGCTGCGTCGTTGCCGTCGCAGAATGCATCTACTTCATGCTCGTCTCCGGTCAGCCAGAACTCGAGATCTTCGCGGAGCTCAGTATTGTCTTCTACGACTAGAATTCTTGCCATTAGCTACCTTACCTGCAACTCAAATCTCAAGGCGTGCGCGCGTGAAGTTGAGCAATCTCGGCGTCCAATCGCGCTTTCTTTTCTTTATTCCCCAGTTTGTTCTCTACCGTTGAAAGAATTGAAAGTGAATGAAGCTTGGCCTTGACGAAGAAGTGATTGGCCTGACCCTGCTCATTGAGAGTTAAAGAAGCCTGAGCGAGAAGAGCAGCGGCATAGAGCTGTCCTGGCTCGACAAAGTCGAAAGCTTCAGAATTCAAGCGATGGATTAAGTCATATCGACTTTCCTCACCGGCAAATTCTAACCCTGCGATCAGTGCTGCTACTGAAGGCTGGCTGTCGCGCAACAGGCTCGATTGCTGCGCGGCAATCGCTGCCGTGCGCAGCGTTGCGAACTGACATCTCGTAGAACGGCTCTTCTTGCGTCTGCACGTCTCAATGATTCTGTCATTAGCTGCAGAAGCTTCTTTGTATTGACCAAGTGCGAGCAATAAACTGGACATTTCGTCGATACAGGTGAGCGTGTCGCCGCGGAGTTTATCGGTTTGACTGAGTAAGGTTAACCCTTTCAGTGCATTCTTGAGCGCTTCCGATTTCTGCCCCATTGCTAGATTCACCGCGGTGAGTTGAGTCAAGGCTTCACCCATGTCGGTGCTATCTTGGCCGGTCATGCTTTTGCGCAGTTTGATCAGGCGAGACAAATAATTGAAGGCGCTCTTTTCGTCATGGCGAGAATGGCACAGCCTGGCGAGCTTGGCCAAAATGAAATCGTAATGATCTTCTTGACCGACCAGAGTCTCTCTCAGTGCGAGTTCCTTAAGATAGTATTGTTCAGCTGCGTCTTTCTGTTTGAGCCAGTCGAAGCTCTTTGCTAGCCCGTGATATGCGCTGGCCAGCTTCTCTTTGTCCACTCCTGATTTCTCACCAACTGCAACTGCTTCTGCGTATTTTTGCCTGCTTGTAAGGAAATCCTTTGACTCGATTCCGGCTTTGGCAGCCAGCATGAGTTCCTTGAATTGATCGCCCGGTTGAACGGCCTCGACGCTCGCTGTTGT
Source organism: Candidatus Obscuribacterales bacterium (assembly GCA_020050835.1). Lineage (GTDB taxonomy): Bacteria > Cyanobacteriota > Vampirovibrionia > Obscuribacterales > Obscuribacteraceae > JAGVKB01. The sequence goes on along the minus strand of JAGVKB010000024.1, from coordinate 57,780 downwards.
TGCGCCGCTGCGAGTCGTGGCTTGATAAAGCTGTTCGAGCTGGTCTCTAAGCCTGCCTGAGTATTGATCGGTCGCGGGAGAATTCAATGCTAAATGGAAGGTTTTGGCCGCTCTGTCCAGCTTGCCTCGTTTGCTATCCAATACTGCTAGACCAAAGAGAGAGCGACCGTAGCCCTCACAAATGAGCTGTCCAGGCTGGCTGCCGATCCATTGTTTGTAGAGATTGAGAGCTTGACCGTAAGAACTCTCCGCTGCAGCGAGGTCGCCTTTTTGAAGAGCCAAATCTCCGACTTTTAGAGCAACTGATGCAATATCCTCTTGCAGCAAGCGTCTGTCAAATCGATTGTTTTCGCGCACCATACTCGCATCTAACTGAGAGAGCGCGCGCTCGTAGTATGCCAGCGCTTCCTTTTTCTTTCCGTTTCGGTTCGCTGCGTCGCCGAGCAGCGAAAGTGTATTACCGAGCCGGAAGTCCGTGCCACCGATATTGGCCGCGAAGTCTACTGCGCCTTGCATTAGCTCCTGGGCATGTTCATAATCGCCGGCCAAGAAAGCTGACTCAGCTGTAATTCTCAGCTTCTCCCACTGTCTCAAATTGTACGAGCGATCCCAGGAAGCTCCGCTACCGCATGATGTCAGCAATTGGCAGGATAGTAACAGCGCTGATGAAAGAAAAATTGCTCTCATCCCTTGCACGGGAATGCACCTCTCTACTCCTGCGATTGGGGAATGCGAAACCAGAAGATGCTGCCGGCTCCTTCCTCGCTACGCACGCCGATCGAGCCTTTGTGAGCTTCCACCAGCGCTTTGCAAATCGGCAGACCAAGCCCTGTTCCTTTACCGCGGGCGGAATCTTCCTGTTTAACCTGACCGAAACGTTCGAATATGACAGTTTGATACTCCTTAGGAACGCCTCGCCCGTGGTCGATTACTTGAAATTCAGTCTGATCGCCGGCAGTGTCGATCGTAAGCTCAACCGAGGCGCCTTCAGGTGAGAACTTGACTGCGTTTGAAATTAAGTTGATCAATATCTGCTCAAGCCGCGCAGCATCTGCGAAAACGGTGGCATCTGTCTCCTTGGTTTGCAAGGTTACTCCGCGATCGGCCGCAAATGCTCTGACCGAATCGGTAGCATTTTCCAGGAGTTGCTGAACCATGACCTTCTTCTTGTCGAGCGGGAAATTACCGGTCTCGAGCCTTTCGATATCGAGCAGATCGTTGATTAGGTTCAGTAAGCGTTCTGAACTGCGCTTGGCTGACTGTACACGCTTCATGGCTATCTCGCTTAGATTCCCGGCTCTGCCCGATGTCAAAATAAGTAGTGAAGCATCAATTGCAGTCAGCGGTGTTCTTAGATCATGCGTAACCATTTGAATCAGCTCTTGTTTGCGCCTGGCTGCATCGGCAAGTTTTTCCGTCATGTCGTGAAAGACTGCATCAAGATGCGCGATCTCGTCGGTGCCTGCGAGCTGTTGATTGAGAGCCTTACCTGATGCCAGCCGATTGGTGTTATCGACCAATACGAGCAGCCGGCTGGTCAATGCTCTATTGAAATACACGGCAAGCGTGATCGCCAATACAATACTTGCTGCGATTCCGGCAGCCATGCAATAGACGATCATCGAGCGGAGAAACGCTTCTTTCTGTGGATTGGTTCGTTCTACTTCCTGTTGCTCTTTGATGAGTTGTCGCAAGCAGGAAAGCATCTGACTTGAGGTGGCCAAAAACTCGGCATGAGAAGCGATTTCGGAATGACCGCCGGTCGACTTGCGCTCGATCATTTCGTCGGCGCTGCGTTGCAATCCAACTACGGCGTTGCCGGCTCGATTGAGTTCTTCCAGCACAGCTTCTTTGTGCGGGCTTTCCCGCATCATCATTCTCAAGGAGTTCAATTGCACCGGTATCTGTTCCGACAATCCTTGATATCGTTTCAACAGATTGAGCTGATGTGTTTGCTCGAACAAGTAAAGGAACATTCCGGCGTCCATAAAATTGCGCATGAGCGTGTTGCATTCGGCAATCACTGCTTTCGAATGGCGCTCGCGCCAGATTTCATCTTCCGCTTTCTTTTGCAGGACGGTCAACACCGACACGAAGACCAGCATGAAGACGATCGGAACACTAACCAGGATGATGATTTTGTGCGAGAGTTTTAGATCGGGAGCTTTCATCGGTTAAATCAGGAGATTAGAATCACTATTTGAATTTGTACCAATTGCGATCATTTGCGAATCGCCGATTGGGCCAAACTCAATAGTTTCTTGAGTCCTAATCACCGAAAGTGGTGACCGTTCGCATTCTAATTCCGGCCGGTTCAGCTGTGAAAAACTGAGCCTAAGCGATGCGAGCGGCTTTCTTTCGGAGTTCCGCAACCAGATCTTCTTGTCCGAGCAAGTAGCCTCGTCGGGCTTGGTCGTCGGCATAATTGATGATCGACTCGGTAAGTGTATTGAGTAGTGAGATTGGAACAAACTCGCTGATCTGATTGAGCAGTTGCTCTACCGCCAGCCACTCATCGGTGTTTAGCGGTATTGCATCATCCAATCGAGCGATTACTGTGTAATTGCGGAGCTTGTCGCCTTTTGTGTTATTCATTGGGTTACCTTTGTCCATGAGAGTTCTTGCCCCCGCAATTAGTTGACGATTGTGCCTGGATGAAGTTTCCTCAGCTAAGCGCTTGAAAAGCTCTCCCGCTCTTGATTTCGGGTGCCCAGATCGGGTCTTCCCGTCTGCTGTTCTTATTCCCGGACTGGAAGTATTTATGCCTTAAATTCGGTTTCCAAGTGATTAATTGCTCAACTATCGCCTTTATTGCGGTAGTACTCGCAGACGAATTGTTCAGCCTGTTCTCGATTTCGTATCTCTTTGAGACCTTGTGCTTCAGCGACGGCCTCAAGAATCTCGCCCAGAATTGGACCAGGATGGATGCCAAGTAATTGCATGATGTCGTTACCATCGATCAGCCTTTGCATTGCGCTCTGTCCTTTAACAAAGACGGAAAATCCGGCTAGAAGTTCATGCAAATCCTTTTCAAGTGCATCTCTTTTCGGACCTTCGAGACCGGGTCCACGGGTCGCGCCGAAATCTCCAAAGGCCAGCACCATCAATGCCGGCGTGTCCGCAGAGATAGTTCTGTAAAAGCGCAGGACCGCTCGGTCGGTTGGTCGGCCTTGGTGGAAAAGCTGACCGGGACGCAAATGCCAGCGGATCAGGTTGACGATGAAGCGTGAGACCGGGCGGGACCACCGCTGTCGCTCGGCTACTACTTCGCACATCTCAGCGCCCAATCGGTCATGCCCGTAAAAGCTGTGCCGGCCCTCGGCAGTGATCTGCCAGGTGCCAGGTTTGCCGATGTCATGAAGCAGGCATGCTAACTTCATCGCTTGCAATCTGGTGATTCCCGCCGAGAGTTCGACGCTTAGATCTTCATGTACCCAGGTCGGCAGGTCAGTAAGATGCATCTCCGCTTGTGCGACCGCTTCAAGCGAATGATCCCAGAGTCCGAGGTGGTGATATGCGTTGGGCGTAACTCGTCTTGTCTCAATCAGTTCTGGAAAGATCTCTTCCAGGATTGCCAGTTCGCCCATCTCTCTTAAAACGCCGGTGGCATTCTTCGAGTTGAGGATTGCAAACAGTTCGTAATTGATTCGCTCCGGCGCCGACTGTGTAAGTAAAGCAGCGTTTTGACGGATCATTGAGCGCGTTAACGGTTCGATTGTGCCATCAAGAGTGGTGCTAAAGCGAAATGCCCTGAGCATACGCAGTGGGTCGTCTACGAAGTTTTTTTCGGCGATTGCGCGAATTTTCAGTTCCTTAAGGTCGGCCATCCCCCCGATCAGGTCTAGTATCTGCTCAGGCTCTTTCGGATTCCAGACCAGGGCATTCAAAGTAAAGTCGCGCCTAGTAACATCCGTCTCAATGCTGCCGCCCACGCAGCCGGCAAAGTCGAGCATCTCCCCGGAATCGAGCACTACTCGCGCCGTGTCGAGCGCTTGATCCAGCAAGACAAAGTGTCCGGACAGTTTGTCTGAAAGTGTTCTGGCCAAGGCGATCGCCGCGCCGCCGCAGACGGCGAAATCGAAATCAAGCGGCTGTTTCCCCGGCCCGTACTTTCCCAGGAGAGCATCGCGAATGTAGCCGCCAACCAGATACAACTGTAATCCGGTCGAGCTTGAATCCTCGAGAACTCGGCGAATCAGCCCTTGTTCCAGTGGATGATAACCGGCGGGAAAGGCGCTCATTGATACCGGCTTTCTAAGTAAGCGGTTGGTGCTGGAATTTTTCGACTTCTTCAGCTGAAATCTTAAAGTGCCCAAGCAGATACACAATGCCGCCCATCAGGCTCATGAGTGTTGTCAATCCCAGCCAGATCAAAGCATAGGTGAGCGCTTGCGAGCGGTCGACTCCCATCATCGTCAGGAAGTAGGTGTATGCCCATTCGCGGATGCCGATGCCGTTGAAACTGGGTGTGATGAAGCCGAGCACCGCCACTGACGGATAGAACACCAGGTAATACCAGAGTGGAATGTTGGTTAGACCAAGCGCCAGACCGATTGCGATGTGAATGCCGACCATGATCAACTGAAGAACGATCGACCAGACCAGGCATACCGCCATCAGTTTTTTGTCTTGCCAGTAAACTGCAGCTGACGAGTTATTGAACTGCTTGCTCACCCAATTGTGTTCGCCCAAAACCGCGCGTGACAACTGGGGAACGAACGGCAGTACTCCGAAAACTACGATTGTGCCGGCGAAAATGGGCAACTTCAGCTGCCAGGGAAGACCGCTGCCACCGGGCCCGAACAGCAGCCCGAGCGACGCCATCATGAACAGAACGGCGATGCCCAGAGCCCGGTCAGCGAGAACCGAATAGAAAGCCTCCGCGTGCTTTCCCGTTCCCTTGGAAAGGTAATAGCAGCGGCTGAAATCGCCGCCGACTGTCGAAGGAAGGAAAAGATTGAAAAACAGACCGACATAGTAGTACTGAACGAGATCTTTCAGCGGTCGTCTAAAGCCGACAGCGGAGGTGAGCAGCTGCCAGCGGTGTGAGTTGAGGAAAACGGAAGCAAGAAAGATCAAAACGGCGCTGCCAAGATACCAGCGATTAGCGTGAATCGCCGCTTCCCAGGACTTGGAAAGATCGACCTTTCCGAAGAGAAACAGGCTGGCGAACATGCCCGCACTAATCAGTAGCTTCAGCCAGACTTTCGTGGTTTTGGACATTCCTTCGCCTGGTTTCGATGCTGCCTGCGATTCTGCACTTATTCTGACTCTTGGTTCGCCTGAGATTGCAACAGGAATTTCGAGCGACTGCTCGCTTTCGATTAGATCCACCATCATTCCCTTGCTTGGCGCCACAGTTTCACTCCATGAGGAATCAGACTATAAAGAAGTATGCCCGAGAACTCGGCGTGGATCCCGAGCTTTGGGGACTGAGCCGGGCTGCCGAGAAGCTAGAGTCCATGTTAAATTACGGAAACAGCTCCGGACACGGGAAAAAATTTAGGTCAGACCGCGCCAGTGGCTGGTTGACGCCTGAATGCCCCACCAGTTGCCGGGTGGAATCTCCACAATTAAATGTTTTGAATCTCAACACTAAAAGGTTAATATGATGTCTAGGAGATACTTTAAATAAGACGGAGGCGAGCCGGCGGCTTCTATCTCGCTACGACCTTGATGGCACCGGTAATAGTTTGCGCTGACTCAAAAAGGAGACACATAAGTTGTCTGGCAAAAGAACGCTGACGCGGGTGTTAGTAGCTTCCCTGACCAGTCTCATGGCTCTGTGGCTTGGCTGCATCATGCCACAGTCCGGCTCGAGCCCGGGCTCTGCCGCCAATGCTCAACTCCCCCATCTGTCCACTACGCCGCAGATGCTCTACCAGCGCGCCTGGCGCATGATCAAGGAGCAATACTACGACCAGAAGTTCGGCGGCCAGGACTGGCATCGCTGGGAGCACCGCTATGACGGCAAATTAAAGACGCCGGATGACTCTCATAAAGCGATTGAGTCGATGCTGGCTTCACTGGGCGATCCCTACACGCGTTTTTTGAACCGCGATGCATTTGACGAAGAGAAGTCCCAGATTGAGGCGCGTTTGTTCGGCGTCGGAATGCAGCTGGGCATGAACAAAGACCACAAAGTAGTTGTAATCGCTCCGATTGAAAATACGCCGGCGTACACCGCCGGATTGCATCCCGGCGACGAAATAACCGAGGTCGATGCCAAACCGGTGAAAGGGCAGTCGCTTGATCAGGTTGTTAAGGCGATCCGTGGACCGATTAACACCAGAGTGTCGCTCACTATTCTGCGCGGTTCCGAGCATAAAAAGTTCACTCTGATGAGAGCGGAGATTCCCATCCGAGCAGTTGCCAATCAGACGACTCTGCCCGGAAATCTGGGCTACATTCGACTCGACAGTTTCATCTCTTCGAAAGCCAATGAAGAGATGCGCAAGGCTCTGAAAGATCTCTCTGGCACCAGCGGCATCATTCTTGATTTGCGCAACAATCCGGGTGGCTTGCTCTCGAACGCGATTGAAATAGCCAATATGTTTCTCGACCACGGCATCATCGTAAGCACGATCGACGCCGACGGCTACAAGACGTCACAGGTATCTACTCATCATCCGATCTCGCGCTTACCGCTCGTTGTCATGATTAACGGCGGTTCGGCTTCGGCCAGCGAAATTCTCAGCGGTGCATTGCGTGATAATGGACGCGCGAAGTTGGTGGGAGAGAAATCATTCGGCAAGGGGTTAGTGCAGGCAATCAATAAACTAGATGATGGTTCCGGCATCAACGTAACGATCGCCAAGTATCTCACCCCCAACGACACCGATATTCACAAGACCGGCATCGTGCCAGACTTCGAGCTGAAGTTGAAGGACGACGAGTTCAAGGCCGGCAAGGGTCCCTGGTGGTTCGATCCATCCTTTAAGGATTTCAAACGTTCGCCGGCCGACGGCAAGGATCTTCAGCTTTTAAAGGCGGAAGAGGTAATCAAGCAGCAGATAATTAGTTCATCCAAAGGGACCGAAGCTGCCACTGCTAATGCAACTAAGAACTAGCTTCAAGACCGCTTCGCTAAAGTAAATTTTTGGTGCTGCCTCTGGTGCAAATCGTGAGTGAGCCCACCTCAGCAAAAGCTACTGCTGCAACGGATTTGCATGGTTCTCTGCTCGCCGCTGGCACCACCAGGAAGTACCACTTGCATATTCCTGCAGGGGGGGAGGGTGCTGCACCGCTGGTGATTGCTCTCCATGGCGGTGGTGGTAAAGCGTCAGGAATGAACATTCTGACTCATCTAAATGAAATTGCCGATCGCCATAAATTCATCGTTTGCTGCCCCGAAGGCATCGATCATAAATGGAACGATGGGCGACGAGCGACCGAAAATGGCGTTGATGATGTCTCATTCGTGAGGGTACTGATCGAGCAGCTATGCGATCGATATGAGATTGATCGCTCTCGGGTATACGCAACCGGCATATCTAATGGCGGATTTCTCGCTCAGCGCTTGGCTCTGACTTTGCCGCAGTCAATCGCTGCTGTCGCTTCGGTTGCTGCCTCAGTGGCCGATGAGTTGAGAGTGATTTGTAATAGCAACAAACCTGTTCCCATTTTATTGGTTCTAGGAACAGAAGATCCGCTGATACCGTTTCAGGGAGGCACTGTCGGTGGTGTATTCGGACCGAAAGGTTCGGTACTTTCGGCCGCAGAGTCAATCGACTTTTGGGTCAAGCACAACCGTTGCCGGTCAGAGGCCAAGCTCCTCTGGCAATCTGAACCTGAGGGTGGCATGACGGCCAAGCAAATGCTGTACGAATCAGAGCAAGCTGGCTGTCCGGTCATGGTTTTCGAAATTGAAGGTGGCGGACACACTTGGCCGGGTGGGTTTCAGTACTACTCGAAACGCTTCATAGGCAAGACCTGCCGCTCATTTGATGCCAGTGAAGAGATCTGGAAATTTTTCCGACATCACCGAATCGCCAACTAACAATCGAGACCTTCGATTGCTCGACCGTGGTGCCTGAGTTGGACCGTGCTGGAGATAGTGGTTGCTTGCTCCATTAACCAATCCGGCGCTCGCCTGCCGGTCATCACCAGCACTGTTGGGTCCTGACGAGACTCAATTACTGGTCTAATCTCGTCCCAGGAGATGATGCCTACCCTGCCGATATCCAACAGCTCGTCGCAAATCACTATTTCGTCCTTTCGCTCGAGCGCTTGTCGGACAAAATTGAGCCCTTCTTTGGCTGCATCGGTGTCTTCAGGCAAGATGCCATTCGGTGAACTGTATAGCCGGAAGCTGCCGCCCGGGCCGGCTCCCAGCCGGTTGACACCGGTGTAATGAACCTCTAATCTGCCCAGTCCCGGCTCGGTTTCGTCGGCCAGGATTCTAAGCGCTCGACCTTCGCTGGAGTTCTGTTCGAGCTTGTCGAAGAACACAAGAGTGACATTCTTGCTGGTGCTTACGGCTCGCATAACGATGCCGAAGGTGGCCGTTGTCTTTCCGCAACCGGTGCCGAGATAGAGACGAATGCGCTCCTGGGTTTGTGAAGCTACTTTTGATGACATGATTGATTCTGTTGACAAGCAGGCACTTTCCGGGTCATATCATATCCGTTTTGAGCGACCTAAGGCTTGATCGGTGTTGGGCGACCGTTCGAGTCAACTGCCACGAAGACCAGATCGGCTGATGTCACGTGCAGGAGCTGACCGTGCCTGTCGACTTCGGCATCGACGTGAACAGTGACAGAGGTTTTGCCAACTTTGAGAGTCTGTGAGTAAAAGCTAACTACTTCGCCTACTCTTACCGGCTCCTTGAACTCCACTTTGTTCATAGCTACCGTCACGATTGGTAGATCTGTGTGTTTGTGTGCTTCCACACCACCGGCGATATCCAGGTAGCTTAAGATGATTCCGCCAAAAATGGTGCCGTGCTGATTAGTGTCTCTGGGAAGCAAAACGACTCTGACGGCAGGATCTTTCAGTTCGATCGACGGTTTTTCTGTTGCTTTCTTCAATTTCAGTCCTGGTATGCAATATAGGGATTTACAGAGTAACTAGATCTTATCACCGGCTGCGGTGGCACCTGAATACAATGTCCCATGTGCTTCCGGGCTTCTTGGCAAGCGCGCTTGCATGAAGGCATGCTTCTATTCAGGGAGTTGACCTTCGACTATAATCAGGCGGTGGAATCTCTTACTATTGGTTCTGTTGGCAACCGGTTTTTAGATAGAAAGCCAGGACTTTGATGGGTCGAAAACTAGCAAACAAGCTGTTAGCCGCTTGGCTCGTGTCGCTCGGCTGTGTGGTTGCCCTTCCGGCGTTCGCTCAATCGCCGGCTGAACCAGCTGCTGTTCCGGCCTCCGCTCCATCGCCGGTGACATTTCACGAGCCATTTTCGACCAGCCCCGGTGCCGATGCCTCGATTGCTCAGGCGACGCAGGATGCGGCGGAAAGGCCGATTGAGCTTTCGCCAGTCAAGCTGCCGGAAAGACCATCCGCGGGAGAGACGCTGAATTCGTTTGAGACCGGAATTCTCTATCGATTACCCGGGCGCATGTTTTTCAACGCCAATGTCGAGAACTCTCTAAGACTTGAAACTAATATTCTGCAGACTCGCAAGCGTCAGCGTGCCGATATGATTTATCGTCCTGCTCCAAACGTGACGCTCGGCTATGCCTTGACCAGGCGGACGAGGGTTGCTGCCAACTACTTTTTCCTGCGCGACCAATACACGAGAAGTGACTCTCTTCTCAGCCGCAATATTCAGTCGGTCGGCATGCGCATCGACCAAGATATTCCGATTACTAAAAAAACGACTGCCACCGCCGGATTTATGGTGCGGGAGCTGTTTGTTTCACACAGCCGCTCTTTTAATGATCTGCTTCCGAGTTTGTCAATTGCCAGGCCGGTCGGATACCGTGGATATGTTTATGGCAGTGTGATCGGACAGTTGCGTTGGTTCAATGTCTTTCAAGGATTCCAGGAAGGCGATCAGTTCTACAGCATTGGCGGCGTATATCGCCGTGGTCCCTGGATTCTGTCGTCGGACAATACTTTCATAACCAACTTTCGCAAGCGCCGTTTAGCCGGTCCGAATAATCAGATGTTTATTTTGACGCTCGAGGCGGCACGCCGTGTCAAGCCACGCTGGCCGGTCTATGCATTCGTTCGTGCTCAGCCAATCTTCAATATGGGCTCGAATCAACTCGGATTTTCCGGATTCAACTTCCGGATATTTGGTGGTTTGAGAATTGACGTCAGCAAGCCGCTTATCTTCCCGGCAAAACTGGCTCGCTTGTAATCGCCTGCCGATCAAGTTGTTGCATCAACTATTGTAGTTCGCCGATTAACTGAAATGCTGCCCAGTACCGGGGATTGGCGCGTGATTTCAATTCTGCCGGGCTTTGTCCCAGAGCTGGTTTCTCGAGCAGAGCGATAGTTTTCAGTTGGGCCTCACGCAAGGATTTGCTCTTGTTTGCACCGGCCAGGAATGACTTATAGAACGCCACCATCTGAAACTCCGTGATGACGTCGTCGACATTCCATTGACTGACCAAGATGGATGGTGTGCCGGCGATTATGAAAGATCGCGATAGTCCGACGACCCCATCTCCGGTGATCTTGCCTCTAGCTGTTTGGCAGGCGGAAAGTACTACCAGATGTGACTTTAAAGCGGGCAGTTGCAGTATGTCCCTGACTGTCAGCAGCCCGTCATCATTGCCCGATGGTGCAAGCACGAGAGCCGATTCCATCGGATGTTCTTCATTGACCAGACCATGCGTGGCCAAATGGATTACGGTTGCACCCGGTGAATCTTTCAAAAATTCTGCCTTGGTCGCCTCACCGCCAATCTTCAATAATGAGTGATTGGCTCCGAACAATTCAGCGACGCGCTTAACTTCCTTCTCTGAGTAAGGCAATGTGCCAAGGAATGAGATCTGCTTTGTAATCGGATTGCCGAATGCAAGCAGTTGTTGGTCGCCGGTTTTTGATTCTTGACTGAGCTTTTGGGTCGCTCTCAGTACTCCTATCGCCGGTATGTAGCTGAGCGTGCGCTCTTCCACCAGGAATTTTCCGCTGGGAGCAGTCAATGCAGCGAATGGCACGGAGAAAAGCGGACCATGCGGAACGATAGTAATGTCGGCATTTGCTGACTTGGGCAGGAAGGGTATGACCGGCTCGAACAGAAGTGAATAGAGCTCTCTCAATTTGAGGTCTCTCGTATCGTTTGCTAGCTTCAGCTCCTCTGGCGATCTCGGATGAGCGATTACTGCCTTGTAAGTATCGGTAATCTTTGCTGTCAGAGCCTTCCTGCTAATCACTATCGGCGGTGGCATCTCGATTTGACCATTTGGGTGGATAACCCAAACCAGGAGCTTATCGGGTAGCGCGAAATACTCTACGAACGTAGACCCGCTCTTCGAGACGAGCGATTTGATCTCCGTCAGGGTCGGTGCCTGAGCGTTGATCGGGCTAATGGTAGTAGCTTCGACGTAGGTAGTGGCGCGCGCTACGACCTCAATCCCCCGTGTTCCAGCTTCGGCCGGTCGAAGCGATGCCAAGTCGAAAGTCGGCACAGGGGCTCGCGAATCGCCGGTCAGTCCATCATTGGGACGCCGAGAGCGTCTCCCTTCCAGCAGGTCCAGGAAGGCTCTCGCTCTGCCCTTCTCCGCGTATTCGAGTGCTTCGGCCGGCTGATGGGCCTTGACCAGGACATCCACCAGTTCGAGGAAACAATCCTGCCGCATGTCGAGATTAAAGGTCTTAAACGAGTCACGGGAGAGTTTGCCGCGCTCTTTCTCTACTAACTCTGCAGCCGATCTCAGATATTTGATGGCTTCATCCAGTTGACCTAGCGCCTTATATGATTTGCCAAGTCCGAGAGCACATTCCCATTGCGACTCGATGTTGCCCGAAGAGTCAGCTAGTGGCATCGCTTGCTTGTAACACTCCAGCGACTTGCCAGATCTGCCGAGATACAGGTAGGCAAGACCAAGCCCGCGCAGTATCTGCCCTTCGAAAGTGGTATCGGCGGCGGTGCGGGCGTTGGCCAGTGCCTGCTCGTAAAGCGGAATGGCATCAGCCGGATGCCCCTGTACTAGATTGAACTGGGCCAGGTTGTAGTCCAGAACCGCGGCTCCCCGTCTGTCTTGAAGAGTTGCGTAGAGCTCCTTAGCCTGATTGTAGTGTTTGTCGAATTTCGGCAGCATGCCGTTGTCCAGATATGCTACTGCCAGGCTGTTGAGCGCTTGAGCCTTGCTGGCGGAATCACCTGCCTTTGTAAAACATTCAACCGCTTGTTCGTAGTTGGAGATTGCTGCCGGCAGCTGGCCCACTGCCTTACAGGACATAGCGATGTCGGTAAGAAGAATACCTTTCGCTTTGAGATTATTCGGTTCTTGCTCGGAGAGCAGGCTGAAGGCAGCAACGTACTGATTCATCGCTTGCTCAGGAGAGCCGCTGGCAAAATAGTCGTATCCTAACTCAGAAAGGATGGTTCGTTCTCGAATGCGATCGGCCTGTTTGCGAGCCATTGCGAGCGCATGTTTGTGGATGCGCTCAGCTTCCGCGAAATTGCCCTTGCCTGCTGCAACACCCCCTTGTCCGATCAGCACGTCGAGCGTCAATCCGGGGGCAGTCTCTCCGGACAGCAGCTCGGAGGACTCCTTGAATACCGATTCTGCTTCATTGAATCGATCCTGAGCGCGAAAGATCTGTCCGATCGCTACTAGCGATTTGGCTGCTGAAACATTGTCCAGTTCGCCTTTTTGAAGCTCGACCGCTTGTCTATAGCTGGCGATCGCTTCGCTCGGTTCGCCGCCGTCCGATTGCGTTCGACCGAGTTCCATGTATGCCGCGCCCAGGCTGCGGTCATCACCGCCGTCCTTTAAGACTTTGATCGCTTCAGTTAAGAGCTTTACCGCTTCGTCCGGATTTCGGCGAGCTCGTGCAATCACGGACAGATTAACCAACGCATTGCCCTGTCCGGAAGCATCTTTGTTGCGTGCCGCTGTGCCGCGGGCTTCCTCGAACAATTTCTGGGCCTCATCGTAATGTCCGGAGACGAGCGCAAGCGCTCCCATATTGCCTACAATCGATGCCGCCTGGGATTCCCTCCGGTGGTTATTGGCCACAGTCAGAGCTTGACCGAACTCTCTCAAGGCGTCCTCGTTGCGATGCGTTGAAACGAGAATATTGGCTAGTGCCACCAGCGCTCTGATCTCTGAATCCGGCCGCTTGAGTGTGCCTTCCACCTCAATACACTGCCGCATAAAACTCTCGGCTAGTTTTGCATCATGAGCTTCAAAACAAGCCTTGGCGAGATCATACAGAGCATCGGCTTCGGCGTTACGGTTCGATCTGTGGCGAGCTTGCTCCAGCGAGTGCTTGAGGTGCTCCAATTCCGGCGGAAAAGATGAAGCCGACTGGGCCGAAGTTGTGGCAGCGGTTACCTGGGCTGCCGACTGTCCAGATTGCGCGTTGGCGAGCAGCGCAGCCAACGCAAGGCTTTTGACGATTGAACCCACTCTTCTCATAACCGGTTGTTATTCTTGGCCCCGAACATACATGCTAACCCAGCTGGAACAATTTAGCAGTTCCGGTTGAGATCTGCCCGCAGCTGTAGTCTCTAGTTAATGATTAGCGTGATTTACTGGTAGCTTCGAATCCGCCGGAGCCATTCACAACGTTAAGCACTGCAGCCATCTTCGAGAGATCGTTAATAATTCGCTTCTCCTTGGTTCCAGCTGCCTGCTGATTCATGTCAGCGAGAATCTCACTATTGTTGAGAAGGCTTTCCGGCGCAAACTGACTGATTGCCACATAGCCATCTTCAACCAACCGCGTATTCTTGCGCCCGACGCCGTCAGGCGGTCTGACATCGCTGCGGGAGAGTTTGCGATCGGCCGCGACGAGCTCGTAACCGGCTGACAATTGCAATACAGGGTCGGCTGCTCCGCCGAAATGCCCTTTGTCCAGCTTGATCTGCACGGCACCTTTTTGGGTGTTCAAGTTGAAAACATGCAGAACGCCGTTCTTATATGAGACGATCGCGTCGGAGTCGGCCAGTCCGGAAACGGTACCGAGCGGATTGGTCACTACCATGTTGTGCGATGGGTGGCGAACCGAAACGAGTATTTCGCCAGAAGTCAGCGCGATTTCAAAGTTGTTTGGGTGTGTGAATTCGGTGCCGGTCTTTGGCCGATAGTAAAGACCATCGGTCGGTCCGGACTTGTCTTCTTTGAGCGCTTTCAAAGACGTAGCGCCGATTGGCCCGCTTACAGCTCCTAGATTTGTTGGGTTGACCAAGCCCATCAAGTTAGCATTCGTTATGTCAGTTGGCACCAAAATTGGTGGCGTGCCATCGAGCGGCGGTGGCGGAATAATCGGCGGTGGTGGCGGTGGTGGTGGGATTTCGATAATCGGAGGAGGAGGCGGAGGCGGAGGCGGCGGCGGGATATCGAACGGTGGCTCATATTGCCCAGCAACCGGGTTGTTTACATAAGTGGTGGCGAGCAGAATGAATCCGAAGGCAACCAGCATCATCAATGCGGTTGAAATTTTGCCCATTTGATCTTGTCGTCTGCTTGACATTGTGTGCGTTCCAAATCGGATGTCAGTGTATCGCTTGCGGCGTGCCGCGCACAGTATAACTTAAGCGGTTAAACCGGTAATGAAATAAAGCAACGATTAAGCGCTTGCTTACTGTAAGTTTCTAGCGCGTGGAACTTAAGTGCGAGCCTGTGCACTGAATTTCCACCGGATCGGAAAGAAAACCGACTAACTTGTCGTCTGCAGAAAGAGCGGCAACCCGTAACTCATACACCGCATTGCTTTTAAACATTGCGGCTGGAAGCTTGACTGAGCCTTGCAACCCATCTAGCTTGATTCTCTTCCAAGCGTAAGCGCTGAGCGTATGGTCTCTGAAGGTTCTGGAAAAATCTATGAATCGCATATCGGGTGGGGAGATTTCAAGTATCGCTCTTGCTGCCCCCGGTACTTTCGATGCGTCAAAACTGAACGCGCCAAACTCTCTGTCCAGCGGATAAATGCTCTGGCGCCAGTATCCTGCGCGCCAGTTGTCCGGCCGAAGAGTCGGCGCTGCCGTCCGTCCGGAAATCAGTTTGACCGAAAGTATCTTCTGGTGGCATCGCGCCGGCAAGTCTATTGAGATTGGAACGGTTCGGTCTGCCAGCAGCCAGCTCACGGTGTCAGAAACAGATAGGTATTGTCGGCTCGATCGGGAGGAGTTATCGGCTCTCAGTTCGAGCTTCTTTATGCCTGTATCGAAAAGATGGGGCTTCACTGCCCAGGCGAGGCAGGCTTTGTCGCATAGCACCTGACCACTTGAAGGTCGCTGTGGGGCTGATGTGACCTCGATCAAGTCGTAATTCAACAAATTGGTTTCGGGCGGAATCTTGCAGATGTATCTTTCTATCGGTTCGCCAGCTTCGGCCACTTGACCGTAAGCCACAATCGGTAGCTCTACCGTCGTACATGTTTGCGGACTAGCCAGTCCGGGTCGATAGCCAGTCAGGCATTTCTGGCTGGAGTTCCAGACACAAAATGCATAGTTCTGCGATAAGAGCATTGTCTTGAGGCGGGAGATGTTCAAAACATCTCTCGGGAAGTAGAGAACACTTAAGGAGGCCAGCCTGGACGAAAAGTCAGTGTTTGAAAATGGCGGTCGAACAACGCTCTGCAACATGCTGAACGAAGTAAATGCCGGTACGCCTTCTATTTCGTCGGGCGGGTTCAATAGAACCAGCTTGGTGGCATCTGGTTGTTTGACAATTGTACTTAGAAGCTGCGCCTGGAGTCGGCCCAGCTCATGGCCGGCGGCGAGCCATCTTCCGGACTCCCTCTGGGCTAAACTGACAAAACAGGCGATCAAACCGCAAATCAGAATGTGGGCGGCAATACTGCAAAGCCGCTTCGATTTGGTTCGTAGCGCCGACGGTGCAGGCAAAAGCGGAATCGCTGCCAGTGCGACAAACAAGCTGAGCGGCGCAAGAGCAAGATGCATATAGCGCCCGCCGGACAGTGCCGATGAGATGTGCCAGGCCGGCAGGGTCGGAAGGACGGAAAGAAGCAGCCACCAGACGGCAAATGCCATCAAGCTCAGTGCTCTGTCAGACCAGAGACCGGTTAGCGAGCGAAAAGCCACCAGCAATCCGATCGCGACATAGGCCAGCTGCAGTGCGTGAACAGCCAAGAACGTCGAATCGTTCGGGCTGGGTGTGATCGGATAGGACACCTTCGAAAGCCCGTCGTGCAGGAAGATACGCTCGATGATTGTGCTGATGCCGCCCATGCTTGCAGAGCCGAAATAGCCGCCGACAACCGTTCCCAGTGCAAAGTATCGAATCGTCAAATAGAGCGCAAAAATGATCCAATAGCCGGTTGTCACTTTCACGCCCTGTCTCAGGCGCGCAATCCAGTGTTCGTCCGATGGTTCAAGAAAGTAAACAGACAGGACCAACACTGCTGGTAATCCAATTGCTACCTCCTTGTAGAGCAGGCTCAGTGCAAAGGTAAGCAAGCTTGGACCGGACGACCTGTGGCAAGGCGATCGCAAGAACAGCCAGATTGACGCCAAGTAGAGCGCCGTTCCGATTCCATCACCTAGTTCTGATGGCCAGGCAATTACTTCGATATGAAGTGGATTGGCGAGATAAAGGCAAGCTGTTAAGAGCGCTGCCAATCGACACGATTTATCCAGATACCCGCTGAGAAGCCGCTGTGACACCAGGTAAAGGAACATCGCCGAGAGAAACTGCGTAAACAAGCTCGCGACATGATAGCCAAACGCGTTTACACCCCAGAATACGTAGTACAGACCAATCGTCAAGGGAATCAGCGGTCGATAGAACTGCGTGTAAGATCCGTCTGGGAAAGAGGAGTGGAGGTGCTTCAGCAAGATTTCGGGATGCCCGTTTACAGCATCATTTGCCATCTCGAGAAAGCTGAAGTCGTCGGCGTAAAAGTATCCGCCGATTGTCTTTCCGAAACAAATGTAAGTGAGAATGGCAAGAAAGATGATCGCCACGCTGTTGAGTTTTATGGATCGAACTAGGCTATCGTTTCCCAAAATCTCCACCGATAATCCTTAATTTCGCGCTCCTTGTAAGCGCTTCCCCACTTTGATTGAGATCGGGTCCGAACAATAGCCCAGTTGCCGCCCCGATCGATCCAGTCCGTGAATTCTTACCTGATACCACCCAGCTGACGGTAGAGTCTTGCAATCTATATCAAATCTGCCTTTAGTCTTTTCGGTCGTCAGCCGAAGTATGGAGCGCTTTGAAGGTGCAAGCGCTCGCAATGTTCCTTCGTATTCATCGAAACTGTAGAATGGCGGTGAAACTTCCAGTTCGACACCGGCAACGTTCGGCAGTTGCGAAGCGTCGTAGTGTAAAGTCACTTTCGACCCGAGTGCACTATAGGTACCGTCATTGTCCAGTTGCAGCGTCCCGGAGCCCGGTGCAAGCGTTGGAATGAGACCGCTTCCGTCTACCAGCGCGACTGAGCGCACAGCACCTCCTGCCTCCGGCATATCAATGTAAATCGCACCGATACGATCGCTCAAAGACCAGCACCGGCGATCGCCGACTGAAAATCGATAAGTGTGTTCTTTGCCATCCTCATGGAGCTGCCAGACCGGCGCAAAAAATCTTTCTGCGCGCTGCTCGTGAGCGGAACTCCAGCCGACTGAAACTTCAGCCGGGAGGCTTTTGAAACCTGACAGTAGCTTTCTGGCAGAAAAGGAAGCGATTACATCGATAAAACCGAATCGATTGGCAGCAATCGGCGAATCAAGGCAGTAGATCCAACGGTGTTTGATCCGACCTTTTTCAGTAATGATGCGATCGCCTACGAAACGTGCCGGCAGACAGGCAGTCCTGAACTGGCCAGAAAGAAGCATGGCGATTTGCTGGTCGGCTGTTCGCAATTGTCTGGTTTCTGGCAGCCAGTAAAAGAAACGATACTGGCCGGTCGCCACCATATCCTTTAGCCTGCTTGCGTTCAGAAGGTCGGCGTCTTTGAAGTAACGCAAGTCCAGAGAGCCAACGAGATTGGAGAGGTCGCTTTCTTGAAACGGTGGTTTGAGCAATTTTTGCAGGAACTCGAAAGTGTAGAACATGTGAGCGCCATAGCGATCCTTCGGCAAATTGAGTACCACTATTCGACGGGGATCTCCGCGCTTGGAGATCTTTTCAATCGCCGCCATCAGCGCTTTGGTCTCATCGCCTGCGATCAGCCAGGCTTGGTTGTTTCGAATCGTGATGAGACTGAAGCAGATTATCAGTGTAATCAGAATCGCGATCGAAAGGCGAGCTACAATCGACCGAATCAAGCTAAGCGGCGATGTGTCGCTGCCGGTTTCGTTGCGGAGCACCGATGCTACTGCGGTGGCAGATTCGCAAACAGGTTCGTCGACTGAATCAAGGCGTTTTTCCTCTAGTAGCGCCACTTTAGGGCGCGGTTGGTTCTCGAATGGATAGACAATGAGTGTGATTAAAATGCATAGTGCGGCTGAAGCCAGGTAGGCGAATCTTCCTCCGGTCAATACGCTGGTTATGCACCATACTTGCAAGGCCGGCAGCGGCGCTACTAAGAGCCATCCTAGAAGAAAGAACAGCGGTCTACTCACCGACGGACTGCTGGACTGAAAGAGGCATCGCAAGAGTACAGTCGTACCGGCCAATAGATAGGTGATGTGCAGCGCTGTGGAGAGTCTCCCGTGCAGCGGAATTAGCTCCAGGTTAAGCGGAAAAATGAGCTGCCAAAATGAACCTACATGGAACAACCTGATAGTGAGCGTATCAGCAAAGAGTTTTGCGAGAGCGGAAGTGTGCCCACCGATGGTCGTACCGAGTACCAAGCTCCGGATTGCCAGGAAGGCGAGCAAGACAAGCGCGAACGGGAAAGTGCGCCGAATCGACGCTGCTGTTCTTTTGAATAATGATGGCTGATCTGTAGACCAAACGAACGAATAGAGCGCGACAACGAGAGGCAAGGTAACCGCCATTTCCTTGCTGAGCAAGCTCAACGCGAAGGTTGACAGGGCGGCGGATAAGCGAGCGCTTCCGTCTTGCTCGCGCTTCAAGAAGAGCCACAAGCTCAGTAAGTAAAATGCTACACAAAGTCCGTCCACTCTGCCGACTACCCAGTCGACTACTTCACCGTGCAACGGGTAGCAGGCAAAGAGCGCACCGCTAAATAGTGCGGCAAAATAGGCTTGCTTGCGGCTGACCTCGTGGAGAAGCCGTTTTGTGATTCCAAATACGCAGAGAGACGACACGAATTGGAGCAACAGATTGGTGAGGTGGAAGCCGAACGGGTTGGCTTTCCAGACCAAATAGTCGACTGCCAGGCTGAGCTCCACGGCCGGTCGGTAGAACAATTGGAAGGTGCGATCCTGCCAGGGCGACCAGAAGCAGCTCAACAAGTGCTCGGGATGACCGTTGAATGCCGAGTGCAGCATCGACAGATGGACAATGTCGTCTGCATAGAAGTATCCACTCAATGAATTCCAATAGCAGACCAGGTTTATAGCTGCAATCACTAGAATTGCCGCTAGCATATCGAATGTATTGCCATTGTCCGAGGCGCTCGGATTCATTCCAGCCGGCCGATCGTTGCGAGACAGTAGTAACTGAGTTCTAGTCATGACCGAGGTCTCGAGTGATTGATCCGGAATTCTGAAAGGCTGATGATTGCTTGACTCGTCTCGACTCTAAAGCGGAGATGCTTATGTAGATAGGATCACCAAAGTATCCGATCAGCTCCCCTGTCTTTGCGATCGCGGCAGCTCTAATCTGGTACCATCCTGGCTGACGGAATGTACTGGCCGGCAGACTGAAGCGACCAGACCTTTTGGCAAATCTAATCGAGCCGGCTGCGTGCGGGGAGAACTTAAAGTCTCTCAAGGTGTTCGTGTATTGCTGGAATTGTGAGTAGCGCTGGGAGATCTCGATTACTGCTCCATTCGCGTTTGGCACGCTGGAGACGTCGTACGTCATAGTGGCGTTCTGATCACATGGTATGTGCAGCCCATCCAACTGTTGCCTCCAGCGCTGTGAATCAAGTTTGAGCACCGGTAGCTGCTGGTCGCCGGAAAGTAGTCGTACGTTAACAATGGAAGCGTTGCTAGCGGCCGGAAGATGTATGTCAACCTTGTCGATCGCTTCACTTAAGGACCAGTTCTCGAACTGACCGGTGGCGAATAGGTACTCTCGAGCATCGGCATGCCGGTAAAGCGGCTGGCTTATCCATGGTGCTTCACCGAAGAGTTCACGGTGCTCTGGAGACCAGCCGATTGCAATCACATCGCCAGTCGCATCAGCCGTGTTTTGAGCCGAGTTGTCGTTAATCAGTGTAATCCCGATAAATTGCGATTTGAGCGGCGCTGCCGGGGGCTCAATTCTATAGGTAAGGATGCGCCGATCTTTACCTTTGGACCTGAACAGTCTTTCCTGAGCAAAGGAGACGGTCGATTCGTTTGACCGGTGAGACGAAAGAAATGGCGACCAGAATGAGCGAGCAACCAGATTTAGCTTTAGTTTCTCTCGATCCCAGAGCGCGAATTGGTAAAGCCGGTGCTCTGTTAGCTCTTTCAGTTGCGATCGGTTGAGCAAATGGCATTCCCCGAAGAATCTTGGTTCGAGCGCAGCGATTCGGTTTGAGAGATCGGATGGAAAGAATGGCGGCATTAGGAGCTTCTGGAGCAATTCAAATGTGAAAAACATGTACGCTCCCTCGATGTCCTTTGGTGGATTGAGCACTACAAGTGTTTGCTCGTGTTGAAGATGTTTGATTTTGTTGACCAGCTCTGACTGCAAGGCGATGGTTTGCATCGCTGAGTCCGTCCAGCATTGCGTATTTCCGCGGCAAGCAGAGACAAAGCAGCACAATAAAGCAACTAGAACCAGAAAAGAGACCGATTTGAAAGCGGCGAGCTGTCGACTTGCCGTTGTTTCAAATGACTCTGGACGGTACAAAAGAGTGGTGACTAACAGGCAAAGAGCAGCAGCGGGGATGTAGATGTACCGGCCGCCCTGCAGAAAGGGCGAGATGTAGAAGACGGTCGAAATGGGTAACAAAGAAAGAACGAACCAGAGTGCAGAAAACATGACTATCCGCATCCGATCTTCGGCCCAGCCGAACGACCGGATGCGCCAAATTATGAGCAGTCCACCGGCTAAGCAGAGCAGGTGCAACACCTCTGCGACAAAGGAATGGCTAGAGAAAAACGCGGTGTTGAGTGGGTAAGCCAAGTAATAGAGACAACCGGAATTCACCCATCGATTCAAGCTACTTTCAGCGATTGAATCGCCGGTCGACCCGACATAACCGCCAATCAGGTTGCCCAGGATTACCCCTCTTACAACTATGTAGAGTACGAGCACCGACCAATAAGCGCGAGTTTCCCAAAGAGACTTTCTCAATACTGAAAATAGTGTCTTTCTTTCTGTCCATTGAGCAG
This sequence comes from Candidatus Obscuribacterales bacterium, assembly GCA_020050835.1. Taxonomy (GTDB): domain Bacteria; phylum Cyanobacteriota; class Vampirovibrionia; order Obscuribacterales; family Obscuribacteraceae; genus JAGVKB01. The sequence continues at coordinate 36,281 of JAGVKB010000024.1, read as the reverse complement.
TGAGCATCCAGGCCAGTAGCACCATTGGGAGGCTGGCTCCCATCTCTTTCGAAAGTAAGCTTAAACAAAAGCAGAAAAGGCTAAGCGGTCTTATGAGCTTTTGCTTGTTTTGTAATGAGCTGAGAAAAAGCCAGAAGGAAGCAAAATAGAAGATGGCACAGATGCTGTCCACACGGCAACCCACCCAAGCGACGACTTCGCAACTAAGCGGATATGAGGCATAAAGCGCAGCCGCTACAAGTGCTGGCAGGAACGAGCCTCTCTGTTGGCGAACCGCAAGCATGCTGCGGGCGGTGAGAAAAAGTAAAAAGGTCGCCGCGCAGTGCAGCAGCAAGTTGGAAAGATGATAACCAAATGCGTTCGCTTTCCACAGTAGATAATCAAGCACGAAGGAGAGCTCGAAGAGCGGGCGGTATTGCAGTTGGAAGCTGCCATCGGGCCAGGCTGATGTTAACTCACGAATCAGCAGCTCTGGCTGACCGTGAAAGATCTTGTAAGCGTAGTGAATTCGTGAAAAATCATCACAATTGAAATTGGCGTTTAAGGCGTTGCTGTAACAAGCAAAGACGATGACTAATAGCACGCAAGCAGCGATGCCAGTCTGTCGGCGGTACAGCTTCTCCGTCGCCTTCCCGGTCGGCTGCGCAAGCGTCCTGTTTTGTAGATGCAGGTCCAACATTAGTGTAATTAGTGCTCACTCGCTTTGCTGAAAATCGGGGGGCAGATTGCATGAAGTCTGCGCTGGCTAGCTATTTGAGAGGCGCTGATCGAGACAAAAACCGGATCACTGAAGTACCCGGCTATCTCTTTGCCGGTATCTATGGCTGCGATTCTCACTTGATACCAACCGGCTTTAGGCAGTCTCTCTACCGGCAGGCGAAAGCTTCCCGCCGAGCGATTCAGCCTGAACGTCAGCAGCGCTTGCTTGCAAGGTTTAAAGTCTCGAAAGGTTCCACTCAATTGAGCGAACTGACTGTTTTGCTCGGAGACTTCGACCAGCACGCTCTCAATTCCGGCGGAAAGCGCTGCTTTGAAATCAATCGTCGCGGGCTCCATAACTAGCTGATGTACTCCATTTCCCTGCTCCCTCCAGGTCCGTCCGTTCAAAGTAATGACAGGGACAAGCTGCTCTCCGGAACGCAAGCGGGTGGCTAGCACTCGTGTGCTGGCTGCTGTATCTGTTGTACAGATATTGATTCTGTCAATCCGTTCAGGCAGCACCCAGCTTTTGTGCTCTCCAAGCGGAATCAAGTAGGTATGAGGCTTTCCATCGGCGGTAACGGTAGTGCGAATCAACTGCGAATCCGCGAAAGCTTCCGGGCCTTCTTTCTCCCATGAGATGTAGAGATTGCCATACCCGGACCTGAAGCGCTCTCCCGACTTAGGTGTCGATATCGCTAAGATTTCAAGCCAGTCGCAGCGCGCAGGCGCCGAATCGACCGGTAGGGTTACTACGACTTTGTTGGCAGAGGCGCTATCTGTCTGGAGTCGAGCTTGCCGGTCGGCTAGTGGCATCGCTGGCGGTGGTGGCAGAGATGGTAACGCTTGCGGAAGATCTGTTGATTGCAGTACGAGTCGCCCGCTGTCCCAGAGGAAAAACTCATATCTGCCTGACTCGACCATCTCGGCTAAGCGTTGCCGGTTTAGTAAGTCAGCGGAACCAAAGAACTCCGGCTCCAGACTGGCCACCCTTGCCGAAAGATCGTCTGGAAGAAATGGCGGCTTCAGAAAGCTGCGCAGCTCATCCAAGCGATAAAACATGTAAGTTCCTTCGAAATCTTTAGGCAGATTGAGAACCACAGCCTTCTTGTCGTCCGGCAGCGCCTTAATTGCGTTGACCAATTGTGACTGTATTGCCCTCGACTGCCTTGCGGCACGTAGCCAAGCTTCCGAATTTCCGTTTGTCGCGATGATGAAGGATAAGAGAAATGAGCTTAGGAGTATGATACTTATGCTCTGGTAGAGACGCAACCACAACGGACTCAATCGCTTGCTGGCTTCCGCCGGTGTCCAGAGCAGTAATGACAGCAACGCACACAGCGCAATTGAGGGGATGTAATCGTATCGGCTGCCTTGCAGATTAGCCTGGAGAAACCAGACTGGAATTACCGGGATGAAGGAAATGATCAGCCATGCCAAACAGAAGGCGAGCTTGTTCAAGTAGTCGCGGCTCCACGGTGCCGTCACCAATCGCAATGCTAAAGCTAGTCCACAAAGCAGATAGAGCAGGTGCATCGCTTGAGACAGCGGATGCTGTGCACTGAAGAACGTTTCGCTCAATGGATAGAAAAGGCGTTGCAAGCTACCGGAGCCGAACCATCTTTGCCAGGCGATCGCCCAGAAAACCTGCCCGGTGTATCCGGCATATCCGCCGACAACGCTGCCCAGGATGAGCGCTCTTATCCCGATGTATGCGAACAGCAAGAACCAATAATGTGCTGTTTTTGTGTAAGCATCCCGGATCTTGTTTTTAGTGGCTGGAACTTGAGACGTACTAACAAACAAGATCCAGGCGAAAATTGCTGCCGGTAGGCTGGCAGCCATCTCCTTTGCAAGCAGAGCGGCGGCGAAGCAAACCAAACTTACCGACCTGGCTTTGTTGCTTTGAGAGTCGCACGACTTTAAAAATAACCAGAATGAAAGCAGATAAAAGGTCGCGCAAATGGCATCGACCCGCCCGCTTATCCAGGAAACCACTTCTGAATGCAGCGGATGGGCTGCAAACAGTAATCCGGTACTCAGCGCTATCAGGTTACTCTGCGCCGTGCCTTCTAAAGTGCGCTTTGTCACTAGATAGCACAGCAAAGCCGAGCTTAAATGCAGGCAGAAATTGGTCAGGTGATAGCCAAAAGGATTGCCTTGCCAGAGAGGATACTCCAGCGCATACGAGAGCATGTAAGCCGGCCTATACTGCAGATGGTACGGCGATTCTGCCCAGGCAGAAAGCAGTGTTCGCCAGAAAAGCTCGGGATGTCCGGTCCAGATCTGGCTGGCGTGATGAATGAAGGTGAAATCGTCCGATTGAAAGTAACCGAACAAAGATTTTGCAAAACAGAGAATGCAGATGACGAAAATTGAAAGGAATGCGATCCAATCAACTGAGAACGACTTGAATCGCCCAGCCGACGAACCTGCTTTCCCGGTGGACTCAAGGGAGCGCGAAGCTAGTCCCAACATGATATGTGTAGACGCTAATGTTGGTGTAATTACTTGCTAATAATACTATGCGCCGGCTCATCCGCTCTTGAAATCGAGTTACTTTCAGTTTGCTCAGACGTTTCATCCGGCTGAGAACCGCCTGAGTAGTCTGGAGTTTGCAAATAGACCGGATCTGAGAAGTATCCAATAATTGCCCTCGTCTCAGAGATTGCGGCCAGCCTGACTTGATACCAGGCCGGTGTTTCTAACCAACGGGCCGGGAGCTCGAAGGAGCCCTTCGTGAAGTTCAGCTCCATATGCGCGCTGGCAAGAGCAGAGGACTTCTCGTCTCTCAAAGTGTTCGTAAAGGAGGCGAAGTGACCAAAAGGTTTAGATAGCTCGACTATTACTCCTTTTGCATCAGGCAGATCGCTTGCATCGAAGTCGAATCGGGCCTGACCTTCTTTCAATCGGTGCAGCCCGTTGCTCAACGTTGCAAATCGACTGGGATTTGCAGACAGGCTTGGAATGTACTGTTTACCGCTAAGCAAACGTGCTGATTGAATCTCGACTGAAACGTTTCGACCTTTGACTCGGCTTTGCAAGCCATCTATTTGTTCTGATAGACTCCAGCTCTTCTGCTCACCGAGCGGCACAATATATGTGTGACTCTTTCCATCAGCGGTCAGTGCCAGCTTGAACGGATCATGATGACCGAAATAGCACTGATGACTGGGCACCCAGGATACTTCGAGCGAAGCGTCGAAAGGCTTGGAGTTCACAGCAGGCTTTGCTGTTGCCACCAATAGCAGTAAGTCGTAGTGGCCTGGTTGAATCGGCAGGCTCGTCTCGTATCGACATTGCCGGAGGAAGGACTTGCCAGACCCTTTGAATTCGATCTCTCGAATGCTCAATTTCAAGTCCTGGGCTGGTTTTGCACCCACCTGCCAATTGCTTGGCTGAGTTGAAAGAGATGCGAGTTGCTGCTGGCTTAGAGTTTGCAGTCGCCTTCGCTTCATATCCCAAAGACAAAATCGAAAGGAATCCGCAGAGATCATCTCTTTCAATCGTGCCTTGTTCAACAATACCTTTTGTCCGAACGATACTGGCTCCAGCGCTGCGATTCGGTCGGAAAGCTTAGCGAGACAAAAAGGCGGGCTGACGAAACGCTGCAGCATTTCAAACAAATAAAACATATGAGTGCCGTTGAATGAATTGGGCAAATTGACAATGACCAGTTGCTTTTCTTTCGGTAAGTGCTCTATCTCCGCCGCAATCTCTGATTTGAGCGTATGTAGCTGCAATCCTGAATCAATCCAGGTTGAGCTGTTGCGCTGTGAGGCCGCAATGAAACAGAAGAGAAGCCCGCCCGAAAGCAACAGTCCTACAATACGCTGGCAATGCCTGTCTTTGGTCGAGCTGCCGGGTCCCAACAAGGCGAAGGTAAACAGCACCATAAGCGAAGCACAGGGCAAATAGAAGAATCGGCCTCCCTGTAAAAGTGGTGAGATGTAGAACACAGGCAACACAGGCAAGAACGATAGGAGGACCATCCAGGCAAAGAAGAAGATTATTCGCCGGTCAGACCGGCCGGGCGCGACTCGCAAGAGTTTCCAAATGATGGTCGAGCCGACCAAAATGTAAATCGTCTGAAGATTCTGGGCGAGACTATCCGGACCGTCGGCTGCAAGCCGTCTGAGTGGATAGGCAAGAGTTGTGAGCCAGTGAGGATGAAGCAAATTGGGTAGGAGATCTCGCCAGACCAGGTCGGCGCCGGCACCGGAGTAGCCTCCGAGCGGATTTCCAAGCACCAAGCTCCGTCCGAGCAAGAATGCCGCGAGCACTGCCCAATAGTCCAAGGTTTTGATACTTACATATCTAAGCCGTGCTCCAAAGGAGCTGGCTTGCGAACTGTCGAAAAACCAGCTCCAAAGCGATATTACAAAGGGCAGACATGCTCCCATCTCCTTAGTGGCAAGACAGGCGGCAAATGTCGCCAGGCTCAGCGTCTTCAATCGGACCCGGTTACTTTTGGAATGTTTGACAAAACTCCAGAGGGCGATAAAGAAGAACGCTCCGCACAAGCAGTCTACGCGGCCGGCAATCCAACAGACAGGCTCTGCGTGCGTTGGAAAGACAGCAAAGAGCAGAGCAGCGGTTAAGGCGATGAAGTGAGCATCAAGTCGACCATTTCCGGCTAATACAAGTCTGGTGGTCAGAAACAAGAAGGCAGTCGAAACACAATGAAAGAGCAGGTTGCTCAAGTGATATCCGAACGGATTGCCTTGCCAGAGCAGATAATCCCCTGCATACGAAAGCTCGACTCCTGGTCGATAATGTAGATGAAAGCTGCGGTCCGGCCATGCAGCGATCAGCTCCTTGAGCAAAAGGTCTGGCCTGCCGTGGAAGATCTTGTGAGCATAATAAGTGTGCAAAATGTCATCAGACGAGAAATTGCCGAATAGAGCGCTGCCAAAGGCCAGGAAGCAAAATAGACCGATCAGCGCGACAGCCGTCCAGTCGTTACCGAGCAATCGAACAATGACGTTGGTTTGCGGTTGCTCAGGTAGCTCTTTGTATACGGAATTGGAGATCTGCTCCAACATCTCTTAAGTGGGCGCTCATACCGGGCATATGACCAGCCCATGATACTACGGGGTTTTGCGCTGAGCTACGTAGCCGGTTGTTCCATTAACGTAATTGAGTACGGCTGCCATTTTTGATAGATCTGACAGCAGTCGTCTCTCCTTGGCTCCGGTTGTCTGCTGAGCCATATCTACCAGAAGGTCGCTGGCGCTAAGTACGCTGGTCAGGGAGATCTGGCTTATAGCTAAATAACCTTTGGCAAGCAGATGGATGCCTCGTCTGCCGATGCCGTCCGCTGGATGGAGATCGGCTAGCGTAACCTTGCGGTTGCCGGCCGTCAGCTCGTAGCCGGTGCTGATGGCGTAGACAGGGTCTGCCGGACCGGCGAATGGTCCCTTGTCGAGCCTGATAGTGACTCGATTTCCTTGCCCGATCAAATTCTTCACTCGCAAAAGCCCGTTGTCGAACGAGACGAGCACCTGTCCTTCGGCTTGAACCGAGATGTCTCCCAGGTAGGTCTGAACCAGTGCTGACTTACTGGGATGACTGACAGCGATCAGGATCTGTCCGGTATGCAGCTTGACCATGTCCGGATTCATCTGGTCGAATCTGGCATCTTTACCGGCCCGAATATACACGCCGTCTTCTGGAGAGTGAGCTGAAAGTCCGACAAACTTATCGTCGGGAAGCTGCCGGATGCCAGAAAGCGGTGTCAATATTCCCAGCCCGCCGGTTAGTCCATCGGCAGCACGAGAGCCAGGATCGCGGATGCCTGTGAATCCAGGATTCGTCACGTCTGATGGCACCAGAATTGGTGGCGTCCCGCCTAAAGGCGGCTCGGGCCTCGGCGCTTCGAAATGAAAGTCTGCAATCGTTTGGGTTGCCGGCAGCGCCGAAGCAGGCGCGCTAATGGTTGGGCCAAACTGGGCCGGCGCTGGCGGACAGCCAAGCCAGGCAAGCACAAAAGCTGCTGAGATGGAGACAAAGTTGTTTTCTAATTTCATCTGAAACTATCTCCATGACCGAACCAACATGAGACGCGGTTGACTGCGGTCTGCGCTATGTAGAGATTAACAAGAAAATGAACAACATTAGGAAGACGCCGTGTCCTACATCCTGGTTCTGCGGACGCTCAACTGCTGCGCAATATGCTCAAGATGTAGTCGCATCTCCGTAGCTGTCTGATAGCGCTTGTCCGGATCTTTCTCCAGCGCCTTCATGACGACCAGATCGAACGGTGAGCCCGGCTCAATCTCCGGGCGTAACTTCGAAGGTGGTTGCGGCGGCTCCATCAGCTGCTTTAGCAAAATCTGTTCGGTGCTCTCCCCGTCGAACGGAATGGTTCCGGTCAGCATCTCAAACAAAACAATTCCGAGCGCATACAAGTCAGCGCGAGTGTCAACCGGAACGTTGCGAAGTTGCTCCGGGGCCATGTAAGCGATCGTTCCTGTGATATTACCTGTTCTTGTGAGCCGCTCGTAGCCGACCACCAGGTGCGCGATGCCGAAATCGACAATCTTCACCCAGTCCGGTCTGTCAACATCTTCCTGGAGAAGGATGTTCTCCGGTTTGAGATCTCTGTGAATGAGTCCTGACTTGTGTGCCTCCTGCAAACCGCGGCACAACTGGACCATGATTGCTGCAGCGGCCGATAAAGGTAGCTTCCCGATGCGCTCCAGCCGGTCTCTAAGCGACTCTCCCTTAATGTATTCCATTACCAGGTAGGGTTGCCCGCCACCGAGAAATCCGACGTCGAAGACAGAGACGACGTTTGGATGGCTGACCTTTGCGGTAAATCTGGCTTCTTGCTCGAATCGTTTAGTCGCTCGCTCATTTCCCCTTAACTGCCACTGCATGATCTTGAGCACCACTAGCCGATCTATGTTTATTTGAGTGGCTTTGTAAACGATTGCCATGCCGCCTTCGCCGATGACGCGCTCGAGCCGATACTTCCCTTCGATTGTTTCACCGGTCAAGCGAGTGAATGGCGTGCTGACCAGCTGTGCTGCCAGATCTTCTTTGGCAGGGGCTTGGCTGACCGGTTGATCGGCTGCAGTTCTGCGCAGCTGATTGGCCTCGACATAAACCAATTTGGCTGAGTCGCGCGGGCAGAACTGTGCATATTCGGGATAACTTGCCTGACAGGTAGGGCATACCTTTCCGACTGTCTTGGACTTGGTATCTGGTTTGGCTACTTCGCTGGTTCGGTTATTGCCACCAATAGCGGTGCCGTCGAAGCCGCAAAACTTCGCGCCTCTAGGGGCCGGCCGCCCGCATTTCGGGCAGGCAGGTTGTTGACCAGAAGAGCCAGGTTCATTTGAGGACATTCCAAACCGTCTCCGCCCGGAAAGAAGACCAAGGATTTCATTCCCTGCAAACTATAACTTAAATCGTCTGGATTCGCATGGTGCCCAGCCGGGCTACCGTTCCGGAGCAAGTTCAATCCTTGCTGGGAAGCCAAGGATGGCCGGTTTGTCGTCTTCGACTTGAACATCCTTGACGACTGGAATCCGTCCGCTGGCAGTGAGCGTCAGCCGGTAATATCCTGGCGGTAGATCTGGCAGCGACAGTGAGCCGGTCTTACCGGTTCGTCCGACTGTGAAAGCGCGGCCGGACCGCTCCTGGATCATTACAGTGGCTTCCGGCGGTTGGGCAAAGATGACCAGTCCGTGTCTGGGCAACCCGGAATGAGTGAGCAGATTCAGCAGCCCCGCATTGCGGGCTATGAAAGCAAGCGCTACCCCGGCAGCGATGCCGGCTGCGGCGGACACAAAGGTGAAATTAGGTTGAGGCTTTGCAATTGCCGGCGACATTGTCCACGCTTGCTGAGAAGCGCCGGCCGTTACCGAGCCGGTGGGAAACGTTGACATCTTTGGCATCTGTGATGTCATCGATGCTCCACATTCCACACAAAAGGTGTGGTTCATCTCGTCTAGAACTCCGCAGGATGGACAGACCGTGCCGCTTTGCTGGTCGGAGGAGCTTGCGACCGAACCTAATGCTTGGCCGCAGTTGATGCAAAATGCCATTCCCGGCTCGTTCATCTCGCCACAGCCGGGACAACCGCCTACAGTACTAGATTGAGTCTGACCCATGCTGGAATCATAGCTTATATGTCGAGCCTAAAGAGTATCGGCCAGCTTGGTCAGCTCTTCGGCCAATTCACCTGCTTGCAACATCGCCAGCGCCTCGTTGACGGAGTCCACGCCCGACTCGTTTTCAGCGCTATGGGTTGCATAGGCTGGCTTAAGAGCGAGCTGCCCGAAAGCCATACCGATCTCGTCGGCCGTTGCAGTCATGAAGTCCTGGAGATTCTGCCGCTTGTTCTTGATGGCGATCGCCAGGTCGACTGTGTGCTTGTTCTTTACCAGATCTTTGACCGCATCAACCACTGGCCGTCCAGAAAGGACGCGGTCGACTGCTTGACCTACTTTGGCCAGATCGATGCCCTGAAACCTGCTCAAGACTTCCTCTCGTGCCAGCGTTGAAAGCAGCGCTTTCTTGAATTGCGGCGACTCCGGCTGTCCGCCGAATTGTTCGCCTGTCCGCATCAATTGACGCCTGATCTGGTCGCGATTGAGTCGTTTGAACTTAGCGGCGATCTTATCTGTCATTGTCTCGATGCGATTGTTCCAGACCGACTCGGCTGAAAGTATTCGGCTCAATGTACCGTCGGACCATAAGCCGGCTACTTGTTCGAGCTTTTGTCTGAGCCTACTTTCGCCCAACAAGCTTTCAACTATTTGGCGCTGTCTGGGAAGGCTTATCTGCTGCCGATTGGAGACAAACTTGTTCAGTTCGACCAGATCCGGCTCTGAGGCGCTGCGTGCCTTCCCGCTTGGTGGTTGGTTGGCTACCTCCTTAAGGAGCTCCGGCAGATCGACCGGGCTCAGGCTGGCACTCTTCACCTTTGCATGAGTGGAATCCTGGGCTTGCCGGTCGGCGGACATCCAGGTTGCCGCCGTGATATAGCCGGCGATTTTACCGCTGTGTTGAGTAGTCATCTCGACAACCAGGCTGCCATGATTGAGGTAACTTGTGCCGATTAAAGAACGATCAATAGTTACTTCGCCGTTGGCGTCTATAGATCTCACATCAATTCGCAGCCCGTTAACGACGATGTCATTAACCTTTAAGGCAGAGACCAGGCGGTCAGAATCACTTAAATTCTGGTCGGATTCAACCAGCCAGCCTAGCTCTGGATTGAGCCTTACGATCGCCTCTTCGACAACCATTCTGGAAAGTTCGTCACGCAGCAGCGAGCCGGTTGTTTTCGTCCGGCATTGAGCCAGTCTGACTAATTCTGCTTCGATTTCGAATTGGCTCATCATCTTCTTTCCCTCGCCATTTTGGCTGATTCGATTAATTCGTCTCAGACCTCCGTCTGGGTACTCAACGCACCCAAATCGGAAATTAGGCAGGAGTTAACCCCAAACAAAACTTTTGCCGCAAAACAGTCCAGGTGGCTGGTTCGCAGCCCAGGAAATCCTCTAGCTCAGACCATGTCAAGAACGGTCTACCCCGAAGAAGGAGTTTGGCCGTGGCGTCGACCACGCCGGCCGTAGTGAATTCGGCCAGATCGGCTCGATTTAAATCAATGCGTTTACTGTCGGCGACTTTTGTACGCAGCACTGCACCGCGCTTTACGAGCAAATCGAGGGAAGACTGGTCGGACAGACCGCGACTGACCAGCTCTGCCAATGTGCCAAAAGGCCTTTCGGAAGCCAGTCGTTGGGCAGTCTGCTTCGATGAGCCCAGAATATCCATCAAGTCGCGGACGGTAGCCGAATTGAGATCGACCGGAATGAAGGCCGCCACCGCGCCTTTCTCGGCGATCTCAGGCAAGCGTTTTGCCTTCACTACCTCGGCGTCGACCAGGTCCTGAAGCGCATGATACTGGCGGCCTTTGATTAGTCTTTCGACTTCTCCTTCGGTCAGCCCGAGTTGCTGGCTGAGCTCTCTTCTCGAGCCGCAATTGACGTTGAGCTCACCTTGCCAGGACTCGACGATTGTGGGCAGCTTTTCTCTGATTCGCTGCCGGATCAGATCCAGCCCTTTGTCTAGCAGAACCTGGCAGCGTGCGATCTTTCGTGCTTGAGTCTCGCCGGCGATCTTGAGTTTGTCGCAGCATTCTCGCATCGTCATCTCGGCACCAGGCTTGGAATGCTCTGTCAAGCCCATTCCGAACAGGCAATCTATTACATAGAAGGCGTCTTTCGCACCGGATGGCTCGGCCAGCATCGCCTTGAGCTCTGTGCGAAGTTGATTTAACTGAGTGACCTGCTCGTGGGACAAAGCAACGTTTTCAGGAGCTTGACCGATATCATCGGCGACATTTTGGCGGGGGTCGTCCTGCTCGGCGTCGAAATATGAATCTTGCAGGGTCTGCTTTTCCCAGCCCCATTCTTGGCGGATGTAATCAACTACGGCATTTTGGACTGCACGTTGAAGATAGGCGGGCAGTAGAACTTTGAATCCATCTTCGGCGTTTTGGTTCAGCTGTTTAATCAACACGCCTTCCATCTTATGGGCCAATTCGCTGGAGAAGGAGATCACTTGCTGGCGTTGCTCGTCAGCGGCGAGCCGGCGCTGGGCCCAGAATCGGCGAAGATTTTGATTGGATTGCAACATCTTGGACAGGTGTGGTTGAAAGTAGCCGTCTCTAGCCAGCACCAGAAAGCGGCCTCGTTCCTCACCCAGGTCCAGCGCTTTGAGATAGAGCGATTTAGCTCCCAAGCGATTGCAGAAATCAATCAGCTTAACCGGACCTTCGGCCGCCAAACTGCGAAAGACCGGCTCCCATTCCGGGGCCAATTGCAGTATCTCTTGAAGCTCGGTGGGGGTGGAAAGCACTTCTTACCCTGATGACAAGATGCTCGACAAGAAAGGCGTCTGTCCGAAACAGTTCGCTGCAGCTCCAATAATATCCGCTTCCAGTCGCTCTGTTTATCCCTCATTATAGAAATACAAAAGATATGTTCGAACACTTGTCCCGAGAATCAATGGTCGGACGGTTGCTACACTGTAATTGGCAGACTAAATGTTCGATTTGTGATTCCGGCAAGAGGGTGAGTAGTGGCGCGGACTGGAGCAGTTGGGGCAACAAATATTTCCCCCGGTCAGTTCGAGCAGATCGGTCGCTCTTTGGCCCATGTCATCTTCATTAATGAGGGTGAGGAAGTGGTACTGGGGCAGGCCTGGCTGGCTGCTCGCGGCACGCTTGTTACCTGCGGCCATGTGGTGGATCAGTTTGTGACTGATCCCGGCGCTCTGAGCGTGAAGTTTCTGGCCTCAGGCAATCAGTATGCAGTCCGCAAGATAAAGCTTCACCCCGGTTTTGCCAGGCAGCCAGATCGACTGGTCAAATTTGACGTGGCGACATTGTCGGTGACTTTGGCTCAGCCGGAAGTTTCGGTGCCGCCGCTTTCGTTTGCCTATGAGTGTGCGTTTCGGAAAGATCAAATGCTAGTGGCGATTCGATTCCCGGTGCATCTGGGCGCATTGACCGACTCGCCCGAGCCGATAGTACAGGGCGGTAAGCTGCTCGGACATCTGCACAAGCAAGATCAGTTCCACTGGTTGCATGATCTCGGTCTGGCTCCTGGCGATTCCGGGACTGCGCTTTTCGACGGCAATCGGGTGGTGGCGATTCACTGCGGCGATACCGCCACCTTACCGGGCTTGAATCTTCCCACCACCGCCATCAGGCTCGCTCTTTGGGTCGATGCCTTGAGAGATTTGGGGCTACCGGAGAGCGCTGCTCCGATGTATCGCAGTCGCAATCGACCGCTGGTGCTAGCAGTGCTCGCTTTTATGCCGTCCTTGTTGACCGGTTTTCTTGTAACTATGCTGGTTCTGTTTACGCTTACCGGTAAGGGGTGGACGATTGAGCAGCCCACCGTCATGCCGATTGACGTCCGATTCAATGAGCCGGTGCTTGGTTACAAAGCTAACGAGCGAGTTACGATCGAGCTTGTTCCGCGAAACGACTGTCACTTGTATCTGTTTGACGACGACGGACAAAATCATGTCTATTGTGTCTACCCACCCCCAGGATTTGCTCCGCTGGTCAAAGCTCTACAGAAGAGGTCGATTAGTCAATTCGGCAACACTTTCCTGACGGCGGGAGTTTCCAAAGAAAAACTTCATTTGGTCGCCCTAATTTCCAACGACCCAATCGTAAAGGAATCGGACTGGCAGAAAGTCAATCCAGCAGGGTCACCGTTAACCATCAATGCCGAAGCGCTCAAGGCGCGGATCGCAGACTTTGAAAGATTGGAACCGGAAAATGTATTACATATAGAGTTGGATGCCCCCAGGGCACTGTGAGGAAATTGAACGATGAAAGCTTCTCGGTTGAATCTAGTAGTGGGCGGGCTCGCCCTTGCGTTGTCGCTGGCGGTACAGTCGGCGTATGCCGGCGAGGGCAGCCAGTCGAAACCGGCGCAGGCCCCTCAAGCAGAGCCTACAGCGGACGATCTGAAGAAATCAGGGGAGCGTGGTTTGATTTTCAATACGGTAAATACCGGTGTCGGAGCGGGTGCGACCGCGCCATCACCGGCAGCTCCGCTGATTAGAACCACTCCGGTAGTCAAGCCGATTACCGACGCGACGCCGGGCGTAAAGCAGGTTTTGCCCAAGCACAAGCAGCCGCGGACAGTTACTGCATCAACCAGTTCGAAGCACGTAAAATCGCCGATTCATTCAGAAAAGGTCAAGCCGGTATCGACAGCAGTGCAAGCGCAAGCTTCCAGCAGCAATCCAAATGTCGCGACAGTCTCTCATGAAACAACTGCCGGTCCGATGGTGGTCAAAGCATGGCTGAATAAATCGGGAAGCAAGCCGACTTACAAAGTAGGCGAGAAGATGACTATCAACGTTGCAGCTTCTGAGGACTGCAATCTGATGGTTTTTGATTTCGATGGTACCAACAGCCTCAAGCAGATCTTCCCTAATGAGTATCAGCCTAACGGCGTAGTGAAAGCTGGCGAAACGATTATAATCGGCGGGCCAGACAGCCCATTCGATTATCAAGTCGGTGGCAGCGGCGGGCAGGAGCGAATTTTCGTTTATGCGTATCCTTCAAACAATTCGGCCAGCCCTCTTACCGTTGCAATGTTGCCGGCAGCTCATTCACCATTTCGGTCTGCTGAAATGACGCTGGATAAGTACCGCGAGTTGGTGAACAAGTCGAAGATCTTCTTCTCTCGTGAAGTGAAGGTTGTGCCGAAGTCTGGTTTTAAGCCGGTTTCGGATACTTCCGGCAATGCTCCAAACAAATTGGAATTGACCTTTCAAGTTCAACCGTAATCGAAGGGAACGGTAGAAGCTAAGAGGTCCCGAGCTGTAAACGCTCGGGACCTCGTTTTTGCCATTATGCCAAACCTCGCAAGAGCGCGGAGTCCGGCTCTCAGGCTCGCTTGCGCTTAGACAGTCGAATCCAATCCGGTTGGATGCTTCTGAGTTTTAGCGAAACGTTTTGCCACCACATCCCAATCCAAATTGTTGAAGAAAGCGTCGAGGTACTTAGCGCGGTCGATTCCATAGTCAATCATGTAAGCGTGCTCGTAAACGTCTAGAACCATCACTGGTATCACATTGGCCGGTACGAACATGTTGTGAAGGTCCAATCCGAAGCACTCGAGGCGTCCATCTCGCGTATTGAAGCCGACAATCACCCAACCGCGCATGCATTTCCCGGCGGCTTTGATATAGTCGGCGAACTTGCCGTAGCTGCCCCAGGTGTGGTCGATCGCTGAAAGCAGATCGCCGGTCGGCTCGCCACCTTTCCCGCCGAGATTTCCGAAATAGAACTCGTGATAGACCGCTCCGTTCAAGGCATAGCTTTGCTCCACCAGCAGCTCTCTAAATGGAGAGTAGGTCGCATTGGCTCCGGCTAGTTCAGCGTCCTTCAACTTCGTGGCAATGTCATTGCATTTGCCGACGTAGCCTTTATACAGCTTCAAGTGCTGCTCGATCTGATTACCGGACAAACCAGCCATATTCTTGCTTGCAAGCTGACTGAAGTCTTTGACCGTATACAGATCGCCTGCTGGTGGGCTGGCGGTAGCAACAGTGGGGCTTTCTCCCGCTTTGACGGGAGCGATGGCAACAAGGCCGCCGGCGGCGATGGCGCCCATCAAGAGGACCTCGCGCCTGGTGACTACTTCGTCGCCTATAACTTCGAAGTTACCGATTGTTTCACAGTCTTTGGCTGACATCTCTTTCTCCTGTTGGCTAAGAACAAATAAGGATAGTTGACCGTATCGATTTATCATTAAAAATGGCCGGACCGGGTATTTATTGAACTAGAGCAATTTGATTGTTTGCCAGTCGGTGATCTCGGGTTCAGGAGTTAATCATTAACGGAATGCTCCCTTAATAATTTGAAACTGTCCAGCAGGCAGCCGGCAGTCACCGCTAATTCAGTAGACAAAGTCAGGATAACAAGAATGGAAACTACCAAGTCGTCTGTCAATGAAAAGTCCGGCGGTCACACCCAAGGTAAGCCGAGCGCAAGCTATAGCCTGACCGTCAGGCTGGAGATTCGTACAACGCCCGGAATGCTGGGAAAGGTAACTTCCTTGATTGGAGAATTGGGTGGAGATATCGGGGCAATTGACATCGCCGGTTTCGAAAAGGACAGCATCATTCGCGACCTGACTGTCGCGGTCCGCGATACCGAGCACGGGGAGGTGCTCGTGAAGCGATTGAAAGGCCTGGAAGGGTGCCGGGTCGTGCATGTCTCCGACCGCACATTCTTAATGCACTTGGGTGGCAAAATACGTGTTACCAACAAGGTTGCCTTGAGCACTCGCGACGATCTGTCCATGGCCTATACTCCTGGCGTGGCGCGCATCTGCCTGGCAATCCAGAAAGAACCTGAAAACGTCTACAACCTTACTATCAAGAGCAACTCGGTGGCGGTGGTGACAGATGGAACCGCTGTGCTCGGTCTGGGTGATATCGGTCCTGAGGCGGCTTTGCCTGTAATGGAGGGCAAAGCGATGCTTTTCAAGGAGTTCGGAAAGATCGATGCATTCCCGATCTGCCTGGCAACAAAGGACACCGAAGAGATTATCAAGGCAGTCAAACTGATTGCCCCCGTATTTGGTGGCATCAATCTCGAGGATATTTCAGCACCGCGCTGTTTCGAAATCGAGGCGCGCTTGAAAGAAGAACTAAATATCCCGGTCTTTCACGACGATCAACATGGGACTGCGGTTGTGGTCCTGGCTGCACTGATCAACGCCTTGAAGATCGTCAAAAAGCAGATGATGGACTTGAAGGTAGTGGTAAGCGGAGTCGGAGCGGCCGGAGTTGCCTGTTCCAAGATCCTGATGGCGGCAGGAGTCAAGAATATTATCGGGTTTGATCGCCTCGGCGCTCTTTACAAGGGGCGAACGGAGCACATGAACTATATGAAGGATTGGTTCTCTGAAAATACCAACCCTTTGGGATTCAAAGGTAGTATCCGGGAAGCTTTGCACAGCGCCGATCTTTATTTGGGACTTTCCGGACCGGGCACAGTCGAGGCCAGCGACCTTTCTTGCATGGCACGAGATCCGATCGTTTTTGCGATGGCTAATCCCACGCCGGAGATAATGCCGGAGGAAGCTGCTCCGTACGTGCGGATTATGGCGACTGGCCGCTCTGATTATCCAAATCAGATTAACAACGTGCTTTGCTTCCCAGGTATCTTTCGTGGTGCGCTCGACAGTCGTGCCGTCGATATCAACGAAGAGATGAAGCTCGCTGCGGCGCATGCACTGGCTGACGTGATCGCTCCTAATGAGCTGAATGAGGAGTACATCATTCCTGGTGTCTTCAATCCGAAGGTCGCTGAGTCGGTGGCGCAGGCGGTGGCAAAGGCCGCTCATAAAACCGGCGTGGCTAGAAAGCAGAAAAAAATCGACAGCCTGATCTAAATGAGGCATTCTGAATTGACTGTCTAGCCTCTCGGCGCTGAATCCACCGCCGGCTGCGCGTCTGACTGCCAATAGTTGTCGACGTAAGCCGGCGCGCACCGGGCGAGGTCGAATCGGCGCACAGAGTTGGTTTGGGCAATCAAATCGAGCTTTGACCGGTTCGAATCTCGATTGGCTTTGGCCTGCAGGGCCTGGCGATTACATGAAAAGTGACGTGGCTGAATAAATTCAGGGAATAATATGCTGGTGAACCGGTTATGCTTGATGACAAGCCAGTAAGTTTAAGTCGCCGGCATCAGTGTAGCGCTAGAGAAGGTACTGCTGATTCCTTTGGAGGTTTGGTCAGATGGGCTGGTGGGACAAAGTCCGAAAACGCCGCGAAGAGCGATCAGATCAGCGCCGGGAAGACGATTACCAGCAAAAACGGGCGCGGGACGACGAATTGCGCCGAAGGCGCCGAGAGGAGCTAGACCGCTTCATGAAGCAGCAGATGGCGCGCAAGCAGTTCGAGCAAAAGGCGCTCGAGCGCAAGGCCGAGCAGGAACGTCAAAGCGTTGAATCCGGTGAAAAGCCTGAAACTACTGAAAGTCTGGATGTCTAACCTCTCATCACCAGCGCTCTGATTTTGAAAATAATGGATTCCAACCAGCGATTTGTTCGCCATAGCAGGTCGGAATAGCGGTTCAAGATAATTGATATTTCGGGGTTCTTCGGGCCGCGCGCTTTCTCTGAGATGGACCAGGCCTTTTTGTACAGCGGCTCCGCTTCTGCGAAGTCTCCAGACTTCTCGTACAACCAGGCCAGATTGAGCAGATATCTAGGCAATTCCTGGTTGTACTGCCCGAGCTCGTCCTCCTTCAATTGTTCTGCTGTCTTGTAGGCCTCTGCCGCTGCCTTATAATTCTTTTGCATGCGGTAGACCTCCGCCAAATCAATATTAGCCAAAGCAGCACTTGGACCGTCTTTGAGCACGGTCGTAGTCCAGGCATCGACTGCTTCCTTGAGCAGTTTTTCCGCTTCAGCCAGTTTGCCTTGATGGTAGTAACAATCAGACAGGATTAGGAGGAACACCGGATGCCCAGGCCAGACCGGTGGACTTGTCTGCAGCCCGTCGAGGGCAACCTGCTCGGCCTCGGGATACTTTCCGTTCAGGCAATAGACTTCAGCGAGCTGCTTGGCTACTTCGGTGAAATCTAGATTGTCAACGCTGACGCCTTGCTTCAAGCCGTCGTAGGTCTTCTTGTAGTACTCTTCGGCGTCCGTGACGCGACCCTGACGGCGGTATAGTCCGGCCAGTCGCGCGTAAATGCCTACCAATTCTGGCGAGTTGGAGCCACCGGTTTTTTCTCTGAGCATCTTGAACAGCTTGAATATTTTTTCGTTTTTCTGCTCGGTTTCCTTGTCCAGTCTTTCCGGTTGCCCTTCTGTATAGCTGACCCAAATCGAGTCTGGACCATAGGCCGAAGAGCCAACCGGCGCATTGCCCGAACCCAAGAGCGTCCAGGTGGCGAAAGCTCCAGTAAAAACTGCCAAAGCGGAAATTATGATCATGTTTCGCTGGCTCAGTTTTACCTGTTTGCGGCTGTCTCTTTTGCGCCGGATCGGCGCATGCCCTAAGCCCAGGAAAGAGCGTTTGGTTTTGCCTGCGCTGCGCACTGCCTCGAGCTCGTCTCGGAGCTCAGCCATCGACTGCTGCCTGTCTTTGGGGGACTTCTCCATCGCTCGAAACACGACTGTTTCCAGCTCTTCGGACAGATTGAGATCGGGGCGGACCTTGCGGAATGGCAGCGGCGGCTCGTTTAGATGCATATACATCGTCTCGAGCATGCTGGCGCCGCTCAAGGGAGACTTTCCGGTCAGCGTTTCGTAAATGACGCAACCAAGCGAGTAGATGTCTGAGCGGGCATCGAGTTGGTCGGCCAGGCATTGTTCTGGGCTCATATAAAGAGGGCTGCCAAAGACTTCGCCGGTTTGAGTGAGATGTTGTCCTTGCTTCTCCGATTGGCTGAGTAGCTTTGCGATGCCGAAGTCCACGATCTTGACGAAATCAGGGTGATCTTCTCCGTCCAGGAGCATGATATTGCTTGGCTTGAGGTCCCTGTGAATAACGCCCTTTTGATGGGCATGGGAGAGCGCGTCGCAGGCTTGAATGAAGATGGAGTAAGTGCGTTCAGGGCTGAGCTGACCTTCCTTTTCAATCAACTCGGAAAGACTCAACCCCTGCAGGTAGTCCATTACCAGGTAAGGCTGTCCTTGCGGTGTGATACCGAAGTCGTGCACTCCCATTACGTTCGGATGGGCTAAGCAACTGGCGGCCTGCGCTTCTTGCTGAAATCGCTTGAGGCTTTGCTGGTTGGACACAAGGTGAGCGTGCAGCATCTTAATCGCCGCAATTCTCTCCATGTAATTGTGGCGAGCTTTATAAACGACGCTCATGCCGCCGCGACCGATGAAGGACAGCACTTGATAGCGCCCGGCTATGGTTGTACCAATCAGGACATCCTGGCTGACTGGAGTAAGCACAGTTCCGTCTTCAGGGCAGACTGAAACGTCGCCGGCATAACCAGTTCCGCACGTCAGGCAAGACTTCGTGAGAACTCTGGGTGGTACGGAATCGGCTTGATTCGTCGACAATGATGAATGCTCCTGAGAAGCTTCCTCCGAGCCTTACTTCCCTTTGAGGAATGAGTCGATCAGCGAGTTGATATCGCCGCCTGAAGAGCGGCTTTGGGCGGGTTTGGCTGCTGCCGGTGCAGTATAGGCTGGGCGGCTGGCAGCCGCTGGTCTTGGCGATGCGCCCTTGCCGGGGCTGGAGTTCAGAAGCTGGTTGAGCTGTTTTTGAGTGGTCGGATCGGCTGATAAATCATTGAGCAAGTCCGCTGCTGTTTGCGAAGTGTCATCTGGCACCAGCACCTCAATGTCTTCCTGTACTCGCCGGTAATTGGGTGGATAGGTAAAGTTAGTAGCGGCGAGGTTTTGAAGCTGACTGGCTTGAGTATTGAGGTCCGTCACCTTGCGTCCATGATCGTCTATCCGCTCGACCTTAAGTGGTACGCCTTTGAGCTGGGGCAGATTGAATTGACTGGTCAAAATGGTTGTTAGCTGAGGCGGCACTGTAATGTCGGTCGATACCCAACAGATCATCGAACCGGGCTGACCTTGCGGTCCTAAAAAATACTCGGTAGCTACCATGCCGGCGATGTTACTGGTAGCGCCCTTGCGCGGAGCCACGCCGCGCAGCTTATTCGTTCGTTGGAAGGAGGACATCAAGCCCTGTCCTTTTGCGCTGCGCTGTTTGAGCTCTTCGTAGGTCGTCTGATAAAAAGTTTTGGCCTTGTCGTTGTACATGGTCAGCTTCCAGTCAGGAGACTTAGCGACGATTGTGATGCCCATTTTCTTTTGAGCCAATCTCATTCCGTCATGACTGAAGTAGAGGAAATGCTGGCCACCATAGGGCGTAAACTGCGTCAACGCCCAGCCCTGTGCGCAGGCGCTCTGCCCGAGAGCAGGTAAGAGCATACATACGGCAAAAGTAATTGAAATCAGTCGCCCTAACCTCATCAAGCTCTCTCCTTCTTAGACAGTACGATGCGCCAGTGTCGTTAGCAGTCACCTGTGGCAATGCTATGCAGAATGTTCCCTCAAGTGGGCTGGTCTTAACGTTCGCCGGCTGTCGTCCCCAGCCCTCTGTCCGCTGGTGAGTCGCCGGCGGGCGGATTGGTTTGCGGGCTACCGTCGACAGCCTGAGTGGTCGCCGCTTCCTCGGGTTTGCGGCGTTGCTTTCTTTGCCGGTGCCGGTTAACTACTTCGGCGAAAAAGACTGCCATGGCCAGTACAGAGACGCTCAGGATCAAGAAGTAACTGTCCTGCTTGACCAGATGAGCAGCCACCAGTCCAAGCGCCGCCGAAATGCCGTAGATGATGTAGGCGGCAGTTTTCTGCGTCAGACCGGCTTGCAATAATCGATGATGAATATGCTCGGCATCCGGTTGGAAGATAGACTTCCCTCTCGACACCCGGCGGATGATCGCCCAGGTTGTGTCAAGCAGCGGGAAAAACAGAATGAGCAGAACGATAATGAAGGTCGGCACGATCAATGTCACAGCTGTCGCGCCCTTCAGCACTCCTGTGATTGAGACCGCGCCTAAAATGAAGCCGGTCAAATAGGCGCCGGAATCACCTAAGAAAATTCGAGCTGGATTGAAATTCCAGCGAAGGAAGCCCATGAGCGCTCCGGCCAGTACTGCCGCAAACAGCGCTGCGTAAGGACGGCCGATGCTATCTGCCAACGCTACAGCCCAGATGGTCAAGGCCGAGATAGCCGAAACTCCAGCGGCCAAGCCGTCCATGCCGTCGATCAAATTGACGGCGTTCGAGATGCCGACCAACCAGAACACCGTCAGCGGCAAACTCCAGATGCCGAGTTGGATCGGCTCGCCGCCATGTATGTGCAAGAACCCCAGGTCGAAATTCATTGTGGCCGGAATGGGAATCTGCTTGATTCTCACTCCCAGCGAATAGGCCGCGCAGCCAGCCAGGACCTGCACCAGCAGCTTTACCTTGGCCGGAAGCGATTCGAGATCGTCGAGCAAACCGAGCACGAAAATTAGTGTGCCACCAACGGCGATACCGGCTAATCCGTCTTGCTTGGGAAACATTCCGGTGATGGCAATCATGATCGTGATGGTAAGCACGAAGCTGATGTAGATTGCCACTCCGCCCAGCCTCGGGACGGGAACTTTGTGGATTCGTCGTTCTTCGTCCGGCTTGTCGACCAGACCGAGGCGTAGCGCGCGTGAACGTATCTCCGGAGTCAGCCACCAGCTAATCGAAAGGGCGATCAAAAACCCGGGAACTTGAGTCTGTTCAGGGTGTGTAACGGACAAAACCCATGCCCAGACGATACCAAGCGAAAATAGGAGAAGCTGTAGCGCTCTGATGGCCATCGCAGATGGTGCTTACCTGGCAGGGACTAGGCGATCTTTGTACAAGGGAAATCGCTCGCATAGAGCAGCAACTTCTTTTAGAACTGCGGCGTGAATCGCCTGGTCTTCCGGATTTTTCAATTTGTCGGCTATGCACTTGGCGATAGTCTCCATCTCCTTTACCGACATGCCGCGGCTGGTGACAGCTGGTGTGCCGATCCTGATTCCGGATGAGATATGCGGTTTTTGAGGATCGTTAGGTATGGTGTTTTTGTTGGTGGTGATATGTACCGACTCGAGCAAAGCTTGGGCTTGCTTGCCGGTTGCATTGATCGATCGCAGATCGACTGTCATCAGGTGATTGTCGGTACCGCCGGAGACGATGTCCAACCCCTGAGCGATCAGCGTTTCAGCCAGTCGCTTGGCATTGTCCAGAATTCCTTTTTGGTATGACTTAAATTCCGGTTGGAGCGCTTCTTGGAACGATACCGCTTTAGCGGCGATCACGTGCATGAGTGGCCCGCCCTGCAATCCCGGAAAAACCGCCTTGTCGACTGCTTGCCCGAACTCTTCCTGGCACATCACGACGCCGCCTCTTGGACCTCTCAAAGTCTTGTGGGTGGTGCTGGTGACGAAATGAGCGTGCGGAAACGGATTGGGATGCAACCCGGCCACAATCGGTCCGGCGATATGAGCGACATCCGCCATCAAGTATGCTCCGACGCTGTCGGCTACCTGTCTGAATTTGGCGAAATCAATGATGCGCGGGTAATTGCTTGCCCCGCAAATGATTAGCCGCGGCTTGTGTTCGGCGGCAATCTTGGCGACATTGTCGTAATCAATTCTTCCAGACAGAGGGTCGACTCCGTATGCAGCGACTTTGAACCATTTGCCCGAGAAGTTAACCGGTGAACCGTGAGTAAGGTGACCACCCTGATCGAGCGCCATGCCGAGGATAGTGTCGCCGGGATTGAGCATCGCGAAGAGCACCGACATGTTTGCCTGCGCGCCGCTGTGTGGCTGTACATTGGCATGAGGAGCGTTGAACAGTCGCTTCAATCGTTCAATAGCCAATCGTTCAACTTCATCAACACAGTCGCAGCCGCCGTAATATCTCTTGCCAGGCAAGCCTTCGGCGTATTTGTTGGTCAGGACTGAGCCTTGTGCTTCCAGCACTGCTTCGCTTACGAAGTTTTCGCTGGCGATCAGTTCCAGTCCGTTTTGCTGCCGCTCCAATTCGCGTTTAATAGACTCAAATACTTCCGGGTCGATCTCTTTGAGGCTTGACACTTCGCTACTCCTGTTAGGATGCCCAATCTTTCAGGCTATCTAGAGCCTTTGATATTTTACTGTTTTATATCGCTAAATGTCTCACATCATGCCTGTTCGGATTGGACTGGACGCTGTTTCCCAGGCGGGAAGTCCGGACTGAGGCTGGAGAATGAACCAGGACTGCTGTCTCCATCATTAAATGTTAGATGTCGAAAATGTTATTTGGCCGATTGCTCCGGAGAACCGGACTACAAATCTTCAAAATCGGCTACCAAATCAAGTGATTTCATGTGCTTGCCGGCTCGGTGTTCGATGTATCCTTGCAATATTCGTCTGGCGGCGGTCAGCGATTGCTTGATCGACGGTTTGGCGGTCTTGCCTGACAAGTGGTTGCCTGGAATTTTCTCGTCTGCCGCCAAAATGAGATGTCGCCAGACAAGCGGTGTGATTTCGCGAGCCGTTCTAATTGTGAATCCGCTCGGCGAATGGTTGTCGCCAGATTGAGCCAGGTCGTTTTGGCCATTGTTCATGCAGACTTTGCAAACAATCCCTCCCCAATCTTGATGAAAAGCTCCCAGGCTGGCATCCATCAACGGCTTTCGGCAGATGATGCAATATGTAAGCTCCGGTCTGTAACCGAGCAAATCAAGTAGCCCGAATTCGAATCGAAGCCCTAACCAAGCTGGGTCGGCATCCTGTTCGGCTTGCCGGCGGAGAGCGTCGCGCAGGAAATCGAAGTACACCTCATTTTCTTCGGCGAGTCCCGGACCGAAATGTTGAGTGAGCTCGGCGTAGTAAAGCGCGTAAGAAAGTCGGACGAGATCGCTCCTCAATTTAGGAAAGGTTTCAATTCCTTCGGCTTGACTGATGATGTCCAGCGAACGACCGGTGGACAAGAGCAGCTTGTTTACGTTGAGCGGCTCTGCCCGTCCGGCAATTTTTGAACCCGGTTTGCGTGCCCCTTTCGCAACGGCGCGAACCAATCCACGTTCTGCCGTGAAAATTGTGACTATTTTGTCTGACTCTCCCAGATTGAATGATCCAACATTGATACCGGTAGCGGAATAAGTTGCCATCTAATCTAGCCTGTCTTCATTGATCCAACCGGGACCAGACACCATCGATGGTGCTGATCAGCTAAGGCGTATTCGGACAGTCGATCTTGTTGTGAAGGCGATTGACTTCGGTGCGAATTGTATTTGAAGAGGCTTCGGCATCGGCGCTGCGATTGCAAACAATCTAATACCACATCCGGAATCGCCTTTTCATCCTCAACAAAGAAAATCTTTGCCAATGTATATGCTCCATTTGCGGATTTCGATTCGAGCAATGACTTTGCTTATTCTGAGGCATCGCAAGCCGCACTTCAATCTGAATTTCAAACCGGACAAGAGTCCACTGGCAATCTCAGATCGCTTTCTATGCTGCCGAAAACGGGGCTGCCGGCTCGGCTGTGCCGATTTTCTTGAGGACTGCGGTGGGATCTTCATTGAGCTTGGCCAGTTTCGTGGAGATGCCCTGTCCGCTCGCGGCGAAGACGTGAACGCCATAATTAGCATCGGTGGCGATATCGATAAAACGCTGACCACCGTCCAATTTGAGCGTCATCACACAGATCTTATGCTCGGTGTCCAAACTGCCGGCGCTCCATCTCATTACGTTGACCTTCAAGACGCTCACCTCCTGGCAACGAAGCTCGCTGGCCAAGATGTAAGCGATCCGTGCGAATTGCTCGGCATAATGCCGGTAACTAATCACCATTGCCTGGAGTTTGGCGAAGTTTGAATCGAGAATAGCGTTCCCTAGGCTAAGAACAGTGTACCGGTCACAATCTGTCAAGTCGGTCCGCAAGCCGATTCTGGTTGCGAAGTCCGCTTTGACTAATGCTAAATTGGCTTGTCGTTTGAACTCGTCGGCGGAGGACAGATCAAGCGTCCAATTGGAAAAGCTAATTGTTAAGTTGAGCGCACCGGTCATTTGTAGAATTCCTTACCTACTAATCTCGGACGAGATAGTCGATAGATTAAAGACTATTTGTATAACGGACATTGAGTAATTGTAGAAAATTCCTTGAATTTGCTAAGAAAGGCAAAGATCAGGCTCGTTCGAGCTCTGACCTTGCCTGGCTGACTGCTCGATAATCACCAGCGCCAGCGGGGTTGTTTTTGCCACCAGCGGGGCGATCTCGCCTATCAAACGGTTGAGCTCACCTGATTTCAGTCCGATTGCAGTTCTGTTTCAAGAATGTGTCAAGCAACAGTTGAAGGAGTGTACATGTGTGGCGACCAGCTGCCGGTGACTAGCTTAGGCTGTAGAGCAATGGAGCTGACAGCCAGGCCGTAGGGGCAGGGTCTAGTCCGGCAAACAAAAGGGACGGTCGAGGGTAGTTTCCCGCTCTAAGTAAGAGGTACCATCGTGCAGTACATTAAAATCGGTCCGCTTAAGTTCTCTCTGGGCGCAAACGTTAATGATGTTCATTCGCAGCTGAATCGGACTTGGGTGTCAGAGGTAGTGACGGTTCGGTCGCTGGAGCAGATTCAGGAGACAGTAAGGCGGGCTGGGCAAGAGGGCAAGAAAGTAAGCATCGCTGGTGGCCGGCATGCTATGGGCGGACAGCAGTTTGGAGCGGCGACCGTTCTGCTCGACATGACCGAATACAAGCGCGTGCTTGCCTTCGATTCGAGCCAAGGAGTAATTACGGTTGAAGCTGGTATTCAATGGACCGAGCTAATCGAATACTTGGTCGACCGGAAGGAAGGATTAGGGCAAGCTTGGGGTATCATTCAAAAACAAACAGGAGCAGACAATCTAACTATCGGCGGAGCGCTTTCGTCCAACATTCACGGGCGCGGCCTCAAACTCAAACCGTTCATTGCTGATGTGGAATCGTTTCTGCTGGTCAATGCTTTCGGTCAGGCGGTCAATTGTAGCCGGCACGAGAATGCAGAGCTGTTTCGGCTAGCAATAGGTGGCTATGGACTTTTCGGTGTGATCGCTACGGTAAACTTACGTCTGGCTCGACGCCAGAAGGTGATGCGAAAGGTCGAGCTGATTGCAGTCGACGAGCTCATTGAAAGGTTGGACCAGCATTGCCAAGCAGGCAGTCTATTTGGCGATTTTCAGTTTTCAATCGATGAGACTGCGGAAGATTTCCTGACCGCTGGAATCCTGTCGACTTACAGCCCGGTCCATGAATCGACGCCGATCCCTAAGGCTCAACAAAGGCTTTCGCTGGATCAGTGGAATCGATTGGTGCATCTCGCTCACAGCAATCGCCGCCAGGCTTTCAACGAGTACTGCAACCATTATTTATCGACCGACCGACAGGTCTATTGGTCTGATACTCACCAATTAAGCACTTATCTCGACGGCTATCACGAGCGGTTGCATGTAGCCAATCCGGAGATGCGTCATGGTACTGAGCTAATTACGGAAATCTACATTCCACGTGAGCACCTGGCTGACTTCTTGTTGTCGGCGGCGAGTTACCTGCGGCAGAACGGGCCGGAAGTCATATACGGCACAGTCAGATTGATAGAGCAAGATCAGGAGAGCTTTCTAGCTTGGGCTAAGGAGAGTTACGCCTGCATAATTTTCAATCTGCATACCGCTCACACGCAAGATGGGATAGCTAGATCGGCTCGTGCGTTTCGGCATCTAATCAGTCTGGCTATTGAGCGGGGAGGCTCCTTCTACCTGACTTATCACAAGTTTGCAACCATCGATCAAGTTCTTGCTTGCTATCCGCAGTTTCTCGAGTTCTTGAAACTCAAGCAGAGTCAGGACCCGGACGAGCTATTTGAAAGCAACTGGTACAGGCACTACAAAGCGCAGTTAACACCGGCTCGAAGCCGGACTACTTGATCAAATGGTTAGCTGAGAGCGCAATGACTGCGATGCCGAAGAGCACTCGATAGCAGATAAACGCTGTCGTTGAATGAGTCTGAAGAAATTTGATCAGCCAGGCGATGGCCGCGTAACTGACGGCAGTCGAAAAGATCAATCCGACCACTAGCGGCATCAGATCTTGACTGTTCAATCCAGAGCCGATTAACTCTTTCAATTCCAGCAATCCAGCCAGTGTAATCGCAGGCAATCCAAGCAAGAAGCTGAAACGAGCGGCATCTTCACGCTTCATATTGAGCAAGAGCGCAATCGTCAAGGTAGAGCCGCTTCTCGAGCAGCCCGGTATCAGAGCGAGCGCTTGGCCCAGTCCCACCAGGAGCCCATCGACGGCCCCAATGTTTTCCAGCCCGCGCTTGCGCTTTCCGACAAACTCGGCAGCCAGTAAGAGAAGCCCCATTACGATTGAAGCTGTCCCAATCACATAAAACGATCGAAATGGTCCATCGTCCTGCTCCAGCAATTTCTTCAAGGCAAGACCGAGTATGCAGATCGGTAATGTGCCAAGCAGAATTCCACCTAGGATTCTGACATCTTGAGCTGACATGTCCTTTCTCTTCAAGGCGGAAAGTGCGCCAGTCAATAAAGACCAGAGGTCTTTCCAGAAGTAAGTAATGACGGCGCAGACAGAACCGAGCTGAATCGCTGCCGAATAAGCAGCTCCTGGATCTGGCCAGCCCAATAATGCCGGCACGACGCGCAGGTGGGCCGTGCTGCTGATCGGCAGGAATTCTGTCAGTCCTTGCACTAATCCAAGTACGACTGCTTCAACAATTTGCATGTAAGAATTTCGGTCTCCCGGGGCTAGAAATCTTCCGAATCAACATCGACAGTGTCATTTTCGGAAGCAACATTAGTACGACCCTCAATCCGGGTCTTGGTTAACCGCAGGTTCTCCCTGGTCGTTCTTAGCGAACCGGACAAAGAGGTGCTCAGCGAGCTGCCGCCTTCCACCGGTTCTCCCTGTTCTGAGCCGTTTCGCAATCGCTCGAGTATCTCGACTGCTTCTTGACTCATGCTGACATATTGCAACCCGATAACGGTCAGATTGCTTAACCAGTTGTATTCTGTTCGAATTACTTTGCACTTGATTGGCACTTCGCCGACCGGTGTGCCCATTACAATGTCAACATCGCCTCCGACTGGAAATTCGTCGACATACTGTGAATATGCTTCGAGTCCGATGCCGGAACGCGACACGTTGCGGCTCCGCAATCCATAACTAAGCGGTGGTCCGTTCAATCTGACCGGGCAGGTTAATGGCACTCGTTGAGATTTCCGTCGTTGAGTCAACGGCTCGAACTTGAGCGGACCACATTCCATTGCCGTCTTGCCGCTAAAGATTTTGGTGCCGACTACATTGCAAGACCAGAGCCCGTTGAGAGTAGCTGTCGGCGAATCACTAACAAACCAGAGCCGGCTTCCTGTCGGCAGAACAGTATTATTCTCTTTGCTTGTTTTCAGGTGAACGTAAGTTCTGCCAGCGTTTTTTTCCACTACTGCTGCCCGGCCGTATCCGATCTTGCCTGGCTCGAGCTCGACTTTTACTTTATAAGATTTGCCGGATTCCAACATCGTCTAACCGGGCACTTTGCTACTTAAGCTTGACCATATCAATTATCTCATTGCCTTGTCCAATTCCCACAGGCAAAAGTATTGTTTAGCCAATCGAGTAAATTAGCCCGAGCTTTTCATGCTCTCCAAATACTCGATGCCAATTCTATATACGTCCGATTTGGACCAGCCGGTCTGCTCTGCAACCGTGACGGCCGCTAATTTCAATCCTTCACCGCGATCGAGCAATAAGCAGAGCTCTTTGAGCACAAGCTCCTTGTCTGGCTTTGCTTGCTGTTTCGGATCGGCCCCTGCTACCACCAGCACGCATTCTCCTCGTGGACGATTGGTCGATAAGTGCTCTTTGAGAGCGAGCAGTCCGCTTCTTACATACTCTTCGTGCAGCTTGGTCAATTCGCGAGCTAGGCAGGCGGGGCGGTCTCCAAATGACTCAGTCAGCTCGCTTACAGTCTCGCTGAGATCGTGCGGTGCGACATAGAACACCAGCGTTCTCTCTTCGCCTTGAAGGTGAGCAATTCTCTTTCGGCGCTCGCCTGACTTTTGAGGCAGAAATCCTTCGAAAACAAAACGATCGCAAGGCAATCCGCTACCGACCAGCGCAACCAGGAATGCGCTTGGGCCTGACACAGCGACTATCTGCATTCCCAGCTCGATGGACTTGCGGAGTATCTCATGGCCAGGGTCCGAAACAAGTGGAGTGCCGGCGTCTGAGACGAGCGCAATCGTGCCGTTTG
Organism: Candidatus Obscuribacterales bacterium; assembly: GCA_020050835.1. Taxonomy (GTDB): domain Bacteria; phylum Cyanobacteriota; class Vampirovibrionia; order Obscuribacterales; family Obscuribacteraceae; genus JAGVKB01. The sequence goes on along the minus strand of JAGVKB010000024.1, from coordinate 7,220 downwards.
TGGCGGCGATCTCTTCTAAAAGTGACAGCCTTTGCGACTCGTTGAAATCGTGGCAGCTGTGCATTTTCTTCTTAATCTGTAAATGGTTCAACAGTTTGATCGTAACTCTTGTATCTTCTGCCAGCAGCAGATCGCTCTCGATCAATGCCTCTTTGGTTCGCGAGGAGATATCTTTCAGGTTGCCGATCGGTGTGGCAATTATGAACAGTCTTCCTGACAAGGCAGTCCTCCTGAAGTGTTTCCTGTAATGTTCGTTTCGGTCCTAACGGTAAGGCTTTCAGGCTCCGAGCCGACTTGCTGTGGGCTGGCCGCTTTCTTGAATCGTTGGAGTTCTCTACAGGTTTTCTACAGCTGTAGATATTTTAATTTCAGAGTTTAGCAGGAAGATCTTGCTCTTTTGAACAGATCTATTCCACGCCAATCGGCAGGGGAATTCAATCGTTCGAAATCTGAGTGACTGCATTGGAATGTCGATTCTAAGCGGCTCTCATGACATAATGTCGCGGGAGACTGCCGGTATGCCACCATTGGGCGAACGTAAATCAATTGCAAAGACGTTGCGGAAGTACCGCCTTGAAATCGCGCGGGTAATACTTCGTAACGAGAGCTATAGATCGCTCCTACAGAGCGATATACAAAGCAGCCACGAGTTTGCCGAGTTATGCGATGACTATGCATTGCAGATGTTTATCTGGTGGTTGAGCACAAAATATGGTTGCAGTGCATATGCTTGCGCTATTGGATCTACGGAGCAAGCGTTCGATCGCTGGCAAACGTTCATCTTGGCCTGTGAGCGAGAGTATCCTTTTGCAAACTGCCTGCAGTCTGCTCTCTCTAAATCATTGGCTGGTATCGCTATTGAGCTGCTGGAAACCAGTCTCGAGCCCAGTTTGTACCTGCTCGGCAGTTTGTACGAGCAGATAGTTGAAGAGCCGTTGACATTTGATCGCACCGGTAAACTTTATATGCAAAAGGAGAGAAACAGACAGCTGTCTGGGCAGTTCTATACCCCGCCTTGGATAGTCAAATACTGTTTCGACCAAGCTTTCAACAAAGACTTGAGTAATTTCATTAGCACTTTTAAAGCGGTCAGAAAATACGCACCAGCTCAGGTTGGCGACCAGGTCAAAGATTTTGCGATACTGGATCCTGCTTGCGGTACCGGCAATTTCTTGCTAGGCGCGGTGGACTGGTTGGCTGCCAATGGACTTACCGCCGAACAACTCTTATCTGCAGTCGAACATTCTTTCTATGGCTTAGAAGTAGACGGCCGGGCGGCAAGCCTCTGCCGCATCGGGTTACTCTTGAGCTTGGCGCGAGAGTTCGAACATATTCGACAGATTCACGGCGATCTATTTGCCAGCCAAAGGTGCAATGATCTGCTAAATGCGCTCAAAAGGAATGTACGGGTTGGCGATTCGGTAATGAGCGCTTCGCTGGAACAGGCTAATCCATTTAACCGAAAGTTTGACCTGGTTGCTACAAACCCTCCTTATATAAGTTATGGCTCGCGCAATCAACCGGCTCAGTCGGTTTCTGCTGCGCGTTACTTGAGGAGCTCCTATCCCGAGGCGGCGGAATACAAGATTAGATTGCATTCCTTGTTTCAAGATATCGCCATTCGATTTGCCTCAGACGATGGACGAGTGGTGCTCTTCTTGCCTGATGCTTTTCTGACCGGCAGTTACTATCAAAAACTAAGACGCATGCTCCTGAAAACTGTCGAGATAGAAAGCCTGACAGAATTGCCGGAAGGAGTGATCGGCGATGCTACAGTCGGACGTTGGTGCGTCGCCAGTTATCGGGTTAACCGGCTGCTCGCTAGGTCCGCTTATGAAGTCGAGCTGAACTCGTTCAGCGCAGAGCGTCTACGTCAGGCGGTCGACGAGTCCGCACCGCCTTGTCCAATTGCCTTTCGCCGATACAGCTTGCCGATCGAGGTACTGGTATCACCGGAGAAAAGCCGGTTTCGACTGCTTCTAAATGATGCCGATCGCGACATCTGGCTGATGATGGACAAGCTTGACCGACTCGGTAGCGTACTAACTGGTCATACCGGTATCCGGGCTCTGGCTGGTCAGAACTCAATCAAGTCCGACCGCGACCGCGGGCAGACTTGGCGCATGGGGATTACTTCGGGCTCCTCGGTTAACAGGCACATTGTCAGTTGGGCCGGCGATTGGTTGAACGTGGAGCCTTCCTTGCTGTACGGCGGTGGTTATGATCCGCAGGTAATAGAGAGACCAAAGCTAATGGTCCGGCAAACAGCCGACAGAATTATCGCCGGCTGCGATGAGCAGGGTCTGTACCATTTAAACAACGTTCATAGTCTCTGCCCGTCTAAACGAGCAGCAAGAGACTTTCAAGTGGACTTGACCTTCTATGACGGCTTGATCAACTCCAACTTCTGGCTCTATCTCTATCAGTCCAAGTCGCGGGAGGGCGGCAGGGCATTGGCTCAAATTGATATTGAGATGCTGGAAGCGATGCCGATTCCAGCCTTGCGAACAGAATTTTGTCAGCTTGTCTCAGTACTGGTAAGTGCCGCCCGAGCGATCCAACGTAAGCCAGTCAGAAAGGTGAATGACTCGCCCGGGGAAAGTCTGCTATCCTTACTCGAAAGGTCGATTGATCGCCTCGTGTACGACTTGTATGGTCTTTGCGAAGCGCATGTTTCCTGGATTGAAGCTACGTGTATGACCGCGCTGACGTTAAACGGAGACCTCCCGGATATCGACAAAGTTAAGGCTCTAGTTGGCTCGCTTCAAGGTTCTGCTACCGTTTCGCCGGCGGCGCAGGCCGGAGGGAAGAATTGAGATTCAGCAATCCTTTCAATCATTTCGGTCGGTCCAAGCCGTACGTGTATTCAGTTTTGTCTTTATTGCTTGCTCTCTTGAGTTCGTCCGAACTGAATGCTGGTCCGCTCAAGACTATGTCTGCCAAGCTGACGAGTCGGACTCAGGCAAATCCAGCCTCGCTCGTTCATGATAAGTGGGCGGTCGTAGTCGGCATTGAAGACTTTGATGATCCACACCTGACACCGATGCGTTTGGCCGAACGTAGCGCCGAAGAGTTCTCTCGCCAACTGATTGACCAGAACATCGGCAGATTCGCACCGGATCATGTAATTACTCTGAAAGGAAGCAAAGCTACCAAGGAAAAGATTGAGGATGCGGTATCAAAATCTTGGCTCATCAAGAAGGCCCTTCCTAATGATTTTCTGATTCTGTATTTCTGCTCTCGTGTAATTGCGTCGTCCGATGGTAAGGATGTCTATCTCTGCGCTTTCGACACGCAGCCGACAAAGTTGGAAGACTCCGGTATCGCTCTCAAGGAGTTGCTATCTGAACTCAAGCGGCGCACGCAGTCCAAGTTCGTTATCTGTCTGCTCGACACATCCGCCTACAGCCGAGCCGGAGAGAAGGGCCGGTTTATTGACGTCCAGACTCTCAGTAAGGAATCAGACGTTTCCATTTTGAGCGCCGGCGCCTTGGGTGGGCAATCGCTCGAATCACCACAGGCAGATGGATCATTGTTCGTGCGCGCGCTATGCGATGCTTTGCAGTCGACCGGCGGCATGATGCCGCTGCAGATGGTATCAGAGTTTGTCGCCTTGCAAGTGGGCGAACAGGTAGTCAAACTGGCGCGGGGCGAGCAGAATCCGGTTTTGGCGACGCCTTCGGAGGATAAAGAGGTAGTAGAGTTGGCGGCCGGGATGCCTGTGAAGAGTTCTGTACCGGCAAAAAAAATAGTAATTGGCCATCCGGTTGACAATCTAATGCTCAACCGCCCAGATCTGCACGCGGCCAGAACGCAGCCCGCTCAGCCGTCCGCCGTGGAGGAAGATGATTCGGAAGATGACGACCAGCCGCCGGCTAATGTCGATTTCGGACGCTACATGAGCAAGATGAAGCACGACATCAAGCAAAAATGGCAACCGCCGAAAGGGTTCGAAAATCGCCACGTCGTGGCAACATTTACTATTCTGCGCGATGGAAAGATCGTATCTCCGGAGATAATAGAAAGCAGTGGCGTTGACTCGGCTGATAAAGCGGCGCTCGAGGCCCTGAAAAACGCTTCTCCGCTCGATCCGCTTCCCCTTGGAGCCCCGAAGTCCGTACAAATCCGTTATCAGTTCGACTGGAAAGTCAGCAGTAATTGAAACATGAGTGAGATCGAACATTTAAAGGGAGTAATTGTCGATTACTTGAGCTCCCTTAAAAGTTTGGTCAGCAACCCTAAGGATTTCTTCGGTGAGATGGGACCGGTACCGGATTATAAGGTCGGGCTAACCTTCGCTTTGCCGCCGGTGTTGGTCTACGCTATTGCCGAGAGTGTTCAGAAGGAGAATCCTTATCTGTTTCCGCTTTACTGCTTGGCTGCTTATGGCGAGATTGCTTTCTGGATGGTGGCGCTTAAATACGTGCTTATACCGTTTGGCGAAAGGCGCAGCTTTAAGGAGACGTTGCAGATTGCCGCGCCCGTTTCATTTGTCTTCTCGATCGCCTGGATTCCTTACGTGGGAGCGCCGCTGGCTGTCGTAGCCGCTGGCTTATGGACCGTGTTAGGGCTTACCTACGGCTTCAAGATGAACAGTGGGGCGGCCTTAACTGCAGTTACCTTGCCGGTGGTTGTGGCCGGGGTTCTGGGAGCGCTCTTGAGCTTTGTGTTCATTTTCTTGGCTTCACTTTCGCGAGTCTTTTCCGGTCCGTGAAAGTCCTTTCGAATCCCCGAGAAATTGGGCGCTTGGGCAGCTTCGAGCGAAATCTTCTTTTGACTACGTATAATCCACATTGACGGTCTCTCTCCGCTGGCGTAATCTCGTAGTCACAGGGCGATTGCAGCCCTGGCGAAAGATCGGAAATTGTCGGCAGCGCCGCAGTTTACTACCAGACAAAAGACAGGGATAGGAGAGAGCCAGTTCGGTCTGGCAATTCAAGGAGTAACCACGAATATTATGGCTGGTGGAGATGGATCCCACAACAAAGGCAATGAAGCTGGCGAAGATAAGAACTTCAACGCCAAGGAAAGCACTCAGCACCTGGCGAAGTTGCAAGACGACAGTTTGTTCTCCAAGGTCGACAGAGTCAAAGGCAATGCTCAGCCTAAAGACAGCACCGACAATACGAGTGTCGACGATCGGATCAAAGAGATCGCCGAAGCTGCCAGAAAGAGCGCCGAAGGGTTGATGAAATCCTTGAGCGTACTGGAAAAGGCGATGAATACTCATCCCGAGCTTATGGCCGGACTGATGAAAGCATCCGAAGGCGTTGCCCATTTCGAACAGACCCTGATTAAGGGTTTGATGCCGCCTACAAATGAGCAAGAAAAGCAACATCAGCAACAGATGCTGGCCAAGATCAAGTCTACGATTACTGATGCCACAAAGACTGCTTAGTCCAGGATCGGCGGTCCTGAATGTGTAGCGCGCGGTACGGGACAGTATTTAAAAGCCCCTTCTCGTTTCAGGGAAAGGGCTTTTGTTTGTGCTGGTTCAGCCTGGCGATGTGACAAAGCTAATGACGGCCTCGATGGGCATAGAGGCTGGCTGCCGCAGTCTTTATCACCCTTTGAAGGTCTTTGCCGTTCAAAGCCCTGTCTAGATTGAAACGTCTTAAGGCGCTCACGCAGTGCCATTGGCAGACCGAAACTGAAAGTCCGGCAGAGATTTTGTGCCGGCACAATACTTTAGAGGCGACATACGGCTCGGCCGAATGCTTACTGCCGGCGCCGCAAACAGCTGCCATTTGGCCGACCTCGACCGGTACGGATACCACTTTCTGGTCGGATTGCTCGGAATCAGAGCAGCACATCATGCAAGAACCGCAGTGGCAATCGGTCAGATTCATCACCATCGCTTCGTCATTGATATTGGATATCAGCGCCATCGCTCCGGTGTCGACTTTGGTCAATACCTTCTTCCCTTTCGTTGTTGTGGATACAAAAAGCGGCTCTGCGCCTGGTTTGACGATGACAGCCCCGTCGCGGATTTCCAGTTCGTTGTTCGTTACTCTCGTATAACGCGCCTGGTGCGTTGGCATGAATTGCGACACTTTGGCATGGCTGGTGCCATTACTGTAAAAGACCGCTCGCCCCTTACGGGCAGCGGTGTCTTGGGCAAACTCCGCCTCCTCCACTGGTTCGGAAAGTTCATTCAGTTCTACCGGTAACCAGGTGCCTGAGAAGTTGTAGCGTTTGTCGCGGGCGATTTCGACATTTGCCTGTTTCTGTTGAGCTTGTGGGCGCAATCCATCTAAAATCGTTCGCAGTACACCCTTACTGGCGCCCAATGCTCCACCGATTCCGGACATGTCGGTAGGGGTAAGCGAGTTGGATGGCAGGAGCGGCGCTTGAAAGTTGAACTGCAACGGTGCTGCTGTCGCTGCTGGAGTGACCGGTGCTGGTGGTGGTTGCACCGGCGGCGGCGGGACGACCGGTACCGGTATCGGCACGTGTACGTCGTCGCCATTGTGACCGGCCGTATGATGGGCAAATGCCGGAGCGCTTAGTAAAGATGCTGTGGCGATGCTGCTCGCTAAAGCTAGCAGCATCGCAGCTGAGCTGAGACGCATAGATGCCTCCTTTGACGGGAGATGCTTAAATTCTTCTAATGTCAAGTATAGGTGCAACGCTCTCTTTCGTCAATCAAATTTGCTGATGATTAACGAATGTGCGGGCGTCGGAAAGCCAGCTTGCGCTGTGTGATAGAATTACCCTCCGTCGTTAAGCGTCCAAATCCGGAAGGTAAGTCGTGCCTAGAATTAAGTCTGCTATTAAGCGTGTCGAGGTTGCCGAAAGAAATCGCACCCGCAACAAGTCATGGAAATCTGCGGTGAGAACGGCTCGCAATGCCGTCGAAGAAAGTCTCAATACAGCTGACAAGGTAGAGGCTGGTGCCAATCTTAGCCGCCTTTATCGAGTGATCGATCAAGCTGTCATTAAGGGTATCATTCACAAGAACAGCGCTGCTCGTAAGAAATCAAGGCTGGCCAACCTGGTCTTGAAGTTGTCCACCTCGTCCAAGTAAGCGTCAGTGGCGACTATCGTCGCCACCCGGGTCTGACAACTCTAGAATTAGGAGCCTCTCCATTGGAATTGGAAACAACGGGCTTCGAGCAGGCTGGGCATAGTCGCGACATGTCTCGGTCAGCCCAAATCGACTTAAGCAAGATCGTCGGCTCCGTTCATTTTATTGGAATTGGCGGGATCGGCATGTCGGC
>JAGVKB010000054.1 GCA_020050835.1 Candidatus Obscuribacterales bacterium | reverse complement strand
TGCAAAAAGCGACCAGAACAGGTCGCCATTTGCAATTGCTAAGATGGTCTTGGTCAGGGCTGGTCGACGAAGATCAACGACACCCAGGACATCCCCAAATTGAATGAACCAAGGACAGCATGATGGGCGAAAACCCATCACGCTCTCCTGCTTCATTCTCACGGTGCTAACCGACCCTTCCCGGTCAGTCCAGCAAGTCGAGCCGCTGGTCGCGTGCTGCTTGCAGCTCGCGCTTGCGGCGACGGTAATCGGGCTCGATCACAGCGACAATCTCTTCGGGACGAATGGCGCGAGGCACCACTACCTCCATCAAGTCGAGGTTGTAGCTTGGCTGGTCGTAGTAGGAGATCTCGCCACAGTACGTGAGCAATGTCTCGATCTGAAACGGAGTGAGCGGCGTAGCTCGCTGGCGACCGAGCTCGAAGGTGAGCGCCTCGGCCTGGCGAGCGGTGACGAGTGTGCGCTCTCCCAGCGCGTTGTGGACCCAGTCGCGGAAGAAGTAAACCAGCTCGGCGTCGTCGATTTCGAAGATCACTGAACCGAGATGCTTGCTGCCGTTTTTGCGACCGGTGCTCGAGCGCAGCTGGCGGTACCAGTTGGCGGTGGCCGTGCGCGGGAAGTCGAGCAGCGGTACGGCGTATACGCCGTGCAGGCGGCCGGTCTTGCGTGAGCAAGCGATGCCGTGATTGCCGATGCGGCGAATAACGCTGATCGGCGCGTAGTGGATGAGCTTCATTCCTTTGCACTCTCCTTGATATGAAATGCTGTGAGATCTGGCTTTCACCCGAGCGCTGGCGGAGGAGCCGAGCTTTAAAGGTGGAAAGGCTTGGAGGCTGCCCCTCCGGGCCGAGCAGGAATGCATCTGCTCGGCCCGGAGCCGAATTACGCGGAGTCGAGGACCGTTAAACCCTCGGCCGGGTCAGCTGAAGTTGCGCTGGACCAGCTTGACCGTCTCGTCGGCCAGGTCGAGGCCGAAGATCAGCTGTACCAGAGCGAAGACGATGGCGACCGGCTGCAGAAAGATGAGCGCGATGCCGAGCACCATGTGCGCGCGGAAACCGAGGTAGATGCCGTAGACGGAGAACGCGAGCGTGAGGAGCCAGATGAGATAGCTCATGGCTGAATTCCTTTCTGTTGCGAGTTGACTGTTGCAGAGAGCCCTCTCCGCCGGGGAGAAGGAGAAGAGCACCGCCGGCAGTGCAACGCACGCGCGCTGTACTGCCGGTCGGTTGCTTGCTGAGACGGACGATCAGGCGCGATTCTTGCGGCCGAACATGCTGTCCCAGGCGTCCTTGACGCCGTTCCAGATGCTCAGCCAGACGCTCCAGACGGCCGACCAGACCTTGACGGCCAGATGCCAGACCGGCAGCCAGATGTAGTCACGCACGAAGCGGTAGACAGCCAGGAAAGGCTGCCCGACCAGGCGATCGAACACCTTCCAGCAGGCATCGTAGAAGCCGCCGAGAATCGGCAGCAGGCTGCTCGTGGCGTAGGTCCCGCCCAGACGGAGTACGATGTACGCCGCCGGGAAGAGGAAGAAGAACGCTGCGCACCAGCCCATGAGTCCGACCGGCACCGCCACTGACAGCTTCTGTGCGGTGGTGGTCAGGGCGACCGCGCTGTAGGCGTACGCGCCGGCAGTCGAACCGCCGACGATGCCCGCGACCACACCGACGAAGTAGGTGCCGCCCTTGAGAATCACCTGACCGAGGACCAGGTAGAACAGGAAGCCCAGCGCGATGCCGACCGGAATGGTCAGCAAAGGCACCAGCCCGAGGGCGTGCGAGGCCACCGTGCCGAGCGCGAAGCCCGCCACCGGCGAGACGAGCAGGTTGACGGCGTGCAGGAACAGCTTGCGGTAGTTGCCTTCGTTGGTCTCCTTGCGATCGTCCCAGTAGCCGCGCTCGTAAACCTTCTCGAAGCGCTTCATCACCGAGCGGAAGCGATTCCAGACCTTCTCGTGCAGCCAGCTGAGCGGAACACCGAGCGCGCTCAGTCCGGTCAGGTCGAAGACGAAACGGAAGCCCTTGTAGAGCAGCGGATAGGCCACGCAGAAGCTGGCCAGGAAGACCACCACTCCAGCGACGATCGCGCCCCAGGCACCGAACACGAAGTGGTGAGCGGCGTAGGCCTGACCGGCGGTGCCGGCGACGTGCCCGGCTGCCACCAGACCGATGAGCGTATTGCCCACGCTCCAGTTGGAGCCGATGTCGAGCAGTTCGCCGACCAGCACGTAGGTGAGGGCCCCCACCAGCACCGCCAGAGCGACAGCCCAGCCGGACGGCAAACCGATCAACGCCCAGAGCGCCAGGCTCAAGGTGGTGAAGCGGTAGACGGTGGCCAGCGTGACGACTTCGTGGAAGAGCCGGCGGAAGTTGGTGCGCTTCTCGTCCAGGACGGTGTCGAACAGCTTTCTCACTGCTTCGGCGATTTTCTTGATCAGACCTCCGGAGAGCAGCAGGTAGACTGCCGGGAAGATGTACGCCACCACGGCCAGCGCTTCGGCGACGAAGATCAAGAAGCCGATGCGAGCTGGGACCGAAGCGTAGAGACTGGTCAACGGAGCAAGCGCATAAGCGGTCGCTCCGCCGCAGATGAGGGCGGTAAAGGACAGATGCGCCTGGTCCATCAGATCGAAGAGCAGCGGCCCGACTGTGAATACGACGAAGTAAGCGACCAGGAAGGCCGGTACCCAGGCGAAGAAGCTCAGCGCGCCGGCAAGCGCACCGTGCACACCGGTAAGCGTTACCCAGCCCAGGTAGACCGTGCCGACGATCATGCTCAAGTAACCGACCGCACCGATCAGCCAATCAGCCCAGGGGTGCTTCTCCTTACTGATAGTCTGCACCGAGCTCCACAGAGACGATGGTTGGAAGACGGTCTTGACCACGTCCAGGAAGGACTTTTCCGCCTCCCTGAAATGGTCGTGCGCCACCTGGTGCAGGAATTTGCGCACGTTGCCGGTCAACTTCACGACCCACTTGATGCCCAGCAGGTAGAGGATGGACCAGGCGTAGGTGAACAGCAGCCAGAACGCCAGCGCTCCTGCCAGCACGCCGGTGACGGCCCATCCGGTCGGAAGCAGGAAGTGGAAGGCGCCCCAGAGTCCGCCGGGAATCCAGCTCTGGAACCAGGCCTCGACTGCCGGGTAGCTTTGCCAGCCGACCCAGTTGCCGGCGAAGATACCGCCGGCGATGCTGGCCGGCAGACCGATGAAGACGGCCAGCAGCCATCCCCAGAAGCCGTCCAGGGCCTTTTCGATGAGATTTTTGCCGCCGGTGTAGAGCGGCACGGCGATCAGGGCGATCGCTCCGAAGAACAGCTTGGCGAGCACGTTGGTGCCCTTGGAATGCGAATCCATGTTTGTCTTTCCTTTGCTGCAATGCTGCATGAGAGGTAAAGAAGCGCGCGGACGACGGCAACGCAGAGCGGCTCACACAGCCGCTTCTGCGTGCCGTACTGGCCCGCCGAGCTTCCACGACAGATAACCCACCCGGTTAGGGGCCGGCTTAGAATCAGGAGCGCGAGCGATTCGCGCCGCTCAATCTCGCCAGGTTGAATTTGACGATACCGGGCGCGCGCCGAGGGCGAGTTGCGCGAGCCCGGTAGAAGCCTTGGATTCCGCCTCGGAGCCAAGGGTGAAGCAAAGCCGGAGCTCACTTCTTGTTGGCGCGATCCCAGCTGTCCCGCACCCGTTGCTTGGCCGCTTCCCACTGGTCCGAGAAGGCCTGCATGTACGGCTTCAGCTTGCGATCGAACAGGTTGTAGTACTCGGCGATCCGTTTCCAGCTGTGCGAGAACACAGTCCAGACGCGGTCGTGCAAGCCGACCAGCAGCGGGTGGAGCCAGAACTCGGCGCGCACGACGTAGCTGATTCCCTTGAGCAGAACGTAGACCACCGGGAAGAGCATGCCGAACGTGAAGCCTGCTGCCAGGAGCCCAGCGGCGACCGCCACTGCCAGCGCCGTCCAGAATCCGAACGCTACTGCCGAGAACGCGTAAGCGCCGATTGCGACGCCGACAGCGATGCTGACAAGCCAGCCTACGATGCGATTGCCGAGCAGGCGGTATTCGCCCTGGTAGCCAGCGCTCTTGCGGGCGTCCACCAGCCCCTTGCCGACGAGGATGTAGGACAGGAGCCCGAGCGCTGCCGTCGTTGTCCAGGCCAGTCCACCGGCGAAACCGAGCAGATTAGCCAGGCTGTACATGCCGAAGCCGATACCACCGGCAACCGCCAGGTTGACCACCTGCAGGAAAATCTGCCGATAGGCGCTGGTGTCTTCGTAGGTATTGTCGTAAGCATGCACGAGCTCGTCGGCGATCCTGTCGACTCCGTTGAAGACGGCCTCGTGCACCTTATCCAGCAGCGCTCCCAGCCGGTAGACTTGCGTGAACGTCAGCACGACGCGGGCGATGTCGTAGAGCAGCGGGAAGGCCAGAAAGAACGTGGTTACCCCGGCCAGAATTGCTGTTGCGACCGCTCCGGTCAAACCGAAAGCGTAGCCGAGCTGGTAGTACGCGAAACCGACCTTGGCTGCGACGTGCACGGACACGGCGGCGCCGACAAGTGCAATGTTGCCTTCCCAGCGCGACAAGACCCGCCCGATCAGAACGTAGGCCAGGAAGCCGACCAGGCAGGCGACGGCGGTGGCAACCGTTGCAGACACAGCGATGCCGGCTAGCGGCCAGAGCAGCAGCGACAGGCTCGCGGAGTGGAAGGCGAACCAGATGTTGACCGACTGCGCGAAAAACGTGCGGTACTCGTTGCGGCTGTCGCCATAAACTCGCTCCAGCAAGTCGTGGAGCAGGTCGCCCAGCCAGCTGAAGCCGTGCGTCAAAACGACGTGCGCGAGCGGGAAGAGGTAGGCCAGGTAGATGACGAACTCGAGCGCGTAGGCGGCGATGGTGCCGCTCTGCGCGACCACCGTAGGCCAACCGCTCAGACAGTGCCCGACGGCCGCGGCGGTGCTCGCACTCAAGACGTACACAGCTGCCAAGCCGGTGACCGGCGCGACGAACCACATGCGCCCCCAGGCCAGCAACGACCATGCCAGCGCGCCGACGCCAAAGCCGACGATCGCGCCGACGGCAAGTCCAACCGGCCAGGAGATGATCGGCCACAGCCCCATCTCTATGTGTACGTTGTGCTCGACGCCGGTGAATGTGTTCCAGCCTAAAATGCCGGCTCCGACCGTGGTTGCCACGTAGCCGGCCGCCATCAAGAGGCCGGTAACCCAGGAGTGACTTTCCGATTGGTCGACCACTCGCCAGAGCTTCTCGGACATCGTGCCGAGATGGCGGATCGGTCCGGCATACAAGCCGGGCCAGAGGTAGTAGTAGGTGGCGATCCAGCTGGCGACGCCGGTCACAATCCACCAGTTGACTGTCCACTCCTTGACCCAGCCGGCCCAATACCCACCGGCGATGCCGGCGGCCATCGCGATCACGTAGCCGAAGTACCGGCTTGCCGGGTGAATGTCGTAGGAGTGCTTGCGCAGCGCGACCGAGGGCTTCACGAGGATGAAGAGCAAGGCGGCGAAAGCGGCGAAGAACGGCTCGAAAAACGGGTTGAGGCGGACTGGTTGCTCTTTGTCCGGGCTGCCATCAGCAGCGGTGCCTTTGTCTTTGTCGAATGAGCTCATTGCTAAAAATCCCTCTTCTATGCTGGCTTTTGCCAGCAGTTGAATCAAGCATCTCCGGCCGGGCGCGGTTGCAGCCTCACAAGCCGGAATGCTTCCTTGAACAACGCGATCGCCTTTTTCAAGGCAATGTTAGAGAGACAGCGATGCTTCGAGCTTCGCTGGCCGGCGAGCATTTCGGCTCGCCTTCTGGCACTGTTCGACGGGACCGCTGCTGATACGAGGTCGGCCCGTAAAACTCGGCGCGTGCAGGCGCGGCGCTAACAAAGGTCCTTTCATGCATGGTTTTCTCGAACTTGTCAGACAGCCTTCCGCTGGTCTGGCAAGCATTCAGTCAGGGACAAGACATCATGTCTTGCCCTTGACTGGCGGGATGGCCGGAGTCGTCGACCGGCCGTGACAGCTCCACTTGCGTTCAGCGCTTGCTGCTCAGCTGCTTGCGGTAGCCGGCGGCGAGCTTGGCCTTGATGGACGCTTTCACCGCGGGCGAAAACGACGAGGCAGCCAGAGCGATCCGGTTGCAAACGTAGAATTCGGCCAGCGTGAACTTGTGCTGCTTTTGCAGTTTGTCGTACTCCTTGGTCAGGTCAATCTGCGTGAACAGAGTGCCATCGGTGTTGATGGTGACCAACTTGCCGGCGCGCAGAAGCTCGCCAATCGGGTGCTGGTCGAAGGACTTGACCTGCCCGGTGACCACGTTGGAGGTCGGGCAGACTTCCAGCACGTAAGTCCCCTGGCTCTTGCCGCGAATGCCGTGCCCGACCCGACCGCTCTTGTGAATCAGCGCTTCTGCCTGGTCGAGCAGCCCGTCGATCTGATCGAGCAGAGCCAGCCGTTGTTCGGCAGTTTTGGCCTGGCTGAAAGCGGCGCAACGAGCGGCGACCTTCTTCATGAGCGACGACAATCTGCGCCGTTCCAAGCCGGACAGGAATGGATAGAGCGCCGCCAGTCGCCGGCGGTCCTGGCTGGTGTCGTCGTTGACCTCCCACAAGTGGCAGTCGACCAACTTGCCGCCTTCCTGCACCTGCACGGCCGCCGGCATGAACCAGTCCAGCACACCCGGGTAAGCGCCTTCATCGGCAGCCAGGTCGAAGACGCCGACCTCCTCGTACTTGAGAGTGAGAGCGGCCAGCTCGTGGACTGGGTTGTGTGGCACAAACTGCTTGTCGTTCTCGTGCCGGAGCGCGCAGACGATCAGGCGCACCGGAATTGGTGCTTGGTTGACCGCTTTGTTGACCGCGGCCATCACCTGGTCGAGCGTCAATCCTTCCATCGTGTGCAGCTGAGGCGCGAACCGCAGCTCAAGGAAGATGTGACCATCTTCGACCGCGTCGGCGATTCGCTTGCGCGTCACCTCGTAGAGGTCGGTGGAAGTTTGCATCAGCGGCAGAATGTGATCGCGAATGGCTTGCACGTAATTCGCCAGCGATTTGCTGGCGAAGCGAGCGAGCCAGCGTTGATACGTGCGCGCGGCCTTGCGCTCGAGCTCGGCTGCCAGCTCGAGGTTCTGCTCGCTCTTCGTCCCGGTGCGCAACGCTTGAGCGTCGCGCCAGTTCTTAACGACTGTGGACGGGAGCTTGGGTTTGACTTTGTCGAAACCCCTCTCGTACTGACGCTTCAGCATGAAGAGCGGGTCCGGGGAGCAATCGATGTGTTCATGAATCTGGCCCTTCTCGAGTGCGCGCAGTTGGCGGCTGGTGAGGGGCCTTTGGTTGCGGTTCATAGAAGCTCCTTGGTCGGGTCCATTATGACCTGTTCGTGGTTGAGCGCTCGGAGCTTGATCCGAGCGCGTGGGATGATTTGAAGACATGGCTAGATCTCGACGGCGCTCAAAGAAGCGGGGCGGGATATGACCTGAATCTGAGTTAGTTGGACTTTGAGTGGGGAAAGAGCGATGTTCCAAAACAAAGTGCGATTAAAAAGACAAATTCAGTTTAGAAACCGCTACTTGACAAAAACAACTAATAAAAAGAACAACTTAGAAGAAACTCGCGCGAGGTTCTCCTCAAACTGGGAAAAACAAGAGTAGTCGGCTGGTATATGGTTGTCATGATTTTATGCTTGCTGTCCCCAAAATTTCTCTTGGGCAAAGCTTTTCTTGTGCTTTCTAGGCGCAGTGAGCATTCCGTAGAGAAAACCGGATTTCACAAGAAATGTGCAATGTTAACTAGCGAAGCTAGAATAGAGCCTCTGTATACTTGCCTTGCCGGGCAGGTCGCGGGCAAAACCATTCTCAGGGAAAACCAGGTGGCTCTCTGAGGGTAAAGGCGATAAGATTGACCTGGTTCGATTTAGTTCGGTCGGGAGGATGCTGGGTTATGGGCATGGGCGGTAAGGCCGGTGAACAGTTCACCGATATCAATGTCACGCCGCTGACAGATGTGTTCCTTGTGCTCCTGGTCATCATGATCTTGGTGGCGCCGCTCGTCAATATCTCGGTGCTGAAGGTAGATCCGCCCGCTCCGCCGAACCCGAACGCCAAGCCGCCTGAGCCGGAGAAGATCAAGCTCGATGTGAAGGTGACGAAGGAAGGTACGGTAATGGTCAACGGCAATCAGATCAATCCACCCGATACAGTCACGCTTCAAAAGGCATTTCAAGCAGAACAGCAGAAAGAGGGAACTCAAGACATCCCACTCAACTTGACGTCCGATGCTGATGCGCTGCAGAAACACGTAGTAGCAGTGATGGATGCTGCATCCGGAGCCGGAATCAAGCGAATGCGCATCTTGCCGCTCGTGAAATAGTTGGATTTTGGGTTCAATTCTAAATAGATCTTGAACGAGCGAACTGGTGAACCTTGATTTGCCGGTTAGAACTCTTTTACGCGGTAAATTCCAGAAACGATGCGGGAAGCATTGACAGTAACATTCCTGTAACATATTCTGTCCGCCAGAAAAGCGCTGTACCGCTGGATTTGCGAAAGGTATCGCGTTTCCATAGTAATCAGAGCAACTGCCGGACATCTAAAAAAGGAGATTCGCGCATGACTGGGGTCTTTCATCAGATCGAACAGTACGGGCACGAGCAGATCGTGTACGCGCAAGACAAAGAAGCCGGGCTTAGGGCGATCATCGGAGTGCATAGCACCACTCTGGGACCGTCGCTAGGCGGTTGTCGCATGTGGAAGTACTCCGACGAAGGGGAAGCGTTACGCGACGTTCTTCGCCTTTCCAGAGGTATGACATATAAAGCGGCGGTAGCCGGACTCGCGCTTGGTGGTGGCAAGGCCGTTGTGATCGGCGATGCCAGAACTCAAAAGACGCCAGAGCTGTTGAAGGCGTTCGGAAGGCTTGTTGAGGGCCTGAGCGGTCGCTATATCACCGCTGAAGATGTCGGAATGAAAGTTCAAGATATCGATGTCATTCGCACTCAAACGAGATTTGCCGTAGGTGGAAGCAATGAGGGCGGTAGCGGCGACCCGTCGGTGATGACTGCGTTCGGCACCTTCCAGGGCATGAAAGCTGCTCTCAAAGCGGCCGGGCTGGGAGAGGAGCTCAACGGTAAGACCGTGGCTATTCAGGGCGTCGGCAATGTCGGCTATCACCTGTGCAGCTATCTCTCCGCAGCCGGAGCCAAGTTGGTGGTAACCGACATTTATCCGAATCAACTTGAAAAGGTTGTTCAAGAGTTTGGCGCCGAAGTGGTCGGTCCGGATCAAATCTATGGAGTCGATTGCGACATCTTTGCTCCATGCGCATTGGGAGCGATTCTCAACTCGCGAACCATCCCGTTGCTCAAGTGCAAAATTGTGGCAGGTTCGGCTAATAATCAGCTGGAGACCGAGGCCGATGGTTACACCTTGTTTAAACAGGGCATCGTCTATGCTCCTGACTATGCAATCAATGCCGGCGGACTAATTAATGTCGCAGCTGAGCTTGATGGTTACAACCAGGAAAAGGTGCTGACCAAAGTTAACCAGATTTACTCGACGATCGAGAACATTCTCGATCGTTCCGGCAAAGACAATGTTCCACCGCATGTGGCAGCGGATCGGCTGGCTGAGCAGCGAATCAGTGAAGGACGCCTACAAAAAAAAGATAACGGCGGATGCTGTGCAGTAAGCAGCCAGCTATCCGCGAGTGTTTCGGCAGTCTAATTCCTTATTGCGGCATAACGAATACAAATTTCGTAAGGGCGGCTCCTACAGCCGCCCTTGCTGCTGTGCGCGAAATTGCGCTGGTTGGTCGCTTTGTTTAACCCGGCGCACACTCAAAGTTTGTTTTCAATGGTGCTAGGATTCAGTCTATAGTTTGAGAGAGTATTTGCAGGTGCAGAAGTGATTGGCACAAACACAATCTATTACGAGCTGGAGTGCCCGACTTGCGGAAAGGTCGTGCGCTCCGGGGTAGGCTTTCGAGCAGGGCTCATCAAGCAGATCAATTACCATGTCGGCGAGAAAATTAAATGGGGAAGCGGCGAGGGGAGCCGCCCGGTCGAAAGACCGCCCGACGGCAATCTCAAGACGATCGGGTACTTCAATTGTGACAACCCGCGCTGCGACACGTGGAAAGATTGTTTTCCGGAAGTTCAAGAGGCGGTAATCACAATCGCCAATGACGAAATAATGGACGTGCAGGTGATTAACTACAAGCCGTCCGAGCATACCTTCGACATCCTCGAGCCGCCCGGTCTTGAGTAAGTCGGCGCCGAAGGGTGAGCAGACCGATGCCGCTTTTCGAGCCAGTGTCGCTGCCGCGCTGATATAATCAACAATCCCGCACCAGGTCGACGAGGAGTCAGCAATGCCGCCCAGAGAATTTTTGATGATCCCGGGGCCAACCCCGGTGCCGGACGCAGTGCTTCAAGCGATCGCCCGGCATCCAATCGGACATCGAACAGCGGATTTTTCGCGTGTTTTGCGCGAGGTGGTCAATGGGCTCAAAGAGCTTGGCGAGACGAACAACGATGTCTTTGTTCTGACATCTTCCGGAACCGGGGCGATGGAAGCCGCCATTGCAAACACTGTCGGCGCTGGCGACAAAGTTCTCAGTCTTGTGCAAGGTGTTTTCAGCGAACGCTGGGCAAAGATCTCCGAAGCTTATGGTGGCAAAGTCGAGCGGTTGAAGGTTGAGGCTGGGGAGACGATCGAGCCCGCAGCAGTAGCCAGAAAGCTGAAAGACGATCCCGAGATCAAAGTTGTGACGATTACCCACAACGAAACATCTACTGGCGTCATTAATGATCTCGAGGGAATTGCCAAGGTCGTAAAGGAGCATGGCGCAATCTCGATTGTCGATGGGGTGACAAGTTTTGGCGCTTGCCCGGTATCGATCGACAAATGGGGTGTGGATGTTCTCGTTACTGGCAGCCAGAAGGCTCTGATGCTCCCGCCCGGACTCGGTTTCATTTTCGTCGGTCCGAAGGCCTGGGAAGCTCATGCACGTTGCAAGAGCCCGCGCTTCTATTTTGATTTCGCCAAATACAGGAAATCTCTCGAGGCGGATACTACGCCGTTTACTCCCAATGTTTCCTTTGTCGCGGGTATGAAAGTGGCGCTCGGGTTGATAGCCGAGGAAGGAACGCAGGCAGTCTTTGCCAGGCACGAACGTATGAAGTCGGCTCTTCGAGCTGGAATTACTGCGATGGGACTCGAGCTGTTCGTCAACGGGCCGCATGGCAGCCCGACAATCACTGCAATTGTGCCGCCGAAGCACATCTCTGTCGATGCGATCCGTAAGAAGTTGCGTGAAAGACACCGCATTCTCATAGCGGATGGACAGGATGATTTAAAGGGAAGAATTTTCCGGATTGGCCACATGGGTTATGTCTTCGATCGCGATATTTTGATGACGCTGGCTGCTCTGGAGACAGTCCTGACAGATCTCGGATACGCCTGTCCGCCCGGTAAGGCGGTAAGCGAAGCGGTTGCGGTGCTCAATCAACTTTCTAGTTTGTTTGGTTAAACATTTCACAGAAATGGATCTCAAGGGGTGGTTTCTGGTATTAAAACAGAGACTTACGGTAAGCGAGTCGACCGGTGTCAGTCGCTGGTCATAAGCGGACTGACGCAAGCGGTGCGGCCGGCAGCCGAAGCCAAATGCCGGAGCGGCGCGAGGCAAGCACTATGTTGAAGGTCACTCAAAAACTGCTGTTGTCCCTAACTCTTTTGTTGTCTTGTTGTCTTGCTGCACCTCCGGCTGACGCAGTTTACTTTGGTTATTGGCCATACTCTTACACCAACTATTGGGCTTATCCGCTGACGAGCATGGCTTATGGTTTGACTCGTCCCCTCTATGGATTAGCCAGAGCTGCCACCTTTCCGTTTTATGGATTCAACGGCTCGGCTGGTTACTGGAACCCAAACGCGCGTTTTCAAACCTACGGTCTGGGCGCACAGGGTCTGCTCGGCTATCCCGGTTACGGGACATCTCCCTGGAATCAAGGGGTGTACTCATACAACCCGGGAGCGTTTCCGGCGTGGCCGGGATCGCAGTCCCGCGAGCAGATTCTGGCACAAGACAGAGCGCTGGTGTCCAGGGCGAACAATGCGCTCAATCCCGGTGGAGTCTCCGCCACCCAGCCTCAATTCGCTCCGGGGCAGCCGCTGATGTCGCCCGGGCCGGCACCGTTCATGCCGGGGCAGGCGCCGTTGATGCCGTCGCAGGCAGCGCAGCCATTTGCGCAACCGCCGATGCAGGCACAGGGATTCCCTTCGCTCGGAATGGCCACGCTGCCGCCGGTGGCACCGCCGGTGGTGAAGGGTCCGTTCGGCCAGCAGCCCGGACTGCCGCCTGGTGCATCTCCAATTTCCGCATCGATGCCTAAACTTTTCGTCGACCGAATCAACAAGAATTTCAAGGGCAATATCAAAAATGCCCTGTTTGATCCGGAGACGAGATCGCTGGCGAAAGCAGTTGGTTTGGTTGGACTCGACGATGTCTTTGACGCGGATTTGAGTGCTAACCGGGTGGCTCTCGCCAAGCATATTTTGCAAGAGTCCTCACTTGATCCCGCGCATAAAATCGAAGCGTTGCGCACCGTGCTGAAGCGCTAGAAGTTCGTTTCCGAAATGACGCTACACTGTAGGGGCTGGGCCATGCCCAGCCCGGGCGATGCATGGCATCGCCTCGACGGATCGTTAATTCAGAATCGCTGTACTAGATGCTAAGCTCAATAGTCTTGTCCGCTAAGTGCTCCGGCTGATTAAATGACTGATACGACTACTCCCCGACATCGACGTGAGTCCGGATTGCGGTTTGAGCCTGGTCTGGCTTCCGGTCTCGGTTTCGATCCGGAGACGGCGATTTCGAGGCTGAAAAAAGCTGATGCCACCATGGGAAAGCTCATCAAGAGAGTCGGTTCGTTTCGTCTCGAGCTGGACGAAATGCTCACGCCGTTTGAGGCTCTGGCGGAATCAATTGTCTATCAACAGCTGACAGGTAAAGCTGCCGCGACGATCTTCAGCAGAGTGAAAGCGCTTTATCCGGAAAACCGACTGCCTTCACCCGGACTGATAGTTGAAACTGCTGATGACGTGCTCAGGTCGGCCGGGCTGTCGCGTGCTAAAACAATGGCCATCAAAGACTTGGCTGTGAAACAAAGTGCAGGGCTCATTCCAACTCTGGCGGAATTACACCGACTGAATGATGACGAAATAGTCGACAAGCTAATCGCCGTTCGCGGCATCGGGCGCTGGACAGTCGAGATGTTGTTGATCTTCCGGTTGGGCCGTCCGGATGTTCTGCCGATTAACGACTATGGTGTTCGCAAGGGATTTGCCTTGACCTATCGCCGGGCGGACCTCCCGACTCCTAAGGAACTGGCTGAGTTTGGCGAGCGTTGGCGCCCTTTTCGCACCGTGGCGTCCTGGTATCTGTGGCGGTCGCTCGAGCTTTAGAGCAGGTAATGCCTACTGATTAGCTCTGGCTCCGGCAGCGCTCTTTGCTCTTGTCTGCCCGCCTTCGGCGCATTTTTCCAGGATGTACGCGAACATCAATGGCGCGACGATCGTAGCATCGGACTCGATCACGAAGCGTGGAGTGTGCTCCTCGAGCTTGCCCCAAGTAATCTTTTCAGTTGGTGTCGCACCGCTGTACGATCCGTAGGAAGTGGTGCTATCTGAGATCTGGCAGAAATAGCCCCAGAATGGACATGGCTCCTGGAGGTCCTGGAGAATGAGTGGCACGACACAAATCGGGAAATCGCCAGCGATGCCGCCGCCAATCTGATAGAAGCCGATCTTTGATTCTTTGGCAGTTTGCTTGTACCAGCTGACCAATTCAATCATGTAATCAATACCGGATCGAATTACTTGCGAGCTGGAGATGTCGCCGGTGATCACGTGCGATGCGAAAATGTTGCCGAGCGTGCTGTCCTCCCAGCCCGGTGTGAAGATTGGTAGATCTTTCTCCGCCGCAGCCAGCAGCCAGGAATGTGCCGGGTCGATCTGGTAATCCTTCACTAAGACATTGGACTTCAACAGTCGATATAAAAACTGGTGCGGCAGCAATCGTTCGCCGGCTCGATCGGCTGCCTGCCAGAGTTCTAAGATATGGTGCTCGATCTTGCGGATGGCGGTATCTTCCGGAATGCAAGTGTCGGTTACGCGATTCAGTCCACGCTCTCTGAGCTCAGTCTCCTGGGCGGCGGTCAGCTCGCGATAGTTTGGAATACGCTCATAGTGATTGTGCGCTACGAGATTGAACACATCCTCTTCGAGATTGGCTCCGGTGCAGGTAATCGCTTGCACCATGTCGCGCCGGATCAGATCGGCCAGAGACAGCCCGAGCTCGGCGGTGCTCATCGCACCGGCCAGCGTAATCATCATCTTGCCGCCCGATTGCATGTGACTTACGTAGGCGAGACTGGCATCGCGCAACGTAGCCGCGTTGAAATGACGGAAATGATGATCGATAAATTCGGAGATGCTTGCCACTGTGATTGTACCTATCGAAGAGAATCAAGGGATCCTAACACGATTTGACTCAGGCAATCTGTCTGTGGAAATCAAGGATTTACCTTTAGCCACAAGTTACAGCCGGGATCATCCTTTTCCCCAGTGTCTGAGCTCCCCTTCCATTAGCGCTCTCCAGAGCGGCTTGCCGTGCTGGTCATAATCGACATTGAGGATCTTTATGCGCATTCGACGAGGCGTGACAACGTTGTACTCGGCAGTTACCTCGGTGTAGCCGGAATGAATCGGCCGTCGGAATCGGTTGTCTATGATGGTTACATAGTCGATGCGCATCTGCTCGTAGCGACCGTCGGTCAACTGTGTGACTTCATTTCTTACCGGGCGAGGAATGTTGGTTCCGCCGGCAACCAGAGCCGGACCGGTCTGGGTAGTCAGCATCATTTTCAGACCGCGCGCAAAGAAAATGTCACTTGAGGCGACGGTAAGCTCACCGCTGGGCCGCTGCTCGAACTGCATGGATAGCTGTCCGGATTTGCCAGCTTGGAAGTAATGTCCAATCTCCTGAATAAAGCTCTGGCAATATGGCTCGGGATGAAGAGCTGGATAGCTGTCCATCTGTGTAATAGACACTCTGCCGAACCATTCTCCTTTTAAACTGGCAGGCAGCGAGCCGGATTGCGTTGCTTCGCCGCTAAGCGCCCGGTTGGTTTGCGGGTTGCCCAACAAGTCGGAGGGCAGGACCGGTTCGGCAGCGCCGCTGAAAGCTTCGACTCTACCGGTCAACGGAGCTCGCTGGGTAGCCTCCTGAGATTGAGCGGACTGGCAGTGTTGGTAGAACAAGGTCAAGATGACGATCGCGACAATTGACCAAAGTCTGTACTTTTCAGTCATATCGACTGTTTTACTCCCGATTGATTCTCTTTATGACCGGCTGCGCTAATGATATTTGGTCTGCGGTCGGCTACATTACAAGAGTCTTCAGCTAATCATATCGTGACAACGACAAAGATTGAAAAGTTGTTGGAGTCGAATTCCGAGCGACGTGGAGATTGCTAGTGAATCAAACGCTCCTTTCCAGGTCGGAGGCAACAATGCAGAGCAACAAAAATCTCGCCAGATTGGAAATCGTCGAGACGGTCAGCTCGATCTGTTGGTTCTCAATGGATGCCAGTTGGATGCTTGGGCTGCAACTGCCGGCGCAAATCATGGCAACCCTAACTGTTATTTTCAGCCTGCTGGTATTTCGTTATACCGAAAGATCTTGGCCGAATCTGTTTGTAAATGCTGCTATGAACTGCTGGGCGTTTATGAACATCTTCTGGATGCTCAGTGAATTCAAGGCTGTCGGTTGCGGGCTATTGCTTGCCCAGGTGTCTTTCGGAATCGGAGCATTTTGCCTTATCTGCGCAGCATTTTCCGGGGCATCGATTAAGGACGCTTTAGAGGTAATTCTCGCTCGTTTTCGGCGTTTCCGGGTACCTCGCCAAGATGAAGTCGATCCAGGCGACCAAGCAAAAGACTAGATTAGGAGTCGAGAATTGCCTTCCAGTAAGTGAGCGCGCGCTTCCGAAACAAGATAGAGCGAACCGGTTACGCAAATTAAATCGTCTTTTCCGGCGATCGCCAGTGCTTCATTCATCGCCTCGGGAAGGGAGGAAGTCACTTGCGTCTGACGATTGCTGATGTTCTTATGCTGGGCGATTTCGTTTGGATTCATCGAGCGTGCGTTCTGCGAGCGGGTGGCGATTACGAGATCGGCTGCCGGTGCCAATGCTTCAAGGATAGAGCCGATCTCTTTGTCTCGATTGACTCCTAAAATGAATATGCACCGCTGGTAGTGAAACTGCTCCTTCAGCGCGTCGCGCAATACGCTTGCTGATTCTGCATTGTGTGCGCCGTCAACGACGATCATCGGATCTCGCTGGAGAATCTCCAGACGTCCTGGCAGGTAAGCATTGGCGATGCCGTCAATGATTGATTGATCGCTCAAACTAAGCTGCCTTGCAGAGATTGCGTCGGCGACTGCTACTGCGGTGGCGGCATTGTTGATCTGGTGGCGGCCCAACAAGCGCAGATCGATCTCGAGATTGCGTCGAGCACCGGCGATTCGACATCGCTGCCTTTGCAAATTGGCTTCTACCAATTTACATGCGTAGCTTTCCGCTACATCGATTAGTTGTGCGCCCACTTCATTGCAGCGATTCTCGATCACTGCTTTCACCGTTCGATCTCGTTGCGGCGCCAGGACGGCGGTAGATCCGGTAATGATTATTCCGGCCTTTTGCGCGGCAATCTCAGCCGGAGTGGAGCCGAGAATGGCGGTATGCTCCAAGCTGATTGGAGTGATAACTGCGATCTCTTTTGATTTACAAACATTTGTGGCATCCAGTGTGCCGCCAAGTCCTACTTCGACAACCTGCCAGTCCACTCGATGTTTTCTGGCCAGCTCAAAAAATAGAGCGGTCAGAATTCCGAATGTGACGATTGGACCGGTGCCGCTGCTGTTCTCTTTTTCGACTTCAGAGCGGATAGAGGCGATGCCATCAGCGAATTCTTGTTCGGAAATCGGCGTCGAGTCAATCTGAATACGCTCGGTGTATGAGTGCAGATGCGGGCTTTGGTAAAGAGCGGTGCGCTGACCAGACTTCTGCAAGATAGAAGCGACCATTGTGCTGGTGCTACCCTTTCCCTTCGAGCCGGTGATGTGTACAGTTGCGCGCCCATCCTGCGGATTTCTCAACCGATCGAGAAGGGATTTCATGGACTCAATGGTCATGGTCAAACTGTCGCTTGGGGCTGTTCCCAGCTCCATGTCGTAATAAGATTGGATGAATTTGATGGCTTGAAGATAGTTCATGACGCAATTCAATAAAATGAGTCGACCATTGATTTCCGGTGCAATTCAGGCGCAGCTCTAAGCGGTGATGTTTAGCTCTGGTAAATCCTATCAGATAGCATTAGGTATAGCTGTTAGCCGCTTTCAAAGCGATCTTTGAGTGGCTAAAGATTTTTAAAATACTATACAAACAAGTAGAAGCGATTAAACAAAAAGCCAGCTGGGCACTGGCTTTGTAGACGAAGCGATTTATACTAAGGTTAGGGGAGGCCGCCCCTGGCCGGCGTTAGGGAATTATCCTAGATATTCCAATCCTCCCGCTCAGCAAGCTCCAATTGCCAAGCCGAAGAGTCCGACTTGAGTTGCCGGTAAGCCTCGTTGGCCTTTTGCAAGAAGTGTTTTCGCCGAAGGTGCTCGATCGCCTGGTCGAGTAGATCCTGCATCGATACACCAGTTTCGTCTGACAACTGGCATAGACTCCTGTGCCCTCTTCTACTGATACGGACGGTAGTGGATTCCATTGACACAGCTCCAATCAACCCAAAGTTAAGATGTAAGCGCGCTTGCGCGAATTCCATCCGTTAAACGACGTACTTTTACTCTTTGAATCGAAGATCTCAACTTGGATCGTCCACTCAAACAAGCCGGTCAAATGGGCGCAAGAGGGGAGCGAAATGGCTGGAGTAGCCACTTCGCTCCCGTAGTGTTGACGATCGCATCGCCTAGCAGTCGTGACTGTTAACAGCACGACAGAGGCGACCTACTTCTTCTTGCAGCAGCAGCAGCAGTCGCACTTGGTGCACTTGCAGGCTTCGCCCTTCTTGCAGGCGTCGCAGCAAGCACACTTGTCCTTGCAGCAGCAAGCGTTGGCAGCGGCGGCGGCGCCGATGACCGCGGCAGTCGAGGCACCGTTGCTCGGGCAGCTGCGGCAGCAGTCGCACTTGGCACACTTGCAGCCTTCACCTTTCAGGCAGGCGGGACAGCAGGTGCATTTTGCGCATTTGCAGGCAGCGGCAGCTGCGGCGGGCGCTGCGCTGGTGGAGGCATCCTTCTTCTTGCAACAACCGCAGCAATCGCAGTTGGCGCACTTGCAAGCTTCGCCGGTCTTGCAGGCGTCGCAACACTTGCACTTGTCCTTGCAACTGCAGGCAGCGGCAGCCGCGGCGGCGCCGGTGGCGGAGGAGGAGGCGTCCTTCTTCTTGCAGCAGCTGCCGGCCGCGCTGGCGCATTCACCGCCCTTGGTGCAGCTCTCGCCGTCGACGACCTGGTCGGGCTGCTGCTTTTGCTTCAAACCCGCGTTCTGGACCGAACCTTCCGTGCCGGTCAGCGTGTTGACCTTCGAGCTGTTGGTGACGAACATGGACAGCGCGACGATGCCGGCGAACAGGAGGACGACTGGTACGACCTTCTTCATAGTCTCTTTCCTTTGCCCTATGGGCAATCAGGAACTCCCCGGTTTATTGGGACCAGGGAAAGCCCATCGTTCCAGTTGCCGAGCTACACAGCCAGGCAACTGGTCACGCCACGTGGCGTAATCGAACTCAAACTTCTTACCTGCGCAGTTGATGCGCTGCGAGACGACTACGGGCTGGCAGATCAAAACCTTTGGTTCGATTTCGATCGCCTGTATATCGGATAACGCAGGTTTGATGCGCCTGCGGTTGATTTTGGTTGCTTTGCGATTCGCGCCGGCAGCTGCCAGCGCAAACCGGACATGGTTTCAATCTCGATTGCAATCAGCAAGTTGGGAGGTAAGCTGTTGACGTTCCAGGTGAGGACTCGGACAGTAAACTGCTTACCTCCCAATCGATGTTCGCGGACGATTCGTGCCGGTCAGGAGATCCGTTCGAGCTCCCAGAGTTTGCACTGGTTGGCGTGCCAGCGGCCCGTGTTCGGTTCCTTCGCCTCGGGCTTGTCCGCGGCCGCGAGCGCCTGCTGAACCACCGACACCATCTGGGCGATCGCCTTGGTTCCGCGGTAGTCCTCCGCCTGCTGGGCGTACCAGTTGAGCAGGAACGACTGGGAGCTGTCGCTCAGCCAGATGCGCTCGGCGGCGGTGCGCTGGAGGTCAGCCAGGCGGATGCCGATGCCGCGGTCGAACTTGGCCGCCGGCGCAAGCGCCAGGTCGAGCTCCTCGAAGGTTTTGGCCTCGGCGACGTTGCCGCGCGTTTCCCGGAGCTGCTCCTTCTGCCACATGTTGCGGGCGTAGTCGATCTTGCGGTCGAGCAGGTCGGTCAGGCTCTGGATCAGGTTTTCGAACATAGAGACACCTCCATTCGGGAGTGGGGTTGAGGCGCATAGTCAGTAGCCTCGCCGGCAGCATCAACTGCCGGCGAAGGTGACGCCGTTTGACGATCAGTTGCCGAGAACCTTGGACACGTTCTTGGCCTGTTGCAGGAGCGGGTTGATCACTTCGATCACCAGCCAGACGAACAGCGCGATGCCGAAAGCGGCCATCAGCAGGCGAAAGATCAGCTTCTCCATTTGCAGGTCTCCGTGAAAGTGGAATCCGGTGGAATTTGGACGGTGGTTGTCCGAAGGTGCCACCGCCGGCCGAATTGGCCTAGTTGCGGTGGATGAGCTCGAACTTCCTGGTCACGCCTTGAGCCAGCTCGTCGTCGCTGCGCACGAGCGGAGCGAAGGAAAGCTGGTAGCCGGTCGGACTGCAGAGGCACAACTCGTCGCTGTCGGGATGGTCCAGCGAGTCGAAGTTGATGCGCTGGCCGTTGACGTAGGTGCCGTTGAGCGAATTCAGGTCGCGCAGGAGAATCCGCCCGTCGCTTTCGATCGAGACTTCGAGGTGATGTCGGCTGATCTTCTCGCTGAACAGCCGAAGATCGGAGTCGCTGTGGCGTCCGACTTTGATGGTCGCGCCGTTGGTGAAGCGCCTGTCCCGAACCAGAATCACAATCTTTTGCATGAAAGGTCTCCGAAACGGTGCACCCCGCCGCGATGACAGGGTGCGTACAATGGATGCCTCAGCGCCGGCTGTCCAGCTGGGTGCGATCGAAAGCTTGCTACCACTGCTGGTTGCGCGGTGTCACAGTTGATCTTCCTTCGAGATTACTGCAATTGCGGCAGTCCGCAGGCGCAGACGCCGTTGTTGTGGCAGGCGCAGTCGGTTTGCGCGTACGGGCAGTAGTCGAGCCCGGCCTTCAGACCTTCGATGTCCAGTCCGAGCGAGGAAAGTACCGCCGGCCCTTCGGTCGGGCGAGTCGTGTAAATCTCGACCGTGAAGTGGGCGCGGTCATTGAGGAGCGCGCAGGCGTCGGCCGATAGCTTGACCATGTGCTCTTGCGGACCCGGCTGGATGTCTTTGCTCGAGACGAGTCGAGCGTGAAGGTCTCCCGGATATTGCACATGGACAATCGCGATGTCGTCGCGGAACTTCAGGGCGCGCGTGACCATCAATCCGTGTTCGGCCGCCAGATCGCGGTCCGTGTAGCACTCGTCGCCGGAGAGATTGTTGAGTAGCGAGCATTCACCTTGCGTGCGCGCTTGCAGGTTGAGAATTACCTGGCGCGTCGGAATCAGTGCATACAGCTTTTGTTGCATGGGGTTTCCTTTCTAGTTGAAGGTGATGAGAAGAGCTGGGGCGGCAACCAAAGGAACTCGATCAGCGGCTCATCATCAAGGAGCTGCCGATCGAGTTCTTGTCTTGTCTCACTGCCAGCTGTTTCGGAATACAGCAGCGATCTTCGGAATCGTCGGTAAGGAGACCAACACACGGAACCGGTCCAGACTTTCGGTCTTGGGACCGGCTCCGTGCTCTGCCGGGTTTGTTGCTACTTGACGCCGTACTTGCGCAGATCGTCGGAGTTGGCCTGCTGCTTGCGCGCGGCGTAGATCTTGCTGCCCCATTCCTGGACGAACGGCTCCAGCTTCCAGTTCTTGACGCCGCGCGAGCCGCGATCCGAGTAGGAGCAGCTCGGGTCGTCGACGGCCTCGATCTTGAGCAGGATGTCGTCCGGACCGCGCGGCGGCAGCGTGGCGCTCGAGATCCCGATCAGGCTGCGCAAGACCTCCGGCGTCTTCTCGGTGCGCTTCGGCAGCGAGTCGATCGTCGGGATCGGCTCGAAGTCCACGCGGTACCAGATGCCGTCGACCTTGATCAGACGCCGCCGGTCGGAGATGACCACCTGCTCGAAGCGCGGCTTCTTGATCAGCTTGTTGTCGCTCGGGCACGGCATCTTCTTCAGCAAACCGGTTTCCGGGTCGATGTAGAAGCGCTCGCTGTGGCGGGACAGCTTGCTGGTCCAGGGGCGCTCGATGTCGTAGACCTGGCCGTCACGCAACTCG
This sequence comes from Candidatus Obscuribacterales bacterium, assembly GCA_020050835.1. GTDB lineage: Bacteria > Cyanobacteriota > Vampirovibrionia > Obscuribacterales > Obscuribacteraceae > JAGVKB01. The sequence goes on along the minus strand of JAGVKB010000054.1, from coordinate 4,184 downwards.
ACGCTCTTGCAGACGAGGAAGTCGACCTTGTCCCAGGTCTGGTAGCTGCTGGCGAAGTTGCTCCCCAGGCGGCGGTGCAGGGCCGCCTCGACCTCCCGCCAGGGCTTGCCGACCTGCGTCCGCAGGAAGCGGAGCAGCGGGCCGTAGCCCAGGTTGGGTTCGCGGCGGTCCAGCAGGCGCTTGCGCATCGGCTCCCGGGACTCCACCGCGTCGAACGGGTCGCTGATGATGACGGCGTCGCTCTTGGCGCGGACCTCGACCTGGAGCTCCACCCAACCGCGGTCGCAGTGCGCGCCGAGGCAGCGAACGACCTGCGCCTGGTCGAGGGTGGGGTCGTCGGCGTCCATCGTGACGATGCTCGTGCCGCCGCTCTTCTCCGAGCGCTGCGGCTCGTAGTGGCGCAGCAGCTGCCGCAGGTTGGTGCCCCGGCAATTGGTCTTGCTGCCCTTGGTCGACTGACGGCGGTTGACGAGGGTCTTCTTCATACTGCGCTCCTCCATCGTGGTGGTGTAGAAACGTTCGTCACCGGATTGGAAAGCCGGTGTAATCCCGAGAGTTTGCATCCTGTTTGCTGCGAGTTGAGATTTTGTCTTGCCGGTAGCACCCTTCTTTCTGGGGCGAGTTGATCTATTTAACTGGAGGCGAACTTCGCTTCCAGAACAGTGTCGGCGGCATGCCTACTCCTGGCCGAGCAGCCAGATGCGTTCGAGGTAGGTATTGATGTCGCCGCGGAACTGCCGCTTGCCGATCCGGCATTGATGGGCCGGAATGTTCTCGTGGGTATTGTTGGCGATTTCGAGCGCGTCGTTGACGCAGGCGATCGGATAGCCGAATTCCAGGAGCTGGCTGAAATTGCGAATCACCAGACCGTTGCGGACCGCTCTGCGAAACTCGATGAGGTTGAGACCTGCGGCGACCGCGTTCTCGAAGGACTCCGAATGAAGACCTTGCGCGTGCAGCTGCCCGCGATCGAGCCTGGCGGTCGGTTCGAGTGTGGGTGCGGCAGAAATCGACATGAGCATCTCCTTGTGTAAGCAGGTGGTGCACGAAAGGGAATTTTCGCAGGCCGAAAGTCACGGTTCGTCAGGTGCTCGTATGATGCCCGCCATGGGTCGATCGCACCTTCGCATTCACGAACATGAGGAGGAGGAAGAGGAAGGAACCCAGAACCGGGTCGAACTCCGGAGCCTTGATCCGCCGCCCAGAATTTTGAACAGCGTGCTTCAACTCCGCCAGCGTGTTCGGTGGTTGAGCCTCACTGAAGAGGCACAGACCTGCTCCGAAGGTTAGCGTCGCTACGATCAGGAAAGTTGCCACGGTATGCAACTTGTTGGACATGGATCTTCCCCCTTTTGATAAGTTCGAGCAGAACCAAACCAGTTGAAGGCTGGTCAATTTGTGCTCGAGTAGGTTTCTGTTCTTGAATTTGCGCCGAATTGCTTTGTTCCGAAAGTTATGAGTTGAAGAATATGAGTTGAGGTTAAGCAAAAGTGGTCGGATAAAACAATAGTGATTGATAAGAATAAAAAGACCGGTGGTGCGCGATCGAACGATCGATAGTGTTTCTTGAAAGATAGGTGGGGTAACTGTTTGGAATCAGTCGAAGGCAAATGTGTGGGCTTTCAGTCGCTACAACTAGTAGCGTTTATTTTCGTAAACTTACTAGGTATTGCACCTGATTTGTGTTGTGCGCAATTAGCGCAAACCAATGAATGTCGTCCCGGCAATCCAGTCTTGGCGCAACCGCGCCAACTGGACTCAGGGGGGAGATCACGAAAGCGACCAGATCCGGTGCAACCTCTTCAAACACGGATTGTCATGCGTATTTAGTTAAATTGCGATAGTTGTTCGAGTAGTGTTAGAAAACCGGTTCTTAATATTTCAAAGAAATTCAGGCTTATGCCACTCCATATGTTTTAGCCTCAAATCTGTTTTTTGCATCATGACCTTCAACCTTTCGGTAAACAAAGGCAGCTAAGCTCGACACTAAGAAAAGTCTAGCCAAACTAGCAATCGCGCTCAGCGATCAGGTCATGATCTTGGTTTCGACTGGATTTGCTTCGCGACCAGCGGAGCGCCTGCCTGGCAGGAATTCAATTCAAACTCACTCTTACATTTTGAAAAGAGGCGCTTATGAAGCGTTACTTGCTTGATGCATGGGCGGTGCTTGCTGGTTTGGTGATCAACTGTCTCGGCAAACTATTGCTGCTCTGGCATCTGGGAGCTAGAACGCTAGCACCACCTGGACCACGGCATGCGAGCGACAGGAAAGAACGTGAGCTCTGCGGAGCGCACTACATCCAGGTGTTTGATCGCGAGAAGCGGCAGGTGGTAGTGGTTGGAGCTGGTCCAGCCGGCCTGGCTGTGGGAGGACAGTTGAGGAAGCGTGGCGTCGATGTTCTGCTGCTCGAAAGAGGGAGATCAGTCGGTGAGAGCTGGCTGAATATGCCGAACAATCTTCGTCTCGTAACTCGCTGGTCGCTCAACGAGCTTCCCGATACGCCCGACTCGTTGCGCCCGACTGAAACGGTCGTAAGCGCTTTCCGATTCGCGCGGTATCTCGAAGCATACGCAGACTATCACCGGCTTCCGGTTGCTTCCGGCTCAACTGTTTCACGCGTCTCTTCGCTTGGAACCGATGGACTGGTCGTATCGCTCCAGACCGGCGAACGGATTCATGCCCGGGAGGTTGTAAATGCGACGGGCTATTTTGGCAGCCCGTTCGTACCGGTGTTTCCCGGTGCTTTGGAGACAAAGATCAAGCAGCTGCATTACGGCAGCTACCGCAGCCCGGCACAAATTGTCGAGTTGCTGCATGGCACCGGCAAGCGCATTTTGATCGTCGGCAAGGGACTCTCCGCCGGGCAGGTGATGATCGAGCTCGATCAGGCGGGCAACAGCGTCGAGCTGTCCGCTCGCGGACTGCTCGAGTTTGGTCCATCGCCGAGCTTGGATCTTTTCCTGCAGAGATTTTTGCCTGTGCTTGAGTGGTGGCGCGGACTGCTTGGGCAGGATTGTGGATGTTCGGCCAAAATTCGCATGCAGGGCGGCAAAACAAAGCGTCTTGTCACGTCGGGGCGAGTGCCAGTGCACCCGCAGATCGCCCGCTTCGAGCCGGACAGAGTTGTGTTTCAGAACGGTAGCTCTGGTGTGTACGATCTGGTGCTTTACTGCACAGGTTTTCGCCCGCACCTGGCTCATCTGCCTGGACTCACACTCGACAAAGAAACCGGCTTGCCGGCGATTCGCCGCATGGAGAGCAGAGAAATGCCACATTTGCACTTTATCGGCCTCGATGGTGAGCGCAATTTTCGCAGCCGTTTCTTGAGAGGCATTCGCGAGGATGCGGTGTCTCTGGCCGAGCGTCTTGCTCTGAGACTGTCTCGGTAAATCCACTCCGAGAAGACGTCTCCAGTCTAACCGGACTGCGGCAGTGGAGATCACTGCTTGCAGCTGAGCAACGTCGTGTTCCGGACCACGCGCGCCGGTCCTTCAAAGGCGTGCCACTTCAGTCTTCGCGACTGACATCTTCTTGATAGGAGAAAGTGATGGATCATCCGACAAGTGTCCCTGAAGGCGAATCGCCGAAAGGCGGAGGATCTCAGAACTGGGCAGTGCGGATCCTTGTGCTCGCGATCCAGGTCGTTCTCGCTCCGTTCATCGTCGTCTACATGGCGATTCGAGAATCGGAGCGGTTCTTGCGTGCGGGGGCTTACAATGAACAGTTCAGCGATTTTACCGGCGGTGGTGGCGCCCGCAAGGTGATCGGCATGCTCCTGGGTCTGATCGCTGGCATCTACACGCACAACATCGCCGGCATGCGCTTCGCATATCTGCAGGCGCCCGATTTGCTGTGGTCTGCGGTCGGACTTCTGACTGCGGCCTTGACTTACAGCCATCTCTTCCCTTCCGGCTTTCTGGTCGTGAGAAAGGCAGGGCGATTACTTCTTCCGCGCGTTTGGGGACTGCTCGAAGGGATCTTCGGCAATCTCTGGGCGATCATCAAAGCCGGCTGGAGCAAGTTCTGGTCTGCCGCGAAGGTAGTCTGGGAGTTTTTGTGGACTGCCGTCCGCGACATTGCGACCTGGTGCTGGCGGCAGGTGGTCTGGGTCTGGAACAAGTTCTGGGAGCTGGCGGCCAAAGTCTGGAACGAATACATCTGGGCAAGCATCAAGTGGTGCTGG
>JAGVKB010000056.1 GCA_020050835.1 Candidatus Obscuribacterales bacterium | reverse complement strand
GAGCTTGCCGAAAGCGCCATCGAAGTGGCACGGCTTGGCCCCGGTCTTGGCACCGCCGCCGGTGTAACCGAAGCGGTTGCGCACGACCTTGAGGACGCCGCCCGGCAGCTCCGTCAGCACCCGGTGTCCGGCGGAGCGGGACAGCAAGTGCTCGTACTGCGGGCACTGCGAGTGCTCCGGCAAGCTACCGGTCACGCGCTGGCTCTGCGCCACGAGATTGCGGACAGTCGACATACTTCTCTCCTTCCAACTGGGGTTTACCTGGTTGAGAGTGAAAAACAGCCGACCGAAGCTGAACACCAGCGGTGGTGCCCAAAATCAGTTCGGCAACTGGCAACCGCTCGCCGAGCGCGAGCGGTCTGTGTAATGGTGAACTTCCGACCGGATGAGCGAGGACCGAGCGGTCAGCCCCGGCGCCGGCCGCGACTTCGCGACCGGTAATCCGAGCTTTCCTCCGGAGATCGCCCGTTGGTCTGGTCGATGTCGAACAGGCACTCGAGCAGAACCGTGGCATAAGCACCGCTCCTGAGCTCGAATTGAGCGTACCAGACGCCGTCTTCGGCGCGGTGCGTCAACCCGATCACCGGAATCAGAGCCTTACGCCAGGGGCTGTTGTCGCGACCGTTGCGGCCCTTTCGGGGAGAGAGGAACAACCGCTTGACGGTCGGGTCCACTTCCAGCATCCACTCGCCGATCTGGCGATTGGCTTGCAGATTCCGGATGTTTCCCCTGAGCGGCAGCGCCTCTTCGCAGTAGCGCTGGTAGAACCGGATCGCTTCGGGAGTGCAGGTCAGCAACGGGATGGAACCGCTGCCGCGCAAAGTGATCTCCTTGCGGAGAACGCGGGCCAGCACCTGGTTGAACCAGTATGACTGGAACGCGCCGATCCAGAGGGAGAACTTCTTGTACATCGACGCCATCACTTCTTCGTAGGGCATGCCGCCGGCCAGCTTCTTCACGATCTCATGCTCAACAGTCATGCTGTGCACTTCGAAGGACGGCCGGGATTTGCCGTCCGGATCGCGCAGATGAGGGTGCGGCTGCTCGAGGATCTTGAGCATCTCCTGGAAGTACTGCTTCGAGTCGGTCTGATTGCCAGACTTTTCCGAGAACTCGAGCCAGCTCCAGTGCTCTTCCAGCTCCTTGCGGATCTTGCGAGCCAGTTGGCACTCGTTGCCGCTGTTCTCGCAGACGAACCTTCGAATCGCCGCTCTGGGCCCCTTTCGCCAGAGCGTCTCGCCGATGTCCTTGAGATTGCGCCGGCGACCGTCGCGTTGACCGCCGAAAGCATTGGGAATGAGAATCTGCGGCTCGCTGCCGAAGTCCCGCCCCAAGTCCTTCCCCAGGTCCAGAGCCAGCTTCCGCAAGCTTTCGAGCTTCTGGTGGACGTACTCGATGATCTGCTCGGCAGTCAGCCCGGGGACCAGCACTTTCAGGGTGAACCGGTTTGAAACCAGATTGCCATTTTCAAGCGTGGCTTCCGCGCCGGTGACGTCCTTGATCCTCCACCAGCCATCACCGTGCTGGAATTTCTTGCCCTCGAGCTCTCGGATGTCATCGATATGAACGTTCTCGTAGACCTTCCTCGAGCTGCTCCAGGCCTGGTAGTCCTTCATTCCGGCGAAGGTCAACCAGTGCTTTGGTGTCTGGACCTTGGCGCTGAGGTCGTCGACGACGTCATACTGAGTACGTTTGTACTTGATGACGGTCAAACCGACTAGCCCTGGCCTGCCTGTTTCATTCAACCGGTTGATCTGGTCTGGCGTGAGATCGCTCTCCTCCGAAGTGGTGCAGAGGTGATCGACCGTAGTGCGCTCTTCCACGATGAAGTCTTCCGGCTTCACTTTGTAATGAGCGCGTACTTTCGCTCCCCCGATGTATTCCCTCACCTCGGGAGGAACGAAATGATCAGATGCAGTCGTCAGAGTGGCATTCATGCTGCGACTCCCATTTTGTGTGTGGAGCAGGCTTCACTGCCTGTCCGTGACCTTTGAATCGCGATCGCGCAAGCAAGAAAGCAGCCGAGCGAACCTCCGGTTCGCCCGGCCGTTGGCGCAAGTGATACGCCGTTCACGAGCGGTTGGGTAAGTAGTCGAGCGCTTCGGTCAAAAGGCGAAGCTTCGGCACGCCGGCAACGGTCTCTTTGACCTTGCCCGCACGGTCGAGATGCATCGCTTTCATACCGGCGCGCACCGCACCCATGATGTCATCCTCCAGGTTGTCCCCAATCACGACGATCTTCTTCGGCGGCAGTCCGATCCGGCTAGCAGCCTCCAGGAAGATCTCGGGCTCGGGTTTGACGTGGCCAACTTCATGCGAGAAGACCAGCACCTCGAAGTGCTTGTGGAACTGGTCGTGATTGTAGAAGATGTGCTCGACGTCGAACGGCCAGAGATTGGAGATCACGCCCAGCCGGATGCCTTTGGCCTTGGCGCCCTCCAGGAAAGGAATCGCGTCCTTGAAGTCGCTGGTGCAGCACTTCACTCGCTCCAAAAGCTCATTGAAAGCCAGCAGAGACTTGACCGAAAGCGGTCCGGTGCCGAGCTGACCAGCAATGTGATGAAGGAAGAGTGCCGGGTCCTTGATGTTGGAGGTGTCGAGAAGCCTGCGCAGCCTCGGGTCCACTCCATCGGATTCCGGTCCGGCCGGAACAAGGTGTCTGTGCCCGAGAATGTCTTGAACTGTCTTGGCTTCATCGGTAGTCCAAGACTTTCCTTGCGTGCCGAAATAGTCGACGAGCGCGAATTCGACTTCGTTGAAGTCGGCTACCTCGGGTCGATTTGATGCGTGCATGGAAAGGCTCCTTTGCAAGTGCAGTTGGACGGAGCGGGCATGTAGCCCGCTCCGTCTGAGTGAAAGAAGGAGCCGTCACCTTTTCTGGTAAGTTGACGGTTAGTCGGCAATCCACGAGATCGAGGCGGTGACGCCGACGATCGAAGTGGTGCCTGGAATCGCGCTGCCCTTCATGAATGAGAGCGTGCGCATGGTCTCGCCGACAGTGGCTCCCGTGAATCGGAAACCTTCGGCAAGCAGACGCTGAGCGGCCTGTTCGATGCCATACGGCACCCGGCAGCTCAGGGATTTCCGGTCGTAGTCCCGACCAATCGCTTGGCTCGGATTGTTCGCATACCGGAGAGTAAAGTCGGTGTAAGAGAGCTCGATCCGCTCGTCGTTGAATTTGCCCCGGACGAGCGAGACCGTGGTCAAGATGGAGTCGATGTCTCCACCGAGGTGGTAAGCACCGTAGCCGTCTCCGGTGGAGACAGCGGCGAGCTTGAATGTGACAGCGTCGACGGTGGTGGCGGAGAAGAGCTGAAGCACAGCCTTCCGAATCACCTCGGGCTGACGGTAGATGTCGGCCGCTGAAGGCGGGATGGGGTGGCTCACGCGTCCGCAGAGGACACAGGAGACACGACCGTCCGCGCCTTGGTTTGCACGACTTTCAGCGTTGGGATTCCCTTCCGTGAGCTGGCAGTAGGGACAGGCTGCCTGACCCACGATCCGAGAATCCCCGTTGCTGTTTTCCTTGGACATATGCTCCCCTTCATGGCTAAGGTCCGCTTCTGAAGCAGTCCTTATCGTTAAGGTCACGACACGCGTTACGCGTGCAAACAAGACGTTGGCTCAACTAATGGCAGATGCCATTCGACTGAGCCGGGAAGTTGGAGGGTGAGCGAGGTCGCTGAATCATCAGTTAAACTCCCACCAGCATTACTGCTGGCGTTTAGGGGTTGAACGGATAATCAGGCTTCGCTTTGAGGTGTGTGCTGTGTAGTCGCGAGCAAAAAGTTGTTGTGAATCTGAGTTGACCTTAAAGAAAAGACCTACTGGTAAGCAAGATTGGTAAACCTGCGATGACTTATGAGCGCCAGCTAAAGATTGGCGACGGAAGCAGATTTTCTCGAGCGTTGCCAGTTCGCGCCAAGCGACTATTGATGAGCATTTAGCTGCCGAGTTAATGGGGTAATCAAGCGCGACAATCGACAGGTTGCTCGATCAGAAATTGATAGTAATTACCCCAATTCCGTCGCCGCATAAGGGTTAGCGCAGATAGCGCTTTGCAACGGTTTGGCATCGCCTGCGGATCGACCGGGCCCGGGCGTTTTCTAAAAACCGGGCTCATACTTGAGCTGCAAGGCCTACAGCGCTGCCATTTCTCAAATCAGAGGCTCGCTAGCTCAGTTAACTTAGTATGCTCGCCGAGGGTCCGGATAACACGTATCACGCAAGTTCGCGCAAACTCGAAAAGCGGCCTGCGATTCAGGCAGAAAAAACGCTCCTTCTGAGCCCCTTCGAAGCGCCACCAGCTGCTCTCAACGCCGTTGCGGCAGACGAGCACAGGAGTTGCTCCGTCTAGATTTTCAAAGCGAGAAACAACTTCCCGAATCTATTTCTTTCCCGCTCAAAGAGCTTGCTCTTAATAGGGCGCTTTCGTTACGGTGAATTTCTATTTCTCACTCATGCACCACGAGGTACTTCTGGTTCAAGCAACCTTTCGAAGTTCTAAGCATCTAACCGGAAGTACTTCTTTGCGTGCAGGCGCAGTGAGCTTGTAGCGCTTTCTTGACCGAACAGTTTTTAAGACTCGACCAATAGCCACCCTTCTGCGGGAGTTGGGCGGCTGGCGGTCGTCTGCGGTCATGCGCGCAAAATGCGCTTTTCAGGCTGATCCACGTTGAGAACAGCCCGGCAGCGAGATCTCTTCTGCTTCGCGAAAGCGAGGCCGTTTCCCATTTCAGGCGGCTTTGCTCGCCGCCCACAACCAAGAAGGAGTGTCTCTCATGTACATTCATCGAGACCGTGCAGTCTATCAGCCCGATGGCGAAGATCAGCCCGTCATCCACGGCCCGCGCCAGTCGGCCGTCTCCGCCTACGACCGGCTGAAGGCCCGCGACCAGCACTTCCAGCAGCCCCAGTACGATGACCAGTGGGGCTACGCTCGCATCCAGCCGCACGACGGTCCGCTCGGCATGCTGCCCAGCGTCGCCTTCGCCGGTGACGCCCTCAAGCACGCCCAGCAGCTGCTGAAGGACGCCGACCTGCGCGAGCTGCTCGGCTTGACCGATATCACCCTGCGCGACGGCGGAGTGACCGTTCTGCCCAAGCTCGGCTACCGCGTCAACTTCAAGCAGGTGGTCAAGACCAAGGGCAAGCGGCGTTCGGTCAACGCCCGCGGCGGCAGCGTGCAGGTCTTCATGCGCGCCAACGGGGTGATCTTCCAGATCAACTCCACGCTGCGCTTCGGCAAAAAGCCCGATAAGCTGGGCCAGCTGCTCTCGCGCTACCAGATCGTCAAGTCCGCTCTCAACACTCACGCCGAGCAGGTGGCCAATCTGCTGGTCGACGACACGACCGACCCGATCGTGAAGAACGCGATCATCAAGTCGATCAAGTCGTCCTGCGTGCGCACGCAGACCAGCCTGGTGCTCTCGTCCCACAACGACGAGTTCAACCCGATGTACGAAGTGACCATCGACAGCTGCAAGCCGGACCCGCGGTCCTGGAAGTATCTGGTCGATGCCACCACCGGCAAGGTTGTCTTCGGGCGCAACCTGCAGCACCGCGGCCGCTCCAACGCGACCTTGGCAGCGGGCGACGCCAAGGTCCGGACGTTCCTCAACATCCCGGACCCGACCAAGCCGCTCGATCCTCAGGTTCACGACCACCTGGTCAAGAGTCTGCCGGACAAGACGAAGCTCGCCACCGAGCGCTTCATCGTCAAGGTGAAGAAGAACCGGAAGTGGGTGGTGCTCACCGCCAAGGAAGACGGCACCTTCAACTACCCGCTCGACACGGTCGAGTTCGCCGGCGTCTGCGTGGCCGTCGCGCTGATCGAGCAGGATGAGTACTACGAGTCGCTGGGCGCTCCGAAGGGCAAGGACACCTTTACGGTGTTCGCTCACGACGAGAACGTCTCGGACAACGCCTACGAAGACTGGTCGAACAAGGAGATTCACATCGGCAAGGGCTCCGGCAGCAACCGCGGCGGCTTGACCGTGTGGATCAGCTACGACCGGGGCGTCAGCCATCATGAGAACGGCCACCGCTGGGTCGGCATTCTGACGGTGGACAGCGACCTGGGCGGGCAGCAGGGCGCCGGTGCACACGAAGGCTGGGCCGGAGACGTGCTGGGCACGCTGGTGATGGAGGTGAAGAGCCGGATCGACTACGCCACCCAGCTGGGTCGCAAGCTCACCGTCGGCGAGCTGAAGAAGGACCGGTTCGTGATCGGCTCCTTCGCTCTGCCGCCGGATGGCATCCGCATCTTGAACAACACCAAGCTGTACCCGGGAGATCTGACCGGCGAACCCCATGCCGACGGTGAGATCATCGGCGGTATCGGCGGCGACCTGCTCAAGGCCATCCTCTGCGACGGCAAGGCGGACAGCGACGAAGTGACACTGGCCGACCTCGACGAGGCCGCCACGCTGTTCATTCACTCGCTCATCCTCGCGCCGGCGCACAAGGTGCAGTTTGCCGACCTCGGCACCAACGTGCTGACGGCCGACGCGCAGCTCTACACCGGCAAGCACCGCCAGAAGGCTGTCGCGGCGTTCAAGCGCCACGGCGTCAAGATCGGCAACAGCCTGGACGGCGGCAACGGCAGCGGTCAGTCTTCGGATGCACCGATCCTGAAGATCTGAACGCTGCCTGACTGTCAGTGGGCGACGAGCACGCGACTTCCCGCAGTCGCGGCTAGCTTGCCGCTGGTCACCAACGATCGGTTGACGGAGGATACCGGCTCCGGCCGGTATCCTCCATTCATTTCACCGGCAACAACTTCGCTGTGACGCCACAGCGGAAGGAGGGCTCGTCGTGAGCGAAGGTAGTCTTCGGTTTGCGATCTTCAGTTTGCCTTTCCGCGGTCGGGATGAGTTCTTGCCGCTTGAAGGCGATCCAACTTTTCGGGCCGGCTGGGTACGTCCGCAAGACTACACAGGCGGCGCAAAAGTGATCATCCTACCGGGGTCCGCCCGCACCATCGACGATCTCTGCTACCTGCGCGCACACGGCGGCGAGCGGAAACTCCGCGAGCACCTGGCGCAAGGCGGTGTGGTAGTCGGTGTCTGCGGCGGATATCAGATGCTCGGGCGATGGCTCTATGACCCCAACCGGAAGCAAGGCTCACTGCCAAAGGTCGAGGGGCTCGGACTGCTGCCGGTGTCGACCTGGTTCGGTCCAACCATGCTCAAGTGCGACAGCAGGCTGGAGCTTTTGGTCGGAAGCGGTTCAGGCGGCTTGCTCAACGGCCGAGAGCATCGCTCAGGCTACTCGCTTACCCAGCCTGAATCAGCCGCAGTCACGCCTCTCAGCCGGGTTAAGACCCGCAACTTGCAGGCAGCGATGCCGAGTCCGACCACCCTGGAAGACGGTGTGCTATGGCAGCCAGGCAGCGAACAGCTCGACGGTCTGGTGACCGCCGACCGGCGCATCTGGACGACATATCTGCACCTGATCTTCCACAACGACCCGTTCTTGCGAACTCTCTTCGAGTGCTTGACTTAGCCGGAAGGCGATGAACAGCCTCAATCAACACCATTACAAGGAGCAAAGCTCATGACCAACAACGATCGCTGGTCCGACCTGCCGAACAACGTTCTTTTGGACAAGCCGTCGGCCGTCGGGCACCGCCTTCCCGGTGGGAAGATTCAGTGCCAGGGCTGCACGCGTACGTTCGACGACACGCGCAACCAGGACGACCTCCGGGCCGGACGCCAGCCGAGCTGCCCGCATTGCTGGGTGGCCCTCAACCTGACCGGCGGCAACGATGGCAACGGCGGCGAGCCCAAGCCGGTCGAACCCGGCGGCCGCCTCCTGCAGTTCCCCAACTTCGTCCTGGGCGTCGAAGGCGGTTTCAAGTTTCAGCCTCGCTACCGAAGGGCGGACGACTTGGAGCTCGTGCAGGCGCTGCCCGACGAAGCCGACAGCCGGCAAGTCGTGCTGGTCTGACCGCTGCCGAGTAACTGCTCACAGTCTTTACAGGCTGTGCGATTGCTCGCGACGGCCGGACACGGCACAACTGCGCGCGCCTTCCGGCGGCAGCCGCGGCAGCGGCTACCGCCGGGGCGCAACAAGGCTAGGGGGACCATGCCGGAACAACCTCAAGCGAGCGAGGATAAGCATCCCGCTCAAGCAGCGGTCGATCCATTCGACCCGAAGAGTTTCCTGACACCTGGTATCATTGGCGCTGGAGCGAACCTGCCAGGTTCCGATAGCGATAATCTTTCACCGGTTCGGGAAATCAAAGAAGTGAAACTGATCGCCTTCGACATGGGCCATGTCTTTGTTGACTTCGACTGGGACGAGGTCTGCAATGGCTTCATGGCCAAGCGAGCCGAACTCAGCCGCGACGATCTTCGTCAGGCGATGAAGTACCTCGGCGCACTCGGCTACGAGCGTGGCACCATTGGCACTCTCGAGTTCCTGAAGGAGCTCAACGGAAAGCTCGGCATCGAGCTGACACTGGAAGAGTTCCGCAGCATCTGGAACGCCACTTTCCACGAAAACCCAGACATGGCAATCCTGCTCAAACACCTCTCGGGAAAGCTGCCGCTGTATCTCCTTTCGAACACAAATGAGGAGCACTACGGCTATTTGCAGTCGACCTACAACGTCGCGCGCCACTTCCAGGAGCTGATCTTGAGCTATCAAGTCGGCTGCTCGAAACCGGAGGCGCAGATCTATCACGAGGTGATCAATCGCAGCGGACTGCCTCCGGAGAACATCTTGTTCGTCGACGACCTGCCGGATAACATCAAGGCCGCGCAAAACGTTGGTATACAAGCCGTCCAGTTCACCGGCATCGAGAACCTGAAGAGAGACCTCAAGTCCTACGGCATCGAGGTCTAAGCTCGACAAGCGACGCTGATACCGGCGGTGGAACCGTTATGGTGCCACCGCCGGTCAGTCTCGCCGACCGTATTCATTCCTATCAGCCAGCCTGGCGCGACTTCTGCGGAAGCTGCTCCGGGCAACTCGTCTCAGGCACAAGTCGAACCGGCACCATGGCCGGTTTCACATCAAGCAAGAAGGAGCGCAACGCATGAAGCAGTACCTGGTCGCAACAGGAATCGTGCTGATCCCTGTCGAAGTGGCGGACAACCAAGACGAATGGGACGCAATCGAAGAGCTCAAGCGGCGGATCGATGCCCGCCGCCACGAACACTACAACCCGCTGATCGGCATTTCGCTGGTCGAAGCTTTCGACGGCCGCACCGCCAAGGGTGAGAAGCGCGAAAAGCTCAACTACATGGTGCTGAGCGCAGACCGGCACGAGGTTCTCTGCGGCGAATTCTGCGGTGAAAGGCGCAAGCCGGTCACCCGTGAGCTGGCCGCCAACTTCGCCGAGCTGTTGACCGAAGCGCAGTGGAAAGCACTCCCTGCCAGCGGGCATCCCGAGGACATCCTCTACCCGCCAGGCATGAGCCGAGCAACTTACGAACTCTACTTTCCGAAGCGGCGCTTCGCCGCACCCAAGCAACAGTAGTGCACGACCGGCAGCAGGGCGGCTGGATTTACTCCAGCTGACCCGCGCGCCATCGCGAACTGATTAATGCTGCAGATATAGATCGGCAGCGGGTGATTGGAGGCGGCAAAGACAGAGAATTGCCGCCTCCAACTTCCCCTTTTCAGCCGGTCGTCTGCGCTTTTTGAATTCTCTTTCTCGATGTCGCTCTATTGCCGAGTATAGTATAACAAGGGCACCTTAAGCGACTCGGAAAGCCAGGCGGCGATCAGTCAGAACCAGCGAAAGCGGCGGCCCATTTAGCCTCCCTCTTGAACAAGCGACGAAATCTCAGGATTTAAAACACCGCCTCAAGTCTCGCTCAGGAGCTTACTCCGACTGCCGACTCTTCCGGACAGGGTCTGGATTTTTCCAAGCCTAGTAATTGCATCAGAATCACGGCGGCCTGCAATCTTAGAATCAATTGTATGAGCTCGTTCGTAAAAGGTCGCGGCCTTGGCAAGAAGTCCTGATTCGACGCAAGTGTCGCCCAAGGCGTCAAGCAACATAACGACGCGCGGGCAATCGATGCCGAGTTCAGCCTTGATTAGGCAAAGAGATTGCTTGAGCGCGGCCATTGCTTTGCGAAATCTCCTTTGATGTCGATAGATCAAGGCAAGATTGTACTGGCTTGCAGCGAGACTTAGGGCTCCAGCCGGCATTCTCTGAGCCAGTTTCCGTGCCCGAAAGAAAAGCAGATGAGCAATTTTATAACGTCCCCTTTGATAGGCTAGAGCACCAATTTCGGTGTAAAGCTTCCACAAATCATCACGCCTGCCCGGCAATATGTGCCGTAACGACACTGAAAGAATTTTTTTCATTTCAAGAGTATCTCCTCGTGGCTAAACTCCCGACGCGTAAGCGCCTCGACGGACGAGACCGCTGGCGGAATCGGCGGCGAAGCAATCCGAACTTTGCTGGCCAAGTTACACGCGCATTGTTACCGCACCGTAACTAGTGCCAGCTCGAGCAGTACGATTCGCATTGGACTCACGTCACGTTGGTGTTACAATTTCCACCCATTCTAAAGATCGGTTTAATGGGAAGCGGACTGAGGGCGGTTCCAGCTGATGTCACTCGTTCTTGCATTTAGCATATTTGAATCAACCTGGTCGTTTGTCTCGCAACAGAACGCTCTTCTGCTGATTACTCTGGTCTGCTGGGGCATTTGGGGTATATTCGACAAACAGGCGCTGGAGCGAAGTTCGCACCTAGATGTTTTTCTGGTCATGGTTTTGTTAGAAGTGCCGCAAATTCCTGTTTTGGCAGCCTTACTCCAGCTAACTCAGCCTGGCTGGCAGATCTGCCCCCAACTGGTGTTCTGGTCGGCTTTGTCGGCAGTACTGTTTGCTCTAAACATGGCCACTTACTTAGTTGCTCTGAGCCGCAGCGAAGCCAGTTATGTGCTCGGTCTGACGGCTGGATATCCGCTTGTTTCGCAAATATTGGCGGTTACGTTCCTCGGCGAGCAGCTGGTGCCTGGTCGCTTGTTCGGTGCACTCTTGATCGCCACTGGTGTATTTGCGATCGGTTTCTCCCCCGACTCGACCCGAATTGACAGAGGCAGGGTGCAACACCGGACTGGTTTGCAAGAACGACTTTTCCTGCTCGCCTGCGTTGTCATCGCTACGATCACCTGGGGGCTGAAGGGACTGATAGACAAAAAGGCCCTGAATCTAGGGACTCCGCTGGAGGTCATGCTAATCGAAGTAACAGCAAACAGCACCGTTCTGATTCCGCTTATAGCCATTTTCATCTGGCGTCAGCATAAACCTCTCTTGACTGACAAAAAAATGTGGAAATTCGCTACGCTGTCCACTCTGGCATTGGCAATTGGCGGTTTGGCATACCTAGCCGCTCTTAAAAGATCAACTGCGTCTTACGTGATAACTGTCACCGGCTGCTATCCGTTAATTATGTATCTGTTCGCACTCTGGACCCTTAATGAGCGCCTCGATAAGTTGCGCCTGATCGGCATTGCGCTGGTAGCTCTAGGTGGCATCGTCGTACAGCTGGTCGAGCACCGGTAAAGCACCGTGCCGCTGCGGCGTAAGCTCGCTGACTCATTCTGCGTACAGCTACTATATACACTGATACCAATTCCTTTCCCGGATTATTCATATTGGGTAGCAGTAGAGGCGGTGTTTTTTAACGAGGGAAGAGACGCTGAGCCGGTTTAATCTTTTTTGATCCAAGGCAATTTT
>JAGVKB010000004.1 GCA_020050835.1 Candidatus Obscuribacterales bacterium | reverse complement strand
GAAACCCAGTCAACTTTCCTGGTCGAACCAGCTGCACCGGGATACTCCATATGCCAGACGGAGCCGGCAAGATCCTTTATGCCAACTTCCTGCCCCTGGAATGAAATGTGTCCTTTGGAATCGATTATCTTTCCAACCGGCTTGCCGTCAGCACCGATGATCTCGCCACTGCGAATCTGCAAGGTACGGTGCCCCGGCGGATTGGTGCTCAAATCGGCAAGCTTGACTGTACCGTTGAGTGTCGATAAGTCTCTTGGAAGGTCTTCGAGTTTCCTGTTGTCATCATCTAGTCTCTGCTTTTCGCGAATAAGCGGGTCACCAATACTTGCAGCCTTTTCGTGGGATTCCTTAAATCCAAGACGGCTCACCTCTATGTCAGTAACCTTACCGGTAGTCAAAATATCGTCCAAGACTGCGTTGACGCTGTTGTGGGAGGTCTTCGCCGAATCGTAGAGGCTGTTTTCAGCTTCATCCGTCGTATGCAAATCAAAGTGTTTGGTTATTCCCCAGTGTGAATGCCATTCGTTATAACGGTCTTCTGCTGCTCGATAAGATTTCTCCTGCAAGTCACGAACATGTTGAATATTGACTAACCCGCCGGCCCCTTCGGTTCCAGATTGCGGTCCAATCGCAATCCCTTTCAGCTCGACATCTCGACGCTGTCCTAACAAATGTAAATCAAAAACTGCATTTGTAAAATCTCTGAGCGGACGCTCCTGCCCTGGTGGTTTGGAGTTCATCAATATGATCGACCCGCCTTCCAACTCTCCACTGGCGGACGCCTTAGGAGACTTCAGAATACCGATCTGCTCGTGAGTTTTCTTGTCGAGAATCATTCCCATCCAGACTTCATACTCGACCGCCTTGCCGGTCTTTTCGTCCGGGAAGAAAATCTTTCCACTAGCACTATCCGTATCTGCAGCAAAAACGCGAGTAACTCCATATTGCAAACCTTCAAATCGCGTGCCCTCAGGCATCAAACTATTGAAATCGGTAGCCGGCGGTTTTCCGCCATCGAACGCGACCTGTCCTTTGGCGTTGAAATAGGCGTAATACTTTCCATCTTGATCGTAGATTCTGTCGTTAATAACGGTGTAGATCTCTTTGCCGTCCGGACCTTTGATCACTCCTTGCCACTTGTATGCTTCCGGTTCCGAAGCTATGTTGAAGCTCTGACGATCCGAGGTTGTGCCACGGAAATAGGCTCCTTCCGTCGATGTTCCAATATTGAATGACTTATTACTAAGTACAACATCGCCATTGTTATCGATGGTGCCAATTGACCTCCCGCCCTTATCTTTGAGCACCCCATTGTCTGCCTGGACGTGCTGAACTCGGTCTCCATCTTTCCAGTAGAGATCTCCGGTCGGTCCGGAGACTTCCTTGATAGTCGCACGTTCTGCGCTATCTCTAATGTCCGTCCGACTTTGAGTTTCAGAAAGGACAGATGCTCGAACATTTTGAATTTCCGTTGCAATTATTTGCTTGACCGGGTCCGCGTTCTCAGCAGGAATCTCTTGACCATTCTTGAGAACTACCTGGATGACACCGTCCTTAACGTCCGCCCTGTAACTGTCCTTACCCTCGTAACGCTCAAAACCCGTCACATTGCCGTTCTTATCGAAACTGACTTTCTGGGAATTGCCACCAGCAATCGCTTGTTCCAGCTCGACTGCTCCGGTGTCCGAATGTAGAGTCTTGGCAATGGAGAAAGCGGCCTTGACGTTATCTGGGCTTCTAAAAGTATCGTGCCGTTCGGTCTTCGTATGCTTCTCCAAATCCTCACTGTATGAAATGTGCTCTCGGGCGACAGCTCTGCCGGCTCGAGCCTCTTCCTTACTGCCGTAGAAATATCTATCAGTGACTTTACCTGATTCGTCGCGCACCTCACTCAGCGCTTGCTTCACTTGATCGGCGCTGGCGACCGGTTTACCGTCTGCACCCAAATATGTATATGAGATTGCTGACAGTATCTTCGCACCGTTCTTCTCAGCCTGCGCATTCGTCTCCTGGAGACGTAGTCCAGCCTCATTGAGTGTTGTTACATGAATCTTGCCCTCGGGAGAGAAGCTAGTCTCAATCCTTGATACTCCTGCCTCTGAGACCGGCAATTTCACCTTCTGATGTACTAAGCCAGTGCGCAAATCGAAGCTGAGGTTGTCCTTGCCTTCGGCGATTTGCTGGCCATTCTTATCACTGACGGTGCAGGACTTTGGAGTCTCAGATGTGCCGTCGTAAGCCAGTCTGGTTATGCCACCGTCTTTTGAAATCTCGACCGGTCTGCCGGCAAGGTCGAACTTGTAACTAGTCTGCGTGCCTGCATCCGTGTACTCAGTTATCTTTGCAGCCACTCGCTCACTGGCAGACATCTGCTCCGGTCTCTTGACAGGGTTTCCGGCTGCATCTGTGGCTGAGGGAGCTCCCTTGACTATCACTTTAGAGTCATCATGAATCTCTACTCGTCCGAAACTGTTCGTGGCCGGACCGGTAGGTCTCCCATCCGTGTTCCTTTGGTATTCCCGAGAATCATGCGCCCGCTTTACGAGATCCTTCATGTACTTTTGAGCTTCGGTCGCGTCGTTGCCAGTGGTCTTCTCTTCCGAGACCTTCTCTGGCTCGACTTCACGTTTATTCAACTCATTGTCAGGTAAGCTCATCAGTCCTCTTTGACAGTCAAATATTATTCTATGGGTACTCTGAATAACTAATCTGGCACATGGATTCGAGCGCTCTGTCGGTCTAGCAAAGCTTCATTGTCAAATAGGTTACCGGGTAAACGTACTTTCCTGCGCAAGTTCAACATTCCAAGCTCACGCTTTCCATCGTTGCGCCGACGGCCCTGAGTTATATACCCTTGGCAGTGAAGCACCAATCCGAGGACATCCGACAGCTTAGTCGCAGAATTTAAAAGTTTTTGAAAACGTCAAAGACCGGGTGCGGCCTTCGCTAGTGATATGAGTACGGGTAATTCCACCCCAGATCTATGAATGCTTCGCGGAGCTCGACTCGGCTTCGATAGCAATAATTGAGAGCGATGATCGCCTGTTCGTGCCGAATGCGGCCACCCAGCATCAACTTGAGGCATGAGAATGCCGACTCCTGCAAAAGCTTGTCGACCTTACCAGAAGATCTCAAAATCTCGAGCTCACCCCCTCGTTTCACCTTAAGCTTCGTAGCAGCCTCTATGTCTTGCCTGCTCACAATCCCAGCTTCGTACAATAGCTCACTCACCAGCTTCCCTTCCGAAGAATCTGAAGCATCGCCGGTATGCACGGTCTTCTCATCGGCAGCTGTCCTGTGATAGGCACGACGCATCGCATCAATCGACTGATTGGGAGTAAGTGATTCCGTTCGAACCATCTCCTGTAATTTGAGGGCAGCATCCAGCAGACCTTCCGGAATGGCCCCCGACGCTACCAGCAGATGGCCCAGAAGCAGATTCGGCTTCTCTTTGAGCTCTTTAAGCTCGCTCGCTCCGATATTGTCGAAATAACTTGGCTTGCCGGCGGCAGTATCGTTCTGCTGGTCTGCCTTGCTGGCAGCCGCAACTACCGATCCGTCGCCATGCATTTCCGCTGCTGCGGTATCGACAACTGGCTTTCCATCTAACTCGTGCGGTTGTGTAGCCGACTCTTGCAGTTGCGTGGCCGGCTCTACCCAATCATTCTTATCGACTTCGTCAGCATACTCTTGAGCTAGAACCGGCTGTTCGACAGAAGCAGTAGCCGGCGCTTCAGCCGAATCGTATGGAGGTGGTTGCGCCTGCGCATCCTGTGTCAGATTAGCACTGTCGTCACCCTCCCATCCCTCCTTACTGTTGCTATCTGCAGTCGACTCTTTATCACTGCCCTCAGCAGCGTCTGAGACTTCGCTCGGTACAGCCGGCTCAGAATTCTCACAAGGAAGAGATTCAAGCTTCTCCTTCAGGCTAAACTGGGGCTCAGCGGTTTGCGATTGAGCCTCTTTTGATTTTGCCCTGTTTGCTTGCCTCTCACCAGGTGCTCTGGGTTGAGACTGCGACATGAACATACTTAGAATGTCATGAAGCAGGTAGAGATCGGTATCGCGACACGTCCAGATTAATCGATAGTTGTCATCCAGTGCTTCACACAATGTCCAAATCGGAGATTTCTGGCTGGGCTCAAACTCAACAGTCAACGAGAACGTCTGAAAGGTGTCCATCAAAAACCAGGGCTGTTCGATTATCCTCCCGCTCAAGCGCTCCGCCTCTCCCAGGAGGCGATAGAGATCAGGCACTTCCGGCATAGATTGCTGTTCTGCTAGACGTACTCGAAGCCTTTGGGGGTCGCGACCTGACCGTAACATTGCATTTGCTCCCGTGCCACCCAGTCTCAGCCTTTATCAGATGAAATATACCCAGCTGAAGCACCTGTCACTGTAGATAATTTCCCGACTACTATGCCTAAATGCGAACAGCGCTGGACTGCTGGCGAACGCTCAGGCGATGAAGGACAGCGTCAGGATAGCCTGCAAGTAATTCTGTAAAGCTATTGTCCACCTGGTTACTACTTTTACGTTTCTTTGATGCGATGTTGGATAAGTTAGGTACAGGTCGAAGGTTACGAACACCAACGTAACAATGACAGGAAAGGAGTTATTCAAATAGACCGAAGTGCATGCTGGTACTGCTGGAAGGACGGACTCGACACCCATCCAAGAGAAATCCCCTTCGAAAGTACCGTTAACATCCTACCCTGGCCATCACATCCGAAGGGTTTCCTCTCGATTGAGGATTACTCCAGGATTGTGATGGCCTTCTAGAAGGCGCAACACATGCCAGAGCTGATCGGCGAAAGCGACCAAAAACCCTCACCCTGATTGCTGCACCTACTAAAAAATCCTGAACTTCCGCAAACGGTTCCAGAGTGAAGAATCCGGCGGCGGCAGTGACGACTTCTGTAATTCCTCCTGCAGCTCCCGAATTGTTTGAAAGCGTTTCGCAGGGTCTTTTTCGAGCGCCCGCCCGATCAAGTGTTCTAAAACGGGAGGAAATGTCGTAACCAGCTCCGGCCGCACCTCGCCTAACGTAAGTGGGTTTTCCTCGACATGTTTGAGCGCGATTTCGAGCGGATTATCTCCCAAGAACGGAGCGTAACCGGTCAAGACCTCAAACATCAGACACCCGAATGAATAGATATCGGATCGCTCATCAACTGACTGCAAGCGTACCTGCTCGGGGCTCATATATGCTGGGCTACCGACGATTTGTTGAGCTTGCGTTAGATTGGCCGATTTTGGCGCATTCATCTGTAAGAGTTTAGCCAGTCCGAAATCCAAGATTCTGGGAATCGGCTGATGGTTTAATTCTTGCTTCAGTACGACATTATCCGGTTTGATATCTCTATGAAGCACTCCGTAATCGTGAGCATAGGCTAACCCTTCCGTGATTGCCAGCAGAATGGGCAGAGCCTCGTCAACGGTAACATATTCGTGCTCTTCCAAAATAGCCCTGAGACTGGGTCCGTCTACAAGCTCCATCACCATATATGGTTGCTTACGCTCGGTTACTCCGTAATCGTAAACAGTAACAATGTTGGGATGATCTAACTTACTTACAATTCTTGCCTCACTTTCGAAACGAGCTTTATCCTCTTCACTCAATTCTGAGCCTTGCAGCATCTTGATGGCCACAAATTTATCCAACTGCGGATGCCTGGCCTTGAATACAATCGCGACACCACCTTCACCGAGCACATCGACGAACTCGAAGCGCGCGGCAAGAGCGGTGCCGGTAAGATTGGCTCGGTTCAGTACATGTTCGTTGTTGGCACCGAGTGGTTTAGGAGGAGGAGGAGCTGCCACTTTTGTTCTCAATGCCGCACGAATTCTGGCCAACAATTCACCAACTTCGAATGGCTTGGTCAGGTAATCGTTGGCACCGGTATCCAGCCCTTGCATCTTGTCATCGAGCCTAGTTCGGCCTGTGAGCATTATTACCGGCGTAGTATCACCGGCAGTGCGCATCAACTGCAGAATTTCGATCCCATTTAAACTGGGCATATCCCAATCCAAAATCACCAGCTCATACTGGTTGGATTTGAGAATACTCCACCCTTCCGGACCTTCGTTAATAACAGTGACATCGTGATTCTCGGCCATCAATGACGCTGCTGTAATGAGCGCCAGGTCCGCATCGTCATCGACATATAGAATCTTCGCCATGTTCAATTTCGCCGCAATGGGCAAGTCCCTGCTGATCTCTACCCAATCTGGCTATGCCACAAACCCTCGCCTGTCCTGGTCAGCAATGGTGCAGTTCTGCCGATCCGGGTTTTTGGTACACTAGAGCATGGTGTCTCAATTAAATGTCTCGGTCAGGCGGCTTTTGGTCCTCGTCTCTGGCAGTAGGCCCGTAGAAACATGCTAGCTCAAGTCTAGACAGCGTAACTGACTTACTTTGTATATGCCAGGGAGTTTCGCCCGCACCAATATGGTCGCAAAGGAGAATCCATCATGGCTGACGGGGAAGCAGCAGCTTCTGACTCGGACGCTTCCAAGGTTAATCCGGCTGACTTTATGCCGCCACCGCCGCCGGCAAACTTCAGGGCCCTGAAGGGAGCGGTGAACCGTACTCTTAAGAAGCTGGATGGAGTGTGCCTGCGGACTACGCTCGATCTAGAGGCTTGCCGGAAGGTAGCCGCTGACACGACGGCCAAGAAGGAGGAGCAAAAGGAAATAGTCCTAACAGCTCCATCTGAAGCCTTCAAGAAGATATCGCCGATCGCCGACTACAAGAATGCCGCACCTTGTCGGGCCCAGTGGGAAGACATGTCTGGAACAGAAGCATTTCGGATCTGCCGCCAGTGCGGTCTTCATGTTTACAATTTCGCAGGCATTGACGTCGCCGACGCCAAAGAGCTGGTTATTAAAAGAGAAGGAAAGGAGAATCAGAGCTTCTATCGGCGGAAAGACGGAAAGTTTCTTACCAGCAATTGCCCAGTCGGCGTGAAACAATCAATGACGACTGCGGGACTCATTACAGCTGGTGTACTCGTGGCAATCATTGCAATTGCAATAGCCGTACTGGCTCCGCCACCGCGGCCGGTAGTTATCTCCACACCAAACGATGCAAGACCGGCTGAGTCAGACTCAGTTGCCCCTCAGACAGTTCATGCAGCAATTGGCGCAATGAAGACTACCGCTGCTACGCCGGCTCGCAGCAGCGGTCCATCCAATGTTTTGCGCCAAGGAACAATTAGGTTGGGGCCGACACCCCAACCGGAAATACAGCCGGAATTACCTGCTGCAACCGAAATCCCGAGTCAATCTGCTAAAGGCACAATCCCTGAGAACACCTTCCAGCCGAATGAACTCGTCGGCCCTCCGGCTGCTGAAACTCGTGTCGCACCGGTAACGACCAATGACACTTCATACACAACTCAAACACAGCTTGCAGCTCCAGCTCAATCTTCGACCGGACAAGCTCAACAACCAGCATCTGAAACGCCTCAACCATCCGGAAATCCTTACGTTAAGGAATACAGGTAGCCCTTCGTCGCTCCCGATGACATCGTGCCTGCAACTGGCAATGTGATTTGCTCGCTGGACGTCCAACAATAACAACTCCGGGTAGGATGGTAGAGAGTTGATGGTTCAATCACCAGTTATCAGACATCCATTTCTCGGTAGCTTACACTCTAGCCGTACCTACCCTGGAGTGCTTGGGAAGCATCACATACTTTCGGCTCACTGGAACGAGATCGCATGGTCAGGGGAGGAACAGAAATGACGTGCTCACCTAAATTGCGGCATGACCGCAACCCGTCTGGTCAGGCGTTAGCCGAAGGCACCGCCACCCTGGTTCTGCTCACCTGCCTGGGAGTAGGCATGTTGCTGCTAATTCTCAACACGACGATTATGGGTAGCTACTACGAGAAGCTCCACATCATTGCCAACGAATCAGCCAAATACATGGTGACCGATCAATATTGGCTCGGAATGGAACGACGGGACTACGACCCTACCAAGTCGGCAGCCCACGCTCGTGCGGTTGCCGACGGCATGCTAAACGCAGTCGGGCTGGGAAAGACACTGCCGGGAGAAGCCGGCTTTAAGGTTACTCCCGGCACCGTGACGGCTGGAACCGGCGCCGACGCGAGGACTTATAACATCGCGCGGGTAGACATCGGAGTTGGCGGACTCATGTTGGCAGGAGGGGTATTCCCGACTGGTATCACATTGAGAGCATCAGGAATCGCCAGCAATGCATCAGAATCAAAAGCAAATTTAGTAGGATCCATCTACTTCTACAATCCAGGAAACCCAAGCGATTCAGCCGCCTTTTACATGCCGCTCTACGGAATAGTCAAAAACAACGAAGTCACCGGACAGAACAGCGAGGCCAACGACAGTATGCAGCTGCCTGGCATTCCTCGCATGGGCAATGTTCCAAACTCGAACGGATTTGGAACTGTCAATGTCGTTTTGAGCGGATATGCCCCACATGACGCTTACAATGCACCAGGCGGCGCCGAGCAACCGCTTGCATCCGTAGGCAGCACTCCTGGATGCTGTATGTACAACAAATGAGCAGCAGCTCCAATTGCCGCTGCCGGTAGCACCGCAAGCAAAGACACTGCCCAAGAGCTGATACTACATATAATGTCACTAAGAACTGGGCGATGCCAGTCCAACTGAACCACGATGATACAGCCAAAGATGCCGGTATTATTTCGAGGATTTGTTGATAGGCTCAATCACAACTGCGGTCCCATAGCAAACAATCTCGACTTCCAGATCATCGCCATGTTCAAATGCCGTGCTGTCGTAGGCCATGCCTAGCACCGCATTTGCTCCCAGCAATCTGGCATGCTCCACGCAAAGATCATATGCTTGCTGCCGCCCCGTATCACACATCGCCAGATATGCTCCGACTTTACCGCCTACGATTCGCTCTAAATTGGCAGCAAGTCCCTGCCCGACGGTTGGCTGTCTTACCATTACACCCCTGACGAATCCCTTGTATTCCTTCACTCGGTAACCATCGATACTGGGCGTAGTGGTTGCTAGCACATAGGTCTGTGTAGCTGGTGTAATAACTGCAGGTGTCACGTCAGTTGCAGACTCGTCAGATTGATCTGCAATCGCGCGTGTGCCTTTACTGACAGCAGGTCTCGAAAACGCACATTGAACCGAAGTCAGCACCAAGAGCTGCACTGCCACTGCCAGCAATCTCTTGTCCATGACAATCCTCCAATGAAACGAAATGATTCAGCATCCTTCGCCAATGTGCCCGGAAGATTGACCAAGTAAAACTCGAGGCGACAGCATTTGAACTAAAGCGCCCGACCTTCAGGCGTATAAGTATCGGGGTTTCAAGACTTCAGATACGTGGTACAGAATCAAGGGACAATAGCAGAGAGACACGTATTTATCGTAATGAAGATACTGGTTATCGAGGACGATGACGTCATTAGGAGCATCATACGCGTAAGTCTTTCCGAGATAGGCGGTTTGGAAGTTGTTGAAGCAAATCGTGGCGAGGTTGGCATCACAATCGCTCAATCGGAAAAGCCTGATGCAATTCTTCTAGATGTGATGATGCCAGTTATGGACGGAGTGTCTACAATGGCTGCACTGAGAAGCGAAGCCAGCACAAAGGACATTCCAATCGTCTTTCTGACCGCCAAAGTATTGAAGAGCGAAGTAGACAGGCTCAAGGAATTGGGGGCAGTTGGCGTTTTAGTCAAGCCATTCGACCCGCGTGAATTGCCTGGAGCGCTCAAGAACTTGCTTGCCACTCCCTAATCAAGCAAGTCAGCTAAACTGACTGGAGTTAAAGTCTATGATGAATAAACAATTAGTGGACCTCTTCTTCAGTCAAGCCAAGCGTTACTGTCAAGAAACCGAGGATTGCCTGAATCATATGAAGTCCGCGGCGACCCAACCAGACGACGTCGAAGAGATGATCCACCGATTTCATTGGTTCGCAGGAGCGGGCGGCACTTGCGGCTACCCGACGATATCGAAGTTGGGACGAGCTTGCGAGAGAATCTGTCTGTCCGTTAAGAAGCACGAGACTACGCCGGACACTAGAATGATTTCTGCCTGGCAGACGCTACTCGATCGTCTCAAGGCAGAGGTCGAATCAGCCGAGAGTAATAAATGCTGACGTTCCGACTTATCGCGAGCAATTGAGTGGTCTAAGATGGCAAAGATACTTGTTGTTGAGGATGATCAGTTTTTCACCGAGTTGATTAGACAAGTGGTGGCATCGATGCGCCATACTAGCGACATGGTTCCGAACGGGCACGAAGCTCTGACGCAGCTGAGATTTAACGAGTATGACCTGATCATTCTAGACTGGGGATTACCAGGACTACCCGGAGTAGATGTACTGAAGCAGTATCGCGCTTCAGGGGGTAAGACGGCTATCTTAATGCTTACCGCGATGAGCCAACTAGAACACAAAGAGGCCGGTCTTGATGCCGGAGCAGACGACTATCTCACTAAGCCATTCGAGTCTAGAGAGCTAGCTGCACGAATTCGAGCTTTGCTCCGCAGACAGCCGGAATTGACAGAGTCCAGGCTAAAAATTCGCGACATCGAACTCGACCCCAAGATGTTCAAGGTGACCGTTGCAGGCAAGCATGTTCAATTGCAGCCGGCCGAGTTTACTCTTCTGGAATTTTTCATGCGGCACCCAGACCAAGTATTCAGCACCGAAGCATTAACGGCGAGAGTATGGCCATCGGAGTCGATGATAGTTCCGGACAGTGTTCGTACTTTCGTTAAGCGAATTAGACAGAAGACGGATCGTCCCGGACAACCATCGTTAATTAGCACTGTGTCACGCCTGGGGTATATGCTCGAATCTGGCGACCTAGACAAGTCCTAAGCTCCGGGAACCTGATACCAAAAGGTACTTCCTTTCCCTTCCACACTTTCCACGCCAATAACGCCGCCATGGCGTTCAATAATCTCTTTGCATATTGCCAGACCCAAGCCAGTACCACCTTTCTCACGCGAATCAGACTGCTCGATCTGTTGAAAACGTTCAAAAATCAAGTCTTTATGAGAAGCTGGAATTCCTCGTCCGTGGTCCTGAACCTGAAAGCGCACTGACTCGTCCATTTTCGCCACCTTTACCATAACTTGCTCTCCAGCCGGTGAGAACTTGATTGCATTTGACAGCAAATTGACTAGCACTTGAACCAACCTGTCTTCATCCGCCTGAACGCTTGACTCCGCCGCATCGACATCAATTCTGATATTGTGCTGATCGGCGAAGCCACGCACTGATTCCAATGAACGCTCGACCACCGAAGATATCTTAACTTTGTCGAAGTGCATCTCGAACTGACCGCTTTCCAGCTTCTGCAGATCGAGCAGGTCGTTTATCAGATTGACCAACCTGACGCTTGCCTTCTCAGCTTCGAGAATGGCTTCGCTAGCGCGCTGAGGCACTTGACCAAAAACACCAACATTGACCAAGCCTAGTGATCCACGAATCGATGTAAGAGGTGTTCTGAGTTCATGGCTTACCATCGAAACAAACTCCTTCTTGAGCTTCTCGAACTTCTGCCGCTCAGACACATCCAGAATAATAGCCAGCAACCGTGGACCGTCACTGGACGCAAACTCCTTGATCGACATCTCAGTGGAGAGCAGCGATCCGTTGCTACGAATGAACGCCCAATGGCTGATGCCATCAATTTCCTTCTGCCGGAGCGCATTCATGAAGCCGGAGAAGGTTTGATTCGGATGATTATGTAGCAACCATACAAGGCCCTTTCCCATTAGATCGACGGCGCTATAACCAAGCATCTCTTCGACTTTGGGATTAGTCTGCTCGATCACTCCGATGGGAGTCAAAATGAGTAATCCAGCTGGCATTCCTTCTAGTATGGCCCGCGTCCTGGCTTCACTTGCCCGCAAAGCATTCTCCGCCATTTTTCGTGTCGTAATGTCGTGAGCCACACAAAATACCGACTGATCTTGCACAGACCTATAGACCGACCACAGTACGTTAATCCGCAGTCCGCTCTTATGAATCACTGTGTTTTCAAACGAGACGCGACTATTGCTTTTCATCGCCTTCTCCATTTCACTCTGGCTCCTCAGAACTTCCTCAGACACCAGCAAACTCGTGTAACTTGTGCCGATCAGCTCCTCGGGAGTATATCCAAGAACCCTTTCGGAAGTCGGACTCACCTTCGAGAACTTGCCTTCGGCGTCGATCGTGCAGATTACGTCGAGCGTGTTCTCCAGAATTGCGCGTTCCTTCTCATCTGATTCGGCCAGTTCCCTAGCCATTTCGTGAAAGCATCGATCCAGAATGGCGATCTCATCGTTGCCTTGCAGCGGCACATTCAACTTCTCCCCTTTGCCCAGTCTCAGGGAGTTGTCGGTAAGAGTGAGAAGCCTGTTCACCACATTAGTAATGAAAAAGATTGCCATGTACATTGCCAGCGCAATGTTTACAAACGTGCCACCCAGCAGGCACTTGCTGACCAGCGCCCGCCAGTGTGACTCCGCTTCGGGGCTTGCCTTTTCAACCTGCTGCTCCAAGCTCATCAAGCTTCTTAGATCCACTGAAAAACGATCGAGCAGCTTGCGGATTGCGGGACCCTTTAGCTCGATCTCGCGCATCAGTCCGACCCTGTCTTCATTTTCGATCAAGCTCCGATACTCAGTAAGCATCGACACAGCCTTAGTTCCATCGGTCTCAGCTGCCGTTACCATCGCAAGTTCGACCGGATTGTCCTTAGTAAGCTCCTTGAGAGTTCTAAACAAAACTGGGAACTCTTTCACTGCATTGTCATATGACTCCAATACCTCTTGAGCGCCGGTAAATCCATAATTCACCGGTCCAGAGGAAGCATCATGCGAGAGCTTTATCAGCTCACTTGCCTGAGCAATGATCGATTTCGAGCGGACTTCTTTACTGCGAGCATTATCAGCCTGCTCGAGAAGCATTCCCAGCACAGCAACGAAGACCAACTCGAAAAACAACGGTAAGCAAACGAGTATCAATCCTTTGTGAGCCAGCTTGAGCTGCAGTTGTGGTTTCGCCTTTGTCAGCTTACCGTACCTCCAAAACGCATTCATTGACCCATTGTGATTACGTGCACCGCACCAACCGGCCAGTACATCTCTCAGACTCTACCTTAACTCCTACCGCGGATTGGTTGCCATTATGTAAGGAGCAGTCATGTATGGTCCGCGCTTGCCAGTTACTAGATGCAAGCAAGCAGCCATAAGCATAATTCGTTCAGAAACCGCACGATTTGATTTCACCCGGCTGTTAATGATCTGCTTGAGCAGAGAAGAGTTGTTCATGAGAGTTACTAGATTGATATCCGATACCATGATTGCCTGACCATCGCTAAAATCAGTTCTCTGAATGTCACGTCGAGCCATAGCATCACCGATATGTTTGCTAAAGTCAGAGTGCTTGTTCCCGAAAATTATCTCCATTCCCGCCGTTAGGAGTACTCGGCGATTGAATACTGTGGTTTCGATCGACTTTAGCTTCGTTTCACAAAGATTTCGAACTTTTGTCAGCTCTCCATCATGCTTAACTAGAGCAATTGTTCCTGGTGCTATCGAGAAAATATGATTGCCAGATTTGAGGATTACTTTCTGTCGAGCCAATACAAGGACTTCACCGGACCCAATCGTAAATGATGCTTCCTCACCGATTGAGAGGTTGACCGGCTCGAGATAACGAATCTCTGCGGAATCGCTGATCCACGTTCGCATAACATCGGCATGATTCGGGGACATGCCGGCGTCATTGCCAGCACCGCTCAGCTGATAACAGTCTAGTTCCTCGGAACTCAACAAGACTGCCTGTCGAAGCGATGTGTTACGATACTCAACCGGTAGCATCGAGCTTGCTCTTGTAACTCCCCAGTGTTTGGAAACAAAGTCTTTCAAAGAACCGTCTTCCGCACCTTTCAAAGACTCCACACAATTAAATCTACATTCGAACGCCTCGAAGTCATTCATAACACTGTAGGGATCAATCTTGCGCCGGTCAATGCCGATCGCCGCACTATCTGCCTTGCGGTCTGTACTTGATTGATGCGTCAGTTCATCAATGCTATTAAGCTTTGGCTTGGCAAAGTTAAATGACAGCTCGTAAGCAGCTCGAACCGGAACAGTTGTTCCCCCTCCAGTCGATAGAGCGACTTGAACAGCCTCACCTGCTATCGTTGTCACCTTCAGGGTCGACTCACCGGGCGCCTTCTCAACAATCGCGACACATTCGCTGGGAACTGTTATCTGTCCCATTTCCGTTTCAATTGTGCACCTTTCCTTGCCCGAAGCTACGATTACAATCTTTCCACTTTGCAGTGAAACGGAAGTTGGACCGGTCGCAGCAAGCGTTGCACCATGGCTGCCTATGATAGCAACTCCGGAGCTGTTCTCCATGTAATACGGCTGGCAGGGACCGGCAGCCACTCGCCAACTCTCGCAACCACTCTCCTTCACCTGGCTAGCACTGACCGGCATCAAGAGTGTTCGCGGTTGGCAGTAGGTGTAAAGTTGGCTGATCGGCCCAACATCCCTGGGAGTGAGATCAGTCGGCACTAGTCCATTCGTTGGCAACTGCTCTCTGGCTACGACGAAACCGCGAACCGGTCTGACACCACTACCGCCAGCGTCAACAATGGTTGGCGTTATCACGTCTGGCAAGGCGATGGGGCCGATTGAAAGCAGACTGATTCCGGTAAATACAATACTGTTAAACGGATCCGGAGGATCAAGTGAGATCACTCCCCCGTTTAAGGTATACATGTTGCCATTTGCCGGGTCTATATCCGATGGACTCGGATTTAGTAAAGAGTTCTTGCTCAAGGAGGTAAACTGCCCCACAATGCTGGAGCCACCAAACAAACTCGGAAGTGATTGGTCGAAAGAAGTACCCACAACCGAGATTGAGTTTGCAGTAGAGCGCTGACCGATTTGTGCACTGAGTGCATCCGGAACGCTGGTAGCCAACATTCCAGCATAGACGCCAATTCCTCCACCCTGGTAGTTAGCGATTCTGGCCCCATTTGAAGTCGTGAACGAACCACCGGCATCACTTAACTTACCAATCGACTGCAGCTGAGCGCCAGCATCTATTGCGATGTCGTCACCAGCACTAAGCCAAAGGTAACCGGCCCGAGCACTCAGAATCGCATTTGCCCCTACCGCAATGTCCACCGACGCAAGTACACCAATTGACCCACCACGCGAGGTCGCTTTGACGTTATTGCCAATCTCGATATCCCCACTTCCCCCGCCCATGACAAACGTGTCCAAGCCGATAGATCCGGAACGCAAGACAGTGCCTGCACCGAGCAACGTCAGCTGGCTTTCGGCGGCGGCAGTTAGTCGTCCGGCGTCAATTGAAGCACCGTCGCCCACTGTGATACCAGCTCCAGCTTGCAGAGTAACATTGCCGGAGCCGTTGACGCTCCTTGTAGCCGCTATACTGACACTACCGGAGTTACTGGTCAAAGTGACGCTTCCGCCAGAACCGGTTGCAGACCCACTGGTCAGGAATCCATTGGCGATCACATCGCCGAAAATTGAAACGCCGCCAGCTAAAGTTTGCAAACTGATATCACCGTCGGCAGCATTGCCTGTGCCGCTGGCCAGTATAGAGCTGGTTCCTGCAGGTGGAAGCGTTCCAGTAATTGCAATTCCAGCTTTGGCCCTAACCGAAATATTGCCTGCAGAGAAACCACTGGCACCGGCAGCCTCCGAACTCATAGAGGAGATAGTTGCAGAGCCGTCGGAGGGCGTAACTGCCGCGCCGGCCGTCAAGGACAGGCTACCGCCACCACCGGTGCCTGCTGCACGGCTGGCGACAATGTTATTTGTTACGGGAGTGATAATGTCATTTCCGGCAATTATAGTAATATCTGCACCGTTGGAGGACAGGCTCTGACTGCTAAAGTTACCATTTTGAATAGACGCGGCACTCGTGCCGATGTCGAACGTGCCCGATGAAATGGCTGCAGTAGATTGACTGATCGTAACGGTGCCACCGACAATTACCGGGGTAGCTGTCGAAATGCGAATTGTGCCGCCACCACCGGTGCCTCCCTGAGCACCAATTCCACCGCCTGTGTCAATCAGGCCAATCCTGATCGCCGGTGTTCCGCCCGGTCCATCAGTATCGCCTGCCGCAATCACTACATTACCGTTGCTACCGCTGCCCTGCCCTTCCGTAATAATTGTGCCGCCGGGATGAGTTCGAACACCGCCAGAGTTGACGGTTCCGACTGTACCCTCAAAGGCTATCAGGAACAGGTTGTTTCCATTACCGTTGCTTGCGCCGCCCAGAGACGTTACAGGATTTCCGCCCCCGGTTATATCTATCAGTCCACCTGCTTGCGACTGGCTGCTGACGCTAACACTCGTGCTGGTGACCGTGAATGAGGCACCAGCAACAATATTTAGCTGCCCGCCTGAACCTGTATCAGCACCATTGGACGATAGCGAGCGTAAGGTAATCCCTTCTCTGGCAACGACTGAAATGTTACCGCCGTTTCGCGCTCCAGTGCCATTGCCGTTGGCAGCAACAGCGTCATCGATATTTATGTTAAGACCAGTTCCACTGATTGAAAGCGGCGACACCCCTGCAACCATAAGAATGCTCCCGCCCGAGCCGGACCCAGTGCTACGGCTGCTGTCCACCTTTGGATTAGTCCCCACCGGTAGAGCCGTGATGTTATTGCCGGCAAAAACTACTACACTACCGCCATTCGAGACAAGCGATTGCATATTGATCGAGGCATTTTGAATTGCCGCTGTATTTCTATTGATTGCAAATCCGCCGGTGTTAACGCCATTTGAAAAGTCAACTTGGACGGTTGCTGCGGTCATAAGCGGGGTGGAAGTAGCAATATCGATTGCTCCGACTGAACCAGAACCGCCAGAAGAATTCACCGAACCAATATTTATTGAATCGGCTCCGCTGGCATCATCGTCGCCAGCAGCGATGATGACGCTGCCCATACTTCCAGCACCTGCGCCGCTGACATCTATGACGGAAGTGGGAGAGCCGGGGCCCTTTACTTGCCCTGAGTTCAGCCCGCTTCCTTCGTAAGCAATGAATTGAATACTTCCACCATTGCCACTACCACCGACCTTTCCTGCTCTAATCTCCTTGTCGAGAGTCCAAATGACTGAACCGCCAATCGCCGACGGTCCGCTTGTTGTCACAATCGTAGAGCTAGTTGTAAACTCGGCGCCGGCAAGTAGTAGGACATCACCGGCAGACCCGCTGCCATAATTGTTGGCGTCGATTACCTGATTGGCTTGACCAAAGACCGTATTGGCGAGTTGAAGGTTACCCCGGGCGATGATATTAATCTTTCCGGCTGCTCCAGCACTCGCCGTCCAGGACGCGGCGCCTCCCAGTGCAATATTTCCTTCTGTAGCAGCTGAGGCAGCGCCAGCCAGCACAAGAACATTCCCGCCTGATCCGCTTCCGAAAGTACGCGTTGCTTTCAAATCATTATCAGTGAACCCCGCCCGGGAAACGATATTCTCCCCGGCAATGAGCGTTATGTCTCCGCCATTACTAAACTGTCGTCCATGTCGCACACTTGCTGCCTGGATGGCCGACTGAGACGTGTCTATGGCGAATGAGCCGACTGAACTACCGTCTAATGCGCTGATAACTACGCTGCCACCTACGATTTGAGGAGTGCTAGTAGCAACTCGAATTGCTCCGCCAGCAGCAGTGCTTGCTGCAAGACCGGAACCAAGCAAACCAATATCAATACTAAACACAGGCGGGCCGGCATCATCGTCTCCGGCAGCAAGGACAATATTGCCATTGCTGCCGATGCCACGTCCATTGGATGTGACAAACGCTCCAGGATGCGTTCTGATTCTACCTGAATCAGCATCACCAGTCATACCTTCAAACGCTATCAGCGAGATATCCCCTCCGCTGCCATTACTGGTACCACCTAGTGACTGCACTGTCGTTCCCAGTGTTGGGTGAGAGCCATCCCCATCCAGGTCCCCGCCAAAAGATGACTGTCCTGTGATTGTCACTGTGCTTGCCATTACGGCAACTTCGGCTCCGGCTACAATTAATATTTCGCCCCCGTTGCCGGTATCCGCTCCGATTGATACAACATGGTCAAAATCTATATCAGCTCTAGAGATCAGATTGATGTTACCGCCAGCACCAGCGCCATTCGCATTTGCCAGAAACTCGATATCATCCTGTCCGAGCTGACGGTCAGTAGCGCTATCCGATAGAGCAGCAAGTACAAGGATGTTTCCACCAGGGCCATCACCGTTGACCCGACTAGCGCTCACCAGTGTGTTTAATCCACTCGGAGTAAACAGGTTGAATCCGTCGCCAGCAAAAACACTTATGTTTGCGCCATTCGAAACGAACTCCCGAACAAATATGCTGGAATTCGTGATCGATGCAAAGTCAGGACTGAAGGATCCGCTAATGATGGCTCCTTGCTCAGCGCATGCCGGACAGTCATTGATGATGATTACTGGATTTACGAACCCACTAATTTCCGGTGTCGCGGTCGCTATAGTGATCGTGCCACCGCCACCTGAGCCACCAGATGTATTAATGTGCGGCACTGTCACATCATTCTGGTTACCGAGAGTGTTTGTACCTTCGCTTATAATGAGCAAGTTACCGTTAGTCCCTGTGCCATCCCCGCCGGTCGTCAGCGGGAAAAAGGTGAGTAGGTCTTTCGGGGTGACTGTGATCTCGCCACCGCTAGTACCGCCAGGCGAGTTGGCATAAGCAATCAAGGTCTGATTGCCGCCATTGGCATTTTGCGTACCTGCATCAGTCCCGCCGCGCGAGTCAAACGCAAGCAGGTTTGGCAGATTAATACTGCCGCCTAACCCAGAGCGTCCGGTAATCTCTAGAGTATCAGCTGCTGCTCCCGGTTGAAACTCAGCACCCGCTACAAGCAGTATTTCGCCTCCACTTCCTGTTGCAGCACTGGTGTCAATCCTGAAGCCGGCTCCACCGCTTATATCTTGTTTAGCGATAATAGTGAGGGGATTACCATTGGTGACAATGTCACCCGCAATTGTGTGAGAAGTGTTGCTTGTGATCAGAGGATCACCAGTTGCAACAAGTGAGGCAGTAGTTAGCTTTTCGGCATGGAGTTGAATACCGTATCCGGAGGCGCTAACTAGCCCAGACACATTGTTGGCGTTAAGCAGTACATTGCCAGCGCCACCAAACATATTCAATTCCCTCGATAAAACATCACCGCCCAGGAACGCTGTATTGCCAGAACCGTTAAACAACTTGTCTCTAAGATTGATGTTGCCGTTGAGTGCCTGCAACACGCCACCAGTATTGTCAATCTTTAAGTTACCAGTTGCCGCTCCCGTAATGTTCACATTCTGCAATGCTTGCATCAGCCCTGTGTTAACCAGGCTACTCATGTTAACTGCCAGGTTGATACTCTCAGCACTCATTACCGCTTGGGTGCCTGCCAGTGACTGGTTGAAGATTGATCCGCCAGTGTTGACACTCAATGTGCCAGGAGTGGTGATTGTGCCAGAGTTGACTAGATTGTGAACAACGTTGATGTCTAAACCGCTTGAGGCAAAGAAGCTTGAGTTCGATCCGAGCACCGATGGTAGATATCCGGAGATCAACCCGCTGGCTCCAACGTTCAGGCTGCCAAAATTCAATACTGCAGAGACCCCTGCACCTGTTTGCATGGCATACAGCGCTCCCTGGATGTTGCCCGAACCAGTGACATTGAATGGGCTGTCAGCAGAGAATCCAATCGAGTGAACAGCGACATTGGCGGGTATGCTCAACGAAGCTAGACTGGCAGTAGCTGCTGGCGTCAGTGTGGCAAAACCGCTGGAGGCAGCTCCATTTCCTCCAATTAACAAAGTCTGACTACCAGTCGCCAGCACTTGTTGAAGAGCAAGATACTGTGCTTGAGTCACGAGCTGCCCAGGATTGACCGAATAGCTTTCACCTCCGGTCACAGTGCCAGTTGTCCCGAGCTCCCCGCCAATCACTATGTTAGCTGGATGAGTGTTGTTTGCCGCAATATTGGCGGTTTCAGAGTGCAGGTCCAAATGATTGGCGCCAAGTACAGGCGAGATTTGAGCCGCGACCGCCGATTCAGATGAAGCGGGCACTTCCTGTGCCCATACTGCCACCGGTTGACTGATAATAGCAAGAACAATCAGCAACGCAATCATCCGAACGAAACCAAGATGAGCCGAAATGACAGGAGACATTCGCCTGATTGATCGTTTCAATCGCCCAGTCAGGAGACATTTAACACCTTTCTGGTCAGTTCGGTCATCAATACCACCAGAGCTTGAGAAACCCGCACGTACCAGTCTAGGCAAGCTGACTGCTCTCACCGAAACAACTATGCTTAACCGATCTCTCTTGAGCGTGGACACGCATCTACCCTTAGTGAACTGATCCGGCATCAATTCTTCGGACAGTAGTGCCGCTCGAATGCCACTGAGGCAACCCATGCTGCCAGGGGTATCACAACGAGACCAGCTATTGTCCAAACCTCAGTCCCCCCGTTATCTTTACCCTTACCGACCGTTTTACAAACCCGTGAAGCGTCATAGCCAGCACCTTGTCGACCACCTCAACCACCCTACTCAGGCAACCGTGGCGGTAGCGTGACCATTTTCGTAAACATTGATGCTGGCAGCGATCCCACGCCATTCTTTGCTCTCCAGTGGGCCGGGCTGCCTCAAGAGCAATCAGCTGATTGAATTAACGCGACTTTTCCTACCTGATCTGCAGACAGCCTGCCTGAGCCAGACTGTGATCGCCCTGGTCTACTCGTTACTCCAAATGGAATTTTGAATCTACAAATGTGGTGCTCGCCAGGATCGAACGATAGTCACGGAAGAAGGCGATGACGATCAGGAAGCTCCCTACCGGCATTGCCATCTTGCCTTCAGCATGTATCCAAAAGACAAACCCGAATACCGGCACCACTTACGGTGACATGAAATCAGTGCAAATGGTCGCACTATTGACTACAGGCTTCCCAAATATGACTTCTTCTTGAATTTGATGCGAACTGATCGTCATCCATGGTCGAGCTCCCAGCTGGTGAAGGAGACTGAACCACCTCGTCATTGGGATTATTGTGATTGAACAGTGATAAATTTGACGGAGCGGAGGACGCCAGCTGATTCTGTCTATCGTATTGAGCATCTCTTGGAAGTTCCAACCCGACTTGGTTTGGCAACTCCATTCGAGAAGTGAAATTACTGCAACTAGCCTCCGCGGGAGCGAACTTGGAAGAAAGCTCAACATCTTGAATCATCTGTGCGTTTTCCGGTCGATACTGATGAATAGGAGTTGCCGGCACCTGTGGCACGCTATCGAACTGCACAGATGAGTTCAGCTCTACTTCCTTCGAGTCCGTTCCGTTGAAATTCGATGCATGGCGGGCAGAGCTGTCTGCGACCGGAGTTCCTACTCCTGAACCAGAATCTTTGACTGACCCCATGCTGAACAACCACACAATCACAACTAAACCTAACACAGCCACGGCAGTCCATTGCATCAAACGCACCTTTTGTACTGCTGATTGACAATGGCTTGAGAGAACTGTTCCATCCTTCCGCTTATACAATACTACCGGCCGGATTCCCTCGCGAAACCAGATCTGCGATAGAAGTTCGTCCTCGCTCATGGCGGAAGCATCGTAAATTGAATGATTGCACGAGGCACTCCAGCGAACCCTATGGTCCCCAGGAAGCCCATTCCAGGCAGCAGAGCAGCCGGAATAGTTCTGCCTGGCTACTAACTTCGTATATGTTGGTACAGTTACGACTTGTTGCTGTGTTGGCTTGATATCACGGGCACCAGCTTGAAGCTGTTCACTTATAGCGATTCTACGTCTTTCATTCAAATCATGCAACGAAGCTTCCTCCTGAGCATTACTGATAGAGTTAGCGTGAGCATTTCTGTAGAAGCTATCTTGAGAAGACCTGGACTGCTGAATTTGGTGGAATAGGCTGCTCTGGTAATTGTTCTGAGTATTCACTTGTGTTCCCCCTTGCACTACCGACGGCGATGTGTGCTACTAAGTTTGAATGTTTCCAACGGACAGATCTTTCAACCATGTTGAGCTTCTGGCTTTCTTGTCCCGTTCTACCGGTATGAGTACCGCCATTGGTGTCACCAAACAGCCAGATTAGCTCGCTTACTTCAAGCGTAAACGTTGCTCCGTGGCGACAGCGTGACAGTTTAGCGGAATGATAGCCTTCAACAATGCGAACTTCGTTAACTCCGGCTGCGCAGCTAGCCTATAGCTCGTCTATCGGTTGAGGTGGTCGATCCGAACGATCGGAAACACGTAAGTTTGAGCTAACCGTACTTTTGGATCAGCACCGATTAGAATTGGAGCCGGTAATGTTACCGTAGTTTGGGTCGTTACAGACACAAGTGGACCACCCTCTGTCCGATCGGGTAACCCTTCATGTACCATACTCGTATCATGCTTGATTGCAACCAATTCTGGACTCTGCAATAAGGGACTATTTGATTTGAAGCGTTGCAATATGTAGTTTACGGTCTTTTCGGCTCGCGTTTGCGTCTCTTCTTGAGCGGCAACTCTTGCGGCCTCACGACATGCAGTATCGTTGAGCCAGGAACCGATCACTAGTACACTACCGTTCAAACCGATCAGCGACACCAGCACGAAGAGCGGAATCGCACACGCAAGTTCTGCGACCATACTGCCTCGCTCCTTGCGTCCACAGTACTTTCTGTCCTGATTTCTTCCTGATACAAATGTAGACATGGTTCTTACTCCTGGTTAACTCAAATTACTTCCACTGATTCCCATATTTCGTTCTGCCAGTTTGTTAGCCGGCTCGATGAGGCTCTAATCTAGAAGAGCTACCATGTCATTGAAAAACTCCATCTTGATATGAAGCAAGTCTCTAGGGCTTTCGGCAAAATACGACTCGCTTCTCCCCCACGCACCGAATTTCATATTTTTCAAGAAATTCATCGCATTTCCGTTCTGGTGATCGCCACCACTATTGCCGCGCAAGAACCCGATGCTATACATTGTTATGCCGTTCTTGTAGCAAGTATGAGTGTTTTCGTTTACACAGTGCGCCATGGCCGTCCACGGAAGCTCGCCAGTTACTTCTTGCTTCGAGTTATTCTGAACTTTCAGGAATCGACGCGGTGGATCCGAGCTTGAAGCAGGGTCATGGAACTCCGGGTACGGCAATTGTTCTGCTGCAATCAGTACCCAATCATTGATTTCCTGGTCGAAGTAGTATCTGGCAGTCGGTAGCCCACCGGTGAAGAGAATAATAATCTTCTCCGCATCGACCCGGTGTTTGTCACCGTTAAGCATCGCATAAGCCTTTTCCAAACCTGCAGCAGTATTGGCACCGCCATAAGCTGCGTTTACTGTTGGGGTGTGATCATAATCAAGAGCACTGATTACCGAGTGAATTGCATGCGCGTCCGCCCCTAAGTCGTTCATTTTCAGACTGGTCGGTTCTAGATATCTCCTGAGAGGATGGTCCGGTCTTAGCGGGCTGTCACCCCCAGGCCCGCCAGGTACACCGAAAGAATAACTTACCAATCCAAACCGTGTGTCGCCACTCTTGGCCACTTTATCGACAAGGTCGTGGATGGTATTTCGGGCCAGGTCAATTCCTGTTGCACCACCACCGGCTGCAACCTGGCCCATACCAAAGGAGCAGTCGACCACCAAAACAATGTCACGCTTAGTGGCGGGAATGCCAGCTTTAGATGAGACTGAAATTGGTACATCCCTGATCCCCAAAAACTGAGCGAACAGCGGTTTCATTCCATAGACAGCTGTAACCCTTACCGTTCTGGGCGGAGGTGCACTCGTTTGCCCGGGCGCCGCTGGTTGACCATGCTCAGCCTTCAATTCAAATCGGCAGGCTCCGGGACCCGGGTCACTCTGGGTACTACCACTTTGAGCGCTCGAAAGGCTGCTACCACTGATGCTGCACTTGCGGAAAATTCCAAGTGCTGACTCTTTAGCCTGCGGCTCGTGCTGATGCCCTTCCGGATCAACTTCTCCATTCAAAGCCAGAGCACCCGCCAATGCGGCCGAATCAACGGCCGCTCTCAATTGCTTTTCCACAAGCAAGGCATGGCTGATTTCGAAAGCAAACATTGATATAGGTAGTACAACGAACAGTGCGAAGGCCGCTGCTACAGCTGAGAATGCTCCTCGCTCATCACGCAGTGAATGTGACGATTTACAGTGGAATGACTTACTCATGATGTTCCTCCAACCAAGATCGCTAAACGCCAACCAATTACATTGCTGCCAGCCCGTCTGGATGCTCCACAAACTCTCGACTCGAAGCGGTAATTCTCCAGGGGACCGTAACCCCTGGGACACTGCCAAACAACGCCGAGTTAAGCCGGAACAGTGGTTCCACATCTCCGGTTACCTGTACCTCGCACTCATATGTGAACAGCACTCTCTGATGCTCCAATTCAGATTCGGAAAGTGTCTTCAATGGGTTTGAGGATACGGGACGTTGATACTCACCAGATCTGCAGTCTGCATAACTATTCGTGATGGTTCGATCGAAAATAGTCTTTACTTCATTAGCATTGATCCTGGTGGATGGAGAACTATAGCGGTATGCCGCCGCTACAGCCTTCGATTTCGCAGTCTCGTAATTAGTAGCTCTGCTTGCTGACCTTGCAGCATCCCTTGCTGCCGCGAATACAGTGAGCGCTCTCATTCCCATCGTGCTTAGGTCAATCATTGGAAACACGACAAACAACAACAATGCAGACAGGCAAACGGGAAGCTCTAGCATGCTGTTACCATTGGAGCCCCTGGACTTAACCAGGCTACGTGAATTCATTTGTCGAGACATCAACATTACCCCCACTCGTGCAACATGTGCTGGATCCAACAATTCTGGTACGTGGCATCTTTCGACCACTACAACCCTGCCTGACCCTGACACTACCGACTCTAAGTCGTCCAGCGTGTCTACTGCGTGACTCGCTGATTAATGCCTCAACCGGATGACATCGGTGATTCACCGGTCTCACTAGTGGGTCACAGTCAACGTCTCACTTCCTCAGCAAAGTTGAGATTCGGTGATTGGGGCATGGTCCGCAGTGAACGATTGTTTGATTTCGAGAAGCGAGGAGGCATATCAAGGAATCATGAACCGGTTAGTCCATGCGCCTCCCACGCCATTACACCTTCAACCGAAGTCCAAAGTGACTTTGATTTCGCTAAATATGGATGGGGTCGCATCGAAAACATTCTAAGAAATGTAAGATGAGGCAGGATTGCCTGCTTCCTTTCAAGCACAAGTTCTATTGCGAACCGGCAGTTCGACCGAATTGACGTATTGACGATTATGGATCGTCACGCAATGGACACGAGCAGGGCGTTAAGTTAGTTAAGTGCGTGAGGAAAGTATCGCTGAATCTACCACACGTACGCGATTGGGCTGGTGATCAGCGGTTCGCAAAGAGTTTTCCAAGAGTCTCGAGAGTTCCACTGGTCGATTTGAATGGAGGAGAGTTTTCTATGTTTGATTATTACTCGAATGCTAATGACACAACCTTCAGCCTGTATAGAAAGGTAGACACCGACCCAGAGAGCAGGCGATGTAATGCGCTCAGGCAGTCAATGTCCGAAGTGCAGAGTCCTTCTATTATAAGAGTACTGTTCGAGTGGATTGGGAAGACAATATCAGAGACCCTCACCTTAACCAGGAAACAGTACTATCCGGCATGTCGTTATTTGGGTCATGCCGCTGATTGCAAAAACTGGGTGCGCGGATTTCCAAAATGTTCGGACTGTGGAGTTGAGATAACTCGTGCATCCGACTTGCGTCGCGCAATTCCAACATGTTATGTACGCGATTATAAACTATCCGGTGGTCACAACTAAACGCCACAGTTTAACGTGCGGGGTGACTGGCCTGCATCACAGAGGCGTCAATCTCTCTCCTGTCGATTCAACAGTCACGGATTAGCCACGATTGCCGGAATACTATGACAGTACGAGCTTACAGTTCACAAAAACCTAAAGGAGCGGCACAAATGGGAATTAGCAGCAACCAAATCCAAGAAAGTCAGTCCCTTAAGGTCCTGAATATCAGCTCAATAATTGGATCCTACGATAGCTCCAACGAACAGCAGAACGATGCTCAGACAGGCGATGGCGGCCAATGTCACGACGGAGTATGCACACTATCATGGAAACCGACCAGACCTTCCATCAGTCAATAGAAAGCACTACTATTGGCTAGCAACGGAAGAAGCGATTTTTATGACTGAGTGCCGTCCTTATGAAGAACTTCATCCACCGAGCCGTCCTGCTTGAGAGAGATGAGGTCGCCGTTCTTGCCAACCTTAAAATCACCCTCGGTATCTTCTACCTTGTTTCCTTTGTCGTCATAACGATTCCAATGCCCATCTTCCTTCTTCCAACTCGAATTGTCCGCAAGCTTCAATTCTGAAGGATTGCCATCGGCATCATAGATGACTTTATTGGTACTCCCATCAGGATAGGTAATCGAAGTTGGCTTTCCGTCGATGTCCGTCGTCATTTGAGACTTTCCGTCCTTGCCGAATTCTGTAAGCGATCCGTCGGAATGCTTAACCATATCAGGCGTACCATCCTTCCTGGTAGCAAGAATGTCGCCGTTCTTTGTCACCTTAAAATCGCCGACTTCATCATCAATCTTCTTGCCGTCCTTGTAGCGATTCCACTCGCCATCTTCCTTTTTCCAGGTCGAGCCATCCCTGGTATTCATTTCAGTTGGATTGCCGTCCTTATCATAAGTAATCTTGTTCGTACTGCCATCCGGATATGTTATAGAGGTTGGTCTTTCGTTGATATCTCTCGTTATCTGAGAGTTGCCGTCCTTTCCGTATTCAGTGATGGAGCCATCCGAATGCTTGATCATATCCGGCGTTCCATCCTTTCGCGTGGCAATAATATCGCCCTCTTTGGTCACCTGGAAATCGCCGATCGGATCGTCGATTTTCTTGCCATTTTTGTACCGATTCCATTCACCATCTTCTTTCTTCCAGGTAGAGCCATCTTTGGTATGCATTTCAGTTGGATTGCCGTCCTCGTCATAAGCAATCTTGTTGGTAGTACCATCCGAGTACGTAATCGAAGTAGGACGCTCATTAATATCGCGTGTGATTTGTGATTTGCCGTCCTTGCCGTATTCAGTGATTGACCCGTCCGAATGTTTAATCATGTCGGGAGTGCCATCTTTTCTAGTGGCAACGATATCTCCCTCTTTTGTTACCTGAAAATCACCGACCTCATCATCAATTTTTTTACCGTCTTTGTAACGATTCCATTCACCGTCTTCCTTCTTCCAGGTCGAGCCATCTCTGGTATGCAACTCGGATGGATTGCCGTCCGGGCCGTACTTAATCTCGTTGCTATTACCGTCGGAATAGCTGATTTTGGTCGGGCGCCCCTCGCTATCACGCTCAATCTGACCGCCTTTCGAGGCATTGTCAGTGATGGCTGCACTGTTATCAACCGTCAACTCCGCAGCCAACTCTTTATTACTGTCAAAGAAGGTCGGCTGAGGAGGCAAAAGCTCCTGAGTATGAGGATCTCTCATACCATCACGCCTGGCCTGGTAGTAATCCTTAACGCTCTTCGATTGCGATTCCATGCCACCGGTTGTTTCTGTACGCACCCCTTCGGAGACGCGGTCATTTGATTCAGTGGCTTCCTTCACCTGTTGGTCGCCGCCTTGTTGTCGGTTGTCACTCATGTTCTCGCCATCCTCATCAGCAGTCCCAATATTGTCCTTCAACTGCAATAACTACAGCCATTCGCCCCTGCAAGTCTTACGGGTACGGTTTACAGATTAGCCGGACCTTGCTCAAAATTTAGCCCTCACCTCTTCAATCACCCCAGACCTGTTACCGCAACACCACATAACATTTTGCCAATCTCTTGCTCTCATATCCCTGGAACACGCCAGTTCACGTTCTCATAGTAAAATGTCAGCAGCTGGATCGATTGTACTGCTTCCACACACAGCTTGGGGGAGCAGGATTATCGTGTGCTGAGCAGTTAGCAAGAACAAGCCAGAAGAATTCAAGGAGTGCGGCAATGCGAATTGTTGTTGTGGGCGGCGGAATGCAAGGACGAGTCATAGCGGAGAATTTAGCCGCCCGGCCGGAGAAGCCCGAGGTAGTGGTTGCCGATATCCAAGAGCCTTCGACGCTTCCAGCTAATGTAACGTTCCAAAAGACCGATATCCTGGACAAGCTGCAGGCGGTAGACCTTGCTAAAGACGCTGATGCCGCTGTGCTTGCAGTTCCCAGCTCTATTTCGCACGCTGCGCTGGCCAATCTAATTAAAGCCGGCGTTCCAGTCGCCGACGTCAGCTTCACCCCCAACCCTCCGCTCGACCTCGACTCCGCAGCTCGCAGCAACGGTG
The DNA here is from genome assembly GCA_020050835.1 of Candidatus Obscuribacterales bacterium. GTDB lineage: Bacteria > Cyanobacteriota > Vampirovibrionia > Obscuribacterales > Obscuribacteraceae > JAGVKB01. The sequence continues at coordinate 15,838 of JAGVKB010000004.1, read as the reverse complement.
TTTGTTGCGTGGTCGATTGCGGCGTCGCGCCAGGTTTGAGCCATCTCTTGATTGGACGAGCCTACAGCGAGTTGAAAGGTCTCGACTCGGTCAAAATCCTGGTTGGCGGCATGCCAGAATCGCCGCCTCCAGTTTTCAGACATGCCGTATACTTCAACCCTCATGATTTGATCTCTGAGTATGTCCGTCCGGCTAGAGCGCGCAAAGGCGGCCAAGACATCGCCCCGGCGCCACTCGATCTCGATGCCGAGCAGCACGTTGATGCCGATCTCGGTCACTTGGAAGCATTCTTAAGCGATGGTTTACGCTCGTTACTTACAAGCTATCCAGATGTGAGAGACATGGCTGAACTCACGCTGCGCTGGCCTGGTCACCTCGATACCATGAGAGGATTGCGCGAGATGGGAATTCTAGATGATCAGAAATCGACTCTAGCATTCGGAAACACACTTGCTAAACGTTATCCGGATACTCAATACTCGGATGTTTTGCTAATGCTGGTGGAAGCGACTAGAGGTTCTCAACGACGGGTCTGGCGCTTGATCGATCGCTACACTAACGGTCAATCAGCCATGAGTCGTACAACTGGGTACACCACCGCTGCCATTGCAATAGTTCTGGCCCGTAAGCAATTCACAGAACCGGGCGTTCACCCTCCGGAATTCCTGGGAAGAGATTCACGGATCACTGCTGACATCATAGCCGACCTGGCTGAGCGTCAGGTAATTGTACGGGAAGTTGGCTCAGCCATAACCGCATAAGCGAACGTACTCGGTGCTCACCGGTCAATATTCGAGTATCGAATCTTAGACTTTGGTTGGCATGGACAAGGAATACCCTAAGTGGCTATGAAGGGACGAGCTATCATTATCAACGGCGGCTCCAGCACCGGCAAAACCAGCCTGGGCAAAGCGCTGCAGCACGAGCTTACGCAACCATATCTCTTGATGGGAATCGACCTTTTCTGGTTTACGATGCCAGAAAAGCAAATTGACCTGGACACCGTTGATCCCGAGTTCTATACATGGACTCAGGAGACTAAGGATAACGTTCCATACTTTCGAATCATTCCAGGACCAATCCTGGATAGCATGATGATCGCAAGGTACAAAGCGATCGCCACCTATCTCGAAGACGGACTGAATGTAATTGCCGATGACGTAATCTGGAAGCGTCTCTGGTTAGAGGAGTGCTTGAAGTCACTGTCTCCATACGAGGTCTATTTTGTAGGATTGTTCTGTGACGAGCGCATCTTGGCCCAGCGGGAGATTCAGCGAGGAGATCGCAGAAGAGGTTGGGCCCGCGGCTCGCAAATATATACTCACATGGATACTAGTTACGATCTGCGGATCGACAACTCCGATTTGACTCCACAGCAAGAAGCAAAACTTCTCGCCGAAAAACTCACCAATGGTCTGAAGCCTCAGGCGTTTGCGGAAATGCGCGATCGTCTCCTCACAACTCGTTGAACTGCTTACGGAGAGATGCTTGAGTACGCACCATGCCTGCCTGTTGCGTGATTCAACACGGCTGCCATCTTGACCAACTTGCCAGTCAGGCTTTGATCCATCTTGTCTTTGCTCTTAACCAGCTCACGCAGCAGTTCACTGCTGTTCATGAGCGAGACGAGCGAGACTTCACTGCGCAAGACGCCGACTTCTCTGCTCAAATCATGACGCATGATTCGTCTGCGACCGACCGAATCAGACTTCACTATATTGGCAACTGCTGCAGTGGTCGGTGCTAGCACCATCTCTTCCCCACAAGTAAGCCCGACTACCCGCTTGCCTGCATAGGCTTTGATTGATTGCGGTCCGTTGTCCCAAAGCGCCCGCACTTTGACGAAATTGCCGTCGCGACTGATAAGAGCAATACTGCCTGGGGCGATCGTGACGACATAACCATCAGCAGATACAACAGTAGCCTTATGAGCCGCAACCAACAGTTCGCCTCTACTGAGCGACACCGCACCTGGTTTATCAAGGCTCAAGCGAGTCGAGCGAGTCTGCTTGATCATCGCAGTATCAGTCGTCAGCGTATGAATCACCGAGCCGATAGCCGAACCACCGCCAGTGACATACCCAACCGGTACTACCGAGGAATTACTGTTGTCCCCAGCCGGAACAATTACAGGTGCGAAGCTCACCTTGTTGCTCTTCTCTTGTAGTTTGTGGGATGAGCGAATCGGTTGATGCTGTGGATTATCTGCTTGTTGCATGAGCTTGTCGAGCGTCCTTCTCATGGAGACAGAGAAACATCCCATATTGCAGCTAATCAGCACTTCACGATCGACCATCTCCTTCTTCGAAAACTTGCTCTTCTTTATATGCAAGCCAACAATGCGACCGGCTTCAATTGGCTCGCGCTCCACCCCGTCGACAGGAATCAAATCTTCTTCAGCAAACGATTCATCAGCAACGATCATCTCTTCGCCGGCAGCAGCTGTAAGTTCCTTCGTCTGTCCCTTCACGGAAACCGATATCTTGGTTTCTCCGCCTGCCAGATTGGCAATTCGCACGACACCGGGTCGTTGCTGCTCTACTATGCTAACGCTGTCATCCGGAATCGTAATGCTTCCCTTTGTGGTCGATATCACCATACCGTTGCCGCCACTGGCTGCAACAAGCTTGCCTTCCCTGAGCAGCACTGTATGATTTGCTTCCGGCGCAAACGAGGTACCGCCAGCACCAATCAAGACCGAACCGTCCTTGCCCGAGAATGCGAAAGGCTGGCAACGCCCGGATGAAACAATGAAGCCGGTCTCCTCACTGGATCCCTCCGCACCAGGGAAGGTAACCGGAGTACAAGACGTTAGCTGAATTGTCGACTGCGTAGCGATGTTGTTGTCTTTGGTTGGGGTGATATCGGTTGCTGCCAGCGGCGCCTTCGTGGTTGGCTGGGGCAGCTCTCCGAGAACTATTGGTTCAATCAGCGCGCTTACGATCGTGACCGGAGCGGCCGCACTCGAATGTGCGGGCGCGGTAGGCTCAGGCGGCGGCGGGGGAGGGACAGGAGTTAATTGCGGACCGAATGCGCTGATGAAGACATTATTCAGCGTCATCGGGCCGACTGGATCGATTGCAATCACACTACCATTTGCAACCAATTGATTTGTCCCTGTAAGGCTGATACTGCCTTTGGTAGAAGCATCAAACACAATCGATCCACCTCCAATGAAACTGAAGGTCGTCTGGGCAGACCATGATACTGTTCCGGTGCCATTGATGATCGGTGAATTCGTGGCCGGCAAGCGATTCAATTGCAGATTGTCCAAATAGTTATCAAATCCACCGGCAGGCGTTGGTCCCGCCCAAATCGCTGTGCTACCACCCTGGAATGCATCGACAGTTTCTCCACCGATTTGGACGGTACCGCCACCATCAATGTAGCGAGCAACCGCGACTATCTGGGCACCATTGGGAATCGTAGTTTGACCATCAATACCGCTAATAACTACGTTAGCTCCCTGCGCGAATGTTTGTGTCTGCTGACCGAGTTGAACATTTTGCCCGCTCATTATTTCGATATTGTGTCCAATACTTAAGAAGGAAATGCTGTTAGTGTTATCGAATAAGATATTGGATGTGTTTGTTCCGGTCGCCAGTTTGATCGCGCCATTGCTTGCAATCATGCTGTTGTTGTATGCATTGATGTCCGTGCTGTACGGATCTACCGAATTATCCACAGATCCCGCTTGAACTGAAACTGCACCAGTTTGACCAACGGTTACTCCGTTCTGACCGGTTAGTTCGACGTTGTTGTGGGCAACTACATCGCCTACGTTTAGATTCACAGCTCCGCCCATTGCGGTCATCTTTACAGAACCTGACTTGGCCTCAATCATTTCGCTTGCAGCCAGATTGCCAGCGACGTTGCCGGTCCCCATCGAGGTTAGATTGACCTCCCCACTTGTGATTGAACCAATCACTGATATTCCGGAGCTGCCCCCAGACATTACATCGAAGGTCTTCGCGTCTCCCGCTGTCGAGTCATTCAATTGGACAACGCTGCTGCTACCATCGATTGCATGAATGTAGACATTGCCATCGGTATTGGCACTCAAGTTATGAGTGTTGGCATCAAATCTCGGTCCTGACCCTTCTCCTATGTCACCAGTTTGAGACACTAAATTGACGTTGGTGCCACTGACGGTCCCTTGCGAGGTCTTGATTGCACCTGCTCCATCAGCCGTCAAATTGACAGTTCCAGCAGCGACTCCCATCAAAGAGTTGATAGTAATACCACCGTTTGCCGCAGTTTCGAGATCAAACACGCCCGCGGTACTTGCAAACGAGTGTCCAACCGAGACGGCACCGGTTGACCCAACGTATACATCAGACAAGGCCTGAGCAGATAGACTCGTGGATGCATCGGTCATGATTCGTTCACCAGACCCTGTGCCCACACCAATATTCGCGCCAGTAGAAGATAGGGTCACTACAGTTCCCTTCAGAGTTCCACCAGAAACTCCATTTAAAATTGCTCCTACAGCTGTTGCGCTGAAACTTGCTCCAGCAGATGCGCCGGCACTGACGGTAATTGCTCCGGCAGCATCGAGTTTTACCGATTGACCTATGTCTAACCCAGCATTTAGAACAATGTTGTTGGATGTCGTCTCCAGCGTCAAATCAGTGGCTTCGAGCTCCCCGCTTCCGGTGGTGGTAATTGTGTCTGAAGCTTTGATTTCAAGAGTCTTATCAACCGAAATCTTAGCTGGGTCGAGCGATATCGCTCCCGTCTGATCTATAAAAGCATTTCCTGCCAGAGCTGCAGTGCTCTGAGCATCGATCGACAGGCTTACAGCAGCAGTGTGCACCCGACCACTAGTTCCAGTGCCAACATTGCCAGACGTCGCTGTGAGCGACACTTCATGACCGGTTAACAATCCTGCTCCAGAAATACTGTCAGCAGCAATCAACGCGACTTTTCCTGCTACCGCATTGGCAGTGACGGCAGCGTTAACTACTATGTCGTCTGCTTCAGCCGTTAGCTTCACACTGCCAGCACTCACCGTACCAGCACCGGAGGTCGTAATCTTGCCACCGGCCGACACGTCGAGCTGTTTATTGACGGAAATCGCAGTTGAATCTAATGAGACTTCGTTTGAGTTATGAACAAATGCATTACCCATGAGCGCTGTAGTGCTGTTTGCGGCAATCGATAGCATTCCAGCAGTAGTTTGAACAGCTGCACCTGAGTCCCCGACATTGCCGTTTGTTGCTGTCAGCAAGACATCATCTGCTGTCAGTAGCCCTGCTCCTCTGATGCTCCCGTTTGCAGTCAGATCTACGCTTCCGGTCGTCGCCGTAATTGCACCGGTCAATGCAATGTCATTACTCGTTGCTCTCAGGTTAACAGCACCAGCCGATAGCATTCCGGTTCCTACAGTGATAGTGTCTGTCGCCTCCAGATCGAACACCTTGTCTACATCGATGTCGGTTCCATCCAGAGTCAGCGCTCCGGTTTGCTCAATAAAGGCATTGCCGCTGTTTGCAGCAGTATTGGTTGCTGTGAGCGATAAACTTCCTGCGGCTGTTTGAATCGCGTCGCCCGACGAACCAATGTTGCCGTCGGTTGCCGTCAAGTCTACTAAAGATGCTGTCAGGAGTCCGGCGCCGCCGATGCTGCTCTTTGCAGTCAGCACGATATTGCCGCTCGTCGCGGTAATATTCCCATCTAGAGAAATGTCGCCAGCAGTTGTCTCTAAAGTTACCGCTCCTGCCGTCAAGGTGCCGGTTCCAACCGTAATCGTGTTGGAGGCAGTTAAGTCCAACAAGTTATTCACATCAACGTCATCTGCCTCCAAGGTAATTGCACCGGTTTGATTGATGAATGCATTACCAAACGAACCAGAGCCAAGTGCCTGCAAGGACAGAAAGCCGACTAGAGTATTGATCTTGCCGGACCCGCTGGCTCCTATGTCGCCGTTGGTCACCTCAAACTCAGCTGAATTTGCACTAACTAGACCGGATCCCGTAATGCTTCCCAGAGCTGTCAGTGAAACCATCCCAGAGGAGCCGGTCGAAGTAACTGGTCCGGTGAGCTGAACGTCATTTTGGAAGCTCGTTGCTGTAACATTGTTGGAAACATCTACGGATGCTAGCGTTACTGTACTGTCTGCACCGACCGTCACGTCCACACCCTGCTGCACCTGGACTCCACCATTCAGCACTTCACTGAATGCCGATACTGAGCCGGTTACAGGCACTGCAAATTCGATATTGCCACTTACTTGAATGGTTGAGCCGGCATAGCTGAATGAGGAGTTGACATCTACATTGCCATTGGCACTGCTGAAAACGATCACCGTTGGTTGGACATTGCTCGAGCCAAGAGCCTGAATCGTTCCTGTGTTTGTCAATATCAGGTTGGCTGCAAGCTGGGAACTGAAGCTTATCTGACCACCCGATGCCGCTCCGCCGGCACCACCATCATTAGTCACTATATTGGCCGAGTTACTGATGATTCCGGAGCCAGCTTGCACTTCGATTATCCCACCCGCTGTTAAAGCAGTAGCCAAACCTCCGGGCAATGCGGTTAAATCACCGGCGATCGTCACGGTATTAGTTGGAGACGAACTTACCAACTTGATGTAGCCACCATCCCCGGTGCCAGAGCCGTCGGCGTGCAAAACAGGAGAGCCCAGGAAGCTAAGTGTGTAACCTTCGAGATCAATTGTCCCACCCTTTCCATTGCCAGTCGCCTTCACAGAAACGCCACCAGCGTCGACAGCCAGCACACCATCAGCGATGATTTTGACCGTACCGCCGTCGCCATCAGTTCCCGCATCAGCCTGAATCGTGCCGGCGATTGTGGAATCACCAGCTTGCGGGTCCCCGGTCGCTAGACTCGCATCGGACCTGATTATCACCTTTCCACCTTTCCCGATGCCAGCGCCGTTCGCAGTCAAGCCACTGTTGACTGTCACTTCGCTGCCTGTGAGGTGGATCTCACCACCATCGCCATTGGTGGCGAGCACAGAAACGTCTATGTTGTCCTGATTGAGAACTACAGCACCACCCTGATTGGAAAGTATGATCTTACCCCCGTTGCCATCTGTGCCCGTACCGCTACGCGCTGTCAGGATGCCTACAATCGTATTTGGACCAGAAGCAGACGCATCAACAGTCAGGGGGTTACTTGTGTTAGTAACGATCGTAATCGTGCCGCCATTACGGAATGCAGTTACATCGAAGCTACTGGCCAGTGCATTAATTCCAGCGGCAGCATTCACAAGTATGTCACCACCATCTCCGCCACTCACGCCGCTGCGTGCTTGCAGAGTAGCATTGACATAGTTGTTTCCCGTAGCCGCTCCGATCACTAAGGGGCTGAGCGGATCAGAAGAACTAATCGTAATATCGCCAGCATCACCGATACCGACACCATTCATGCTGAGAACATTTCCTGCCACACCGTCAATTTGAACTGTCGTGCCGCTAACCGAAAAGTTAGCTCCATCCCAGGTTACATCGCTTGTCAGATCGATCGCCGACGAGAAATTCAAGATTTGCACAGCTCCCAGATTATTGGCGATACTGAGAGATCCGCCGTCGAAAGCTCCTCCATTTGACGACCCAATGGAAATCTGACCGCTTATATAGTTTGTGCCGGTCGCTGATCCAACCACCAACGGAGTAGTCGAGTTAGAAACAAACTCCAGGCTGCCTCCAACACCACCATTTGCTCCGTTGGCTTGAACATTGCTGGCATTTACCTGCAATGTGCCGCCACTCGAAATCTTAATACTGCCGCCGCTCGGGCCGTTCGCGTTAATGGTCCAATTGGGAATGTTTATATTGCCTGAAGAGGAGACAATGACAGTTCCGCCTGTGCCAGATGAGCCGCCGGCTGAGGCATCAAGGGACAGTGACGCAGTTGAGTTGATATCGCCTTGCTGCAGCCTGAGCAGTATAGTGCCACCCTGCGAAGCATTGCTGAGAGCTCGAATGCTGCCAGCCATGACAATTCCGTTGTCTTGACCAAGACCAACATTGAGCGACACCAAGCCAGCGAAGTCAGAGGTGCTACTGGTTTCAATGTCAATACCACCGGAATTAGTCGTAAAGGCAATGTTTCCGACCGGAGCAAGAACGATCACATCACCACCCTGAGCGGTCTGTCCAGTGAAGATCTCGGAGTTAATCGCCACTCCGGTACCACTGGCAATCAGGACGTCGCCACCGATGGACCCGGCACGAGTGTTGATCGTGACTCCGGCATTGTTACTATTAACCTGAACTTGGCCTTGGGTGGCGATCAGATTGACGCCGCCACCATAAGTACCTGTTTGAGCCGTATCTCCGGTCGAATCTATGTATGTGCCGACAGTTAGAGAGCCTCTGTTGGAGATAAGCGTTACATTCCCGCCATTGCCGGTCAAGCCGGAGTTGGTGGTAACAGTTGTGTTCACCTGAACGCCAGCCCTGGCTGCCAGAGTGACTGAGGAAGCATTCGCCCCTGTCAGTGTTCCGGACAACGCGTTGACATTGATCCCCCCGAACAGTGAAACTATCGGAGCAGCAAATCGTCCGTTGCCGCCAGTGTTAATCAAGAGCGAGCTGCTGGACAACGGGATGGTGAAGAATCCACCTGGCACAACATTGTTGCTGACAACAACTGGCGTGATGGTCAGCGTAGTGTTGCCTGACAATACCGTATTTTGATTGACGTTGACATTCGGGAAGATACCGATGTTAGGCATTGGGTGGGTTTCAGTGATGTAGGTCGTGCTGCCGATGATGACATTGCCAGCTCCATAGAGAACGATGTCCCCCAGATCTCCGCCTACGGACTCTACATTGGGCATACCGGAAAGTATCTTAATGAGAGCAGAAGCCGATATGAACACACTACCAGCATCGGCACCCACAACGGTGCTGGCAGTATCAATCGCATTGACCTCGACTACTCCGGTTGAAGATACTCCAACGGACCCCCCGGCACCGGTCGCACTACCAGCTTCCGTCAATATGCTTCCCAGGCTTACTAAGCCTGACGTGGAACCCAGGCGACCAGACTGATCCAGATTAATCGCTAGAACAGTGCCACCATTATCTAAACCAGTTGTGTTAATTGTGGACTCACTGGCGGAGTTAACCGCATCGAGTTTTATAGAGATCGGAGAAGCTGACCCATCATTGCCACCAGCGGTAAGTGTTACATTGCCGGCAGAACCCAGCGTGCTGAATGCCTTGATATCGACGATCGTTGCAGCATTGGCGCCGATATAGCTGCCCGAATTGATCACTACGTTGCCAGCTGACAATTCACCATCGGTGCTGCTATTGACATACCCATTGCCGGCAGCACTGCGTCCCAGCAGCACCGCGCCTGCTCCATTCGAAACCACCACCTGACCACCGCGCGCTCCGAGACTGCCATGAGCATCGATGTTGCCAACACTAATGGTGCCACCGGTGCTGGTCAGACTTACATTACCAGCAAGATTCTGCACTCCAAATCCGTAGCTGACAATATCAGAGTTAACAAAGATTCCGCCATCATCAGCAACTAGTGTCAGTCCACCAGCGGTATTCGATCCGGACGACACATCGATGCTGGCATCAACATTCGTTGGATTTAGTACCGTTCCTGATATCTGAATCGATTGGCCATTGACAGTCACATTGCCGGCGATATTTTGTACAGCGCTGGCATCCAAACTAACGGCACTGACACTGCCAAAAGCATTTAACAGGCTCAAGCTACCAGCGGAAGCGCCGGTGAGACCGGCAACCGATACGTCGCCTACACTAATGCTGGCTGAATTCCCAGAAGCGCTAACTGTAATGGTTCCGCCGTGATTAGCGATGTTTTGAGTAAAGCCGGATCCGGTCGCAATCAGGTCCTGCGCCGCCAATGTACCATTGATCACAGAAACGCCGATGGTGCCACCATTGATACCGTTGGCAACCAATCCGTGGGCGATGGAGATATCGGTACCAGCGAGATAAACTACACCGGCATTAGCATTTTGTGAAGTGACATCGATTGACGAAGAGTTGCCGTTAACGGTCTGACCGGTCAGGCTGATATTGGGAGCCTGCATCAATACCGTGCCGCCAGTGCCGGAGACAGAACGTGCGCTCACACTTCCGAACTCGATACCACCGGTAGGCGAGATAATCATAACCTTTCCACCACCAGCTATCCCAGTGCTGTCTGCCACTACTTCGGGAGGATCGATGGCGTTTGGCGAATCTCCCCAGGCAAACATGAATATATTTCCGGCAGTCGTATTCGAGCCACCGCCCGATGAGTTGACGGAACCCCCGATGAAGATCGACCGACCAAATAGTGCAACATCGCCGCCGGCTGAGCTCGCTGTATTAGTCGCCTCTGTATCGATGGAATCAGCAACAGAAAGAGCCTCTTTGGCAAACAGCATTACCTTCGGAGCATTTCCGGAAGAAGAGGAATTAGTCACTGATGAATTTACAGTTAAACTGGAGCTGCTGATAACGCTGACAATCGCCGAGCCATTACCAGTCAGTTCGTTGAAGGATGTGGCACCATCGACGACTAACGGAGCGACAAAGTTTGCATTTGGCATTGAAAACGCCAGATTACCGATGTTCATACTCGAGAAAGCGGCAAGAGAGCCCGGAGGAAGATTGAAGGTCTCACTCGTGGTGAGATTTGTAATTGTAGGCGCTCCGATTGAGCTGACGGTATATTGATAGTTGTCATTCAGATGAGCCAGAACATATGCCTGAGTGAGCAGGTTGCTGGTTATGTTGCCGAAGGTGAACACACCAGCGCCCGAGCTTGTGACATTTCCAGCGGAACTGATGATTGCCATACCTGTACTACCGCCTGCGCCCCCTGAAACATTTGGATTGACACTGTAGGCCGTCGCGGCGCCCTGCGAAACGAAGACATTACCACCACTGGCGCCTGCGCCAGTACCGTTGGCGATAATCGCCCCCGAAATAGTCCCAGTGGCAATCTCGGCCACCGAACCACCCCTGGTTGCACCGGCTACGGTAACCCCTCCACTGGTAGTCAAATTTGCATTCGTACCAAGCGTGCTCAGAATTACGGTACCACCGATGCCTTGCGATGAAGCAGCGCTGATCTGACTGGTAGAGCTGAAACCGGAACTTGCAAGACCAGTTATCGTCCCGCCGCTCGTCGTTCCGTCAGCTACCAAGGCGTGGGCACTGCCATCGTTGCCAGTGATTGAAACGGAACCGCCTGCACTGGACAAGACAATACCTCCACCGCTGGTGGTACCTGTTGCAGAAAGGTAGTTATTGCCGCTGCCCCCGGGCAAAGCGATATTCTGCGCAGCCAGGACTACAATGTTTCCGCCGGAGCCAGCCGACCCGTTTGCAGTAAACACTCCTACTCCAGCCCGATTAGTACTCGTATAGCTGCCACCGGTATTAACAGAGATGGTGCCGCCTTCGATGCTATTAGATGAATAGCTCCAGTTGACATTCATGCTTCCAGCGACCGAGACTGAGATCAGGCCAGCCCTGCCAGCAACGGAATTTGCATTGAGGAGAAGGCTGTCAGATGATGATGAGGCCGTTCCGAAGTATCCAGTTCCACCCGATGCGATGTCGATGAATATATTGCCGGCATCGGCCGAGGTTGATGAGGTATCAAAAGAACCAAGTAAAGTAGAAGTAAAATTGGTCAGCCCGGTATGTAGTCCAGCAAATCCATTACCAGAGGAATCAAGGTTGGATTGATTGATACTCACCTCAATATTGCCACCATTGCCCGCACCACCTTGCGCATAAATGTACCTGTTGTTGGTGACGCCTCCGCCGATTGAGGTGAACGTAAGATTTCCGGTTCCAGTAATGTCGATCACTACATTACCGCCGGTAACTCCGGAATGAGTGTCGATCTGCTTATCCAGCGATATGTCGGACGTTGCAGTCAAGTTGATATTGCCTCCGCGAATATTAGCAGAGGAGTCAAGATTGTTTCCGAGCGGATTGTTTACAGAACTCAGGGTGATACCGCCGGCAGTCGCATTCAACGAGATATTTCCTCCGAATGCGCCTCCTCTGGCTTCTATCCAACCGCCAGTCGCTCCAAACAGTGTATTGGTTGAGATTGCCGAACCAGTAACTGTGATGTTGCCGCCATAAGCGCTGGTAGCATTAGCCAGAATCGTTCCATTAGTGTTGCTGAACGTTCCACTTCCAGCATCAATTGTTATATCACCAGCGCTAGCACCGGAAGAGTTGTAGTACCACTCGTATCTCATTTGTCCGTTGCTAGTTACAACAATGTCTCCACCATTTCCAGTCTGCGATGATGCCAGCAACTGGAGAAATGCGCCGTCGAACGTACTGCCCGTACTGATAGTTCCCAACGGACCATTCAAGATCTGAATTGAGATATTGCCCGATTGCCCAAAACTCGATGATGCGTTGTAAGAGATCTCGAAACCGAAACCGGGAGCTTGATTAGCGCCGATAATGCCGGCTCTGTTAGTGCTGTCGATCACGCTCTTGCCGATCAAAATGCTGATATCTCCCCCGCTACCGGTGTTGCCCTGCGAATTGATAAACCTTTGCGTTCCGCTGGGCACTGACGTGAGATTAGGCATATAGAAATTGCCGCTGGACACACCGACCGTCACATCCCCGCCATCAATCTGCGAGGAGGAGTTGATGTAACTTCCAATCAACATAGTTGTGTACGAATACAAACCAACCGTGCCGGCCCGCAAAGTCCCAGTGGTCGATACTCCATCTTTGCTGGCGTTACCGCCCTGCTGTAAATTCAAAGAACCTTGCGGAGCCATAATCACGATATTGCCACCGAGCGTGCCGCCTTTGGCCTCGACATAGGAGCACGTACTGCACTGATTGAAGTTGACGCAGGTGGGGCAATTAGTGAAATTCCCGGTAGCCGAAACAATCGTGATGTCGCCGGCTTGCCCGCTACTGGCAGAAGTAATGGCCAGGCCTCCGAAGTTGATATTGGGAGTGCTGGTGTTCAGGAATCCACTGGCGAAAACGCTGATATCGCCGCCGTTGGCCCCTGATGCATCCATCATTCGGAAATTCTGGTCATTACCGCCCATAAAGACTGAGATATTGCCACCAGTAGAATTCGTCGAGGTTGCAAACAGCTTGATTGCACCGCTCGAGATGCCACAGCAGCCAAGGCCGCTAGCCGAATTGGAGCCGGTAAGCAAGGAGACGAGCAGTCGGCCGCCCTGCCCGGCAGTGGACGAAGAACTGATCGCACCGTACCCGGACATCGAATAGAGACCAGCTGCCAGCGTGGCATTGTCGAACACCGATTGACCGATAACGATGTTAATGTTGCCAGCCCGTGACGATGTGCTATCCACGCTTACGAACGAATTCGCACTAGGCCCGCCCATTGCATTGAAATTGATGTTGCCGAGCCCGGCAAGCATGGTTACATTACCGCTGTTTGACGTAGCACCAGCGTTGAGCTGACCTGAGACAGTAATGCCTGTTCCACCTACAACAAGAATGTTGCCCGCTTCAGTAGTGCCTGAGGCATTCATTCCAGCAGTACTGCTGTTACTCACATAGTTAATCGCACCGAGAGGGGAGAGGAACGACATATTGCCACCATATGCTCCACCGTTGGAGTTGTAAGTTGGGCTGGAGCAACAAGGCATGATGATATCGCTGGTCAAGGACATGAGATTGAGAGAACCGCCTGATGCCGTTCCCGACAAGTTGATGCTATTGGAAAAGTTGATAGTCGATCTGCTGACAATTGTTAATGAGTCAGCATTCGTTGAACTGGTCTTGGCAAAAGTCAGGTTGCTCGAAGTAGCCGTTGAAAGCACCAGAATTGGGACAATTAGTCGAGAATCACCACCGGTATCGGTTGTGAGAGTTAACGAGCCGCTGATGCTCGTATAGCCGGCCGGATTGTAGCTGAGACTGGTTGGCGTAACTCTAATCGTCCGATTAGAATTGATTGTCTCCGCTCCCGAAAATACCCCGGTGAAAGCAGCAGTCTTTCCGGAGGCGGCCGTAACATTGGCTGGCAACAAACTCGGTGGTGGAGACGGATTACTGGTGGGGTTCGGAGTAATGGACGCGCTGTTGCCGCCAGAAACAAGGATGACGCTACCCGACTCTGATCCGTTCGCCGAGTTCCAGACATTAATGGAAGTATATGTAATTCCAACCACCGACGACAGGAAAACAGATCCAGCGCGCGCCGGTGCTGCGCTGACGGCGCTAAGATTTCGGGTGTCGATGACGCCGCTGACATTCAATAATCCTCTTGTAGCAATTCCGACTGAACCACCCAGTGCAGTTGTTCCAGACGCTGTTCCTGTTATCGACCCAAGATTAGCGCTGTTGGTGCTGGCGCCAGTATCCATGGAAACGACCAGGACGTCTCCGCCCGAGATGCCGGATGTGTTGATTGAATCGATGTCGATTGAAACCACCCCATTATTGCCGCCGGCTGCAACAGTCACCATTCCGCCCCGTCCGGCCGCCGAGGAAGCGTTGAGGTTGAGCTGACCACCTGTAGTTCTAGCCACAGCCCGGCCGGCTGAGACCACAATTGCACCCGCGCCAGCATCGCCACTCGATGACAATCCAAGTACGCTGCTAGCTGACCCGGCAATTACGTCAAGCGAGGCACCCAGGACGATTGAGCCGCCCACTGCCCCTGCCAGCCCAATTGCATTTACAGAACCCACCTGGATTGAACCGTTGGAAGCCTTCACGATTACTGAGCCGGCATAATCATCGGTCCCGCTCCCGAAGGCAAGCAGATCGGACTGGACGTTGACGCCGGTTGCGCCAAAGACGGCGATACCGCCGGCCGAGTTGCCGGCCGACGACACATCAAGATCGGCGCCGGATGACAAAGTCACCGCCCCGGATGCTGAATTCAATGCAATCCGGCCACCGGTCGCATAGCCGCCACCAGCCGTCGGTCCAAGCGAGCCTCGAGCAATAATGTCGTTACTAGCCGATACGCCATTTAGCCCGCTTAGTTGGATAGTCCCAGCAAATTGACTGCCGCCGTATGCGCTCGCATCAACCGTGTTGCTGATCGTCAGCGTGCCCGCCTGTACATTCGCCGTCAACCAGCCGGCATTACCGGTAGTGCTAGTACCGTCAGTTGTCAGAGTCGCGCCGTTTAATCCGATGTTACCCCCGGTAGCACTCAGGTTGATTACACCGGCATTGCCACCGCGGTTGCCGTTGACGGAGAGCTGTCCGGTGATGGCTATACCGGCGCCGGCAGTGATAGTGACCACCCCGCCTTTTGCCCCGGCAGCAGCCGCGGTTCCAACCGATTGAGCGAGAACATTTTGCAGCATGATCGCCCCGGAGGTAGAGGTGATCGTAATCGACCCGGCATGGCTGAAAGCAGCGCTGTCGCCTGTGCCACCGAAATCACGCCAACCAGAGGCTGTCAGGTCAAAAACATCTGCTGAGTTCGTCGAGTTGGTTACAGTAATAGAACCAGCTGCACCTTGATTCAGACCGCTGACATCCATCTCCCGAGCTGTCGTACCGGAAGAGGAGTTGACTACAATCGTGCCGCCGACAGTGAAAGCACCATTTCCGGTGGCAAACAAGCCACCGCGATTGCTGCTGCCGTCCATTAATACCACCGAGCTTCCCGAAGCAGCCAGCGTAATCGCGCCTCCGTTGACCCCATTGGCGTACAGATTGCCGCCACTGCTGCTCGAGACAAGTACCCCTTGAGCACCGGCAATATTGATTGTACCTCCGCTGCCCCCGGCCGAAGAAACGTCAACCGCGGCATTCAAATTACCAGCCAGCCCCTGAGCCGTGACGCCCAGGATCGAGGCACCGGAGCTGGCAGAAATATTAAACGAGCCACCATT
>JAGVKB010000026.1 GCA_020050835.1 Candidatus Obscuribacterales bacterium | reverse complement strand
CTTGTTCATAGCGGTGTGTCCTCTTACCGTAAGCAAGTTTTAGGATACACCGCCTGGCCTTCATTTCAGGCGTTTACACACTTTCTGATGGTACCTCGGAATTGTTATGAACGGAGTAACACAAAGAACGCTCGAGTACGTAAAGCGCATAGTTGCCGCCCACATTAGCAGTGGCAAGCCGGCAGGTGCAATATCAGGTGTCGTCCGGCATGTACTCAGAGCCAATGCTTTATATGACAATATTGATTTTGATGCCATTCTTCCCTATTCGGATTTGAATCCATCATTTCCATTTATTGGTTCCGTTCTGCACGTCTCTTTCCATTTCCCAAGCTTGACACCATCAATCAGCCTGAGCAGGTTCTCTATTATCTGATCAGCTTCTCTGCTTTTTGGATCAAGCGCGACAGTCTTGAATCTATCGCCCTTGTAGTAGCTAAGTTTCAGTTCGGTTGACATAGTAGAAAGGATGGATCTAAATGATTACATTCGTAAAGCCCAAACCGCTTGCAGCACAAGGCTTTGACCTTTAGATGTGTGCGCCCGGCACCGACAGGTGTAGGGGATACAACGGGGATACAAGAAAACAACATGCACTCAAAATCTCACGCCCAGAGAGATTCGAACTCCCGACCTCCTGGTTCGAAGCCAGGCGCTCTATCCAGCTGAGCTATGGGCGCATCAGAGTTCCTCTTATAGGCCATTTGAGCTTGCGGGCAACCCATGGGTTGGCTCTGAGGAAGGTCTGTTGCGCTCACCAGTTGGTCACGGCGGCCAGTTAGAGTGTTGAAGGTCAATACTGACAATCTTGATCCTTCAGGAGTGATTGGTGGTCGGATGTGTTTCCAAACTGACCTGTACTGCAAAGTTCTACTTGTTGTTTCTTTCTTCGCAAGCTCATACATAGTCTCGCAAGCGATACCAGCGGAAAATGTATGCACGCTCGGAAACAGGCTGCTGGAAAAGAAAGAGTACTTCCTTGCGATCGCGGCGTTTAGTGGTGCCACCGTTCTCGATCCGCAGTTCGCTCGAGCGTATCGTGGCCGTGGATTGGCTTCTGATTGTCTCGGCTATAGCCAATCTGCACTAGAAGACTTCAGCAAGGTAATTGAACTCGAGCCTTGTTCTGCGGAGGACTTTTGCAATCGCTCCTACTCGTACAGCAAGCTTGGGCAATACTCCAATTCCATAGCCGATTGCAACAAAGCAATAGAGCTTAATCCGAAGCTTGCACCCGCTTACAACAATCGCGGTTATGCTTTTTATGCGCTCGGGCGATATGAGTTAGCACTCGAGGATTACAACAAGGCACTTGAGATAAGGCCACAGTTTGCAGCTGTCTATCCTAATCGCGCGCTTGTGTATGGAGACCTGAATGAGCAGCAGAAAGCTCTCAAGGACTATAACGAAGCGATACGCCTCAGTCCACGTGATGCGGAGAACTATCACAATCGTGGATTGACGTACATGGATTTGGCACAGCACTGGAAAGCGATTGACGACTTCAGTAACGCCATTCTCTTAAATCCGAAGTATGCAGCAGCCTTCAACGATCGTGGTGCGGCATATCAGCAGCTCGGGATACTAAAGAAAGCTCTGGATGATTACGATCGAGCAATAGACTTAAATCCCAAACTGGCGATAGCTTATGACAATCGTGGAGCCGTCCATTTTGCCCTCGGAGAGTTTGCAAAGACCATCAAGGATTGCCGTTTGGCGATTAGCATTGCTCCGGACACTGCCAATGCTTACGTAACTTGCGGCAGGGCCTATGTGGCATTGGGACATTACCAGAGGGCCTGTGCTGATTTCAGTAAGGCGATAACTCTTGATCCAACGAATTCAGCTAATTACATAGCTCGTGGAATCGCTTACGATTCGTTGTTGCAGTATCAGAGTGCAATCGAAGACTACAACACTGCCATAAGCATAAATCCCAAAAGTGCAGATGCCTATTTTAATCGCGGAGTTTGCTACAACCATTTGGGCGAACACCAGCTGGCAATCGATAGTTACAGTAAAGCGCTGAGTCTCGACCCGGAAGACAAGGAATCATACTTAAATCGCCAATATTCCTACCGTCAGCTGCAGCAGGGAAAGAACAAGATTTGCGATGCCAATCGATTTGATTCCTGACGCGTTGCCGCGTGCTTTAACTTCATCAACAACGCTGAGAACAGAATGAATCCCGCCAGCGGTGAGGAGAAGACGGGATCCATTCTGTTTGCGGGTAAACTCACTAACCTAGGTCGAAGTTCCACTCACCTCCTTCGCTGTCTTTGTACTTAACTCCGAGTCCGGAGTCGGTCGTTCCAGCGGCGAGCTCGCGGCCGCCGAATCCGAGATTTAGAAAGCTCTCGTCTGCGTTCGAGCCGAATGCGATGCCTGTGCCCCGATTGTTGCCGACGGACAGACTTGTTTGCTCGTCGGTTACTTGGACTCCAATTCCGCCATCCCTAGTCGCTGCACCGAATTTCAGACCACGCTCGTTAAGGTCTCCTTCGACTGATGTTCCGGGAGCGTTGAATTCTACGTGAGCGCCATCGCTGTTTGCATTGAAGGCTCCTTGACCGCCTTTCTTGTCGTCAAAATCAATATTGACGCCATGATCTTCAACCGAGAGTCCGCCTAAGTTCGGTCTATCCTGTGCGCTGTC
Source organism: Candidatus Obscuribacterales bacterium (assembly GCA_020050835.1). GTDB lineage: Bacteria > Cyanobacteriota > Vampirovibrionia > Obscuribacterales > Obscuribacteraceae > JAGVKB01. Next base: position 39,028 of record JAGVKB010000026.1, on the reverse strand, counting down.
CGTTGCTCGCGATTGTGAGGCATTGCGAGAGAGGCTCTCCTCTTCTCTGCCCGAGCTGTTGCGTTCCGCGCCTCGGTTGCCTTGCTCTCTGCCGCTGAAGTGAACAGAATCTGTTTGCGGATTGAACACTGCGTTCTGTAAGCCTTGTTCGGCGCCTGCGCTTTGGTTGCCGGAGTCGAACAGCTCGATCGCTCCGAACTCTGCCATCGCGGAAGTTGCCGCAGCCGAGGCGCCACGCTCGAAACCTTGCTGATTTTGAGCTGCTCCTTGGGCAAGAGCGCTGTAGACTTCTTCCATTAGGTTGGAAGTCGACTCGCTTCTAGCAACCGTGGTTGCTTCTTGCATCGCGTCTTGAACATCGAATGGCATATTGTGTAACCTCCAGCGGTGGGCGTTCCCTTTTGATGCCCATAGCTTACGAAGCGAATGTCTCTGGTCCGTCCCGGGAATGTCCCTAAAGTGTCCGGACCCAACCGATGAGGAGCGCCGTGATCGCTTGCGAACCAGTGCCGTCCATACGCGGACAGTAAGAGCTGGAACACGCGGTGGTTTAGTACCTTCTATCTGTAAGTCCGTGAATGAACTAATTGCAAAGCCGCTGGACGTGCATCGCTCGAACTCAGCGCGATGGTGGGAAGGACGCGAGCCATGAGTTGGCGCAGAAGAGAGTATTGAGTTGAAAAGTGCACCGGGCAGTGTCGAACGGCTTTACATCAAATTGCGGATTTAATGTTTGGAATTTTGTGCCGAGCAGCTTCGGTCGATAGTCCCTTGAATTGCTCATCGCCACCAGTTTGCAAGCTGGCTGCAAAGAGTCGATAGCTAGCTTTCATAGTAGACGCCCTTCTCCAAAGGTTAGTAAAATTCCATGAAATGTTTGTTAGCTGTTGCGCTCTGGAATAACAAGGAGGAGTATCTAATTATCAATCGTAAGGCTATAGCCGTTCTGATCTGCTTAGCGCTCCAGCCTTGGTTCCTTTGTGTAGCTGCCTTTTCAAGCGACGAATTGCTATCGGCGGATGCGGCTCAGACCGCCGATATTCTTGGAATTCGACGAGAAGCTGAACAGATAGTTTCTCTTCGTCGCAGTCGCTCGTTTTCGGAAAGTGAGCGGCATCAATTCAATACTCACAGAGCGCTTGTATTGCGAAAAGTTTTCGAAGCTGTTCTGCAGGTAAAGTCAGCTGAAAACCGTTTGGAATTAGAAATGGCATATGCGTATGACGTTTTGTCGAGGGAGCGGCGCAAGATAGATACCGTCAATCAGCTGTTCAATGGCTTTAATTTCGCGCAGCTCAGCGTTTTGTATGGCTTCATTGAACCTTATTCCCGCTTGAAAGAACAGTTTATACAATCGGCCGTCGGTACTTGTGTTGGCTCCGGACTGGCTATTGGTTTGCCGCTGCTCAATATAATGTACAACAAGTTTGCCAAAGCTTCTCACCTGGCTCCGCCGGAGTTTCTCTCTCACATTCTCGATGGAAAACCGGTGGACGGATCCGATCTGCCACCACTGGTAGCGCGATATCTAGACTCACCTGTTCCCGGCGGTAGCAGTAGCACTCGCAGAGAAATTCTCAATAGTCTCTGGAAGCAGCGCTATCATGCCGACATGGACAAGAAGGAGTCGCTCTGTGGCATAAATGATGAAAAAGGCAAGAGCACTTTCGTACTCAACACACGCATCGTATTACTTTGGTCGCTTTATACGGCTGTGCAGAACTTCAATGGAAATCTTTTGTCCCTATTGAATCAGGTGGCAGATTCTCGGATTGCAGCAGAGCAACCCTCGAATACCAGAATCAGTGCAACATCCGGTCTCGGTGGCGGGGCAGCTGAAGCGGCGCGGCTACTTCAGCTGGAGTCCGTGGTGGGAGAGCTGCGTTCACTTGACACAGGCGGTAGTGACGCTGAGCGCAAGAGAGAACTGCGAATTTTTCTCTTGGAAAGATTGCTTTCTGGCTTCCTGGATATTGAAGGTGCGGCCGATCGGTGCCAGCAAGATCTTAATTACCAGTACGATGTCGTTCTGTCACAAATGACCGCCAGGCGGGGCAAGTTTCTTCAAAAAACTTACGAGGCAAACTTCATCCAGACAGGTACCATCGGGGCTTGCGCTGGCTGGAGCTATTTAAAAGGCTACTCGAAGGCTGGTAACCAGCTTTTTATCATTGCCGATGCGATCGGTGTCGGCATCACCACCCTTTCACTTTTGGCTTCGCACGGTGGTTGGCGCCGGAATCAGAGTGAACCTAACTCGCTAGCAGACTTTTTCGATTTGCAGGCAAGCAGCAAGAACGGTTTTTCCCCGCTGGTTTTGAATTATTTGAATTCCGCCGCTCCAGAAAGAGCTGATGGCAAAAGTCGTCGCCAGTACCTGTTGGAGGTCTGGAGCAAGAAGCGAGTAGTCAATATCGACGTTAAGAAAGCTAGCAATCTTGAAAAGTTAGGAAGTATGCCGTCCTGCAAATGGGACACTATCAAGCTGGTCCTCAATCGTATCGCTCTCTTGAGTTCGTTGCGTGAACAGTTCCAGCAGTTCGATGCGGAATTGCTGGAACTGTTGCGCAATGCCTGGCCGGAAACTATCGCTGCCAGCTCCGATGACTCGTCTTTACCGCTTAGCCCTTCTGGCAATGCAGCTGCAAAGCTACTGGGAATTACCGGTTTAGTAGCTGGAGTGATTAATGGGAATTCCGACGACGACGAGAGCTCCAAACTGTTGATAACGAGACATGTGATGGAGTCTTTCTTGAACGCGAGTGCCGATAGTAACCTTCTCGGGCATGAAATCGTCCTGGAGTCTCAAATGGTCAATCGCATGGACCGCCAGAAGGATATGGCGATACAGCTCACCAACGTCGCAAACTTCTACCAGTTAGGCATCTTGGGGATGGTATCAGACTCGATGGGATTGTCTTCCGTCAGCAAATATGTGTTGTATGCAGACAGGATAAACATAGTTTCCGGATATCTGATCGCCAGTTTGGCGCTTGCTGCATTCCTCGAACGAAAGGGTGGACCGCGGCTGGGCAAGGCAAAGCCGAATGCTATTAGCGCGGCTTTCGGGAAAAGTTCAGATAACATCAAACTGTCGCCTGTGATGATTAAGTATCTCAACTCTCCTAGACCTCAGTCTTCTTTGAATATCTCGAGAAGGGAAGAATTGATCAAATATTGGAAAGAATCGAAGATTCTGAGTGTCAACATTAAGAAAGACTCGACAGTTCAGAAGCTTTCTGCGGAAGGGCGGGCGCACCACTGGTGGTGTGAAACTATAAACTTAATCAACAATCGGATAACTATGCTTTATGACTTGCGGGCGGTACTCCGTAGTAGTAGTGTCGGATTCGATGAGATATTGAAGAGCTTGAACTGAGAAGCTCGATTTTGACAGGAAAAACTGACTAAAGGAGAACAATGAAATGACTGAAGACAAGGAAGCCTGCTGTGATTCGGAGGAGAATTCTACAGGCGATGGTCTGACTCGTCGTACATTTCTGGCTGGCGCCGCGATCACTGCCTCCGCCATTGCTCTTGGAACTACGACTCAAGTGAAAGCTGCCGATAAGAAAGTTTCGGGGCGTCCCAAGTCGATGCTAGTAAAAAATGCGGCTGTGTTAGTTACGATGGACAAGACCCGCCGCGAGATTAAAGACGGTGGATTGTACATTGAAGATGGCGTAATCAAGCAAGTAGAAAGCTCCGATAAGCTACCAAAAACAGCAGAAGTGGTACTTGATATGAAAGGGCAACTAGTTTTGCCTGGACTTGTTAATACGCACCAGCACCTTTATCAACACCTGACCAGAGTGGCACCGGCTTGCCAGGATGGAAACGTATGGAACTGGTTGCGCGTGCTCTATCCGATGTGGGCGAGAATGACTCCGGATTCAGAACGCCTGGCCGTTCAGGTCGGTCTTGCCGAATTGGCGCTTTCAGGTTGCACCACTGTCTTCGACCACCAGTATGTATTCCCAAATGGATGCAAAATCGACGACGCAATCGGTGTTGCGAAAGATATGGGAATCCGCTTCCATGCCTCCCGCGGCAGTATGTCACTCGGTCAATCCAAAGGCGGTTTGCCGCCGGACAGCTGTGTTGAAAATGAGAGCGATATCTTGAGCGATTGCCAGCGGGTAATCGACAAGTATCACGATATGAGCCCGGGAGCAATGACAAGAATAGTCCTTGCTCCTTGCTCGCCGTTTTCCGTCACGGACGATCTCATGACTGAGTCGGCAAAACTTGCTCGCAAACACAAATGCGGTTTGCACACTCACCTGGCCGAATCGCTCGACGAAGAGCGCTATTGTCTCAAACGATACGGTCTGAGACCGGTTGGGGCAATGGAAAAATTGGGCTGGCTCGGAGATGATGTTTGGTTCGCTCACTCGGTGCACGTTAATGATGCTGAGATAGCTCAATATGCCAAGACTGGATCAGGCGTTGCTCACTGCCCGTCATCTAACATGCGTTTGGCATCAGGAATAGCGCCAATCAAGAAGTGTCGCGACGCCGGTGTGAAGGTCGGTCTAGGTGTCGACGGTTCTTCCAGCAACGACTGCTCTCACCTACTTGCCGAAGCAAGAATGGCGATGCTGCTCGCGCGGACGCTGCTGAGCGAGAACCCAGGCGGACCACCCGAAGATAAGAAACAGTGGATGTCTGCTCGCGATTGTCTCGAAATGGCAACTATCGGTGGAGCAGCAGTTTTGGGAAGAGACGACATCGGTTCTCTCGAGCCCGGAAAGCGCGCCGATTTCTTCTCAGTAGATACGAATCAAGTCAGCTTTGCTGGCGGTAGCATGGTTGATCCGGTAGCTTCGCTGATATTCTGCACACCGCAGAATGCTTCTTATACAGTAATTGACGGCAGAGTGATCGTCAAAAACGGAAACATCGAAACACTTGATCTGCCAGTGACTATCGAGAAACTAAACAAGGTCTCTCGTGAAGTCATGAACGCCTAGCCAAAAGGACAAGTAATGAAAGAGCGGATATCCTATATGGGTATCCGCTCTTTCGCATTTTTCAAGTTCTATAGCAAATTCTGCTCGATGGTCCAGAAAAATGTCACGCTGTTAGAGTTTCACGCCCAGAGAGATTCGAACTCCCGACCTCCTGGTTCGAAGCCAGGCGCTCTATCCAGCTGAGCTATGGGCGCATCCGCGGTTCCATTATAGGCGATTTGGACTTCCTGTGGATTAATGCCCTCGGCTCTGAGTTCCTGTGCAACCGAGCCAAGCACCGGTAAGTAGTGGCTGACGGCTGCGAGAGGCGAGCCTACTGGCAGCTGCAGCTCCGCCGTTCAGTCTTAGACCTTGGTAAATCCAGTGTATAAGGGCGGTCGGGGCTCCTCTGTCAGGTAACCGAATCAGTCTATGTCTTTGGTCCGTACCGGAAATGTCTCAAGTGTCCAGATCTAACAGGTGAGGTGGTCTGTTATGGACAGCGAATCTAAACCGAGAGCCTGTTTTTCAACTGTAAAATGAAGATGTGTTTGTTGAGTCGCATCTTCCTAAGCTCCTGAAATGCTGAGAGAGGAGAGGTTATGATCCTTCATACGTTTGAGCAAAGGCAGAATATGAACGGACAGCCGAGCTTCGGAGCTGTTCTTTTACTGACCGCGCTGGCGCTATCATCTGGATGGTCTAATCCTTTGCATGGCCAGCCCGAAATTTACGATCGCTCGAAAGATAAAGCGACAGTTGCATCTGAGACCGAGAATACGCAAGCAGACCATAATTCGGATAACAACAGCCAGGCCGAGCATAATCAGGAAGCGTCAGATCGATCGCATATCCCTGGTACCACTGCTGGATCTGCGTATGCACTGAATCAACGACCTCTAGTCCCAATCGATCAACTTGAAGCTCGCATGTTTGAGCTTGTAAACAAGGACAGGTCCCTGTTTGGGAAGCAACCGGTAGGGCTCAGCAAGAAGCTCAGCGACCTGGCGCGAAGATATGCTCAACGCCTGGTGAATGATGGCTTCTATGGACATGTGGATCCCGAAGGGCGAACAGCACAAGTACGAATGTTGGAGTTTGGAATTCAGTACCTCAAAATGGGTGAGAACATCTCTCGATTTGGTCGAAACGGTAAGAGAGACGACTCACAACTCGTGGACCACTGCCAGGAGGCAATGATGGCGGAGCCGCCCGATCAAAAGAATCACCGCGGCAACATTCTCAACGCTGGATTTGGCTATGTCGGCATTGGAGTGGCTCGCACCGATGGCAAGCTATCAATTGTGCAGGAATTCTGCGATGTCGATCCTGATGGACCAGCTCCAGATGAATCGCCTAGATAGCTGCAGGGAAATTACTTGGGCTAATCTGTAATGTGAGACGGTTTCCAACCGATACCGCTACGCAAAATGAAAGAAAAGGGCGGGGAGCAATCCCCGCCCTTCGAATACAACACCAGTTCGCAATCAGCTATGGTGAGCTGTGATGGCTGGATGATGAAACAGGTACTTCTGCCGCCGGCGCCGGAACTGATTGTCGCGATCTCAACAAGTTCGTTAACGCCACTTGATTGGCGGCATTGTTGTTGCCACCACCGCCGCTGCTGCATGCAATAGCAATTGGAATGGCTATCGCACAGGCAATCGCCAACATTACACAGGTAATAGCCACAATCTTACCGACATGTGGTCCATCGCCCTTGGACGATTGTTGTTTCGGTTGCTTCTGTTGTTTGGGTTCCTTAGCTACAGGAGTCGAGTGCCCAGACCCGGTTGCAGTGAAGGTACAGCGCTCGCCTTCTCCGGAGAAGGCTGTTCCTGTCGCGATGGCTGTGCCCGCAGCAGCCGCCACTGGGATGGAGAATGTATAGCATCTCGGCGACTTGATTTTGGTCACGATGGCCATCGGTACGCGACGACGTCTGCCGTCTCTCTGCTCTACTTCACACTCTTCGTGGTTGATAGCGATAATGTGTCCACTTACAACGCTGCCGTCAGTGCAGTCAATCAATTCTTCGACGTTTGGATCGTCAATTTCAGAAATTTTGGAGCCGCCGGTAAAGAAGCAAGTACCTTCGATCTTGATTTTCTTGCCAGAGCCGACACAGCGACTTTTGCAGACTACACCTGACAGAACAGTCTTCTTCTGCGTAATGTCTGCGCCGGATACTAATACTTCTACAACGTTGCCTTTAACTGAGACAACTCCATGATCAAGCTTAAGCTTGCCTATTTTTTCAGCTACAACTTCTCCAACAAAAGTGCCATCGCCGGTACTTCCAACTGGTGTGAAGTTGATGGTTGCTGCACTGGCCGGAGAGCCCCAGCAAGTAAACTGAATAAAAATGAGCACACTCAACAAAGTGGCTAATCTTCGCATAAATTCCCCCGTCTCTAAAATTGAGCTGTTGACTTGTCGCCGAGGGAAAATCCCCCACATGTGTAAAAGAAAACTGCGCCTTGCCCTGGAGGTTGTAGACATTTGCCAGATTATTGAGACCGCGCCAGAGCTCGATATGGCTGGGATTCTCAGCTGCTTCGTAGATGGAAAGAGCTCTTTCGTATAGCGGTTGCGCTTCGTTGAATTTCCCTTGAGCAAGATATGTCGACGCAAGATTATTGAGTGCCATCGCAACATCAGTGTTATCCGGTCCCAGTGCCCGTTCTATGATGGAAAGAGACCGCTTGCATAACGGCTCTGCATCGTGGAATCTGCCCTTGCTGCAATAGAGATTTGACAAATTGACCAAGGACATAGCTACATCTAAATGGTCCTTGCCTAAGTCCTTTTCGTCGATTGCCAGCGCACTTTTGTAAAGCGATTCAGACTCTCCGTACCGGCCTTCAGAGTCAAATACTGCCGCCAGGTTGTTTAAGCTCATGGACAGATGTCGCTGGTCGCCTGCCGCTTCGGCCTGTTCGAGCGCTGACTGGAGTAGCTTTTCCGCCTCGCCGTAGCGCGCGCCGGACAGGGCTGTCAAGCCCTGTTCTGTATATGTGTTCCATAAAATTGTGGGACGCTTTGTACTGCCTCCGGTATTGAGCGAGCGCGTGCTAGTTGCTTCTGCCGTGGTGGAATTTAGACTATGTAAACCGGGCGTCGGGTGTGCCGGCGGCACTGCCAGAACCAGCTCCTTTCCCTCCCATTTGCTTTTCAAAATCGGTGTCTGTAGCTGACCCCGGTCACGCAACACTTCACTTTGTACCTGGTCCTTTAACTGTCCGAAGGCCTCTCCAAGTTTGGTGTTCTTACCCTTGCTGCGCAGAGAGGCAATCAAGTGATGTGTAAAAACACCATTGGAATAACCCTTACCTTCCCAGGAAGTCTGACTCGGAGAGCTTGAGCAGATGACCAATTGACCGGTGCCCTGAACGACTTCATCGGCATTGAAATTGGATTGTCGCAAGATACCTTTGCCTTCAGTGTTGGCCGCTCCGCTGTGACAGGCATCGAGTATAACTACGACGCGGTTGCTGTGGACTCTTTGCTTAATGATGCGCGACAGTTCCTGAATCGGAATGCCGGTAGCATAAAGCCGGTCTCGATCCGTATTGTGAGCCACTATGTAGTTGACACCGGCTACATCGATCTGCGATGGGCTGCCATGACTAGAGATATAGATCAAGACCAGGTCGTCCGGGTTGGCCATGCGAGGCAGCCAGCTATCGCCCAACTCGTCCAGAATTCTCTCCCGTGTGGCATCTTTGTCAGTAAGCAATTTGACATGGTCGCGCGCGAAATTGCAGTCGCTGACCAGGAAGTCGTGGAAATCCTGAGCATCCTTGGCCGCATATTTTAAGTTGATTGACTCATCCTGGAATTTGGAGATACCAATCACCAATGCCCACTTGTCTCGAATCGGCTTGGGTGGCACTACAACTCGACTTGTCTCCTTGGAGAAAGCGCAGTAGCTCGCCGACGCTGCAATTAGCAGGCTCAAAATGCCGGCTATTGTCAGCGGGCGGAATAACTTGAGTCTTGGCAGGAGCTGTCTGATCATGGATGTGCAAAAGGTCGATAGCGTACTCATACCTATTATTATGGTATGGGCGCAGGACTGCATGTTTTATGGCAAGATTATTTCTCGGTGAAGCAAAGCATTTTCAATTATGGTCGTACCCTCCTTGCCGTCGGTTACTGGTTTTTGCCAAGCAGGCGGTAAATTAATCAGCGGCGAGGTATATGAAGCTTTAGATAACTGCCGATCGGCAATTCAGGTATGAGCCAAGCCGGCTAATGCTGTCGGCATCGATATCGAGAGGAGATTATGAATCGGCTGCTGATCTGTGTTGTCGTCGCCCAGATGCTCTTGTTCGTCTGTGTGAAAGAACAATCTCCGGCCCAAACCGGTGAAGTTTCGTCGGATGAGCTTTCCGGCGTCGTAGAAGCGATTGAGCGCAAAATGAAAGTGAAGCAAGAAACACAGCCGGCAATTGATGAAGGCGAATTGACAGGCGTCGTTGTAACAGATCCGTGTGAAACTGCGACCGGAGTAAGCCAGTTTCGCCTTTGTACCGACAGCGGTAAATTCGTAAACGTGTGCATGCCGCTTACTCCCAATGCCCTTAAGGACTTCGGTTGCAACTCAGACCAACGCATAGCCATCGATTCATGTTCGGAGACATTCTCCGGTTGCGTGGTCGCTCCGTCGAAGTCTATTAAGGCTGCTGGTCCCTGTCCAGTCGGGGTTCCGCTGATCTGTACTCTGCAAAACGCCGTCAAATCAGGCACTGTCAGTTGCGGTGGTCTGGTAGGAGACGGAAAGACCACATCTCAGTGCGAGATGCCGTGCACGAATAAGACTGACAAACCGGTCAATGTCTGTGTTCCGCAGAATCAGTGTTTCAAACCAGATCAACCTGATTGTCAAACGATGATGTGCACTAAGGATACATGTGTGGAGATTCCTCCTCGTAAAACAGTTACGTGCGTTCTACCTACTATGTGCATCTCGCCGCACAGCTCCAATCCTCCTCCCAAGAAGCGCAGGCAGTACGAGCCAGTGCCTTTTGATAACTGCGAATTCTACAAACTATGCGATCACCTGCTGACATTGTCAAAATATCTCGAGGAAGAGCATTATTACGATCAGGTGCCAATCCCTGCCGAGCGAAGAAAGGAGACTATCTGTCAATTGGCCCAATGGATCGAGCAAGGAAATCGCAGTGGGCTGTCGAAAGATGTGATCTCCCCCGAAAGCGTACGGCACGACCTGCTGGAGAGAGGAAATGTCAAATTGCAGTCTCTTTCAGCAGAGGATGTTGCCAAATTAGATGGCTACTGCCAGAAAATTTATAATGCAGCGCAGCTGACCTGGAAGCTAGCGGGCAACAAGCGAATCGATGCAGTAATAGCTGGAACTACCTCGACTAACTGAATGATGCAATCTGCTCCTATTCCAGGCTGAACTGTGATTACTATAAAATTAGACTTGTTGTCACGCGGTTTGTACTCGATCTGGCGGTAGACTAAGAGACCGTAAGTTCTGGGTATTGCTTGCTTGCAAATGAATATGGCTGTTGCTAGCTCTCTTGCTCCGGCAGAGGACACTGAAACAAAACAATTAACTGCCGGACGCTGGATCTATGGACCGGTTCGCGACTTTCTCTTTATTCATGGGGCGGCTGGGCTGGTAGCGTTGCCAGTAGCAATAATCGCCTTCAGCGCACCGCAACTTTGGTTGCCGCTATTTCTTGCCTATTCGTTTATGCTCGGGCTTCCTCATGTTAGCGCCACTCACGTCAGACTTCATTTAGATGAAGATTGTCGCCGGCGTTTTACCTGGTTGTCCTGGATCGCTCCGCTGCTAATTGCAGCGCCCATCTGTTTTGTCGTCTTTGCCTGCCAGCAGTTGCCTACCCTGATTTTTGCGTACTTTATTGCTCAGACATGGCATGCAAACCGCCAGAATTTCGGAATAATGCGACGTTACATGCGTATGTCCGGTTCGGACCCACGCTTATTCATCAATCGAATTGCCGAAGCCGGAGTCGAGATATTGCCGTGGGCAGCAGTTTCCACCTGCCTGTGTTGGCCGGCAAGGCATTATCTGGGTTATCCGATCAAACTACCGCCGCTAGAGTGGCTTCTACCGATCTGCGTGTCGCTCTGGGTGATTTCCGCCTGCATAGTGCTACTCTATGCGGTGCTTGAATGCTATGAATGGTCTCAACGCCGGGCTGTTCCTGGCAGGGTGCTGTGCTTCTGGTCAGGGGCCCTGGTTAACATTCTGGCTTGGGTCTGCGCTAGAGAAGTGTCCTGGGGATATCTGATTGTGTCGACCTGGCATGCACTCCAGTACATTAGCTATGTCCACGCATTTCGCAGCTCACCGCCGCCGGGCGCTCGGGCTACAAAGCTATCGCTGCTTCCTCACCTTTCATTGCTAGTGCTCGTTGGATTTTGTATCAATCTTTTCTTCCGAGGTCTAGACAATTGGATACCATCGGTGGTGGTAATCGTTCACTTGAGCATGAACTTTCACCACTACTTGTCTGACGCCATGATCTGGCGCGCACCTAAGTTGAAGCTTCAACTTCAGTAAGAGCTTACGCCAGAGCTCAGACTTCGATGATAGCGGTCGAGTGTTGGCTTGCAACAGTGGGGCAACCATTGGTGTGCGCGCTGTGCCTGCTAGTTGAAAGACCTACTTAACCATAGAAAGTTACGCTGGTGTCGAAGGTGTTATCAGCTTGATACAGGACTGCGTTATTATTAGGAGCAGTTTCCCTCTGGGCGTTGATAGGAATCCGATGGACGAACTAGAAGCAAAAATAGAAAAGTTTTTGGCGGCACGCGCGTTTGCCGTTGTTGGTGCAAGCGATAAGACGGATAAGTACGGATATAAGTGTTACCTCTGCTATCTGCAAAATGGCAAAACCGCCTATCCGATTAATCCGCGATTGATCACCATCCTGGGCAATAGAGTTTATGCAGATCTCAAGTCATTGCCGGAACGAACCGACTCGATCTCTGTCATCACACCACCAGCGGTGACACTCACTGTTATTGATGGAGCGATCGCGGCCGGTGTGAAAAACATTTGGCTTCAGCCGGGGGCTGAGAGCACGGCTGCGGTAGAGAAGGCAGAGAAAGCAGGTCTTAACGTCATTTATGGTGGACCTTGCTTGCTGGTTACGCTGGGATATCATGAAGGTTAGCCAATCGAAAAATTTCGTAGATACCGTTTGTTTTGTCAAGACAGGAAGCTGGAAAGGCGGTGCTGTGGCTGCTTGTAGATTTCCGCTTGCTCTTCAAGCCGAGACTTTACAGTTCTGCTGTAGGGGCGGCTCTGGCAGCCGCCCATTTACTTTCCTTTGTGCATCGCCTGCTCTTGCAGTTCCTTATATATTGCCAGGTGGTCTTGCGTGACGAGACCGCCCTTGATGCGATAATGCTGTAGAAAGTCGTGCATGTACTGAGCGGCCAAGCTGTACTGCCGCATGGCTTTGTAAACCTGAACAAGGTCCCATTCGGTCATTGCTACAATTGGATCGTCGGCTCTCAAAACTGAATGCCTTAGCGCAAGGCACTCTTTCAAATTTTCTTCGGCTTTGTCATATTGCCTTCTTTCGGAATAGAGATGAGCGAGCCCGTTGTAAGCGTATGATTGCTCGACTGGTCCGGCGGATTTCTTGGATAATTCCACAGCCTCTAAATAGAGCTTCTCTGCCGATTCCAATAGTCTTTCATGAACGAGAATACTGGCCATTCGCGTCATACCGAACGCTTCATTAGCTTGCCATTTCATTCGTGCCTTTGGTGATTTCGCAATTGATGCACATTGGTGATCGAGCGCAATTTTCTGCTTGAGTAACTCACCTGCTACTGCGTACTGATGCAATTGCTCGGCGATACTTGCGGCGCAAAGCAGTGCATCGCTTCGCTCTCTTTCTGTTTTCCCTTTGCACTTAGCAAGGACAGCTGCCTCTTTGCTCCGCAGGCGAAAAATCAAAGGAGAGTTCCTACTTTGCGCGCCCGCGATCGCTAAGTCTTTGTATCGGTTTGCGGCAGTGATGCAGCAAGTATCGGCTTCTTCTACATCTCCGAGCTTGCGCGAGACATCACCCAGCTGATCGAGTGCATCGGCCACTTCTTCGGAGATTGCACCGTACTTTTGTTCGAGCGCTGGAATCAAAGAAAGATAGTAAACTTTCGCTTGCGCATAGTCACCACTTTCTATTGCCTGCTTGGCTAGGTTCTGTCGCTGGTTGATCGAAGTGGGAGTTCCAGCAACCTCCGAGAGCGCCAGGGAAACCTTTCCACCCTGGAGTCTTCCTGCCGGTGTAAATAACAACCAGGCAGCTAGAGCCGCAAACAACAAGACGAACGTTACAATCCCAGCTGCGAGTGCGATCTTGAGATTGGCTCTCGCTGAATTTGCATGCGCCTCCGGTGGCACATGTTCCTTGAGTGCAGTCTTCAATTCGGCAAGCGACTGGTAGCGAGCTTTCGGACTTTTGCTCATCGCTTTCGAGACAATTGCGATCAACTCTCTTGAAGCTCTGGTTGATTTGGACAAGTCCGTCAAGGTCGGTGATGAGACGGAAATATGTTGCTGGGTAATCTCATTGATGTCGTCACCTGTGAAGGGGGGTGTACCAGACAGACATTCACACAAGACGCATCCCAGCGAGTAAACGGCGGATCTGGCATCCAATGGTCTACCCATGCACTGTTCAGGACTAAGATAACGTGAGCTTTCTAACGCGTTGGAATCAGTTGCGTCGAAAGAACCGGCTAACTCATTCAAACGAATTTTGATTCGATTGTAGTTGCCATCGGCAGTTTCGACTATCATGGTCTCCGGACTGATTGCCGGTGGCTGCCGTCCTTTGGAAAGCAGGTATTCGAGTGCATCGCAAACCTGCAGCGCCAACTCGATCGTCTGCTTCGCAGGTATCGGTCCTTGGGCGCGGATCAGCTCGGCAATTGTCTTTCCTTCTATGAAATCAACTACAAGATATGGATTCGAGCCGGCATACAGACCGAAATCACGAATGCAAACTATTGCTGGATGATCGAGCGAACAAAGCTCAATTGCAGTCTGTCGAAATTGCTCTAGCTGAGCCTTGCTCTCAACCAGTTCGGCCGGCAGTATCTTAACCAGTACCTGTCGTCCCATCAATTGATGGCGCGCCTTGTAGAGAGTTAGAGCGCCAATCTGTTCTTCTAGTGAAAGTATCTGATAACGCTCATCTAGCACTACACCAATCAGATTCTCGGGCGTTAACATGGAATTCGGCCCTTCATGTTCCTAGCTAAATTGATTTGGTGGTGCGTGCTTACCGGTTTACTTCTTGAGGAGCTCATCTGTGTTGATGTCTCCGGTAAGAACTGCCATCTCGTCGGTAACCTGCTTGTAACCAGCAGGTTCTTGCCAGGTCGAAATTGGCAGGTAGGTTTGCTTAGAGCTTAGTGTATCGAGGATTAGAGAACGACTGCCGTTGCTGTATGTTCTTATTACTCTTACCGGCAGCCCGCAGTCGCCAGGCAGTTCATACAATCCGGCGCAGCAATCTATAAGCTGCTGTGGAATGGCGATGTCGTTACTGGCCCAAAATTCGACCTTCTGCTTGCGCTTTTTCTTATCTACAAACACCTGCCGCGATCTCAAATTGGCAATTGCTCCGGCTCCGCCGAATGTTCGCTCTGCCAATGACGGGTTGCTGCCCATCGGCGTCATCTTGATCCTGAAGTCCTTATAGGCTTTCTCGAAGTAGCATTTCGACTTGGTGTTGTAGATCTTGGCTATATACTTCGGAGCACTAACGATAATAAGATAAGTAGCAGTCTCGAGCCGCATGCCGTACGGGCTGAAGTAGGCAGTTTGCTTACCCTCAATCTGCCCGGTCTGCTGTAGCACCCAACCAAGTTGTTGAGCAGCCGGGCTCGATAATGGATTGGACGCTGACAAAAGGGCTGCCAATAAGACCAATGAAACGAGCCTGATCGCCATCTCCATTCCCCCGCACGTCTGTCAGGATCTATCATAGCTGCCTGAATTGAAGTCCACCCCTGCTTCGGTTTGATAGATTTCTATCATTACGTAGTTTCCCCAATGACAGCCTTCCGGTAGTCGATTAATAATACGCCAGGACGTCGAGCAAGGCTGGGAGCTCGTCATTGATTCATTTGGCTGGAACCAAAAATTAAACTGACAAGCTCTCAGGAGCCTGCGTTGGACTGAACTATCCGGAATCCGGATAAACAGAGCCGGGTTTACGCCCAGGCAGCCAGCGGCGGCAGCTACCCGAATACAGATTCGGAGCAAACTCTGGGGGAAGTCATGGCACTCGACATAAATTACTTCATAGAAGAAAACGGCGGACAAAGAGATGAGGGTCTAAATCCTGGCTGGCAGGAGAAGTCTCGACTGGCGGAGCGATCGGCAGCCGCACATCTGAGCGAGCAGGCGATTAAACCAGGCGACGCCGATGTGCTGAAGGCGATCAGGTTGCAATTGGGCAAACCGACGGCGGATAAATCCGAACCGGTCGAGCCGCGAGCAGCGGCTACCTTGGATCAAAATACTTTACTGAAGAAGGCTGAAGCACTTCATGAAGCATTGAATTGCAAATCTCTGTGGGGGGCAGGCTGGTCCAAGCCGGATGTAAACAGGATTGTTCGCGAGCTGGACCCGCTGAATCAGACCGACAGAGCAGCGCTCGAAAGGGTCTATGCTCAAAAGTACGGCGGCAACGAGCACAACTTTTATCAGCTGCGGCGTGACATGAATGAAAGACTGACGGCAGAGGCCAGCGCGCGCGCCAAGGCGATGCTCAATCGCAAGGATGGTCGCACTAATGATGCCGGCCAGCTCAACATCGCTCTTCTAAAGCTGGATGCGGCGACTGATGAGTTGGCTGACAACAACAGTTGGAGCCTTTCGCATGTTGCCTCTGACATTGTTGTTCCAGGCAAATTCCTGCTCGAGCGTTATGAAAACGCAAACCTGACTGCGGATCGTGTTTCTGCCGACAAGCAAGTGCGGGAAACGATTGCCGGATTGAACTCGCAGCAGCTGGTCGAATTGGACAAGGAGTATCGGGCCCAGTTTGGCAGAGGATTGCGAGAGACGATTCTTGCTGACAGGAATTTATCTGCTGAGACCAGAGAAGTGCTCAAAGTCTATTTACGGGATGCTGACCTGAGTAACAACGGAATCGATCGACGCAGCGCAGAAGATCAACTTGCCTTAACCGAAATCGCCATTCGATATCAAAACTTAGATATGTTGGGCGAAGCTCTGCGTGGTGAGAGTCCTGCCGCAATTGAAGCGCGTGCTAAGTTCATTCGAGACAATGGTGAGAAGCAGCTGCAAGCTGCTTTCAGCGGAGATAAACTCGCTTTCGCGCGGGATTTCATCCGTGAGGGACGGATCAGCCTGGCGACGATCGCCAGTGAAGATTCTGCTCATTGGTATCACAAGAATAAGGAGCATCTCTCGCAATCATTGTCCAATGCCAGTGAGGCAGAACGCGATGACTATGCCAAAGGTCGAGAAATCGCTCTGTTGAATAAGCCCGCTGTTGGGGACGAGCAACAGAGGCAGTTGAGCTTCTACCACAAATTGCACGGCGCTCTGGAGCAAGCTGCGGGCAGTAAGCGAGAACTCAGCCTGTTAGAAGATAAGCTGCTCAGAAAAGGATCCCTCATTTCTGAACTGGCTGAATCGCACAGCGACGGCTGGTGGATTACCGGCATTGGCAAGGGCCATGACACCGGCGATTTGCTCTCGAAAGTCGAAAGGATGAACGAGCAAGATTGGCAGCGTCTGAAGTCGGATCCAACCTTCCGTCGTGATATAGACCTGTGTCTCAGCACCTTCGCCGGTGCTATCGAGAAAAAACGAGCTGATGCTTTGTTAGACCGAAAGGCGAAGGCTGAAACTTACGAGCAGTCTAAACGCGAGTCGCGAACCGTGCTCGGTACCTTCAAGGATGAAACGCGTCAAGGATGGTTCGGTAACACTAATCATGATGGTGCCAAGATTCTTGATGCAATTGTTGCCATGAGCAACGAAGAGCAAGAAAGATATCGAGCGGACGCCCAGTTTAAGAGACAACTGGACGATAAAGTCATAAATACGCTCAGCGCCGGACCGGAAAGAATGCTTGCTGAGCGACTATTGTCCAGAATTGCATCTGGTAAGGAGTTGATCCCAGACGGTGTGGAAAAGGTTCTGCTTGATTCAATCAAAGGAGCGCCCGCGGATCAGCTGGTAAAGGGTTTGGAGGCAGCCTGCAAGGAAGACGCAAGTTTGCTGATCCGGTTGCGAGATCCACGGAGCGCAGTTGACAAGGAAGTAAGGCTTTACATCGAAAGTGCATTGACTTCTGCCATTCATAAATCAGACGCGCCGGTCAATGGGAAAAGTGGTGTCTACGAGCAGTATATAAAGCCTTTGATGCAATCTGGTGAAATGCCGTTTCGGCAGAAGCTTGAACTGGCCGCAAGTAAAGACTCGGTGTACAAGGCGCTGGCAGAGGGGGCGCCGGCAGAGCGCACACGCTTGCTTAACCCAGGCAGTGCCGACGAAAAGGCGATGCGGGAGCAAGTCTTTGCGCGTTTCAATACTGATGAGCGCAAAATATTGGAAAATGTCGCCAGACAAGGAAAGGTAGAACTGTCAGACCTGGCTCGCCAGTTTGTGCTCGGCTTTGGCAGCAGTTACAACGATTTGCGCGCTGGATTGCAGCAGATTGCCGGGCAAGCAGAACGGATTCAAGAGTTGAAGAACTCATATGCCGCTAAATATGGACGAAGCCTGGATGATGACCTGCTATCCAAAGTAGATGAAAAGGAGCGTGTTGCTTGCCGTAATCTGCTCACACCGGCCGCGCTCGATGGCCGTCAAGATTTTTACGATTTGCTGGACGGACAGATGAAGTCCCGTTCTGGCTTGGGTGATGCCATTATGACCGCCGGTCTCTGGGATGGCAGCCGGAGCGATCTGGATCGCGCACTCAATGAAAATGCGGCAGTGCGCGGACAGTATGCTAGAAATTTCGGCAATATTTCTCCTGAAAAGCGACAGGAGCTGATCGACCAGTACGCTCGTGCTCTTAAATCGTACCGTGAGTCGAAGGGGCAGATGACGGACTCTCTGGTGAATGCATCGCTGATCGCCGGAAGCCTCGCAGCCGCTCCACTCAGTGGTGGTGCGAGCTTGTCGACGATTGCCGCTGTAGCTACCGCCGGTGCAGTGTTCAAGGTTGGTGCAACTTCCGCACTGGCGGGAAATGACTTTGCCGGTGACCCGAAGACGTTAGCGAAACTGACACTGGAAGGCGCATTTATGACCGGACTTTCAATGATCGGTCCGGCGCAGTTTGCCGCAGTCTTCAAGATCGGAGATGCGGCGGCAGCCGAGGCGGTGACTTGTCTTAGCACAAAGCTAGCGATGGAAGGGGTGGAAGGGGCAATCTTAAAACAGGGCTATGAAACTGCAGGTAAAAAGGCGCTGGCGTCGGTTACACGAGAAGCGCTCGTGTCAGGAAGAGATCTGGTCGCAGCGGATTTCGCTCGAGTGGCAGAGGGACTGGTGAACGCAGAGCTGACAGGCGAAGCCAGGCGGGCGGCGGTCAGTCAGGTGACCGGCCTTTTGTCTAAGCAGTTCAATGTTGCGCTCGAGCAAGGTGAGCGAACTCTCGTCACGGCTATTCTTCAAGGTGGGCGCAGGTTTGCGACTGAAACTGTCTCCAATTCAGTTGTGGGTGCGACGGTAAGCTCCGCCTCTCAGCTTGTGGCGTTTCCGTTCGATTACAATTCGACGCTCAGCTTCTCTCGCAATCTTGATGCGCTCGGACTGCGCATGAAGGACGCCGGTTTTGCTGGTGCCGCCGGCGGTGCTTTGTTCACCGGGCTGTTCCAGGTCGGTCTTCCGGTGGCAGCGGCTGGCGCAAGGGGGCTGCGTAAGCTGGTCTCAGCCGGAGCCGAGGGTGGTGAGAGTGTTGCAATGGCAAGCGGCAGGTCTCCCCGCCAGACCGAGCGTCCACACCTGATAGAAGCTGCCGAAATCAGGTCGGAAGGCATGGCTCGGCATTCGTCCGACCGGACAAGCGAAGAGAGCCTCTGGTTTCCCGAGCGTGAGATAAATAAGCTCAGCACCCAGGAGCGATTAAAACTGTACGAACAAGTTCGTACTCATATTACCGATCTGGTGCGCGATCAACCGATTGATGAGCTGGTTGGCAAGACGCTGAAGCTTACCTCCGGTTGGTCCGAGAATCTAACCGGTCTGGAAAGGCAGATGAATCTGCTTGGGAAGTCTGTAGATGATGCATTGTCGCGATATCAAAATGAACTGGTGCCGGAAGTGCTTGGACTGCTCAGGCATTCTGAAATGCTTGACCGCCAGGCTGTTAAAAATGCGCTCGACAAGTTGGTTCAAAGAGGCGAGCTGGCAGCAGCCGACGCACCAGGCAAACTGGCGATATTGGATGATCTTCTCAAGTATCGCGGTCCATTTGCATCCACACGAAAGGAGTTGCTCGGGCTCTTGGAAGTTCGACGTGCAGACATCGAGAGCGTTCTGAATGAATTTGCCGCCGCCCGGAATCTTCCGACAGTTAGTGTAAAGCTTAGACCAGACTTGAAGGGAGCAGAGGCCAGTTACATCAGTGGCACCATCAATCTCCGCGAAAGTGCACTTCTGAATGCGAATAACACTTCGCAACTGATCGAATCGATGTATCACGAGTTTGTTCATCACGAGCAAGTGACGCAACTAGCTCGCCTGGCGATGGATCGAGTTGAGCGAAGTAGCGGGCGCAAGCTCTACACGCTTGGGTCAGATGACGTGGCCAAGATTCGAGAAGTATTCAACGAGATGACGGGCACTCAAGTGACGCCTGAGCTATTAGATAAGGTATGCGCCGCACGCAGCGGGCGATTTCTCTCTGCAAGAGAATCGATGAGAACCGAAGCTATGGCAGAGGCATTTAAGCTTAACTCCCCGCTCGGCGACGCGTATGCAAAATCAGGAGATCACTTCCGGATTGCTCAGCGTGAGCTCCAGGAGCTGAAGAAGTCGGGCGATCCCAATGGCGCATTCAAATTGATTGAAAGACTGCGCAACGACAAAGGCGTGCTCTCTGAGCACTTGTTTGGAACGAAGACGCCACCCACTGAAGTGTTGGCGCTGATGAAGACGCAGCGTGAGTTTCTCTACCCGACGTCCGAAAGGATGTCTCAAATTGATTGGCCAAAGGAAGAGGCCGATCTTATTCTTTCTGCTACGCTCAAAAGGCGTCTGAATGAGATTAATGAGTCCCGGATGGCAGCTTACGACAATTACATCGCCGGGATTCACGAGAAGGAAGCTTGGTTAGTGGGAGAGCGGGCCAGACTTCGCGCACTCCGGCAAGGAGCCACTGCTGAAGATCTTGCTTTGTCCTCAAAGTCGGGGGCCAATTCAAGTCAGGAAAGTAATGTTTTAAATATGCGCTCACGCGAAGCTTCAAATCCAATCGAAAGCGTCGGTCGGGGAGCGACCGGCGTTCAACCGTCGGCCTTCGAGTTCAATCAAATGATTCGAATTTTGGATTCTAAGACTGACTCAATCTTAGAATTCAACAGACGAATAGCTAAGAGAATGGATCAAAATGGTGGCAGGGGTGGCGAAGCGCTGCAGGTCGATCTGTTCAAGGTAGTCCGCGGTCATCTCGACGACCTCAAGAATTCCGGACAGGTAAGCAAGGATTGGGAAGTATTTCCAACCGCTCTCGGCTCTCCGGCAGACCAGGTCGGCGGAGACTATCTTTTGATCAACAGGCGGAGCGGCGAGTTGACTCCGCTCGATGTGACGTCTAACTCCGACAAGCGAAATATTGCAGCGATCAGGGCTGATGGCGTCATTCGCTTTGAGCCGAAGTGGATAGATCAAATGGGAGCGCTCAGAAGAGATCCATCCGAGCCATCGGCGATTAGAAGTGCCGTCAACCAATTCGAGTGGGACCTGTCCGACAGGCTCAAGCGCCTCACTTCCAAGCCGATGCCCTTGAATTTAAACGAAGCACCATTTCCATTGGCGTTTCCGGCGTCGAGCCCGGCTGCCGCTCGGGAGCAGATTGAAGTGTTCGTGCAATGGCTTAGGCAGCAAGCCAACAAGCATCGAGAAGGCAGTGCGGAAAAAGCGTTGTTTCATGACTACGCTAATGTATTGCAATATGGTGCGCTCGGTTACGAACGGGCGAAGAATGCCAAACAAGCAGCTTCTCCTGAGTTCAATCAGAAGGTTAGAAGCTGTGCGGATGCGACAGTCTTGGACATAGCCGTAAGGCGGACCCTGGGACGCAAGCTCGAGAGACCAATCAATACTGCTAAGAGTAATGTCTCTGTCAGAGATGGACAGATCAATTTGCAAGAGTCTGCTGATGTGATTCATGTCGGAGTTAACGTAGAGCATGTTCTCAACGAGAGTCGTTCGAAACTATTCGATCTCAAAGCAATTGCTGCAGCACTGCCTGAGTTGAGAATGAAGCAATTGCGCGCTGCCTTTCCAAAAGATACAGAAAGACAGCTGCTTGAAAGAGTCAGAGAAAGTGTTCACGAAACTGGCAGACTAATTGGAACCAGGACAGCTGACAATTACTTCCCCTTAATTGACGATTTGGTCTCACGACTTCGGCTGAAAACTACCGAGGAGCTGCTGGAGATTCAGCCAGCTGTAAAGGCATCTTTAGACCAACCGGGTTCTGCCGGTAAAATGGCTCTGCCGCAACCGGATGCGGTCCGGGACACGGTAGGCGAGTTCAAGACCTGGTGTCGAGACATCTTGGGCACTAACCCAGTCGAGGAGATGTCTTCCAGTGATGTGGTCATTGCGATGCAAATGCTGCTTTCTGAGAAGAGCTCGAATAATGCCTGGACATCCATGCAGCTCGACTGGTTTACCGGTCTCCTCAAGAGTTATAGCAGCGGGCAGAAAGACGCAATTAGGTTCGTCAAAAATGCTCTTCAGTGAAGCGAATTGTGCTGACGAATGCTGTCTCATCCCTCGTTTCTCAATTCGAATCGCCTCTGAACTTGAGTTCGAACTTGGCTTTCTCAGGTGGGGTATTTACCTTAGCTAGAACTCGATCGACAGCCGGTCGATCTGGTGACCAACAGCAAACCGGGTCTGTATTGGCTGCGTCGCCGGTTAGTAAAAACGCCTGACAGCGGCACCCGCCAAAGTCAATCTCCTTTCGCTCGCAGCTGTGGCATGGCTCTTTCATCCATTCAAACCCGCGAAATTTGTTGAATGATTCAGAATGATTCCAGATCCAGCTTAATTCGCGCTGTCGTACATTCTCAAACGGAAGCGAGGAGATCGCTTTGGCTGCCTGGCATGGCAGAACGGTTCCATCCGGTGTCACCGTCAACTGGAGCTGACCCCAGCCGCCCATACAAGCTTTGGGAAATTGCTCGTAATAGTCGCTTAGAATCCACAATAACTCCATCTCTCCTTGTAGCTGAGATTTCCTCTGAAGGTAGACGGACTCTGCTTGAGCAAGCTCGGCAGCTGTCGGCAATAGCGCTTCACGGTTGAGCATTGCCCAACCGTAATATTGCGTATTTGCCAATTCCAGACGCTCGGCTCCCCAGGCTCGACAGAGATCGATTATGTCGCCGACTTGAGCAAGGTTAGACCGATGGAGGACGGCATTCATACTGAAAGGCAATCCGGCCTTGCAGATAAACTCGGCCGCGCTTTTCTTCTTCTCGAATGCTGCAATGCCGGCAATGCCGTCCGCAGTCTGCAGGTCGGCTGCCTGGATGCTCAGCTGAACGTGACTCAGACCGGCTGCTGATAATTTTTGCGCTCTCGCATCGGTAAGACCGAGACCGCTTGTAATTAAATTGCTGTAGATGCCCAGCTGCGCGGCTCTCTCGACAATCCGGTCGAGGTCAGGGCGAGTCAGCGGCTCGCCACCGGAGAGATGGACTTGAACGACTCCCAGCGCCCGAGCTTGTGTCAAAACCTCGAACCACAGGGAAGTCGATAGTTCGGAGGTTTGCGCGAGCAGTTCCAGTGGGTTTGAGCAGTAGATACAGCGAAGCGGGCAACGGTGGGTTAGCTCTGCCAGAAGCGCATAGGGAGGATTTATATCAATTGCGCTCATGCTTCAATAGTTTGCCCGATTAGGCCTTGTCAAGTAAGCTGGTAATACGGAGTTGGTAGACGTTGTAATTTGGATATCCGGTTGAATTTTCTGTTGCAAGTGTACAATGCTGCCTCGCGAATTATGATCCTGAGTGCTTGTCTGAAGAGGTTGAGTCTGTCCGCGCTTTATCTGCGGTCTGCGTCGGACTTGTCTATGCGTTCCATTGAGGGCATCATCACAATCAACCTTGGCAAACAGGCGATCTGTGCATCGCTAGCCGCCATGCTACTGGCGAGCAGGGCAACTTGCGGACTTGTCCGCAGCGTTTCGGCTTGTGCAAAGGTACTTGTTCTTGTCTCAGTCGTCGGACCGCTGCCAGCGGCTATAGCTGGTTCCGGGCAGGGCGAAAGTGGGAGATTGCAGCAATTCGAGCAGGTGATGTTCGGAAAGTCCAACGAGTCGAGCTCAGCCGATGAGCGATTGAACGTAATCGAGACCAGCCTGTTTGGTAAAGCAAGACCAGGCACCTTCAGTGACCGGCTCGATGGAGTCGGAAAGGTGCTGGGGGCAGCAGCGGCACCTCCGTCTAACCCGCCTGCTGTAAATGAACCTGGCTCCGCGCGGGCGGACCTTAGCGCCCAGAAAGCCGGACAGCAGATCAATGAATTGCTCAAGCAGGGATTGAAGGACTATTCGGATGGTCATTATGCCGAAGCGGCGAAGACTTTCAATAAGGTGCTGGAGATAGATTCGCGGAACTCAAATGCGATGTATAACCTCGCAGCGATCGACGAAAAGCGGGGCGATCTCGCAAGCGCTCTCAGAAAGTACGAGCTGGCGCTCAGTTTCAGCCCAAATGACGCTGAGCTTAAGAATACTGTCAATTCAGTCAGAAGAGAGCTCTCGTCGTCGAGAGCATATCGAGATCGAAATCTGGCAAACGAGGCCGGTCCTCCGCCTGACCCGGCGAGAACTCCCGATCAGCAATCCAGGATTTTGGCGGAGCAGCAGTATCAGGCTGCCTGGCAGCAGGCAAAGGCCAATCGCCGCGGGCACAGCCCTGTTTTGCAAGGTTCTGCATCGTCTTCTGCCTATCGTCCGCCAGTGGCCAATGTTCCGATCAATTCACAAGCACCACCGCCGGTACTTGGAGTTGAGCCAAGATCTCGTGCTATGGGCAATGCGGCCAGGAACGCCGCGGCTGTGGGATTGATGGTGGGATTGGGGGTAATGAGCTCGCGCGTCGGCGGATTGGGCGGCCTGCGTTGTCCTATCTGCAGAGTCCTGAGGTCGCGTTAGTTGTTTGCGCGAATCTACTTGCGAAGTTTATTGGCTTTACTGCTGGCTCTCTCATTCGCCAACGCCTCGCTCAGTGGACATGCTTCAGTCGAATCGAAGCGGGCGATGCATGGCATCGCCCTGGCAGATAACTTGCGAGTTCAGCGTCCTGCCGATGGATTTGTACAATCGGTCTTTCAATGCGACTACAGCCCGCTCGATGATTTCAATCACTGGCGGCAAGAGTATGCAGAGCCGACGCTTTGTCCAATGGTTCTTTGTCGTGGAATGTGCTCCTATCGCGAGAGTCGCTGCACAGTCACTGCTGATGGTGGCGTCAGCCAATGCCCGTCTGCTTGGATGAGCGACAGTATGTATGAAAACGGTCTTTCCGGTTGCGAATCTTCGCAATAGAGGAGTCTTTGCGATAGAGACAGCTTATGTGTTGGCAGGAATCCTTCGCCAGCGGCGATGGTCCTTGCTCAACATGTTGGATGATTCTTTCGGTCCCCACGAACCGGCTGGATAGGTATGGAGCGTATCTTTCGGCGCCGATGCCCAGTAGTTCAAGATGGGATCGACGATGCTCCAGTTGGTCTCCAGATTATCTGCTCGTGTAAATAGAGTGTGGTCGCCATTCATGATGTCGTAAAGAAGCGTCTCATATCCGCCAGCGCCCTGTGCTCCGAAGTAATCCTTGTAGCAGAAATTCATCTCTACCATATCCATCTTCATGACAGGACCAGGAACTTTTGCGCCCATTCTCAGGTTGATACCATCATCCGGTTGTAAGCGCAGTATGAGTGTGCTTGGTGACAGATTTTCAATCGCCATATCGTCGAACTTAGTCAGGGTTTGCCTTCTGAAACGGATGGCGATTTCGCTGGTTCGCTTAGCCAGGCTCTTGCCGGTTCTCAGGTAGAAAGGAACGTTCTTCCAGCGCCCGTTGTCGATGAAAAGTTTCATCGCGACGTATGTTTCGGTCATCGATTCCGGGTTGACGGATGGCTCGGCTCGGTAGGCTGGAATCGCTTTGCTTCCAATTGTTCCTTCAGCGTATTGCGCTCGCACGACGTTTCTAATCACATCTTCCGATTTCATTCTGCGGATTGCCCTGAAAACATCTCGCTTCGCATCACGGACAATTTCGGCTTCATAGCGCGCGGGAGGCTCCATCGCTGTCAATGCCAGTACTTGAAACATGTGATTTTGAAGCATGTCACGCAACGCCCCGACCCCGTCGTAGTAGCCACCGCGTCCTTCCACCCCGACGGTTTCGGCCACGGTAATTTGAACGTTGTCGATGTAATTGTGGTTCCAGATCGGTTCGAACAGCCCGTCGGCGAACCGAAATACCATGATGTTCTGAACCGTCTCTTTCCCTAGATAATGGTCGATTCGGTAAATCTGACTCTCTTCAACAGAGCCGAGCAGCTGTTTGTTCAGCGCAATCGCCGACTGCAGGTCGTCGCCAAAGGGTTTTTCGACTACCAGCCTCTTCCAGCTCTCTTTCTCTTGTGAAGTCAGTCCGGCCTTGCCCAGCTGATCGGCGATCGGTCCGAACCAGTCTGGTGGGGTGGCCAGATAATAGAGATGATTGCTTTTAGTATCATGGGTGGTGTCTACCTGGTTGAGCAGCTCATTCAAGCTCTTGAAGCTGGCGGGATCCTTGAAATCGCCCTGCAAGAAGTAGATGCGCTCTACGAACCATTTGATCAGTTCAGGGTCTGGGTTGGCCGTGGCAAACTCCTTTAAGTCCTCGACAACCTTTTCTCGATAGACTTCATGCGAATAAGGACGACGGCCGGTTCCGATTACGCAAAAATTGTCAGAGAGCAGCTTGTTCTCCGCGAGATGGTAGAGAGCCGGAAACAGCTTTCGGCGGGTAAGGTCGCCAGCGGCTCCGAAGATTACCATGGCACACGGGTCTGACAGGCGAATGTTGGCAGTTTGCTTTGCAGGCTTTGTTTCCACTGTGCTCATGGTGATTCTCCGTGGGAGCTGGGGAATGGACTTCAAGTTTGTGAGTGAGATTCGAACACCGACTTAGAGAATTACAATTTGGATTAGCCGCCGGCGGCAGGCTCGACATGTCCGCCGAACTTGTTGCGCATAGCAGATAAGACCTTCTCGCCAAAAGTATGCTCTTGTCTCGACCGGAAGCGGGTATAGAGTGCGGCCGAAAGGACTTCAGCCGGTACTGATTCGTCAATTGCGGCATTGATAGTCCAGCGGCCCTCACCCGAGTCCTGGACATAGCCAGTGAATTTGGTCAGATCCGGATCTTCGACCAGAGCGCTGGCAGCCAGGTCGAGCAACCACGATCCCACCACGCTGCCGCGCCGCCAAACTTCGGCTATATCTGCGATGTTGAGATCGTACCGGTAGTCGGGTGGAAGATCTTTTGAATCTGCATTGCGAAAGATGTCGAAGCCCTCCGCGTATGCCTGCATAAGTCCATACTCGATTCCGTTATGAACCATCTTCACGAAGTGTCCCGCCCCGACCGGTCCGCAGTGCAGGTAGCCTGATTCCGCTGTTCCTGCGAGCTTCTCCCGGCCGGCGGTGCGCTCGATCTCACCAATGCCGGGGCTCAGTGTGCGAAAGATCGGATCGAGCCGGCTTACGACTTCCTGCGGTCCACCAATCATCAGGCAATAGCCGCGCTCGAGCCCCCAGACACCACCGCTGGTGCCGCAGTCGATGAAGTGCACTCCCTTTTCGTGCAACATTTTGGATCTGCGCACATCGTCCTTGAAGTAGGAGTTGCCACCATCAATGATGACGTCGCCGGCTTCCAATCGATTGAGCAAATCCACCACTGTTTGCTCGGTAGGTTGACCGGCAGGAACCATGATCCAAACCGCGCGGGGGGTGGCGAGCGAGTTTACCAATTCGTCAAGCGTTAGTGCCGGCTGGGCACCTTCGGAAGCCATTGCTGTGGCCGCTTTTGAGTTGACATCGAAAACTACGCAGTCGTGTCCACCTTTCATTAACCGGCGCACCATGTTGCTTCCCATGCGGCCCAGTCCAACCATTCCTAATTGCATGATTTCAATCTCCGATCGAACTGCCTGAAATTTCCTGCTGTACGATAGTCGCAGTCTGCGAAAAGACAATCAGCCTTCCGTGGTAGCCGCCTAACCCGGTGAAGCGAGCCGAGCGCCTGCCGTCAGGAAAGCGCCTCGGCAATTGCTGCTTTCAACTTGGACAACGAGCCGGGGAGATCTTTGCTCAGGTGCACTCTCAGCGCCCTACGCTTGCGCTCCGCCAGCACCTGGAAGTCACCGCGAGCTTGGGCTGCCTTGACGATACCAAAAGTATACTTTTGCTCCGGCACCGGCAAGTCTTCAGATTCGTCGCAGGTTAGCTGCAGAAACACTCCGCTGTTTGGCCCACCCTTGTAAGCCTGCCCGGTGGAGTGCAGGAAGCGCGGGCCGAAGCCCAGGCAGGTGGCGACTTTCTTCTTGTCGCGAACCTGGTGTCTTAGCTCTTGGAGCGCCTCCTCATGCGCATCGTTCATCTCAATGTAGCCGAGCAGAGCGAAATAGTCGCCGGCTGACAAGCGATTGAGATGGGCGCGCAGATAAGCCGCCAGCGATTTGGTGGAGCCTACTGCCTTGTTTAACGCTTCGGAGTTTGCCTTGTCGGTGAACAGCTTGATGCCGTCAGCTTCGAAGATCGGCTCTTCCGGAGGCAGCTGACCGGTTTTTTCATACTCGTCGGTAAGCTCTCTGGTCGCTACTTTGCTCGCTTCAACATCCGGTTGATTGAAGGCGTTGATGCCAATTACGGAGCCGGCAACTGCAGTGGCGAACTCCCAGCGAAAGAACTCTTGGCCGAGATGACGTATATCTGAGATGGAGATGTGAACTACCGGATGCCCTGCTTTCTCGAGCAGCTCGATCGCCTTGTCTTGATCTGCACAGGGGGCCGTTTCGTCTCGCAGATAAGCAAACAGCCTGTCATTGCCGTACACTGCCGGCGGACCGAGTTTTTCCCGGTCGACCGGGATTAGCCCGTGACCTTGCTTGCCGGTGGATTCCGCCAGGAGTTGCTCGAGCCAGGCTCCCAGGTCGTAGACTGATGGTGAGGCGATCAGCGTCACTTTGTCGCGACCGGTTCTTGCTAATACACCCATAATGATTCCCAGCAACAGTCCAGGGTTCTCCTCGGCCGGCACGCATGAGGAGCAGGCCTGCACCATCTCTTCGGTATCCTCCAGGAATCTTTTGACATCAAGACCCATCACCGTAGCCGGTATCATTCCGAAATTGGAAAGCGCTGAATATCGCCCGCCGATGCTGGGAAGACCATAGAATATGTGTCTGAACTTGTCTCTCTCGGCAACTTGCTGCATCTTGGAGCCGGGATCTGTGATCGCCACGAAGCGCTGTCCGACCTGATCTGCTCCGACCACGCCTTTGACCTTCTCCCAGAAGTGTTGTTTATAAATATTAGGCTCCAGTGTGGTTCCGGATTTGCTGGATACGATAAAGAGCGTTTTTGCCAGATCGATCTTCTTTTCAGTCGCTCGAATTTGCGCGGGATCGGTTGAATCCAAAATGTGCAATTCCGGAAAGCCGGTAGTCTTTCCGAAGGTAATGCTCAGCACTTCTGGACAGAGGCTGGAGCCACCCATTCCCAGCAGCAGCACATGGGTGAATCCGGCTTTCTTTACTTCATTGCCCAACTTGGAAAATTGATCGGCTTGCGCCAGCTGTGCTTCGGTAATGCCCAGCCACCCAAGCCACTTGCTTTCATCTTCGCCGGTCCAAAGTGAAGCGTCTCCGGCCCAGAGCTGGCGAAGTTTGTCTTTGACTCGCCAGTCCTGTACCGCTGACTTCACCATGTTAGTCAGGTCTTCAGGCATATTGTATGTGAGGCGATCCATCGCCCTGCGCTGTCCAGCTGCAAGTTGCTTCTCCAGTGTCTCGAGCAGCTGCTCGAAGGACTGGGCGAACAGAACGACCCCTTGCTTGAGCAGATCGTCGGTCACTTTGTCCAGAGAGATTCCTGCTGCTTTCAGTCCGTCCAGCACTTTGCGTGCACCGTCGACATCTTCAGTCAAGCTGGTGCGCAAAAGTCCATGATCTCGGAAGGCATCGAAAGTGGCAGGCGGAATCGTATTGACCGTGTCCTGACCGATCAGCTCCTCAACATAAATCACATCGCGATAGTTGGGATTCTTCGTACTGGTGCTGGCCCATAAGAGTCTTTGAGTGTTGGCTCCCTTACCTTCCAGCGCTCTCCATCTTGCTCCGGAAAAAGTCTTGCCGTAATAGGCGTAGGCAAGTTTTGCATTCGCAATCGCTACCTTGCCCATCAATGCTTGAAGCTGCTCGCGTTCTTGATCAGTTTTGGCAGATTTCACCTTTTCGGCTAAAAGGCTGTCGATTGCTGAATCGATCCGGCTAACAAAGAAACTAGCGACACTACCTATCTTGCTAACATCGCCGCCGTTCTTGGTCAGCTCCTCGAGACCGGCTATGTATGCTTCAGCTACCTGCTCGTACGCCTTTTGCGAGAACAAGAGCGTGACGTTGACGTTGATACCTTCGCCAATCAGTGTTTTTACCGCCGGCAGCCCTTCCGGAGTGCCGGGCACCTTGATCATCAAATTTTCTCGGGCGACTGTTCGCCATAATCGGCGTGCTTCGTCAATCGTCTTTTTTGTGTCTGAAGCCAGTAGCGGCGATACTTCCAGGCTTACGTAGCCGTCTCGCCGGTTGCTCTTGTCATAGACTGGCTTGAGAGTGTCGGCCGCTGCTTGGATGTCGCGAACAGCCAATTCCTCGTAAACAGCATAGGGATCGCTGAGCTTCCGGGATTGTGCCGATTGTATGTCCTGGCTGTAATCACCGCTGCCTGCAATCGCCTTTTCGAAAATGGAGGGATTGGAGGTCATGCCTCTCAATCCGTCTTGCTCGACCATTCTCTGTAGCTCACCGCTGGCAATGAGATTTCGTCGAATGTAGTCCAGCCAGACCGACTGCCCGTAGGCGTGTAGCTCTTGCAGCGGATTCAATTTTTCCACCAGCGGTTTCATCGTTTCACTCCTTTGGACCGGCCGTCGAATCTGCCGGATAGACAACAACCAGGATGCCAAGGTTGGAAACCCGATTTCGACATCATGCTGATCCGTGCTTCGAACGCGCGGATCCAGCTTGAGTGGGAACCGACCTTTTCGAGCCAACATACCGATTAATACTGGTAAAGATACCAGATTATCTCTTGGTCGACCTGAATTTAATCTGCTTGTGTATGCGATTAAGACTGCTTCTAGAGCCTACTTTTCGACCCAACCGTTCCGGCTGACATCGCGGACAAATTCGATGATTTCACTTTCGAGACCGGCCTGCGAGTAACGCAACTCGAGCTCCTTGGTGATCTCCTCAATCGCGCGTTTGCCATCGCAAAGGTGAAGGATATCGGCAGCGGTTTTGTTGAGCTTTACAACCCGCTCGGGAAGGAGAAGTAAGGTCAAAGATCTGACGCTGTCGAATTGGAGCTTTGCCTTTCGGGCTAATTTCGGCTTCGAGTGCCTGTCAATTGAATCGTTCATGCTGCTCTACATTGCAATCGATTGCATCCAGCATCGCCCAGAGAACGTCGCATTTGAAGTGAAGCGCTCCCACTGCATCTCTTTGCTCGCTTGGTGAGTTGGCATTTGTGAGTACCAGCTCCAGGGCATGATCGGCATCGCGCGGTGCCTGAGTTAAACGGTTGCGAAAGTAATCCAGTCCTTCACTTGGCACCCACTGATAGTGCCTTTCTATCACTGCGATGCGATGCTTGACCAGGTCTGGTGCGAACAACTCGGTCAAGGAAGATGCAACAGCCATCAGCCAGGGCTGCAGCCGGCAAAAATTCACATATGAGTCTACTGCAAACCTGACTCCGGCAGCAACGTCTTTCTCCGCCAGCATCGCACGGGCAGACAAACCGGCTGCTTCACCAAGCTTAAGCCAGGCTTCGATTCCTCCATCAGAGCCGCTTCGACCGTCGTGATCGACGATCCTTTGCAGCCAGATCCGGCGCTCTTCTCTGGTCGGCAGCTTGGCTAATATGAGGGCATCTTTCACCGGCAGATTCTTTTGATAGTAGAAGCGGTTTAGAATCCAGCTCTTGAGTTCGTCCCTGCTCAGCTCGCCGCGATGCATCCGTAGATGAAAAGGGTGTTTGTCGTGGTACCGTTTGATGCCCACGGCTTTGAGGCGCTCGAGAAACTCGGTTTTGCTCCAGCCTTTCACGCTAAATCGTTAACTCCATTTCGTCATGGCCGATCTCTATGCCGTGGAATCCTAGCATCTGCCGCTCTCGAGAGTTGGGATCTAAGATCGGATTGGTGTTGTTTATATGGATCAGCAACTTTTTCTTGCTTGAAAAGTTGGCCAGCCTCGTGATACTGCC
Organism: Candidatus Obscuribacterales bacterium; assembly: GCA_020050835.1. Taxonomy (GTDB): domain Bacteria; phylum Cyanobacteriota; class Vampirovibrionia; order Obscuribacterales; family Obscuribacteraceae; genus JAGVKB01. The sequence continues at coordinate 7,272 of JAGVKB010000026.1, read as the reverse complement.
GGCAGTGCCGAATAAAGGTACGTGCCCCATCTCAGCAGCAGAAAGCTTTCCGGCTCCCAGTGCTGACATTTCGTCGTCTGACCAGAATGTGCCGTCAATTAAAATGCAACTAGACCTTTCAATTGCCGATTCGATTTCCGGACTCCAGGACTCGAGGGCCGGACAGTAGAAAAGGGATCCTCCGGTTGCTGGGTCCTCGAATCGATAGGCAATTACCCAATCGGAACCGGAGTCATTCCTTGAGGCGTAACGAGGACGCTTGCTGCCTGTGCCAATCGTCTCGACAATCAGGCGATTGTCTTCAAATGGAAGAGAACGACCGATTGCCAGCGATATCCAATTGTTGTCGCAATAATGCGAAAGCATCCGTCTGACTGGAAAGCTTTCTGACAAGGCCTCCAGTACGGTTTCGGCCGCGTACACGTCTAGACGCGAGCCTTCTCTCAAAAGCAGCAATCCGATTGTATGATCCAGCTCTGCGTCGGTCAAAAAGATGCTCTTGACCGGCGTTTGGCGTAAATCCGGTCCCGGGTGGAGAGACTCTGACTGGTTGATTTGCGTCAACACATCGGGAGTGGCGTTGATCAGATGCCAGCTGTCACCGGTTGCACTCAGGGCCAGCGAGGCGTGCAATCGCCTTGGGATTGTTCCACCGCCATTGCGGACCAATCGGCAGAGATTGCATGCGCAGTTCCACTGAGGGTAGCCACCGCCTGCTGCCGAACCGAGAATGCGCAGATACAACCAGTGCTACCTCTTTAAGACGTAGGCCGTCACTTCGGCGCAGACGTCGATCACTTCATATGCCGGTTTTTCCCACATCGAGAACTTTTCTCCGTGATTAGCCGCCGTGGAAGTCGACCTCGCAATAGAGCGCTTCTTCCTGTGGATCGTTTTCCATATAGATCGGTATGATGTCCTGCACCTGACTGTTACCGCACCCGGGGCAGCGCAACTCGCTTCTTTTCATGGAGAACTCGGCATCGCACCATACACATAAATATCTTGCTCCGGCTACGAGCGTTTGTTCGTTTTCGGGTAATTTTGCTTTCATTGCGCAACACTCCCGTGGTAGAAGAATCCAAAGACATTACCAGACTAATGGATTCTGACTTCATAATGGCACCGCTTCAACAGTCTGTCCAGTCCTGAGCAGAAGCGGCAATTAATGCGTACGCTTACTTGTTATCTGCCAGTTTAAGGCGACCATTCGGTGGGCATCAATCTATAGCGGCTGCAAGCTTGATGGACCAGATTTGGCGGTTGACCGAGAGGAGACAAGATGTCCAGTTTTGTGCATGTGATTTGCGACTATGCGCCGGGAGACCTGGCCTGGGCGGAGGTGATGGCGGCGCTGAGCGCGCAGTTGCCTCATGACGCTCGATTTCACCTGACGTCGGTCGGTTCCTTTGAGACAATTGCCCAGGGATTCGTCTTGGCCCAGCTGGGGCTGTCAGATATTGATCTGCGTCCGGAAAATATGATTATCTTTGCCAACTGCGCTCCCCGCAAGGACAGACGAGCAGCACGGGCAAATAACGAGGGCGAAGGGCTTCTGTATGGTAGGCTCAAGAATGGCGTGAAGGTCGTTGCGGTCAACAGCGGCTACTCGCTTGCTTTTGTCCGAGATGAGATTGCGGAATTGTGGGCTGTGCAAGTGAAGGATGACGGATCGCAGTTTCGATCGCGTGATTACTTCCCTGAGATAGTAGGCAAGGCTGTCGCCGAAGAGTTTTCATTCCGGCTGGGCAAGCTTGATGCCGCGGCAGTTGTGCCGGACATCCCGGCGGAGGTGATCGGCTACATTGACTCCTTCGGCAATCTCAAAACGACTATCAGAGCAGGTGATGAACGATTTGCCGCTCTGAATTCCGGCGAGCGCATTCGGGCAATTATTGGCGGAACCGTCAGAACGGCGACGGTTGCCACCGGCAGTTTCAATGTGATGGAAGGAGATCTTGCCTTTGCTCCCGGCAGCTCAGGTCACAACAAGCGCTACTGGGAGTTTTTTCAACGCGGTGGTTCTGCCTGGGCCGATTTCGGCAAACCGCCAATCGGCTCAAAAATAACCATTGAGCGTACCTGAGGTCTGGCTGGTCAGCTTTTGGGACTGAAACAGGCGCTGATACTGAATAATTTAGAGCCCGGAAAACCGGGGGTAGATAGTGCCTTCCGCATTTTTGCCGAGTATAATCAACTGGCTGCTACCCGAGATAATCCATCATTGCCCGTTGACTGCGGGAATGTAGGTAAGCATGGCTCGGAACACAGACGGTTTTGATAGTGAGTCGGCAATTAGCGGTCGGATTGCTCAGATACCGGAGTCGGACGGTGGTCTGCCCGGTAGTTTTTGGGAATCCAGCTGGCGAGATAACAGCGCGAGCGGTAAAGAGCCTGGCGGGCATGACGCTTTAGGCTGCCAGACTTTGCGCGAGGCAACCAGGCTTGCGCCCAGACCGGCAGCGTTGGTTCAACAAGAAAAGGAAGCGATTCAGCTTCAGCTGAGCGATACGGCTAAGGTCAAGATGCCATGGTGGATGTTGGTCGACTTTCAAAAGGATGTAGCGGGGCTGGAGCAACGCTCTCAAACGCAATTCATCTCGGCTCAGCAGCGCACTGCCTTCTACAAACAGGTGATGCGCTTGTTGACGAGCGCTCCGGCTCAGTCCGAGAGCACCGCGGTCGGTTGGGATATCGTTCTGGCGAAGCAGCTTATGAGCTATGCGGCCAACCCTGAGAAAGTCGATCAAGGTAATCACCTGACCTGCGGTGCGGCGGCCCTGGAATCGGAGATGTACTGGCGAAGCCCGGCCGATGCTGCCCGCGTGGTTGCAGACGTATATCTGACAAGGCAATTCATACCGGAGGGAAAGTCGAAGGCGATCGTTCCGCATCAAAGCGTTCTGACTCCTGATTCCGAGTCTAATCGCATCACAGCGCATGACGGTCAACGCAGCTATGCCAGCCAGCTCTTTCAAGGCACGGCAATTTCGGTGGTGTATCCTGGCTACAGGCAGATCTGGCGGTACAATGCTAACAAATTTGGAGCTGCGCAGACCTTCGACGAAGTGATTGCCTGGCAGCGACGTACCAAGACCGGAGTAGAGACGGGCTATAACGACTTTGATGGATTGTACCCGGGGCAGATCCAAGAGATGAATCGAGCGATTGCCGGCAATCGCAATAAACTTAGCGTGATCGAACGAAGAGACGTCAATATCTTCGATGGTATGGAGCATGTCGGTTCAGTGGGCGAACTCAATGATTTGCTGCAGAAGCTGAAGCGAGAGCGCATGCTTCCCGCCATTGCTTTTGTGGACAGCGATCACGAGCCGTTCTGGACTGATGGTCATTACGGCAGAAGAAGGCGCCGAGGTGGAGGACATTTTGTCTGTTTGAACGACTATGCCGGCGGTGCACCAAATACGGTGGCGGTCAACAATCAATGGGGGGCGCAAGCGGATCATGGCAAGATTCCGTCTCTGGAATTGTTTCTTTCATTGTCCTCCTCAAGGTCTTTGCGGCACTTAAGCGATCTCCAGCGCGCGGTCGAATGCAACAGTAAGAACGGTGTAGTTGACACGGTTCTGGAGTTCGAGCTATTGAGGAGGCAAAGGGAGGCAGGCACGCTTACGAGCGATCAGTTCTCAACCAGGGTTGAGTTCGTCCTCAATGCCTATGATGAGCGAGTGAAAGATGGATCAATCTCCCGTGAAGAGCAAGCGCGAGTGGCCGACTCCTTGCAGGAAACGCTTGATTTCGAGAACTACACTAAAGTCGATCAAATTGACAAACAGTTGCGCCAGCTCAAGGAGTCTTACTGGTCCGGCAGGTACGCTGCGCATAAGACAATCAAAGATATTTTTGGTGACTCGCGGACCGCAAAATGGCCGGAGTTATTCAACAAGCAGCAAGCCAAAGGCAAATAGCTTCGCTCAGGTGTATAATCGGCGCTGCACTTCGGTTCAAGGAGCACAAAAGTGAGAGGAATCTTCATTTCCCTGCTTACCCTCAGTCTTTCTCTGCTGGCTGCATCAGCTGGAGCTGCACCGGCAAAGCAGAATTTGGCGGTCACATCAAAAGACAAAGGAATAGCGCCGCCTGTCGTTCCTTCGCGTGTCGCAGTTTTGCGTTTCAAAGGACCGCTGGTCTGGCACCTCAAAGCTGACGATATCTGGCAACTAAAGAACAAGCGATCCGAACCGACTCAAGGGGAGCTGTCTAAGATACCGGATGCCCTGCAGAAGGCTGTTGCGGATCGCTTGGCCGGCCGGCTGGGCAGCCTGGTCGTGTCCGATGATGAATTGCAGAAATTTCAGAATACATCTCAATTGACCGTCAATCCGGCCGATCAGTTTGCACAATTGTCCAGCAAGCTTGCTGTTCGTTATTGCGCAACCGGAACAGTCGAAAAAATTTCATTCAATGGAAATACCGTGGCTCCTGACAAGTATGACTTGATAGTAACGATGCGCCTTGTCGATACTTCGACCGGAATGCCGGTGTGGTCTTCTGACAGTCAGAAGTTCCATTTCGAGGTCTACACGGATCAGACCGGTAAGGAAGTTGCTGCCGTGTTTGCGGAAAAGCAGATTCCGGATGTGGCAGAGGCGATTGCCAGTTCTATCGCTTCTGCCTTGGGAAGGTAGATTCTCAATCGTGATCTGACCACAGTCAGACGCTGCCGGATGACTCACCGCCAGCTGATAGATCGTTTGAATCTCGGACTGACGGCTCGGGTCTCTGGTGGCGCAGCCGGATGATTCATCGGCAGCTGATTGATTGGGCCGGAATACTCAGTTTAGAGAGATGCTTTCAACGAACTGCGCTTGCCGTTCGTGCTCTCCGCTTCGGTGTATCTTTCGACGTTTTGCTCGATTGCGGGTTTGGTTCTGGCCTTGTAGGCGCCCTTGGTGCGCCGGACGACATCGATTGAAGCAGCTGTTCGGATCAGCTTGTCGAGAATTCTTCTGTCCTGTCCGGCTGTTGAGCGACCGAATCCGGACAGGTGAGACGAGCTTGTAATCAAAGTGACGATCGAGAAATCACCGGTTGTAACGTGTAGCCGACTGTTGACTTGATGGCTGTGCAGACAGCGCCTGCCGATGCTGTCGGATTGCTCGAGATCTTCGCTGGTGGGTGCATGGTCAGTCACAATCAGCTCTTGTCCGGCGCTGAGGTCGATTGTATTCTTTCCGGCAATGACGATTACATCGCCAACTCCGCTGCACGCTCTAATACTTGTCCGTCCAGCTTCGCAATCCAGCTGTAAGAGTGCGCCGCGCTTGGCATGGACCTTGCAAAGGTCGGTCGTGACGACTGTCGATTCAGTGATTGCCAGGAAGACGGTGCCGTTCTTGAGATGAAGCTCTCCGCCGGAAGCGTGTTTGAACTTTGAACCTGATTCAAAAAAGGCTCGCATCGGCCGATTGGCAGAGGCAGAGGTGGAAAGTGACAGTTCGGTCGGGCGGTCAATCAATTCTAGGAATTCTGATTCCGACAGTGTTTCAGCATCGGGAGCTGCCGGTGCTATGTAGGCGATCGGCTTGAAGCTGAATGTCGTGAATGTACCCTGGTTGATAGTGACAGAGGCGCCGGTTCCGACTGCATCGAATTCCATCGCTCCCTTCGTCAATGTCAGGACAGACGGTGTACCGTTGCCGTTTAGATTGACGGCTCCGCTTCCCTGAACGTTGCGAACGATCGAGCCACCGGAATTTCCTGTGAAAACGACTCCTACGCCCAGTGAATCCAGTGGCGGATTGGGTCGTGGAGCGGAGTTTAATACTCCTTGAATCTGAGCGCTGGTTGTTCCGGAGCCCAGCTCAATTCCTCCCCCGATGCTGTTGCTGGCACTGGTGCCGACAGCTCGGGCGATGAAGGTATTGCCGCTTGCGGCTGCATTGAGCTGGCTGATGGTTTTTTGGGTCATCAAAATGACATTGCCACCATTTGCTTTCATGACTGTGGTCGTGGTTGGCAACGCGGCCGAACTGTCGAGGACGATATTGCCGCTGGAAGTGATGTTCACGTCACCGGCGTTGGAAGTAAAGGTTACGCCCTGACCGACAGCGATACCACCGGTGGTTTGGGCTGAAACCATGAGCGAACCGGATTTAAGCACGTTGGCGGGATTCACAATGCCGGTGCCGGAATCGGCTCCGGACAGTGAGCCGGCCGAAAGGAGAGCGCCGGCTCCAAATGTCATGACAGCCGTTCCACCTGATTGGGTAAGGGTCAGAGTTGTGCCGCCGGCCAGATTCGCTGCATTTCCTACCGCGAAACTGTTATTAGCGTTTAGTGAAGCGGTCGTCCCGGAGGTCAGCGCGCCTCCAAACGAAATTACCGGGCTGTTAATGGAGACGTTCGTGAGAGCATTGATTGCCGAGCCGGCCGCGGTCGAAAATTGCTGGTTGGCACTCAGGTTGATGCTGCCGGCAGAGCTGTTCAAGGTGCTGGCGCTCACAGTCCCTGAAGTGCCGAGATTAATCTGGTTGTTTGCATTTAATTGAACGTTGCCGCCCTGTGCGGTGATGTTTGCGATGTTAACACCGTCACCGATCACAATACTTGCGCCGGTGTTGCCAGCATTGATTTGAACTGAGCCGCCGATCGCCGTAATCGTCCGTGTTGTGGACGGCTGGAAGAGTACCCCGCCCGTGCCATTCGCATTGATAGTGACGTTGCCCTGAGTCTTGATGGCAGCCGACAGAATGTTGCCGAACGGCGGAGGTGCCCCGAAGAACGAACCGGCGGTAATGTCTCCTGCTATCGATATCGTCGAACCGGCACTGTTGGCGGACAGTTGTACGCCGGTGGCTCCGCTAACCGCACTGCCGGAACCAAGGGTTAGATTGTTGGGTGATTGCAGATTGACAGTGTTGTTTGTTGACGTCACCGACACGCCGTTATTGATGGTGAGATTGCCGGTCGAAGTATTCATTTGCATTTGATTCGCCGCTAAAAGCACGGCGTTGGCTCCGATTGACAGACCGGATTGACCTTGCAGATTCATACTGTTGCCGGAAGAGAGAGTGGCGCCGTTGAAGGTGAAGGCGCCGCTGTTGACGGAGATGTTGACTTGACCGAGTCCGTTGATGATCGAACCGGCGCCGAATGTAAGCGGATTGGGTGAGTTGAATTGAACATTGCCGTTGCCATTGTTAAGAGTGCTGGCTCGGAACGTACCGGTGAAGGTAGAGGTGGCGGCGACTGCACCTTGCGACGACAGGTTGAACTGAAGATTGCCGCCGTTGGCGGTGAATGTGGTTG
>JAGVKB010000144.1 GCA_020050835.1 Candidatus Obscuribacterales bacterium | reverse complement strand
CTCGTACTGCGCCTCGATGATGCAGGAATCGCAGGTGTGATTCGAGCGGTAGATATGCCAGCCGGCTTGCTGAGCGTCGTATTCCAGATTCTCTGCTTTCGCCATCCAGGCAAGTCCATCCTTTCGGCTTGAGTCAGGCGACGTTGCGATCAGAGTCTTGCAGGTGTCGCACTAAAGAAGGAGCAGCACTGAAATGAAGGCCAGGCGGTGTATCCTAAAACTTGCTTACGGTAAGAGGACACACCGCTATGAACAAGAGAAACAGAAAGGGTAACCAACCGTCAAGAGAGGTTTTTGAAGGTTTGGAAGAGATGGCTCGGCAGAAAATTCAAAACTGGCTTCAAGATCTGCTGGAGGAGAGACTCCCCCATTTTCGAGTCCAGGCTAAATTGGACTTTTTTGGCTTTCATGTTGTTCGATCATTTGAAAACCCGCGTGTTTAGCGAATTCTGTTGGGGTGGGGTCTTGAAATTGAGGGAGTAATGCGGTCTATGGTCATTGTATTCCCGCCGCCAGGCTGCGATCTTCGCTCGGGCGTCCTCTAGCTACATGAACCAGTGAGCAAAAACAGCTTGACGTGGTACAACAGAAGGTGTCCGATTAATCTCACTCCAGAATCCACTTTCTACTAAACGGTGGAAGGTCAGAACCGAGATTCGATTTCGCAATGGAGTCGCATCAATCAATGACGCAATCTCGATTCACCTTTTGCGTTCCAAACCTGAACAAACGCAGCTATCTACCAGAATGCATTGAGAGCATTTTGGCACAAGATTGTCCTAATTGGCATTGCATTTTTGTGGATGATTTCTCGACTGATGATAGTTGGGATTATATGCAGCGATTTGCTACCGATTCCAGATTCCAATTGCTTAGAGGACCAAATGCCGGATTGTACGAGGGCTGGAATGAATGTTTACGACATGTTTGTACGGAATATTTTTACATCCTTACATCGGATGACACCTGCCGACCAGGATTGGTATCTGCAGTTGTAAGGACTCTCGATCAATTTCCGGAATTGGATATCTGTCACTTCCAATTCGAGCTAATCGACGAGCTCGGTAAAACTATTAGTTCCTATGATTCAATTGTTAATAAGTACTTTCCGATCTACTCGAGTAGTATTGATTTCCCTCATCGGCGGGCCGGACTTACCGAGTTCTTTTTACACGTCATTTTCCTTTCTGTTTATTTATCAATTACGTCTCTGGCGTTTCGGCGAAGCATTATCGAGAAGATGGGAGGATTTAGTTCGAAGTATGGAATTCTAGGTGATTTCGAGTGGACAATGAGAATGGGGCTATACTCGGATATTCTTTACATTCCGGAGTTATTGGCTACTTGGCGGGTTAATGCGCAGCAAGCAAGCAAGGTACATTCCTACAAGGATAGTCAGTTTTGTGAGCAACTACGTTCTGCTTGTAAGGACAATTTTCAGACCATGTCTAGAGTAACTCGTAACTCTCCTCCGGTGTCTGACTATGAGATGCAGCAAGTTGTCAAGCTGTTGTCGGAGCATCGAGCTTCCGCTCTCTACAGAGATCTGGTTCTAGAGCTAAGACGTTTCCGATTTGTACCAAATAACATTGCTCTTCTTTTTAGTTACGTTGCTGAGTACCCAGACCATGCTTGGAGGAACTTCGCAAGGGTGTTTAGTCTAGATCTCTTGGATTTCACAACCAGAAGAGAATTTGTTTTGGAGCTACTCTCTCGGAACCATAAGTTGGATTGGCCGCCCACTCCGGTCATATTGAAGTGACAAGGAAAATGACAGATAGAACTTTACTTGCGAAAGCGTTGCAACAAGTACGCACTTGACAGTATCACGTGCGCACGCAAGGATCGGGCTGTTGGGCATTGCTAGCTTGGAGGCGATTCGGTCTGATTCAGCTACAACAATCGGTCAGGAAGGAAGTCATCAATTTTGAGACGTCTTCGCAGATGGGAAACTCGCCAGCACGTCCTTCACGTACTCGAAAGGGTTTATTATCAGTCCCTTGCATAGCTCGATCATGCTCTTAATCGCCGCCGCAGTATGACCGCCCTCCTCCGTGGTCTGCGTGCATATTAAACATGACTTTTGGCCAGGTCGCCAAATTCAAATACGCGAGCCGGCCAAATTCATGCGACTACGCAGTCTGCGCGTGATTCACGGTCAAGCTAGAGGACGGCCCGCCTGGTCTTCCGCAATCTCCAGAGAAAGAGTCGTTTTTCGCAACAATTAAATCTGAGACTGATCCGACCTCTCTGAAGTCGTCGAAAGCCATTCGTGAAGCTATTTTCGATCACCTAGAGATCTTCTACAACAGAAAATGATTGCACAGTACTTTGGGTTACAAAACACCAGAGGATGTGGAAAGAATATATAGTTCTCCTCTCGGATGCATCGTAGAAAATCATTTGTCTACGATCAGGGGTCACCCCACTTTCTGATGGTACCTCATCATGACATTAGTTGTTGATACCGCTTTACTTAGACTGAAGGAAAGAGATTTGCCATGGCGCATTCTCCGCAAGGCATTGCGATTTATTGGACTACAGTATGATATTGAGATTGCAATTGATTATGGAATTCGGATGCGCCTTGATCCAAAGCAGCGGTTAACCAGCCTTATCTGGAGTTCCGACTTTGAAAGAACTGAGCGCCAGTTCTTATCAGACTTCCTGAAACCTGGCGATATCTTTGTAGACGTCGGCTCGAATAACGGACTGTTCGCACTGACAGCTGGGCGACTGTTGGTTGGCACTGGGCAGGTCTTAGCATTCGAGCCATGCTCAGAGGCCTATCAACGACTATCGAACAATGTGGTGCTTAACGGTCTAGAAAATATTGAACTGCACAAGCTAGCACTTTCCGACTGTCCGGGTGAATTCACTATGACTACTTCACTGGACGGATTCGACGCATGGAACTCCCTTGCGACACCGCAAGCCGGAAGCGAATTCGGAGAAGAGACGGTAAAGTGCACCACATGGGATGACTTTGCGACCCGAAACGGCCTCGCAGGGTGCATTGCAATGATGAAGATTGACGTAGAGGGTTGGGAAACCCGTGTGCTATCCGGTGCGGCCGAAACGCTTAGCCGTGAAGATGCACCACTATTACAAGTGGAGTTCACCGAAAGAAATTGTCTCTCAGCCAAGGTAACCTGCGAGGAACTCTACAGATCTCTCGAAGAATTGGGATACACGATGTACACATATGATGCTGACTCACGCAAGCTTATCCATGATCCGATCCGCAGTAGTTATCCTTACTGCAATCTCTTCTGCGTCAAAAACCTTGAGAAAGCTACCGCCAGACTGTCCAATTGTAACGCAGCTTGAATTGCATCTCAAGAAAGGTAATCAGCGAGAATTATAGTGTCCCCAAAACTTACATTTGCAATCAGAGTAATTTTCGCATTCTTTGTTAGCGCGTAACTTACATAAACAGCTCTGTTAAAGCCTCACTAGTTGGTCCGCAAGTTCTCACACGCCGATGAAGTGCCACCTACCATGTAAGCCGAACTGATATACAGATTGCCCGTCTGGCTCCAGCCACTGGCCAGGCGCGCACATCAATGCTAAGAGTTGTCTCTTCGGCACACAGTAGCTGATAAGTATGGTTGCCGCCTGACATCTTTAATAGGGAGGAACTGGGTGCATTTTTATAAGGTGGTCTTATCTCTAGTTTCTCGACCTTCTTTCTTTGCCTTTTGGTTACTTGCTCGCAAGCTATCTACCCATGCACTCAACATGTCTGCTGCAGCCAGATTGCCCTGCGAAGAAACCGGCGAACAGATTGCCTTAAGTTATTCTATTTCAAAGAGAATACACGAAAAAACAATCATCATCTTTGACGTGGGAGCTAATATTGGCCAGTATGCCAACATGTGCTTAAAACAACTCAACTCGATTACAAATGACTTCGACATTTATTCATTCGAGCCTACATCTGCTGCAGCAGAAGCTTTGCGAAAGCACTTCCATTCAAGCCCCAGGGTTCATGTCTACCAACTTGGTCTCGGCAATGAACCTGGTGAGCAGTCCCTGTATTTTCCATGGCAAACATCTTCAGGAGCGAGTGCGCATCCGGATTCTGCTAGCCTTTGGAACTTCTCGGGTGAATTAATCGAGGAAAGGGCACTTTTCAGAACTGTTGATGATTTTATAGACGAGCATTCTCTTTCAGGCATTCATCTCCTCAAAATTGATGTTGAGGGCACAGAGCTTCGCGTTATTGAGGGGGCAAGAAAAGCCATCAAGGCTCGAATAATCAAGTTCATCCAGTTCGAAATATCAGGAGGAACTATGCTGAACAAGACTTACCTACACGATTTCTGGTGCGAACTATCCAGCATGTACAGATTTTTTCTGATTATGAATCAGGGCTTGGTCGAAATCACAAATTACAGCGCTCATTTAGAAAACTTTGTTGGTGCAAGCAACTTCCTGCTTGAACTGCGGGCTTGACTGGTGGCATTTATGAAAGGACTGTTTCCTCAGAGAAAAATGCTTCCGCATATGTGTAGCCACTAGCTCCGAGTGCTGCCACAAAAATATGTTGTCTGGCGTCAAGAGTTTTGCCGGTCGGCAATTATGATTGTCGCCGAACATATGTGCTTTCTTTACTTCTCCGCTCCCACGGTCAGTCATCTAGAGCGCTCGAACACTGGAACTCATAGACCTGATGACGAAATTGATCTTAGGCATGACGGCGACATTCGAACGGACGAGCAAGGAGTTGAGCTCTCGCGAACAGCAGCGCTACGCATTTTCGACAATTCCATGCGCGATCAGAAACCAATAGACTGTGAGGTGACCCCGAAGTAAGTGCCAACAGAAAGTTGACAGCTGACATCCCCAAAACCTAGACTTGAAATCTGGGAAGGAAGTCAGTCATGAAGAAGAGCCGATTTACTGAAGAGCAGATCGTTGGGATTCTAAAGGAGTCCGACGCTGGGGTGAGCAACAAAGAGATCTGTCGTAAGTATGGGATCTCGGACAGCACTTAAAGCAGATTCTCCCAGTAGCACTAACATTCTCTTCGCCGCGCATCAACTAGCCTGGCGCCAGAATAGTTTCTGCACGAGTCTTGCGAACACGCCCTTGTTTCCGACAATTGGCTGCTTGCGCTGCGAGTATTTGCAACCGCACTCACTACATTTACAAATCTCTCAAGCACGGTCGACTTGTTAAAGTGACCAGCAAACTTCCTTCCATTCACCTTCATCTGTTCACGCATCTCGACATCGGACAAAAGAGCCCGTAGAGCTTCCGCAAATTCCGTGGAATCAGTGGAATCAACGGTCAGACCAAATCCTCCCCTTTTTACAAAATGATGAAGTGTACTATCAGCATGCGCATTGGTTAGCACGGGACGTCCGAGTGCGATAGTTTTTAGCAGTTTACTGGGGAAAGAAGATGAACCAGTGCCATTCTTTTGTGGAACAAGACAAACCTCGCTATCTACAAGCAGGGCGGTGTGCTCATCCGCCGAAAGCACATCTTCAAACAACAAGTTTTTCAACTGCAACTCGCTAGCGGCAACCTCGAGTGCACTCCGCTCTGGACCGTTGCCCGCAATTACAAAGACGGCTGGGCAAGTTCCATCGAGAAGGCGAGCAGCTTCAATGACCTTATGCATGCCTTGCCGGAATGCCAGAACTCCGGAGTAGGAGATCAACGGCGTTTCCGAAGACAGTCCCCGCCTTTCCTTCCAAGAACCGCGTGACGGCAGCGAGCCCTCCTCCGGCACCTCCACCCAATTGGGAAACAAAACTACTTTGTCGGTTGGAACTCCTTTTGAAACAAGGGAATCACACATCTGGCTGGTAATTGCAGACACCCTGGCCGCGTGTTTGTAGATAAAACGCTCGAGTAACGCCAGCACATTTTTGATCGCTGACAAGCGGAGCACTCCCAGACCTACCGCCGCATCCAACTGCAAATCCTGGCAATGCATTATGTAGGGCACTCCCCGCAACCAACCCACTAAAAGCGCAGCCAAGCCTAGCAATAGTGGTGGCGCAATCACTATATACACATCAGGCTTCGGCAATCGAAACTGCCTGTAGGTAGAAACCGCAATAAAGGACAGCTCGTAAAGGAGCCGCGTAACAAATGAAGGCTGCTTTGGCACAAAATGCCAGCACCGATTTACTTGTACCCCACCGATCTCATCAGCGCGGAACAAAACACCTTCATCAACAGATCGCTTCTCCCAGTTCGGATAGTAAGGAAAGGTAGTGACTACCGTTACCTCATTACCCTGGTCGCACAGATACTCTCCCAGTTCACCACTGTAAGGACCGATGCCAACTGGCTCAGGCCAATAGTTGAGTCCCCAGATATTGACTTTCATGACTACCAGGATGCCCTCGCGAGCCACTCGACACCTCGGCAAACATCAACTTGCCGCGTCAAGACGCCCATGCAGATTCGCTATCAGCCCATCCCTTGCTTTCTACCCATTTCGACTAATTACTAATCACTATGACCGCCATAGTGACAACTGTGCTTCACCGCGTTCTAGCTCAAAAGAGCAAGTACCGGATAGAGAGGCCAGCACAAAGGCAGACGTGCGCAAAGCGCTCGCTTAGTATCAGAGCTAGACAACCATTCTCCACGGCAGAACAACAGCAAACCACTACCGCCGTCTTCCGGAAGCGGCGAAGGAAGCGTATCTCGGCTTTCAGGAACAGCAATATCGACTAGCGAAAGCCGGCCCAGAATGTCTAGCTGCTCGAAAGTCCTCGCCCATTTCGCCTGGACTGGCACCGCACCATCGAATGTCAGAATTGCTGGAGAACCGAACCAGTCTGCTATCTTGATCTTTGTCCTGTCCATGAGCCTGGTGAGGTCTTCAGGATAAATAAATACAATGAGGCTGACGAACATTATGTGCTCGAACATTGGAATATTGAGCGCATATTCGATGCCCAAGTGAAGCAAGAAAACCGAACCCAAGACTAGATATCTTGTCTCCTTGAAATAGATAAAGGTCCAGGCTGCTCCTTCGATAAGGAGCGTCCCCCAGGTAGCGATGTTGCATAACAACATATTGTCGGCCAAGAGTGGAACAGGAAATCGGCTGAACTCCGGAGTACGCATAACATAGTAAAGCGCAGTGCCATCCCACCATACCGGCGAAGCCAACTTGGACCAGAACGAATGAAGGTAAAGTAGCACCCATTGACACTGAAAGGCTCGCATTGACCAAAGCACAATCGCTTGAGCAGTTCTGGGGGGCGCAATCCGACGCGACCAGATTCTCCTGATTCGGTCTAAGGACAAAGCCGCATCGGCTGGAGCAAACATCAGATAGAACGCAGCCAGGCACATTAGTTTTACCCCGGCGTGATTGACCATGATATTGCGATGATCGAATGACACCAGGCACAAGTAAACAATGATAGTGCTCAATCTGGTAAACAGACCGAATGTGAGGAACAGCGACGCTATAACAAAAACGCCAAAGAACGCAATTACCCAGCTGTCTCCCGGTGGAAGGATTGTGATCAGGTCAAGAACTGGAAACGCAGTAACATTCTGAAGAGTCTTAATGCGCAAAATGCCGTTATCGCTATAGCAAGTAAGCAACTCAGGCGCAGTCAGCCAACACCATTCAAGCAGCACCAATCCCAATGCGATTCGAAATAGACAGACAGGAATTGGTGATTGTGGTGCGAACCAGAATTTGTCCCATAGAGAGCAAAGCAAACGCAGCGTCATGAGAGATCTCCCGGCTGGACATCAGTGTCGAAGATCACTTCCTGCCCATCCTCTTCTGCCGGTAGCGGCTTACCAAGCCCTTCTTCCGGCGGCGGAATGTAGGTCCAATGACGAATTATGCAAACACGCACCGGCGGATTGTTCGGATCGGTGTTGTGTAGGCGGGCAATATACCTCGCCGCGTCCGGCCGCAAATATGACTCGGCATCGCTGTTAAGGGCATCAACTCCCCATTGGCGATAACGCTCCTTGAACATCCGTTCGAGATATCCCATCTTCTCCGGGCGGGGAAATTCCCATGTCTGCACCGTACCATCGCGAAACTTGACCATTGCGGTCATGTAATAATTCACCATATGTGGTGAGACAAAGAGCGCCCAACTCTGCCATAGCCCGAAATAGTTGAGATACCATACGAATGGCCCTATTAACTGCTCCTGCAACGGATTGGCCGGAGAAAGCCAAATCAAAATACCGCTGAAGTGCCAGACAAGAGCCAGAGAAACCACAGTCTTATAGCACTTTTGCAGCATCTACCTATTTCCGCCCGTGGCTACAGACAATTAACACACGGCTCACGGCGAGTCTCGGGTAACTCTCTTTGGCCAGTCCCATATGCTCTGAGCAGATTTAAGCGATCTTTACCACCAACGGATTGCCCCTGCTGCGTTACAAGTTGCTTGCTCAAGGAAGTGACAAGATCTACTGCTGCTAGTACATATTCACTGTCAGAATCGGCACTTTCCCCTGTATGCTCAGCACTCGCGAGAAAGTTGATTCCAAGATCAGAAGCCACAGTCTTAATAGATAGCTCTTCATCCACTCGATGTTGAGATCTGGACAACTCATTCCAGATTGCAGCCTGTGCAACCTTGTTGGCCCGATTGGAGGGAGAGATATTCAGACTCTGAAGGACATTGCACCTTTCTAGGTTCTCCGCCATCTCCCAGAATCTTGGCAGCAACCTACCAAGTCGAGCATCCGGGTAACAAGCGGGGAGATAACACACTCCTCCGGGAGGCGGGCGGTTAGCCTTCTTGCCAGACACACACAAAGTTGGGATGTTGACCCAATAGGACATGCCACCAGGCAGCTCGATGACCCGGTCTTCCGTAATCATCATGATCTGAAACGAACGTTTGTCCGGAATGAAGAATTGCCCTTTGGGTATAACAATACTCATTGGCAAACAAGATTCATTAACGAGCATTATCCGGCAATTTGCCGTATCTACACCGTCTCCCCTCAAGGCAAATCCAAGCTTCCTTTCCGCCACAGCTCGCTGAATTGTGATAGCCCCGGCCCGCGTACCTTCCATGTGTGTAATATCGGCTGGTGATGCGTTTACCCATTCAGGCAACGTTTCCACTCCTGCAATGCGGACTCTTGAGCCGACCCTGCACTTTAGACCCTGACATTTCGCAGGTACATTGACATTGACGTATCGCCCGCCATCACTCTTCAAGCGCATAGTGCAAAAGTCTGCGCCGTCTGAGCGACACATACTAATGATTGTTCCGCTATCGGCAAATTTAGCCGGCAATGCATTCTCAACCACCGCTGCGTACCTTCCAGTAAGCTGATCAATTCCCCTCAAGACGTTCTGCACATTCCCCAGGACAGTCCCCCACTTCTTTCGCTCCACGTCCAGAGCAGCCGCCGGCAACCCTTTCTCGTGGAGGTAGACAATTCGAGCATTACTGCCCCTCTTCAGCCACGTCCCTTCATTCTTCCACCAGTCCAGGAAATTCTGATTCCAGGCTGATTCTTCGTTGTTCAACTGTTGTTGATGATTCTCTTCGCTAAACGAAACCAACCTTGTGGCACCCTTCCCCCGAATGGCTGCCGCCGACCGGCTGCCATATCCCAAACCGCCCCGAGCAGTTTTAAGCGGTTGGAACCAAGTTGAGCTGGACCTAATTTCACCGTTGTAAGAGGCAAGGAGCATCTGCTTGATCTCGCGCAAGACTGACGGCATTCGTTGCTGCGCAGTATATTGCATCGTCTTCGGGCGACTACGCTCGTCGATTTCTCGCTGATTGGAGATACTGGTTTGCGCAGCAGCCATCTTGCAAAAACTGACTGAGCCGGCATCAGCAATAAATGGTTGGTTTTCCTGATTTGAGCGGTCAAACTTTACCGGAATCCGCAACAGGAATGAAAATGGCGAGTGCACGGAACAGACATCCTTCAGAGCAATCTGCATCGTCCGATGATCCTTTGTTTCTACCGCAATTTGATTTTCGTCTATTTTCTTGATGTGCCCTTCTACAATGCCACCGTCGCTAATGTCGATTAGCTCTTCCGTCTGCGGATCAGTTATCTGCGTGATCGAGCTGCCCCCATTAAAGTAAACGGCTCCCACAACCTCTCCAGTCGACTTGTCCGATCCGTCAGGTTTGCCCTTAAGCCTGGCGCCAATGAGGACTCCAGACATGACCTCCTTCGATGTGCCGTGCTTGTCCTTCTTAGATACAGCGACCTTACCACTCTTGATATCAACATTGCTTCCTTCAAAGAGTGCCATCTCTTTTGGCACAGAGCTCAAACGCGCTGAAATCCTCCCGGACCCGCACAAACAACCATTCCCAACATGAAGTCCCGCAAAGGCCAGGCGTCCCATCTCCAGTGGCTGATTGAGAACCATCAAATCGGATTGTTGGGATTTGCGAGGTCCGAAAGCTGGGCTCAATGAGGAATCGGCAACTACTGGGGATTTGACCGTACCGTCCTGTTGCTCACCAAGAATTATCGGAGGACGCATTGGAATCGGTGGTGGAATCAGTGTCGGACCAGGCGTTTCCGATGGCGTGAAAGTCGGGCTTGTCGGTGGAGTGCCCGGTGGCAACGGGAATCGACCTCTGGGAGGTCCGAATGGCCGCCCCGGTGAATTCGGCGCAGTGGGAGGGTTTGTGGAGCCTGTCGGTATTCGGGGATTCGTAGATGGATTAGTTGGTTGCCCGGGCTGATTTGGTCCCGTCCACGGCCAGGTCAGCTTTGCAGGGTTTGTGGGTTGAGTAGGCTTCGTCGGCGCCGTAGGTCTGGTCATTGGACGCGTTGGTTTTGTCGGCCAGGCAGGCCAAGTCACAGGCCGCGTTGGTTTTGTCGGCGCCGTAGGTCCAGTCATTGGACGCGTTGGTTTTGTCGGCCAGACAGGCCAAGTCACAGGCCGCGTTGGTTTCGTCGGCCATGCAGGCCAAGTCACAGGCCGCGTTGGTTTCGTCGGCCATGCAGGCCAAGTCACAGGCCGCGTTGGTTTCGTCGGCCAGACAGGCCAGGTCATTGGACGTGTCGGCTTTGTCGGCCAGGCAGGCCAGGTCACAGGACGCGTTGGTTTTGTCGGCCAGACTGGCCAGGTCATTGGACGTGTCGGTTTTGTCGGCCAGGCCGGCCAGGTCATTGGACGTGTCGGCTTTGTCGGCCAGGCCGGCCAGGTCATTGGACGTGTCGGCTTTGTCGGCCAGGCCGGCCCGGTCATTGGACGTGTCGGCTTTGTCGGCCAGGCCGGCCCGGTCATTGGGCGTGTCGGCTTCGTCGGCCATGCTGGCCCGGTTAAAGGCCGCGTTGGACTTGTTGGTGACGTCGGTCCTGTCGGCGACGTCGGTCCTGTTGGCGATGTCGGTCCCGTTGGTGATGTTGACGATGTCGTAGGTGGTGGCACTGATTGTTCTGAATATCCGACGCCCTCTTCCGTCTCCTCCACGGTCGCCCCTGCGCTCACAAGGCTTTCCATTCCGGCAGGTGGCTCCATGCCAGTAGTGCCTGTCAGGAATGCACCCACGGTCATCGAGCCTTCCTGCGCATTGGCTGCCGGCTGTAGGCAGTTCGCAAGAAATTCGATTGCCTCTCCGAAAGCCTGCGACATCGAAGACAGCGGATCACTAGAGGCTTTTGACCGACCTTGCTTCCGCTCAGTACTTCCGGCTCCTTTTGAGTCTCGCCAGTGACCAGCTATGACATGCGAGTCGCCTTCGAAGTAGTTGACTCCCGTAGTAGTAAGCTCCTGGTGGTCTGTGACTGCCTTCACTACCATCAAAATCTTCTTTTTCGGCAGAACCAAAAGCCAGCTAGTGGGATAGGAAACATGACTAACAGGACTGTTCCACACGGAAAGTGGAAACGCTTTGAAATCGCCCGCCTGTACTTTTTCGTAAGTCCCATCCGGATTGACGATTGCCCCGCAGGAGAACCCGTTAGGTTTTCCCGCTGTATCGGTAAACTCATAGAGCATGAAGTCGGAGCCACCTTCAAGTTGGATAGACCACCAATGCCAGCCAACTTCTTTGTTCAGCTTGGCATCACTCATAAATTCGTGATCCATCCAAGTTATTCCGGATACTGCAACCGGCTTACCTTTGACAAAGAGCTTTCCTTGAGTCTCCAGACGAGGCATCGAGTAATAGTGCGAGCCGCACCCTTCGCATGAGCCCTTCTGCGTGACGCCATTTTTTCCATGAACGATCGGCGGCTTGGATGGGGTGAGAATGAGATCGATAGCGTATTCCGGCGTATCGGCAGTGACATAGAATCTTTCGTTCTCAAACTTCGATGCCCAATTGTCATGGCGAACGAAAAAGCGATCTTTGGCTAGCTCAGTGTGGCCAGTAACGGAAGTGGAATACTTTTGCCGATTGAAAAATTCGCCTGTTTGAGCGTCTGTAATGGCGAAATGAACCATGTGCAATGACTCATCCGCCTTCGCTTTCTTGGAGGCAGTAACAGGAGGAGGAACGGTCTGACGAAAAAAGGTCACCTCAAATCCGTACTTCTTGCCGTCAACAGTAAAAAGATGACCGGTGTAGTACCACCACTCGGTCCGAAAACTTGGATGAGCTCCATGGTCTTCCGGAAACTTGAACTGAAACCCAGGTAAGACTTGCTGCGGTCTGAAGGCATACGATGGACAGCACAGAGACAACGACAGTACTAGAAAGAGGACCTGCCAGCAGCGTCTCGCTAAGAAACCGGCATTGTGGGGTCCCCATCTCATCTATCAAAGCACTCCGAATCGCCCACTTCTCACCCGATAGATATAATCCGTCCCAAGCCCGTCTTCTACCATCTTAGCGTTTCAGATCGAAATTCAGGGCTGGCTCAAGTATTTGAAATTCCTCGAGGCATAACATACTGATCGATCTGCCGCCACGGTCGCCATGTTCTGGTGCGGACTCTTCAGCGAAAGAGCCGCCCATACCTCAAAAGACAAACGACTGCCTGGCGCCGCCTAAATCATCACTTCGATTGGCTCTTCTATTCCAGCCGCCTGGGTACGAGCGGCAGTGAAATCACTGGCACTGGCTCCGAACAGGAAAACCGCGCCGGACTTAAACTGCTGATGCTCGAGCTGCACTGCGCTGACACTCAAGGAGTCTATCTGAGTCTCTTTGAGTGCAGCAACCACAAGCAGATACACATCCTGATTGAGCAGCGCCAGAGCTTCAGGAGTTTTACTGATAGGCGGAACATTGAGTACGACTACATCCGTTTCATTCTCCAGGTGTGCAAGCAACCGCCTGAAAGTCGCGGCTTGCAAATCAGTGGAGCTTGCCCGGGGATCACCAGCCGGGATAACTCCCAGGTTGGTCCTGACAGGCCGAATAACCTTCGTAAGCAGATTTGCATCACCGGATGCGAGGTATTCACAAAGCCCAGGGGATTTCGACACCTTAAACACACTGTATAGCGACGAACCCCAAAAGTCCGCGTCAACTAGAACAACACGTGCCCCACTTTGCGCGAAACTCTCTGCAATGGCACCGGCTACCGTTGCTTGTCCTTCAAATTCATCAGTGGCCAAGACGACTATGGTTTTCTTGCCATCCGTCCTCAATTCCTTCCAATTCAAGCGAAGCTGCAACATCGCCTGAGATAGATCTGCAAGCGGAGTTTGATCTTGCCTCGACGCAATCCATCCCAATACTGGCAACCCCAAGGCTAGCCTCAACTCCGAGGCCCTGGACACAAAGGGATTGAGCAAATGCCTGACCACGAAGTACCCGGCGCCAGCAATAGCCGTTGCAAGCACCAATGTAATCAGCAAACAGAGTTTGACGGATGGATAGATTGCTTCGTCCGGAAGTGAAGGTGGGTCAACTACCCTAATATTGTTAGCGCCCTTCGATGTCGCCTGGGAAGCCTTAGTGGAGGCTACTTTGGACTTTAAGTCCTCAACCTCTCGCGCTGTCCCCTCCGCCTTCTGGGCGAGCGCATCCCCCCGCTGTTTAAGAGTCGGCATGTTTTGAAGTTGGTAGCGAATCTCAGCCACAGATGAAGTCCACTTTGCCAGATTGGACTCCTCTGCCGCCAACTCAAAACTTGTATCGGCAAGCTGCTCAGCAAGCCGTTGCTGAACAGGATCGGAGGCGTTCATTTGCCCCTCGAGAACACGGACTCCCGACTCTCCGGCTATGCCGCGCGCCCGGTCAACTAAAGCCGCCTTGTTTCGCTCAACAGTTCGCTTTATTCGCTTAGTTCTGGGCAGCTCCTTGCGAAACTTGGCACTGTCCTGGAGTATCGCCAGCTCCTCATCGGCAATTAGCGATTTCAACTTCTTTATCACTTCATCACTCTGCACTCGACTTGCCGCATCCTGCAAGTCAGGAGTGATGTACAGTCGCGATTGGATAGCATCGATTTTCGCTTTGAGATCCGCGATCCGCAGTTTAGAATCTTCGACTTTGCCGGTAAGTCGAGTTTCCTTAGCAATCATGCCTTCCACTTGACCGGGCAGGTTAAGCGCACCATTTTCGGATTGGAACTCGTCAAGCGCCTTCTTGTCAGAATCACAGCGACTTTGCGCTGCCGCAAGCTGATCCTCAACCTGCTTTTGACTTCGCGCCGAAATTACGGTCATTTGAGAGTTGTTAAACTCGAGAAAGGAGTTCAGCAGTCCCTGCAGTAATAACTGCGATTCTTTTGCATCGCCAGAACGAAACTGAAGTTCGATCAGGTTTGAATCGCGAATAGTATCAGTTGGCTTGACACGGAGATTGGTAAGGAACTCTTTGACCGTTGGAATTCTGCTCGGTGGCAATTTACTCTTAACTGAATCGATTGCCTGGGATGCCAACTGGCTAGATTTCAGAAGCTCGCAGGCAGTGTTGTCCGGACTAACAGATGAATAGCCCAGCGGATAGTACACAAGCGGCTGACCCGATTCAACGGGAAGCTTGGGTTGAATCCAGACCAACGCTTCCGATTGAAATATGCGGGGACAGAAAGTTGTGAACAGACACCCCATGGCAATGATTGCCAAGAACAAAGCAGCCGGCACCACCATTGATAGCGCCGCATGCCATTTCGTGAAAAACTTGCTCCAGGGCAACATGCTCATATTCATAACGTAAAATTCTTAGGCACGCCAGCTTATAACTTTTAGAGTTAGCCTAGCACAACACCGGATCTTGCGACATTGTCAACGGGAATCGCGATTAGGAATTCCGACTGGCAAAACAATTTTGAGATTGCTACACTGCGTCCCGCGTCTAGTTTTCAGCCGACGCGTACCCGAGTCTTCTCGCGAGGAATCTCCTGTCTTGTTGCATGCAAAAAAGTGGTTGGCAATTGTTTGCAGTCTGTTCGTATTGGATGGATACATCGCGCCTTGCTCACTTGCCACTCCCGGCAAGAGCCAGGCGCCCGCACCCGTTTTGGTTCCTCCGCCCCCGGCAGAGAGTCCGTCGAAACTTAAGGCTCTGACACCGCAGGCCGATGTTCCGCCCGAACCAGCCAACTCACCGAAACTAATCCCAGCTTCTTCATCGAGCGAGGGGGTTATCAAACAGTCGGTGACCAAATCCATTTTCGATGAGGACTACGTACTGGGTCCGGAAGATGAGCTGACGATTGTAGACCCAGCCTTTGGAACCGAAGACTCACCGTATACCACCGAAGTCAAAGTTGCTCCGGACGGCAAGGTAAGCGTGTATCCGGTAGGTAGCGTGAAAGCTGGCGGTTTGACCCTGCCGGAATTGACCGAGTTGCTCAACCAGAAAGAACGCTCGATAGTGGACGAACCCCAAATGGTGGTGATCTTGAAGAAAGCACGGCCGGTGCATGTGCATGTGCTTGG
Source organism: Candidatus Obscuribacterales bacterium (assembly GCA_020050835.1). Classification (GTDB taxonomy): domain Bacteria; phylum Cyanobacteriota; class Vampirovibrionia; order Obscuribacterales; family Obscuribacteraceae; genus JAGVKB01. Next base: position 16,370 of record JAGVKB010000144.1, on the reverse strand, counting down.
CGAAGTGGTTAGCCCTGGTCTTTACAGCAATTTAGGTCTTACCGGTCTAGATCCGCGCCTCAAAGACGCTGGAATTTCACAAACAGCCTTGCTTCAGCCCGGACTTCAGTTGGGTGTTAGTGCAACTCTGTCAGCCAGCGAAAAACCACCTGTAGTTAGTGAATTCACTATCCTTACTGCACTACAGATGGCAGGTGGAGTTAAGGACACTGCTGACATTAGGCACATAAAGTTTACTCGCCACGGGACGAAAGAACCCCTGACAATAGACCTCTGGCAGATGTTAGTCGAAGGTGACGATCAGCAGGATTACAAACTGCGAGCCGGTGACACGCTCGTGGTACCCAAAGGAGGAGAGCCGTTTCACGCAGAAGCGCTTGGCTCTGCAGTTAAGAAGGCTCGGCCGGTGCGAATAATCGGTGAAGTACACCGGCCCGGACTATATTACCTTGGGCCGCAAGATGACTTGATTACCCTTCTGGCCAAGGCAGGCGGTTTTGACGCATATGCCAAACAGCGGTCTATACTGCTGAGCAGACTCAATCATGATGGGACGGTTACCACGCGCTCCATCAATGTGAAGGCGCTCCTGCGAAACAACGACAAGGCCGGACGAATTCCCGTAATGCCTGGAGACGTAGTCGTGGTCGATGCTTCGATGGTCAGGCGGCTTGTACCGACGATGGTCGCTATGGCATCTATAACCAGCCTCTTTGCGCTCTTGAACGTAGTCAATGCTGCTATGCCTGTAACTTTCCAAAAGAATCTAAATCGCGGCAACCAGAGCAACCAGGCTGTAGGCAATACCTTCTTTGGATTTGGTCTAGCCGGTTCGTACTTCTTTGGTGGCGCGAGACAAGCAGCTCCGCAAAATATCCCGTAAGCGTGAGTTAAACAAAGGTCCTTGACGATTGCGTGCAGAGGAATGGCCTACCTGAGTTAGTCCGAAATACGCTCTGGGTGGGCTGTACATCCATAGTAAAAGCATTCGGAACGCTGTTTACAACCTTCCTTCTCGTCAGACATCTCACACCTGACAAGTTTGGCACATACTCATTGGCATATGTAATAGCCAGAGTTGTAATTGACAGTATGCAAACGCTTTGCAATCAGAATCTGCTAATTAGAGATATCGCGGCAACGGACGACCGTACTGAAAGGGCTTCCAAAGTATTGACGGCAGCTCGTCTCCAGTCGTTAATCGGAATCCTTTCCCTGCTGGCAGTTCTGCCCACGCTCCTTTTGCCTGGAGCAGGCGAATCAGGGAGCTTGTATCACGGAATTGTTGTAATAACAGTAGCGGCAATTTTTCCAGCCAACAACGCATTCAAGGCCGATTTTCTAGCACGCCTCGACTCGCGACCCTTAGCTGCGATTGAAGCTGCAACTGCAATTGTCTCCTCAACCGTTACGCTGATAGCTGTTCTGGTACACGCACCGCTGGAATGTTTGTACTGCATTTTGCCGCTTACTGCGGCAGTCAGTTATTGGTTTTCACAACTTCAATATCGCAGTCTACAATTTGGTCTAACTGCAAGATTCAATCGGAAGTATGCCCGGGAGCTGATCAAAGAAAGCTTGCCAACAACAGTTGCATCACTTGCATATAGTGTATTCTGGCGTGTCGATCAACTTCTATTAGGACTATATGTCACCCGTTGGGATCTGGGCCAATACTCAGCTTCAGCAAGAATCGCCGATGCAACGAACTTAATTTCATCTACCCTCATAGCGACTGGGTTACCACACTTGAGCAAGGTCAAGAAAGAGAATCCCGCCCAGTTCGATCAGTCCATGAGGAGCTTATTCGGCATTGTGATAGGCGCCTGGCTCGTTTGCGGAATATCTATTGCAATTTTCTCTGTACCGATCGTTCAAGCTCTCTTTGGCACTGAGTACAAGCTTGCCGGTCAGCTTTTGGCTGTTTACATCTGGTCCGGACTTGCCACCGCTTGTAGTGGCTGCCGATCGACATTTATTACCGTGCAGAAATTGCTCTATCTGTCCGCGCCAATATCAATCGCAAGTACACTGGTCAGTGTGGCAATTTGCCTCTGGCTCATACCGGCATACGGAGTTTGGGGAGCTGCTTACGCAACAGTTGCCACCTACGGAATCGCCAGCATAGGATTCTCGTTTGTGATTCCGAAGTTGCGCCCGATCGCCCTTCTCCCCTTCCAAAGCCTAAATTTGATAGGCACCATCAGAGCAATCAAATCTACTGGCAGCAGCTCATCGCGGTAGGCAACCAGACTAATTACGTTTACTGCTCACACTCCCACCTACACCTACTGGCAATGGGACTCTCGTTAGCGTAAAATTTCAAGAAGAGGGGGACGCACAACTTGCTCTTCAATTCATGGGAATTCTTGACCTTTTTCCTAATAGTTTTCACTCTCTACTACTTACCGAGTCGCACACTGAGGCAATTTCAGCCACTTTTGCTGGTCGGCGCGAGCATGGTTTTCTACTGGGCAGGAGTTGGCACCTTAACTCTTCTGCTTTTGGCCTCAATCATCACGAATGCACTAATTGGTTTTATCCTAGTTACCGGAAACGCTGACAACTCGGCTTTACGAAAGCAGTTGATCATTGGTGGAGTCGTGTTCAATCTCTTGGTCCTGTGCACATTCAAGTACTCATCACTAATACTGTCCTCCATTAACACTCTCGCACCGGCTTACGCAAAACTTTCACCGACACTCATTCAAGGTGTCGCGTCGATACCGCTCCCCTTAGGCATCTCATTCTTCTGTTTTGAAGGTATCAGCCTGACTATTGATACTTCAAAGCGACTACTGGAAAGAAGGCTGTCATGGATTGATACCTTATGCAAATCTAGCTTGTTTTTCTCATTTTTCCCGCATCTAATTTCGGGGCCAATCCTACGGGCTGGGCACTTCTTCCCTCAGATTCGAACAAAGTGCTTCCGCGAAATAGACTGGTACGTTGCTTTCAAATGGCTAACCCTCGGATATTTTTTAAAGTCCTTTGTCGCAAACAATTTGGCAGACTATACCTGGTTCGTGAAGTATCCATACTTCACGACTGCAGGCACGATCACAAATGTCCTTCTGTTGTGCGGGTATTCGGCCCAAATCTTTGCTGATTTTGCGGGCTACTCCTTTATGGCTGTGGGATTAGCGGAACTGCTTGGTTACAAGATCCCTAACAATTTTAATGCCCCATACATCTCACGCTCGCTAGGTGAATTTTGGAAACGCTGGCATATTTCACTTTCCTCCTGGCTAAAGGATTATCTGTTTATTCCCTTAGGTGGCAGTCGCTGTTCTCGAACCAGGGCTTGCCTAAATGTATTCGTCGTGATGATTCTTGGCGGACTTTGGCATGGTGCCTCATGGAACTATGCGATCTGGGGAGCGATGCACGGTGCAGGACTGATTGTGGAACACATCTTTAGATCCACAATTCCTATTCCGGAGAGTGTCTTACTCGGAGTTGGGAAGATAGTTGTAGTCAATGCCTTTGTGACCGCAGCGTGGATAGGATTTATAATGTCCGATGTCAATCACATGAAGCTGTTAGCTAAGCACCTTTGCACAGATTTTGCAATTATGCCTTATGCTAAAACTCTTCCGGTGTTGGGCTATATTCTTCCGGTTGCAGCATTACACGCTTGGCACTGGGCCTCTGAGCGTGGATTGACGATAGGAAACCTACTTCTGAAGAGCGATTTCTTCCGCATGTTCGTCTACGCGACTCTCATTTTTCTAGCTGCCGTCAACCCAGGCACCCCCCATGAATTTATCTATTTCCAGTTCTAGCAATATTCGCATCATCTGCGGATCGCTTTTGATTGCTCTGATAATGCTGCTATCCTTTCACATCTTGATCTCGGCTGGAATAGTACCAGAGGGCATAGGCGAGACACAGCAGAAGCGCAATATCATCAAGGTAGAAAACTATTTACTACCGATGAAACCATTGCCAGAGAATGTAGCATTAGGCAGTTCATTCTTGGAGAATGTGCTTCGCGTTGATGTCGACAATCAATTGCTCAACCTAAGTTTTGGTGGATTGTCCGGCTTAGAAGGCTGCGAACTCTTACAACGGTCCAATAGCGTTCCAAAGAAAGTAGTAATCGAGTTAAGTTCAGCTCTCATTCGAAAGCCGTCTGACATTGTAAGGGACGCGATGCCGGAGTACAAACAATTCTTACTCTCCACAAGTCCCATCTTTCGAATGGCTTATCAACCGTCAAGCATCTTATTGCGACTTATTCGAGCGGCCAAAGAATCCCGCTCTCCGAACCAAACAGCTATCGCTATTGGAAGGAAGAGCAGAGAACTACCGATCACCGAGGAGCAGCGCCAAAGGTTAAACAACAACCTGGAACACTTAAAGCAATTTGTCGACCAGCTTCAAAAGCGTGGAACTAGTATTTATTTTGTGGAAGTACCTGTGGACCGGCAGGTCTGGGAAAGCCAATATGAAACAGAGATCCGCCAGATACTCCACGGTCGTTTTCCCGAAACCAATTGCAGGTGGATTATTCCAGACAGGAGCAGAGACTGGAAGACATCGGATGGAATACATCTAACAGTCGACGAAGCAAGAACAATCAAGCGCCAAATTTTGCGGTGCTTGAATCTCAGTTGAATTGAAGTTGAAGTAGCCCCTATCAGGACTTGGAGCAAGTTTTGAACTCACCAGATGTGGATTCTCCCGAAGCAGGCCACTTGCGAGCGGTCACATGGATGATGCAAATCCCAGTTAGCCACACCTGTCTGCCCTGATCAATCTCTACCATCAGCTAAAACCCTGCAAAATAGCCTGCGGAGTAGCACGAGTTCCATTAAGCAGAGTAGCCAGATGTGATGATGCCCGACGAACATTGTCCACCACCACGAAGTCGAAATGTCTCCAGGAACTCGGCTAGAATCAACGAGATAGCCAGCAATTGCGCCACCAGGAATGAAAAATGGCAATAATAAACATAGCAAGAGTTTAGCTTCGAGTTTTGTGAATCCTTCTTTGGCGCTAAGACACCAAGCAAGCGGAATGACGAGCAACGCAGCGTCATAGAATCTATGCCCTGGCGACAGCAGTATTAGCGGAACAAGGATACTTAGGTACAGCAGCTCAGTACTCACGGTTCTCGGGGCTCTGTACAGCGACAACCCGTATAAAAGAAATAACGGAATTAGTATGCTGGCAGTTATAGCCTGGTTTAGAAACGCATTGCCAGTCAGTGGAGCTATAAGTGTTCCGAGGTCAAGCAATTGATATCCAGTCGTTGCACTCCTAAAGCCCTCTACATAAATTGCCGAGTAGTTTTTGACAGACCGGAGCCAATCAAGCAAGAAACCTGGTGCACAATTGGCCAGCCTAACAATTGCTAGTAACCAGATAGCAGAAATTGAGCCAGCAGCAAAGGCTAATAGTCTCCACTTGCGTCTAACAAAATAGTGCAACAGGAAGAAGAGACTGATTTGTGGCTTAAGAGCGATTCCAACAGCCAATAAAACGCCAGCCTGATCATCTAGCCCTAAGGCTGCACGACGCACGCACATTATAGTAAGCATGACGGCAGCAACAGCAATCTGTCCATTGCTCAACCCGCTGAGAATCGGGTAAAACCCGAGTATAGCAGCCAACAGTAGCCACGAGCTATATCTTCTCCAGCTCAGCTCAGCTACTTGTATCAATTCAAAAGTGCCCGCCACGAATAACGCAACGCAAACCGCTCCCCAGGCTAGCTTCACGATATCCCAGGTAAAATTGGACAAGGGAGAGATTAACAACAAGCACGAAACCGGATACGGCATGTTTCTGCAGCTATTTAAGGACCGCGCTTTGGGAGTGTTTGACTCAAACCAGTAGTGAGCAAGGTTCGAGTAAAGATATGGATTCTCCGCATTGACCCAAGCTTTCGCACCGATGTAGGGAAGCCAGAAGTCGAAGGAGTTTTCTAGAGCCCTGGCTGGCCCTCGGGTGACAAACTCTGCAGTGGTAAGGATTAAAAGAGCGCACACCAGAGCGCTTTTGATTCGCGAATGACTATTCTCCCCCTCTCTCATTGGTCTTGCTTCGAGAGGGACATTGCCGAAACAAATAAAGACGTAAAAACAACATTGAAGCCAACAATAATGAGCGAGGCTGCCGGTGGGATCCACTCAGGGAAAGGAAGCGGCTGTAACTCCGTGTGAAGCCAATACAGTAGAAAGTATGTGAGTATGCCCATTCCGCTGAGAATTAAGATGGTACCGACAGCCAATCCTGTCTCTAGCTTGAACAATCGGTAGAATCCTTCCAAAGTCTGATTGTCTCTATCGAATCGACGGCTCCAAGAGTATGTCTTTGCGTGCAATCCGAGGCTAAGAACTTGAAACCCCACAACTGTAAGAATCGTGGCGAAAAGTCCTGTGATTGTGCTGGACGGGCGCCCATCCCAACGTAACACTCGAAGCAATACAAACAGATGAAGCAATGCACCTGTAATAAACAATGTGAGCCCGGGAAGTAAGAACGTGCTGTTTGGACAGTAGAGAAGCATCATTCTTAGGCTTCTCCAGCCATCCCTGAATGTATTCAGCTTGGATACGCCCTTCCTCACGGCCAGGCTAATTGGAATCTCATCGACTTTCAACCCTGCAAGGTGAGCGTTTATAGCAAGTTCAAGATTGAACTCCATACCGGGACTCACCGGCTGAATTAGGTCATAAGCCTTGCGCGTAAAGGCACGATAGCCACAGTAGACATCACTGTAACACGCCTGAAACAGCAGATTAAGTACGAGCGTCAGCAATGGATTGCCTACATACCTGTGCAAGAAAGGAATGTTTCGGTCACCGCCTTTGGCATAGCGACTACCGGTTACGAAGTCAAAGCCTTGATCCTTGAGCTTTGAAATAAATACGGGGATCAGGGAGAAATCGTAAGTATCATCAGCATCTGCCATCACCAGATAATCACCTCTGGCAGCGCTAAATCCTTTCAGGTAGGCACTACCGTAACCGAGCAATGGTTGGTGAACCACGCTCACACCTAGACGTTCAGCGATCTCCACTGAACAATCAGTTGAGCCATTGTCCGCGACGATGATCTCTCCAATAATTCCGCTTTCTTTATAGACTAGTCTGATTTTTTCTATACAAGCTGCTAAACCAGCCTCCTCATTTAGGCATGGCATAACCACAGAAACCTCTGGTGTGTCTATTACAAACTCTCGACTAGGTGGCTGACTTGCAAACATTGAGTCGCTACTTACCAGTCTTGCCATCAACAAACGCAGCCTGTTTTAGTCTCCGTTCACTCCCCAAGAATTCCTGTCGCGCAGGAACTCTTGAGCGCGCCAGGAAGGAGTCAATCATAATCACCGTGCCAACACACTGAAAGAACAGCGTTGCATCTGAGTGCATTCCCATAAATGCATCCTGCAAAGCCCGCATAGTCATAATAATAATAATCCCCAATAGCACTAAACTAGAATCTTGTAGGCTGCTGCGGGGTGCAGCTCGCATACAATTACGCACTGCCGTGCTTATCGAGAATACAAATACACAAAGAAGAGAAACAGCACCTATTGGTCCCAGACTTAACCAAGCCTCCAACAGCATATTGGATGGATTATGCATCCAAGCATCAGGAGTCTGTCCCCACCCAGCGAAACCAAGCGGATGCTCGCTCAAATACTGAAAAGTTGCGCTCCAATGCTCAAGCCTTCCTTGTGGAGAGGAGCGCTCGCCAAAATCTAGAAAGCGCTGAGCCAAGCGATGAGGGAGGATAGAGTAGCCAACGGCAACTAGCAACAGAACAACAATGCCCACCGCCGCAACGGTCTGCCACTTCGTTCGCTTCAACTTGAGCACAACCAATAATCCAATCAGACTACCTACTAAATCTGACCGACTAACTGTGGCGATCATCGCTGTTAGTCCAATACCAGCACCGACTAAAGAGCCTGTACGTCCGGCGGTCCTGGCTTCGAACGACAAGAAGTTTATTACGCAGGAGAGAAAAAGCACTGCGGAGATATCTCCCACTGCGGACTTGCTGTAAGAAGCCATCATGGTTTGTGGGGCCTGCTGTCCAACCAATACTCTCAGAATTGCCGCCAAGGCTACGATTATAGCCACGGGTAGATAACAATTGACGGCTCGCCGCACATCGCGTGGAGAAGTGATCCCCATTCCGAATAGATAGAGGGGGACAAGATACCATAATGCCTGAGTAGCCACTTCGTAGAGGTACTCCCCTCGATTAATGGCAAAAAATCCGCTGGCTATTCCAGAGAGGTAATAGCAAAGCATTGATGCAATCACCGGACTGCTGAGGAATTGAATAGAGACCAGCCCACGTCCACCGAGAATGCGCCCGAATGCAACCACACCAACACCAAATAACATCACTGCTGCCAACAAAATTCCTCGCAGGTGCGGGTCGAGGAACTCCAAGCGGATAGCAGTCAGCGGAAAAGATACAATAACCAAGAAGCTTTGAAGGCGCAGTAGTAAAAGTCGGTTAGGCTTCACAGCACGCGCACTCCCAACAAAATCCCTTAGACTAGGAACCAATTTGTCCTCTATGATTCTACCCTGGCACCGCCGATAGTAACGCAAGCAGCCCCAAGCTAGACATATTTGCACCAGCAGGTACCTTCAAAGTCCAGGCAAAGCTTGCATGACACCTGGCAACTATAGCAACACCAACCCCGCCACTAAAATGGCCAATTGAACAGCAGCCAAGCAGGCTGGACATATCAATTCCCATCGCAAAGTCTTGCTGTCAGCCCGAGGAACCAGCATGGAAGTCAACCAAATCAAAGTCACAAGAACTATGAATTCGGAATATCGCTGATACGCCATTGAATTGGCAGACTGGCAAATCATCCAACTAAGAAGTGACAGTAAGACAAAAGTAGTCTGTCTTGTTTTTCCAGCCCTAAACAGACAGCGGACAAACAAAAACAGTATCAGCCCACCGATGAGAACCAATGGTAGAAAAACTAACGATCGATCGCACAGGCTGGGAGTTAGCCTCGCCAATTCCCATAATGTTCCGCCATAACGACCTGCACTTTCACAGTAAGTCGTAGGCCAAATGACTGCCATAGCCAATGAGCACGCCATGGTAGCGATTAACGCCCTGTTTTTCAGTTGCAGCGTTTTCAATTCCCCACGCAGAACAGGCAGGAAGAATAGTCCATAGCCACCAAAGATACTCAAGGCAATTGTTAGAATGGCAGGATTTGCTCCGCCCGCGTGCTTTAATGCACATTCGCTTAGAGGCACCGGCCCGTGCCACATTATCCAGAAAGTGAGTACCACCGAAAGAGGTAGCGCACACGCTAAGGACGCCGGAATCAACATTTTCCAGTTCAGGGAAGAATGCTTGAAACGCGTCGGACACTCCGCTTCAAGCATTTGGTTGCCGCGCGGAGCGAGGGCAGATAGAAATACGGGTGCTACCAACCACAGGTTTGTCTGTCGAATAGCTACAGCTATTGCGGCGATGATCCCATTTAGAAAACCGTTTGGCATTCCTTTCTCACAGGAAAATGCCGCACGTCCAACACACACAAATGTGAAAAACGCTGAGGCATTGTCTGTATTGATCCAAAGCGAGCGCTCGATCAAATAGCTTGAGCATACAAGCGGGAGAGTTAACACCAGCGCAGTACCAGGAGACGTATTTCTGCTCGCGAAATGAAACACGACCATAACGAATGCTAGCCCGAATGAACCATTGACTACATGCAAGGTCAAAGGATCCGAAGATATGAACTTATGAACGAGAGCCAGAATCAGGTAATATCCCGGAGCACATACCGAAGGATAGCAAATGAGATCTGGCATCGGAAGCTGTCCAGACATCCGTAGGACAGAAGGTAAATGGAAGGACCAATGGTCATAGGCTGCTGAAGTCCTGTCCATATCGAATCGGGAGACCACGGCTAGCAGGAGTAAGAACAAACAGCCCAGCCAAAGATTTCCCTGGACGACAGAAAATCTAAGATTCTCGAACCTCTTGTCGCGCATTTGAAGCTCCGCAAGACGCCAGCAACTTGTCACTCAAGTCTTGGTCCGCACATGTGGACAGACTAGGGAGCTGTCGCTCAGGTGAGCCCCCGCTTTGATTCTGCCCCAAATGGGTAGAGAAGCATAGGAGGTCCACATGCAGAGTCCAGGAGCTATACCCAGCTCATCAGTTCATCCGACACAGACACTTATGGCCTATTTTAGGGTATTGCGCCCGAATCAATGGACCAAGAATCTGATTGCTTACGCTCCGCTCTTGTTTTCCGCTAATATTCACATACCACAGCTAATCAAAGATGCCAGCATTTGCGTATTAGCGTTTTGTCTTATGTCGAGCGCAACCTACATTGTCAATGACATTGTTGACCGCGATATCGACAAATTTCATCCGGTAAAATGCAAAAGACCAATAACCGCTGGCCAGATTCCGGTTCCAGCGGCTTGGATTTATGCTTCAATCTTGGCAATTTCGAGCCTCTGCATAGCGTGTGCAGCCAGGGGATCGCTAATACTCGCATTACTAGCGTACCTCGTTCTCACGATTTCCTATTCACTAGTTCTAAAACACCTTGTAATAATTGATGTATTAGCTATAGCGGTCGGATTCTTACTGAGAGCTACGGCTGGTGCAATTGCAGTTAGAGTTCCAGTGTCCGGTTGGTTTCTTGTTTGCACAGGGTTCGGTGCAGTTTTCTTAGCACTCCAGAAAAGAAGACGGGAACTTCAGATTGTTCAGGATGCAGCAGAGTCGCATCGAAAGACGTTGAAAGTATATTCAGTACAACTTCTAGATCGCCTCGAAGCGATCACGTTGCCGACTCTATTGACTTCATACTGTTTCTACAGCTTCATGTCATTTCACGGACAATGGATGATGCTTAGCGTGCCGTTCGTAGTGTATGGCTTGATGAGATACCAGCAGCTTTCTTGTGCAGCAGACGGACAAACCGATGCTCCGGAGAACATTTTTGCTCGCGACAGACCGATTCAGTTAACAATAGTACTCTGGCTGATTACATCAGCGCTGGTAGTTTACGGATTCGTTCAAAACTACGCACACATTCTAATGAGAATTGCCGACTCACTTGGACATTAGCATGCAAGAAATGAACTAATGTTTGAATTAGTCCCGAGTTGTTTTTCGTTGACCGCTGAGAACTTAGGCTGACTGCCAAAGCTATGAATACAAGAATCATACTGAGAGCACTTTCGAGGACAATTAAGGCTCTACTTCCCAGGACAAAATGGGGTGACAACTGTTTTGGAATCCTAGATTTCATCGCATTTCACAAGAGGCTTCCCAGGTTTAAGAGCGGGGGCTTTAACGATGCAATGTTCTACATCAAGACCTCCCAAGAAGTTAGGGACCCACTTCGAGTTTTCGTGTCCGACAAGGAGTTGGCTAAGTACTATGTCGCGGCTAAAGTTGGAAATGAATTCAACGTGCCGACACTGGCTGTGTTCAACTCCCTGTCGCAAGCACTTGCCGCAACCTACCCGCCGGATTGCGTAATTAAGCCTACTCATATGTCTGGCCAGGTGATTTTTAGAAGAGGGGGGTCATCTGTAGATGAGTCGAAACTGACGTTTTGGTTCAAATCAAACTACTACAGCAGTTGGCGCGAGGAGAATTACAGAACGCTGAGACCCAAAGTAATAGTCGAGCCATTTATCTTCGACAATGAGACTTGTGATGACTATAAGATATTCTGTGTAAATGGCAATCCAAAGCTAATTCAAGTGGATACTGATAGATTCTCTGAGCATAAGCGAGACTATTATTTGACAGATTGGGAAAAGTTGCCATTTTCCATCACTTATCCGATCGGCATAGGAGTACCAAGACCGGCAAACTTAGAAAAAATGTTGAACGTTGCATCGAAATTGAGTGCGAATTTCAACATTATTCGAGTGGACTTATACACGAATGGTAAATCGATCTTAGTCGGAGAGTTAACGAACTGCCACGACGCCGGTCGGTCCAACTTCCTCCCGCCGGAGGCAGACTTCAGTGCAGCAAAGATCCTCTTCGGTGATTTAGGCTTCAACCAGAGCCAACTACAACAATACACTTCAGGCGACACCTGTCGAAAGCTTGCAGACAACTACTGTTCTCCCACTCAGTAGAACATCAAATGAAACTCTGCACAAACGCCCTCTTTCTAGTCGTTCTATCAACTTTCTGGTTGCCAATTGCAACTTTAAGCGCAGATTGCCCTCAACAAGCGTCAAAAGTTGGATTCACATTGAAAACTTTTGCTAGCAAGTTTTCAGCAAACAACGTTTGCACCACAGACAACACATGCAAACCATTTCAGTGGTATCCCTGGAATTTCTTTGGAGGGAAAACCAATACTGGAAGCATCACATTAAACAATGACGGAAGCGTTACCTTAGCAGACGGTGCGATATCAACCGCCGCCCCGGCTAACACATCGGCCAAGTTCAGAGGAACAGCGTTTGGCGGTGGAGGCTTCTTCGAAGCATCGTTGAAATTCGATCCCGAAACGGTAGTAAAACAGAACTTTCACGGCTGGCCAGCTTGGTGGTCGATGGCAATCGAGCATTTGGCAGGACTACCCGGGGAATCTTGGCAAGGGCAATCCAAGGAGTTCAGGCACTTTATCGAAGTGGATTTTTTTGAGTATGACTTGAAAGGCACCAAGTTAGACACCCCCCCGCACTTCTACGGGGCCGGTATGCACGACTGCTTCGGTGTGTGGAACGCCAAGACTCGTCGATTCAACAAATTGTCAACCCCCACTTCAGAACTAATAAGGAGAGTTCCGCCTAAGACTAACTTCACGAAGTATCACTTGTATGGCTTTCTTTGGGTTCCGGCTACAGCTACTTCAGCGGGGATTGCGCAGTACTACTTTGACAGGAAGCAAGTTGGAGCAACAACTTACTGGAACGCGTTTAATGATAAGGTACCGCCGCCAGCCCCACCATGGACATTTTCAGTTATTGATCGCAATCACCTTGTCCTAGTGCTCGGGAGTGGCGCGAATGAACCGATGACCGTGCGGTCTGTCAATGTTTGGCAATCCACGCCGGCTGGTAATTTAACAGTTACAGAATAGGAGATCCTACTTTCCATTAAAAGTAACAGCCTCCTTCTTGCTGCTCAAATCCATTCGGACGAAGATCCAACGGAAATTTGGTCCAGTTTTCATTTATTATCCGCTGCCATTCACCTTGAGCCTCCCAACGTCGACCATAAATCCCGAAGACTATTTGAAGATGCCCTCCCATTTGGATCGCTACCTTTCCGCACTTCTTCAGATCAATACAGATCGGAACGCCATAGTGACCAGCAGCAACTAACGCCACATCAAAGCTATTCAAATTGGCATGAATTGTTTCTCTCATTGATGCGAGAAGGTCACTACAATCTTTGAATTTTTCACGAACAGCTAACTCTGCAGCGTCTGGAATCTCAACAGCGACAGGCTCGAACTCTACAAAGCCTTTGGCATTGCCCCAAACTCGACTCCAAGTGTCAGAATTATGTCGACTAACAATGAACTTCGCCCTTGGATTTATTACTGCCACTCTCTTTCCAGCTAGCTGATACCACCAGCAGTGTTCACTGTCGTAATGTAGCGGCGAAGTGCCCCTAGGCTCGCCGTAACTATACTTTGCAAAGACTCGCTCGCGACTCAGTCCATATCGAAGCATACAAACAAGCCCGCTAAAGTTTGTCGGCAAAAGAAGCAAATCGCCGCTCTCCAAATTAGTTTTCAGCATTGCCTTTACGCCGCTCAAAACTTGCTTTTCAAAAGGGAAGACTCCACATGCAAACAGGTGTCCAGAAAGTCGCGGAGAGAGCGGATCTAGATTACGGCGTACGACCAAGGCACACTCCGTAAAACCTGGCTTCAAAACAGCGTAGCCTTCTCCAGCGCGTATGGCCTTACCAATTCGTATATGAGCTTGCTCCGCGCTCAATCCAGCAATATCCAAGACCGATCCGACAACAATACCTCGAAGCGATTTACCAAGTGAAATGACAGTTTCCGGTAGGGTCATTCAAGCAACGCTCAAAACGGTCCAATCACTCTAACTAAGCTCTCTTTGGGAAAAACCGAATTGTCTAACTATCGAGCGGTTTCCCTTGCGACTTTCACCGCACCCTTCTATTTACCCACCTTCCTTATGGGAATCCACATTACTCAACCAGGATGCTTTCAGCGACAACACAAAAGAATGAAGATTGAGAAGGCAGTTCATTGGGTAAAAGGCTGAGGAACTACTTTCCGTTTCCAACAAACTCTTATGAAAACCCCAGTAGTGCTGGTCTTTTTCAACCGTCCGGGACATTTGGAGAAGGTGTGGAACCAAATAGCCAAGGCTGCTCCAGAGAGAGTTTTTCTTATCTCCGATGGACCAAGACCTGGAAACAAGGCCGACGTCAATAAAGTGAAGAAAGCACGAGATCTGGTCGAAAAGGTCACCTGGACGTGCTCGGTGCAAACGAAGTACGCTAACGAGAATCTCGGTTGTCGAAAAAATGTTTCGGAAGGTCTCTCTTGGGTTTTCAGTCAGGTGGAGGAAGCAATAATACTGGAAGACGACTGCGTCCCAAATTTATCCTTCTTCCAATTTGCAGAAGAACTGCTAGAGCGATACAGAAACGAGCCAAAGGTTGTTTCAATTTGTGGTTATCAACCCAGCATTGTAATTCCGTCAGACGACTCTTACATTTTCTCCAGATATCCTCTCCTCTGGGGATGGGCCACTTGGCGCCGAGCTTGGCGACATTACCAAGAGGCAGATCTTATTCCATGGCACGAAATGTGGGACGAGACAAGAATATCTGTCAGCAAATTTAATACTAATAAGTCTGTACTGAGATTCTGGCAGCATATTCCAAGGGAAGTAACTTCGAGTTGGGGGTACCAATGGATCGCAGCATGCCTACGCGCCGGCGGTCTGACGATACTTCCCACAGTAAATCTCGTATCCAATGTCGGCGGGCTCGACGGAACACATACCAGATTTGTGAAGCGACTGCCACTACCATCACGAACTATTGACTTTCCTCTCAAGCACCCAAGCGGGTTTGAGCGCCATTTGAAGTGCGAACGCAAGCTAGAAATCGATCACTTTGAAGCTTCCTGTTTAAAGCTGCTTGCCTTTTCCATCTTGCAGAAATTACGCAGAACGAGACCCTCAGTTTCCTAATACACATTCCTCAGGGTAGCCATCCACAGCGTGACTTCTCAAGAATCGATAACTAAACACTCTGTCAATATCACCTTTACACGGGAAACTGACAGTGTGCCCGCCGTCAACATCGGTCGGTTCGTATACAGAAAGACTTACCTTGCCCGCAGGGATGCAGTAGAAATCGGACGCACACTCTCTGTTTGACGTGGTACAACAAAATGGGGCAGGTCAGAAGGATACGAAGGATTCGAATAGGCACAAACCAGCCGCTGATAGTCTTTCTGAGCACGTTTCGCAATTACGCATAAATCAAAGCCTTTCTCTTTAAGCAGACCGCTTACTTTTGATGCGTTTGACGTCCTCTGGCTTTAGATTGCGGCGAGCCATTTTGAGATCGTAATGCATCTGAAGGTTCATCCAAAATTCGGGGCTGTTGCCGAAATACAAGCCCAGCCGCAACGCAGTATCGGCTGTGATTCTCCGTCGATTGTTTACTATCTCGGTAATACGATTGGGTGAAATGCCGATTGCCTTTGCCAGCTGATTTTGCGATAGCCCGAATTCGCACAGAAACTCTTCCTTCAACATTTCGCCGGGTGTGACCGGAGCAAACTCATTGTCAGTCATTGCCTTTCCTTTTTTCAATGGTAATCTACGATACGTACCTCATAAGCGTCACCGTCAAGCCATTTGAAGATGACTCGCCACTGATCGTTAATCCGTATTGACTGAAACCCAATCAGGTTACCCTTCAGGCTCTCCAGGCGATTTGAAGGCGGTACTCTAAGATCTTCCAAGCGGCTCGCGGCATTTACCGCTTCCAGCTTCCGCTTAGCATGTCTAGCAATCCCCTGGAAGTAGCGTACAAAGTCATCTTGAAATAGCGCTTCGGTCCGCTTGTCTCCAAAAGATCGAATCATTTTCTCAGTATACCGCAGTACGGTATGCGGTCAACTAGCGCACAGTGACTTTAATGACTGCTAGGGCAATATCCTGCTCACGCAGTAGGTTTTCAGGTCAGCAAAATATCTATTGAGCCAATGCTCACGTTTTTGCTCGATACGGATCAAGCAAAGCAGATCATTTCCACCATGACTTAGCAAGTGAGAGCGAACTGGCACAGCGTTGCGAGAGCGCAAGGCGTTAGCGATCGAGATGCGGAAACGATCAAACAAGCTTTCGTTTACGAAGGCTTTG